>NZ_JAZHRV010000001.1:1866750-2489000 GCF_036924595.1 Bradyrhizobium algeriense | reverse complement strand
CGGTCACTGCGAACAGGCCGAACAGGCTAAGCGCATCCATCGTCTTCTCACTCCACTTTTCGTTCCGCCCTGCGAAACGACTTCGCCATATTTTCGCAACAAGCCGCTTTGCGCTGCACGCTTCCGCGCTACGGCGATTGTTTTCAAGCCAACTGAAGCGCTGCGCGCTGCGACGTTAGTATGAGGCGCTAGTTGCCAAAAACCATAACGTCAACATCTGGGAGGGACTGCGATGCGCCTTGCATTCGTATTGAGCTGTTCTGTTGCCTTGTTCGGTACGGTCGGAACGGCAAGCGCTCAGGATTGGACCAATTCGAAATGGGGACCGAACGACGAGATCGGCGCCGCCAATTACATGAAGCCTGAGCTCGTCGTGAAGGCGGCGGGTTTGGTCAAGACCGGCAAGACCTACGCGCTCGGCATTCCCGACGACACCAAGACTCCGGCCTACCCTCCTCGATCCTTCAAGATTACGGTGGTGCAGCCCGGTCAGGCCGGCATTCCCGGCTTGGGACCGAGTAAGACCACCTATAATGACGACATCATCGAGGGCTGGGTCGGCGTCGGCAGCCAGCTCGACGGCCTCGGCCATATCGGCGTCGAGCACGTTTATTACAACGGCAACAAGCTGCTCGATTTCGCCGATCCCACCGGATTGAAAAAGCTCGGTGTCGAAAAGATCCCGCCGATGGTGACGCGCGGCGTGCTGCTCGACATGGCGGCTCATTACGGTACCGACGTGGTCAAGGAAGGCACCGCCTTTAACACCAAGGAGATCGAGGAAGTTGCGAAGAAGCAGGGCGTCGAAATCCGCCAGGGCGACGTCGTGATCTTCCACACCGGCTGGCTGAGCCTGATCGGCAAGGACGACAAGCGCTTTGGCGCCGGCGAACCCGGGCTCGGCGTCGAAGGAGCCAAGTACCTCGCCGGCAAGGGCGTGGTTGCCATCGGTGCAGATACGTGGGGTCTCGAAGCGGTCCCGTTCGAGACCAAGAACATCTTCGAGGTGCACCAGATCCTGTTGCCGATGAACGGGACCTACATCCTCGAAAACATGGACACGGCCGAACTGGCCAAGGACAAGGCCTATGAGTTCCTGTTCGTGCTCGGCCAGCCGCGGTTCAAAGGCGGCGTGCAGAGCATGATCAACCCGGTCGCGATCCGGTAACACCACATCTGCAGGCGGCGTGGCGTTCTCGCATGGACGCCACGCCGTGATCGGCTTTGCGCGCATGACGGGCCGGTGTTATGCGGGGTCATGCCCGCCCCCATCCTTCCCCTGATCGAAGCTGTCACGCATTGGCCCGAGCGCGGTGCCCTGATCGGCCTCGATCTCGGCACCAAGACCATCGGCGTCGCCGTGTCCGACCCCGACCGGCGGCTGGCGACCGGCGTCGAGACCATCAAGCGCAAGGCCTTCAAGGCCGATGCGGCGCGGCTCCTGGCGATATCGGGCGAACGCAACGCGGTCGGCTTTGTGCTCGGCCTGCCCATCAACATGGACGGCAGCGAGGGGCCGCGTGCGCAATCGACCCGGGCCTTTGCCCGTAATTTTTCTGGCCTCACCGGTCTTGCCATCGCGCTGTGGGACGAGCGGCTCTCGACGGCTGCCGTTGAGCGTGAATTGATCGGCATGGACGTTTCCCGCGCCCGCCGCGCCGAGGTGATCGACGAGCATGCCGCGATCTTCATCCTGCAGGGTGCGCTGGACCGGCTGACAAAGCTGCGCAGGGACGCTTAAGCATGGCGGTCATCAGCGCGGCGCTACTGCCGGTGTTTTTTCTCATCGTGCTCGGCTTCTTCCTGAAGCGGACCTTGATACGGCCTGAGGCGCAGTGGCATGGGCTGGAACGGCTGACCTACTACGTGCTGCTTCCGGTCCTGCTGATCCAGACGCTGGTGAAGGCCGACCTCACCAGGGTGCCGCTGGCCGGCGTCGGAGGCGCGCTGCTACTGTCGGCGCTCGCGATGTCACTGCTGTGTCTTGCGCTGCGTCCCCTGCTCGCCCGCGCCGCAGTCGATGGTCCCGCCTTTACCTCGATCTTCCAGGGCGCGACGCGCTGGCAGACCTATGTGGCGCTCGCCGTCTCCGGCAGTCTGTTCGGCGACCTCGGGCTGGCGCTGGCGTCCGTCGCGATGGTCGCCATCATCCCGCTGGTCAACGTGCTCAGTGTCGCGGTGCTTGCCCATTACGCCTCGCCGGAAAAGCGCTCGGCCGGTTCGATTGTCGTGACGGTATTGAGCAATCCGCTGATCTGGGCCTGCGCGATCGGGCTGGCGCTCAACGTCATGCATATTCCGCTGCCCAAACTCTGGCACGAGGTGGCGGATGCGCTCGGCCGCTCCTCGCTCGCCATCGGGCTGCTGGTAACCGGCGCCGGCCTGCATCTCGAAGGCCTGTTCAGGCCGAGCCTTGCCGCCGGCGTCGCGGTGTTCCTCAAGCTGGTGCTGATGCCGGTGATCGCGGTCGCGTTGGCGTTGCAATTCGGACTTGCCGATTCCAACCTCGCGGTCGTGACAGTCTGTTCGGCGGTGCCTACGGCGTCAAGCGCCTACGTGCTGGCCCGGCAAATGGGCGGCGACGCACCGCTATTGGCGCAGATCATCACCCTGCAGACGATTCTGGCGGCGGTGACGATGCCGATCGCGATTGCGCTCGCTGCGATGTGCTAGCCCGATCCCGCCAGCCAGAACGTCTGGATCGTCGCGGCCAGATTATTGATGCCGTGCAGGACGATCGTCAGCCAGGTGGAGTTCATGCGGTAGCGGAGATAGCCCAGCAGCACGCCGATCGAAAACACCTCGCCGAAGAAGAACCAGTCGTACTGCAGATGCAGCGAGGTCCAGGCCAGCGACGACAGGAAGATGGCGCCGGCGACGCCGAGCTTTGATTCCGACCAGCCGCGGTAGAGAAACCCGCGCGAGAATATCTCTTCCCACATCGGCGCGGCGACGCAGAACGCGATCACCAGAAGCCACAGCGCGCCGTCGGCCTGCGCGGATTTCAGCACCTCGCCCATGAAGCCCGGCGTCACCTCGCGTCTGAGCGCCCGCGACAGCAGGTCCCAGACGCCGACAAGGATGGCCAGGGCCGCGACGCCGATGAAGAAATTGCGCCATGAGGTCCAGCGCAGCGCCAGATAATCGGTAAAAGATATGCGCGTCGGACGGATCGCGATCCATGTCGCCAATAGCACGGCGGGCAATCCCAGGATGACCGAGAGCGAGATGGTCAGGCCGCTGCCGACGACACGGATCGCTTCGGCGACATCGAACGACCCGCCCTGCCGCAGCACGAAGTAGACGATGACAGCGACCTGGCCGAGGAACATCGCGGCGAAGATGAACAGGCCCCACAGCGTCGTACCCCAGAATTTCCAGACGCGTGGCGGCCGCTGATCGGGGATCGCGGGCGGAACTTCGATCGGGCTGGCGGAAGTGAGGGAGTCCATCAATCAACTTTCCAGGTGTCGTCATGGCGGGCATCCACGTCTCGCTTCCGCGCGGAAACAAAGGACGTGGACGGCCGGGGCCATGACGGATGATACGTATTCACGGCAGCGCGCGCTTCAGCAGGCCGCTTATGTCGCCATGGGCCAGGTCCACCGCGCCGTACATGCCGGCGTGATTCCCGGCAAGGCGCGTGGCTGCGAACAAATGTGCATGCCGCGACGACACGGCATTGAGCGCGGCAGAAGCCGCCAGCAGCGCCAGCCTTTCGACCGCCAGCCGCGCCACACGCTCGCTGTCCGGCCGCCGGAACGCCTTGCCGATAAAGGTGATGACCTCACCCGCGCCAGGTAATCCAAGCGTCTCGCCGGTCAGTTCATGCACGATGCTGGACGCCACTTCCGGCTCACGCGACAGCGCACGGAGGACGTCGAGGCACATCACATTGCCGGAGCCTTCCCAGATCGCATTGACCGGCGCCTCCCGGTAATGCCGCGCCAGAATGCCCTCCTCGACGTAACCATTGCCGCCGAGGCACTCCATCGCCTCATAGAGAAAGCCCGGCGCGCTCTTGCAAACCCAGTATTTGATGGCGGGCGTCAGCAGCCGCATATAGGCGGCCTCCTTGGCGTCAACGGGCGCGCGATCGAACGACCGGCAGAGCCGCATCACCAGCGCGACCGTGGCCTCGACATGCAGCGCCATGTCCGACAGCACCGCCTGCATCAGCGGCTGATCGGCGAGATGTTTTTGGAACACGCTGCGATGCCGCGCGTGATGCAGCGCATGTGCGAGGCCCGATCGCATCAGGCCGGCGGACGCAATCGCGCAATCCTGCCGCGTCAACTGCACCATCTGGATGATGGTGCGGATGCCCTTGCCCTCGGCGCCGATGCGCTCGGCATAGGCGCCGTGAAACTCGACTTCGGACGACGCGTTGGAGCGGTTGCCGAGCTTGTCCTTCAGGCGCTGGAACCGGATCGCGTTGATCGACCCATCCGGCGCAAAGCGCGGCATCAGGAAGCAGCTCAATCCCTCCTCGGCCTGCGCCAGCACCAAGAAGGCGTCGCACATCGGCGCCGACATGAACCATTTATGCCCGGTGATACGGTAGGCGCCGCCATCGCGCTCCGCGCGCGTCATGTTGGAGCGCACGTCAGTGCCGCCCTGCTTCTCGGTCATGCCCATGCCAAGCGTCATGCCGCGCTTGGTCCACCACGGCGCAAACGCCGGATCGTAGGATCGCGCGCCCAGCACCGGCATCACCCTGGCCAGCAGATCGGGCTGTTCCGCCAGCGCGGCGACGGAGGCCCGCGTCATGGTGACCGGGCAGAGATGCCCGGTCTCGACCTGCGAGGCGATATAAAATTTCGCCGCGCGTATCACCTCCGACGCCCCGCCGGCGGGCTTGCCGTCGGCCGTCCACGTCGAATTGTGCACGCCCGCATGTGCACTACGCGCCATCAGCTCGTGATAGGCCGGGTGAAACTCGACCTCGTCGCGCCGGTTGCCGCGCGCATCGGACGTCCGCAGTTTCGGCGTGTTCTCGTTGGCGACGCGGCCGCGTTCCGCCATCGCCGCCGAGCCCCAATGCTTGCCGAACTCCGACAGTTCGCCCTCGGCCGAAGCCCCGCCATTGGCGGCGACCGCCTCGACCAGCGGCCGGTCGACCGCATAGAGATCGATATCTTCGAACGGCGGCGACTGGTTGAAGACCTCGTGGGTCGCGAATGCTGCCTGGCTCATGGCTGGTCCTGGAACCCGTGAATTACTTCCGCTGGGTGATCGGGAAATCATAGGCCTGCCTGCCCGCCCCGGGCAGCGAAAAGTGCCACCACTCCTTCGAATAGTTTACAAATCCTCGCCGCGCCATCACCTGAACCAGCTTCTCCCGCCAGCGGCGCTGGGCTGCGGTGATGGATTTCGCCGCCGTGTGCGACTTGACGTCGGAACAGTCGTAGCCCGTGCCCATGTCGACGCTGCCGTCCGGCGCGCGAAGGTTCACGTTGGCGGTGCAGTCGCCATAGTCCTTGGTGGAATTGAAGGTGGCCGAATTGTCGGCTTTCAAATCGACCAGCGTGAGATCGAGCGCGGCGCCGGTGGAATGACCGGAGCGTTCGGCGATGTAGCCGAGCCGAAACAGGTCGTCCTTGCTGAACGACGGGTTGTAGCGTTTTCCGGCCACCGTCTCCTTGCCATCGCGCGACCAGGCCACCATGTCGGCAACCGCGCGCGTCGGCCGGTAGCAATCGAACATCTTCAGCGACAGGTTCTGCAGCGCGAGCTCGTCCTGAACGCTCTTCAGCAGCGCGCCAACCTCGCGCTTCACCACGCATTCGGGCGCCTCATAGCCCCTGAGCGGACGGCCGACGAAGTTGTTGGAGCCGGCGTAACGCAGATCCTGGATGATGGTCGGATCGACGTCGCGCAGATAGACGAAACCGGACGGCAACTTCTGCGCCTGCGCAGCGGTGCCCGTGAGACAGCTTGCCGCCAATATGGCCGTGAGCACTATGCGCGCTCTCACTTCCTTACTCGTGCGGATCACTGCACCCGCTCCGAACTGACCACCAGCTTCGTGATCGCGGTATCCATGTATCTGTTGCCGGCCAACGCGCTTCTCGGCCATGGCCGGCGTGGCTGCTATCCCTGCGAGGCAGGCGATGGTACCCGCCAGCATCCGCGAAGCGATCCGGATGCATTGAATGAAATGCCGCACGTTTTGCCCAGCCCGATGCACCGTGCGCCATCCTAGCTGAATCGCTCGTCAGGGCCTACCGTCCGGCCGTCTACCCTGCCGCCGAAGCGCTAGTGGATAAGTCCGGACGCCGGATTTGACGCTTGCCCTGCATGGCATCTCTGCCTATAGCAAGGCTTTAATGACCCCTGCATCGAAATCGACCTTCGTCCTCGGTCACCGGCATCTGCTGGGAATCGAGGGACTTTCCGCTGCCGATATTACCGGCCTGCTCGACCTTTCCGAGGAATATGTCGAGCTCAACCGCCAGGTGGACAAAAAGCGCACTTCCTTGCGCGGTCGCACCCAGGTGAACCTGTTTTTCGAGGCCTCGACCCGCACCCAATCCTCGTTCGAACTGGCGGGGAAACGGCTCGGCGCCGACGTCATGAACATGTCGGTATCCTCATCCTCGATCCGCAAGGGCGAGACGCTGATGGACACCGCGGTGACGCTCAACGCCATGCACCCGGATATCCTGGTAGTGCGGCACCACGCCTCCGGCGCGGTGGAACTTCTGGCGCGCAAGGTTGACGGTTCCGTGATCAATGCCGGCGACGGCGCCCACGAGCATCCGACCCAGGCGCTCTTGGACGCGCTGACCATCCGCCGGAATAAAGGCCGGCTGGAAGGGCTCGTGATCGCGATCTGCGGCGACGTGATGCATTCCCGCGTGGCGCGCTCCAATATCCTCTTGCTCAACACCATGGGCGCTCGCGTCCGCGTCGTCGCCCCCTCCACGCTGTTGCCGCGCGGCATCGAGCGGATGGGCGTCGAGGTCGCGCGCGACATGCGCGAGGGCCTCAATGGTGCCGATATCGTGATGATGCTGCGGCTGCAGCGCGAGCGCATGAACGGCTCCTTCGTGCCGTCGAGCCAGGAGTATTTCCATTATTTCGGTCTCGACCAGAAGAAACTGGCTTACGCCAAACCGGATGCGCTGGTGATGCATCCGGGGCCGATGAATCGCGGTGTGGAGATCGACTCGATCGTGGCGGACGGCGCGCAATCGCTGATCCGCGAACAGGTGGAAATGGGAGTGGCGGTGCGGATGGCGGTGCTCGAAGCGCTCGCCCGCAACCTGCCGAACGCGTGAGACCATGCTGACTGATCGACGCCCCATTCTGCTCGCCAATGCCCGCGTCGTCGATCCCTCCCGGGATTTCGACGGGCCCGGCGACGTCCTGATTGCCGACGGTACGATCCGCGACTCCAAGCGCGGCATCGGCGCGGCCGGCGTGCCCGAAGGCACCGACATTATCAATTGCGCCGGCAAGATCGTCGCCCCCGGGCTGATCGACATGCGCGCCTTTGTCGGCGAGCCCGGCGCCAGCCACCGCGAAACCTTTGCCTCCGCCAGCCAGGCGGCTGCCGCCGGCGGCATCACCACCATCATCTGCCAGCCGGATACTTCGCCCGTCATCGACAATTCGGCGACGGTGGACTTCGTGCTGCGCCGTGCCCGTGACACCGCGATCGTCAACATCCACCCGATGGCCGCGCTGACAAAAGGCCTGGGCGGCCAGGAGATGACGGAGATCGGGCTGTTGAAGGCCGCCGGCGCGGTGGCCTTCACCGATGGCGACAAGAGCGTCACTAACGCGCAGGTGATGCGCCGGGCACTCACCTATGCCCGTGATTTCGACGCGCTGATCGTGCACCACACCGAGGATCCTGATCTGGTCGGCGAAGGCGTGATGAACGAGGGAGAGTTCGCAGCGAGGCTCGGCCTGGCCGGCATTCCCAATGCGGCCGAAGCCGTGATGCTCGAGCGCGACATGCGCCTCGTGGCGCTGACCGGCGGGCGCTATCACGCCGCCTCGCTGTCCTCGCTGGAGTCGCTGGAAATCCTCAAGCGCGCGCGCGACGCCGGCCTCTACGTCAGCGCCTCCGTGTCGATCAACCATGTCACGCTGAACGAAAACGATATCGGTCCCTATCGGACCTTCCTGAAACTGTCGCCGCCGCTGCGCACCGAGGAGGACCGCCTCGCGCTGGTCGCCGCCCTCGCCTCCGGCCTGGTCGACGTCGTGATGTCCGACCACAACCCGCAAGACGTCGAGGTCAAGCGGCTGCCGTTTGCCGAGGCCGCTGCCGGCGCGGTCGGGTTGCAGACCATGCTGCCGGCGGCGCTGCGGCTGATTCACAATGGCGAGATGGATTTCAAGACGCTGATCCGGGCGATGTCGACCCGGCCTGCGGAACTGCTCGGCCTGCCCGGCGGCTCGCTGCGCGCGGGTTCCCCGGCCGACGTCGTCGTGATCGATCCCGATACGCCATGGGTGCTCGATCCCGCCGACCTCAAATCGCAGTGCAAGAACACGCCGTTCGATGAAGCCCGCTTCTCGGGGCGCGTCGTGCGTACTATCGTGGGCGGGCGGACGGTCTATGAACATGTCTGATTCGTGCGAAACGGGCCGCGGTGGGAGCTACCGCCATGTCTGACGCATTCCTCATCGTCGCCTTCCTGCTCGGCTATCTCTTCGGCTCAATCCCGTTCGGCATGGTGCTGACCAAGCTTGCCGGTACGCAGGATCTGCGCTCGATCGGAAGCGGCAATATCGGCGCCACCAACGTGCTGCGCACCGGCCGCAAGGGCCTCGCCGCGGCCACCCTGATCGGCGACATGCTCAAGGGCACGATCGCGGTCATCATCGCCGGCTATTACGGCGGCGCCAATGCGGCGATGCTGGCCGCGCTCGGCGCCTTCCTCGGCCACCTTTTCCCGGTCTGGCTCAAATTCAACGGCGGCAAGGGCGTTGCCACCTATATCGGCGTGCTGATCGGCCTGTTCTGGCCGGCAGCCCTGATGTTCTGCCTGATCTGGCTCGCCACCGCCGTCACCACTCGGTACTCCTCGCTCTCGGCGCTGGTCGCAGCCTTCGTCACGCCGCTGTTCCTGTGGTGGTTCGGCCACCCGGCGCTGGCGTCACTGTTCGTCGTGCTGACGCTGCTCCTGTTCTGGAAGCACAGCGAGAACATCAGGCGGTTGCAGGCCGGGACTGAGGGACGGATCGGGGCGAATTAGCGCCACTTCCGCCGCAGAGCCACCTCCACAAACCGCGCCGCCGCCAGCGCTTCGGCATCGGCGCCGTATCGTGCAATCACCTGCACGCCGACCGGCAAGCCACCGTCCGCGATGAGCGCGGGAACATTGACGCAGGGCACGCCCATCAGCGTCCATAGCCGGTTGTAACGGGCGTCACCGGTCGAATCCAAACCCTGTGGCGCAGCGCCGGGCGCCGACAAGGTCAGCAGCACATCGACCTCTTCGAACACTTTCGCCAGTGCGTGTCTGGCGCGGCTCGCAACACCCATGGCCTCGTCATAGGCGGCCGGTGCCGTCCCCTTGCTTTCGTCGAGCCGTGCGCGCAACAGCGGCGCCATCGCGTCGTAGTTTTCGCGGTACTCCCAGGCGAGCGCCTGATGCGCCTCGAATTCCTGGATCACCGAATGGGCCTGCCACGCCTCCGCAACGATTTCGTGCAAATCAACCCCATGCACAGTAGCGCCGGCGCGTTCCGCCGCGCGCGCCGCAATCTGCAGCGCCTCCCCGCCCGACACCTCCGGCGCACCGGCGAAATCCTGCGTCACGATGCCGATGCGCGGCGTCGGAATGCTTGATGGCAGCAACAATTCAGGCCGGCCGGTCATAGCGGCAAGCCCGCGCGCCACGTCGTCGACGCCGGCAGCGAACAGGCCGACCGTATCGAGCGTCCACGAATAGCACTTCACGCCGACCGTCGGCAGCAGGCGGTACGACGGCTTGATCGCGGCGACGCCGCAGAATGAGGCCGGCCGGATCACCGAGCCGCCGGTCTGTGTTCCCAGCGCGAGCGGGATCATGCCGGCCGCCACCGCCGCCGCCGAACCCGATGACGATCCACCGGGCGTGTGGCCGTGGTTGTGCGGGTTGAGCGTCGGTGTCGGATCCACGGAGGCGAATGCCGTGGTCGTGGTCTTGCCCACGATGGTTGCGCCCGCCTGCTTCAGCATCATTACCACAGCCGCATCGCCGCGCGACCGATATCCCCGGTAGATCGGCGAGCCCATCTCGGTCGGGAAATCCGCCGTATCCATGATGTCCTTGATGCCGACCGCAATGCCGCGCAGCGGCCCGGCGCTTTGCGCGCGCGGATTTTCGTCCCGGCAAACGAAGGCGCCGATGGACTTTTCATGCGCACTGGTTGCTGCGAGCGACTGCGCGATGGCGTCGTCGGGTGAAAGTTCGCCGGCATCGATGCGGCGCTGAAGTTCGGCGAGTGAGATCATGAAGGCATTCCTGTGATGAGGACGCAGGTTACGGAGGGCCTTGGCATGGAGCAAGCGTAACACCCATCACAATCAAACAGGTTGATCACAATCTCAGGTTGGGCAATGCTGCTACCCGCATGCATGACCGGACACAACTCACGCCCCATCTCACCGAGACCGACCGGATCGACCGGCTGCGGCTGATCCGCAGCGACAATGTCGGGCCGCGAACCTTTTATTCGCTCCTCAATCATTTCGGTAACGCGCGCGCGGCTCTGGAGCGGTTGCCCGATCTGGCGCGCCGCGGCGGTGCCGCGCGTTCAGGGCGCATCTGCAGCGAGGAGCAAGCGCGGGCCGAGATCGCCGCGGCGAAAAGGATCGGCGTCACGCTGGTCGCGCCCGGCGAAGCCGCCTATCCCCCGCGGCTGGCGACGCTTGAGGATGCGCCTCCTTTGCTCGGCGTGCGTGTGCGCGCCGCGCCCGACGTCCTGATCCGGCCGATAATCGCGATCGTCGGCTCGCGCAACGCTTCCGGGGCCGGGCTGAAATTCGCCGGCCAGTTGGCGCGCGAGCTTGGCGAGGCCGGCTTCGTCGTCATCTCAGGCCTGGCGCGCGGCATCGATCAGGCCGCGCATCGCGCGACGGTCGAAAGCGGCACAGTCGCGGTGTTGGCCGGCGGTCACGACCGGATCTATCCGCCGGAGCACGGCGACTTGCTCGCCGCCCTGCTCGATCAAGGCGGCGCGATTTCCGAAATGCCGCTCGGCCATGTGCCGCGCGCCCACGATTTTCCCCGGCGCAACCGCCTGATCTCGGGCGCGTCGCTCGGCGTCGTCGTGATCGAAGCCGCGCATCGCTCGGGATCGCTGATCACGGCGCGGATGGCCGCCGAACAGGGCCGCGAAGTGTTCGCGGTGCCCGGCTCACCGCTCGACCCGCGCGCCGCCGGCACCAATGATTTGATCAAGCAGGGTGCAACCCTGGTTACGGAAGCCAGTGACGTCATCAACGCGGTGGGGCCGATCATGGAGCGGCCGGTCGTGCTCGAGGCGCGCGAGGGCGATGACGAGCCACTCGATTTCGACATCGATCCGGGCGTGCGCGCACGCATCGTGACGCTGCTCGGGCCGAGCCCGGTCAGCCTCGACGATCTGATCCGGATGTCGGGCCTCTCGCCCAGCATCGTGCGCACGGTGCTGCTGGAGCTCGAACTGGCCGGCCGGCTGGAGCGCCATGGCGGCGGGCTGGTGTCAATAGTCTGATCAAGCCTTGCTGTCGCGCGCGTCGAACTTGGTCCGCGCACGCTGGATCTCCGGCTGATGCTCGATGGCCCACTTGCCGAGCGCCTTCACTGGCGTGGACAAGCCGCGCCCGAGATCGGTCAATTCATAGTCTACCCGCGGCGGAATGGTCGGAAACACCGTTCGCGTCACGAGACCATCCCGTTCGAGTCCGCGCAGCGTCAGCGTCAGCATCCGCTGCGAGATGCCGCCGATCATGCGCTTGATCTCGTTGAAGCGCTTCGGGCCATCGCCGAGCATCATGATCACGAACACGCTCCATTTGTCGCCGACGCGCGCCAGGACGGAGGCCGCGCCGCGGCAGTCACTGTCGAGGTGAGGACCGGGTGGAAAGGCAGGCACAATCTTGTGCTCGGGTCTCATGGCTGTGCTCGGGTGTAAAAAATGTGCGTTCTTGCAGGGTTTTGCCACGGTCACTCATATAGCGCCAGTTACAAATCTATACCAAAGGGTGACACCAACCATGAAACTTCTGCACATCGACTCCAGCGTTCTCGGGCCCCACTCGGTCAGCCGCCAGGTTTCCGCCGCCATCGTCGAAAGGCTGCGCAATTCCAATCCGGGCCTTGAGGTCAGCTATCGTGACCTCACGCTCACACCGCTGGCCCATCTATCTGGCTCCCACCTCGCCGCCGGCCAAGGGGCGACGCCAGAGGCCGGCCTGCAGGCTGACATCGCCGCTGGCCAGATCGTGCTGGAAGAGTTTCTGGCGTCAGACACCGTCGTGATAGGCGCCCCCATGTACAACTTCACGATTCCAAGCCAGCTCAAGGCCTGGATCGACCGCATCCTGGTCGCGGGCAAGACGTTCAAGTACGGCGCGCAAGGCGTCGAAGGTCTGGCCGGCAACAAGCGCGTCATCGTCGCGATCTCGCGCGGCGGCTTCTATGGCCCCGGCACGCCGGCCGCGGTCGGCGAGCACCTGGAAACCTATTTGCGCTGGGTGTTCGGCTTCATCGGCATCAAGAATCCGGAATTCATTTCCGCCGACGGCATCCAGGTCGGTCCCGAACATCGCGAAAAGGCCGTGGCCGGCGCGCTGAAAGCCGCAGGCGATCTGAACGCCGCCTGAGTTGAGGCAATGGCGGCTGCCGTCGCCGCCCGACGGCAGCCGCTCAAATCAGAAGACGCCGTTCATGCGCAGCAGCACGATAATCAAGGAGACCAGGAGACCGACACCGGAAAACAGCGCGATCGAAACAAATTGCGCGGTGTCCGAATTTTCCGCCGGGGTCGAGGAGATGCCAGTGGTTTTCGGCACGGTTGCACCCACCCGTTTTTGGTTGCGAGACTCCTGCCTCGAAATCTCCAACAGCCAAACCCATGGTTCAATGCGCGTTCTGGCTCAGCGCCAATCCGCCGCAGGGCATCGAAGCGGGCCAGCGACCGAGATCATGAGACCGCCGGCCGGCTTCGATATTGCCGGGATATGCCCTACCCCCGATAGATCGGCGCGCCGCTCGGCGAGGCCGTGGCGCCGCCGTCGACGAACAGTTCCTGCCCCTGCACATGCGCGGAATCGTCCGAAGCGAGGAACAGCACCGTCTTCGAGATATGATCGGGTTCCCCGATGCGGCCGAGCGGCGTGGTTGCGCCGATGCGCTTCTCGAATGCCTTCTCGGCTTCGGGCGTCGCCAGCGCAGCGCCCCAGATCGGAGTACGGATTGCCCCCGGCGAGACCACGTTGACGCGGATATTGCGTGGCGAGAGTTCGGACGCCATCACCCGCGCCATTGCGCGCACACCGGCCTTGCTCGCCGCATAGGCTGAATAGCCGGGATTCCCGAGCACCGAGATCACTGAACCGTTCAGGATGATGGAGGCGCCGTCGTTGAGATGCGGGACTGCGGCCTGCACGGTGAAGAACACGGCAGTGACGTTGGTTTGGATCACCTTCTCAAAGGTTTCGAGCGTAGCGGCACCAAGCGGCGTACCGCCCGCGATGCCGGCATTGGCAAAAATGACGTCGAGCTTGCCGAATTTCGCAACCGCCTGCTTGATTGCAGCTTCCGTCGCCGCGATGTCGGTGGCATCGGCGACGATGGCGAGCGCATTCGGACCAAGTTCTTTCGCAGCCGCTTCCAGCGTCTCCTTGTTGCGCCCTGTTATGGCGACCCTGGCCCCCTCGGCCACGAACAGTCTTGCGGTCGCAAGCCCGATGCCGCTGTTGCCCCCTGTGATCAACGCCGTCTTGTTTGCGAGCCTCATGGCCGCCTCCAATGGTTGCATTATTAAACTAGGTTGCCTACCTAGGGCATCTGGTTTAATATTGCAACTGCACAAGACTGTGATCTACGCGCAGCGCGTTTTCGACGGAGCCGCCATGGTGAAACGGACCAGCTTTGAACACGATGACTGCCCAGTCGCGCGCGCGCTGGATGCGATCGGAGATTGGTGGTCGATTCTAATCATTCGCGAAGCGCTGTTCGGGGTCAGCCGCTTCAGCGAATTCCAGAAGAAGCTGGGCCTCGCCAAGAACATCCTCACGGTGCGGCTGCGCGCGCTGGTCGACCAGGGCATCCTGCAGACCGCGCCCGCCGCCGACGGCAGCGCGTATCAGGAATATCTGCTGACGCCGAAGGGGCGCGGCGTCTTCCCGATCCTGGTCGCTTTGCGGCAATGGAGCGAGGAGTTCGACGAGCGCCCGGAAGAGATCGCCACCATCCTCGTCGACAAGGAGAAGGGCCGGCTGGTTCGCAAGCTCGAACTCCATTCGCAGGACGGGCGGCTATTGGGTATGGACGATACCGCGCTGAAGCCGCGGCCGGCGGGCAAGCAAGGCAGGCGGGCTATAGCCTAATCGGATTCTTCTCCCTCTCCCGTTCTGAACATTCTTACGGGGAGAGGGTTGGGGTGAGGGGCCGCCGCGAGCACCACCGCCAATTGATAGACCGGTACCCCCTCACCCGGATCGCCGATGGCGATCCGACCTCTCCCCGCAAGCGGGGCGAGGTAAACGAGGTGCGCACTCACGACAGCTTGTGTTTGCTCCTTGTGCGCAGGCGCTCTTCCGCCTCGAGTTGCGCCATGCCAAGCAGATGACTGAGCACCTCCAGCCGATGGCGCTCCGCCAGCTTGACCAGTTCGGCAACGGTCTCCGCTATAAAGGCAACGGCCTCGTCGGGGCCGCCCTCCTCGCCTCGTTGATCGCTTCGTTCATCGGTTGGCGATTTCCGACGCTTGCCTGAAGCTTTTCGCTTCCGGCCGCCTGCAGCCTTGCTCAAAAAATTTGCATCCTAACGCGACACAAAGTATTGCCCAGAAATAACCCCTTTGATGGCGCAACTCTAGGGCGTATTTCGCAACTCCACAGATATAAGTCGACCCCAAAAGGTTCCCTAACGGCATTTGTAGATTTGACAGGGGCCGCCTCACCACCCATGTTCGGGTCCAATCGGTGGGCCGCGAGTCTCGCGGAACCCGCCTTTATCTTTTCCCGTAAGCCATTGGAATGACATGAATATCGTCATCGTGGAGTCGCCGGCGAAAGCCAAGACTATCAACAAGTATTTGGGCGCCTCCTACGAGGTTCTGGCCTCGTTCGGCCATGTCCGCGACCTCCCCGCTAAAAATGGTTCCGTCGATCCGGACGCGAATTTTCAGATGATCTGGGAGGTTGACCCGAAGGCGGCCGGCCGACTCAACGACATCGCCAAGGCGCTGAAGGGCGCCGACCGCCTGATTCTCGCAACCGACCCTGATCGCGAGGGCGAAGCGATCTCCTGGCACGTGCTGGAGGTGATGAAAGAAAAGCGCGCGCTGAAAGATCAAAAGATCGAGCGCGTGGTGTTCAACGCCATCACCAAGCAGGCCGTGACCGATGCGATGAAGGCGCCGCGCCAGATCGACGGCGCGCTGGTCGACGCCTATATGGCGCGCCGCGCGCTGGATTATCTGGTCGGCTTCACGCTCTCGCCGGTACTGTGGCGCAAGCTGCCGGGCGCGCGCTCGGCAGGCCGCGTGCAGTCGGTCGCGCTGCGGCTGGTCTGCGACCGCGAACTCGAGATCGAAAAATTCGTTCCGCGCGAATACTGGTCGCTGGTGGCGACGCTGACCACGCCGCGCGGCGACAGCTTTGAGGCGCGCCTCGTCGGCGCCGACGGCAAGAAGATCCAGCGTCTCGACATCGGTTCCGGAGCCGAAGCCGAGGACCTCAAGAAGGCCATTGAAGCCGCGAACTTCACGGTTTCGACCGTCGAAGCAAAGCCCGCGCGCCGCAATCCGCAGGCGCCCTTCACCACCTCGACGCTGCAGCAGGAAGCCAGCCGCAAACTCGGCTTCGCGCCCGCGCACACCATGCGGATCGCGCAGCGGCTCTATGAAGGTATCGATATCGGCGGCGAGACCACCGGCCTCATCACCTATATGCGAACCGACGGCGTGCAGATCGACGGCTCCGCGATCACGCAGGCCCGCAAGGTGATCGGCGAGGATTACGGCAACGCCTACGTGCCGGAGGCACCGCGCCAGTACCAGACCAAGGCCAAGAACGCGCAGGAAGCGCATGAAGCGATCCGCCCGACCGATCTGTCGCGACGGCCTGCTGAGATGCGCCGCCGCCTCGATACCGATCAGGCCAAGCTCTATGAGCTGATCTGGATCCGCACCATTGCGAGCCAGATGGAATCGGCCGAACTCGAACGCACCACCGTGGACATCGCCGCGAAGGCCGGCTCACGCGTGCTGGATCTGCGCGCCTCGGGCCAGGTCATCAAGTTCGACGGCTTCCTCGCGCTCTATCAAGAAGGCAAGGACGACGACGGCGAGGACGAGGATTCGCGCCGCTTGCCCGCCATGAGCGCGGGCGAAGCGCTAAAGCGCCAGGCGCTCGCCGTCACGCAACACTTCACCGAACCGCCGCCGCGCTTCTCCGAAGCATCGCTGGTCAAGCGGATGGAAGAGCTCGGTATCGGCCGTCCCTCGACCTACGCTTCGATCCTGCAGGTCTTGAAGGACCGCGGCTACGTCAAGCTCGAAAAGAAGCGGCTACATGGCGAGGACAAGGGCCGCGTCGTGGTCGCGTTCCTCGAGAATTTCTTCGCGCGCTATGTCGAGTACGACTTCACGGCGGCGCTGGAAGAACAGCTCGACCGCATCTCCAACAACGAGATTTCCTGGCAGCAGGTGCTGCAGGATTTCTGGATCGGCTTCATCGGCGCGGTCAACGACATCAAGGATCTGCGCGTCGCCGAAGTGCTGGACGCACTCGATGACATGCTGGGACCGCACATCTACCCCGCCCGCGCCGATGGCGGCGACATCAGGCAGTGTCCGACCTGCGGCACCGGCAGGCTCAACCTCAAGGCCGGCAAGTTCGGCGCCTTCGTCGGCTGCTCGAACTATCCGGAATGCCGCTACACGCGTCCGCTCGCCGCCGACAGCGAAGCGAGCGCCGACCGCGTTCTCGGCAAGGACCCGGAGACCGATCTCGACGTGACGGTGAAGGCCGGACGTTTCGGGCCCTATATCCAGCTCGGCGAACAGAAGGACTATGCCGAGGGCGAAAAGCCCCGGCGCGCCGGCATCCCGAAGAACATGTCGCCCGGCGACATGGAGCTTGAGCTCGCATTGAAACTGCTGTCGCTGCCGCGTGAAATCGGAAAACATCCGGAAACCGGCGAGCCGATCACTGCCGGCATCGGCCGCTTTGGCCCGTTCGTGCGTCACGAAAAGACCTATGCGAGCCTGGAAGCCGGCGACGAGGTGTTCGACATCGGCCTCAATCGCGCGGTGACGCTGATTGCCGAGAAGATCGCAAAGGGCCCGAGCGGCCGCCGCTTCGGCGCCGATCCCGGCAAGCCGCTCGGCGAGCATCCGAGCCTTGGCGGCGTCGCTGTCAAGAACGGCCGCTATGGCGCCTACGTGACGGCCGGCGGCGTCAACGCCACGATCCCGAGCGACAAGACGCCGGACACTATTACGCTCGCTGAAGCCGTTGCGCTGATCGACGAGCGCGCCGCCAAGGGCGGCGGCAAGCCGAAGCGCGGCGCCAAGAAGAAGGCCGCGCCAAAGAAGGCAGCAGCCAAAGCTGCCGATCCCGGCGCGCCAAAGCCGGCCAAGAAGGCGGCAGTGAAGAAAGCCGCGGCGAAGCCGAAATCGGAAGCCGTCAGCAAGGCGCGCGCCCCGGTCGCATCCGCCGCCAAGACATCGGCGGCAAAGCCCGCACCCAAGACGCCTGCGAAGAAGAGCGCGGGCAAGGCCCGGGGATAAGTGAAGAGAAAACACGACAATGGTTTTCCAGGCCGGGACGCCATCGTCGCCTTTATCCGTGCGAATCCAGGCAAGATCGGCACGCGGGAAATCGCCCGCGAGTTCGGCCTGAAGAATGCCGACCGCGCTGAGCTAAAGCGCATCCTGCGCGAACTCGCCGACGAAGGCGCCATCGCCAAGCGCGGCCGGAAAATCCACGAGACGGCTCTCCTGCCCCCGACGGTGATCGCCGACATCACCGGCCGCGACACCGATGGCGAATTGCTCGCCACTCCCACCGAATGGGACACCGAGGAAAACGGCCCCGCGCCGAAGATACGCATCCACGTCCCGCGCCGTCTGCAACCCGGCACCGCCGCGGGTGTCGGCGACCGGGCCCTGCTGCGGATCGAAAAGGCTGATGATGGGGAGGTCGCCCCCTATCGCGGGCGCATCATCAAGATCATCGATCAGGCCCGCACGCGCCTGCTCGGCATTTTCCGCGACCTGCCTGGCGGCGGCGGCCGGCTCGTACCTGTCGACAAGAAGCAGGCCGGACGCGAATTGAACATCGCGCCGTCGGACACCGGCGGCGCCGAGGATGGCGACCTCGTCAGCGTCGATCTCATTCGCGGGCGCGGCTATGGCCTCGCCTCCGGCAAGGTGAAGGAGCGGCTGGGCTCGCTGTCGAGCGAAAAGGCGATCAGCCTGATCGCGATCCACGCCCACGAAATCCCGCAAGCGTTCTCGCCGAGCGCGGTGCGCGAGGCCGAGGCCGCCGAGCCTGCGGCACTGAAAGGCCGCGAGGACTGGCGCGAGCTGCCGCTCGTCACCATCGATCCGCCCGACGCGAAAGATCATGACGACGCTGTGCATGCCGCGCTCGACCCCGATCCGAACAACAGAGGCGGCTACATCGTCCATGTCGCGATTGCCGACGTCGCCTTCTATGTGCGGCCCGGCTCAGCGCTCGATCGTGACGCGCTGACGCGCGGCAACTCGGTGTATTTCCCCGATCGCGTGGTGCCGATGCTGCCCGAGCGCATCTCCAACGATCTCTGCTCGCTGGTGCCAGGCCAGCCACGCGGCGCGCTCGCGGTGCGGATGGTGATCGGCCCCGATGGCCGCAAGCGTTCGCACAGCTTTCATCGCGTGCTGATGCGCTCAGCCGCCAAGCTGCACTATGCGCAGGCGCAGGCCGCCATCGATGGCCGTCCCGACGATACCACCGGCCCGCTGCTGGAACCGATCCTGAAGCCGCTCTACACAGCCTATGCGCTGGTAAAACTCGCGCGCGACGAGCGCGATCCGCTCGACCTCGATCTGCCTGAACGAAAAATCCTGCTCAAGGCTGACGGGTCAGTCGACCGCGTCATCGTACCGGAGCGGCTCGACGCGCACCGCTTGATCGAGGAATTCATGATCCTCGCCAACGTCGCCGCGGCCGAAATGCTTGAAAAGAAGGCGTTGCCGCTTATCTATCGGGTGCACGACGAGCCGACCCTGGAGAAGGTTCATAACCTCCAGGAATTCCTGAAGACGCTTGACCTGCCGTTCGCGAAGACGGGTGCGTTGCGCCCTTCCTTGTTCAATCGAGTGCTCGTTCAGGTTCGCGGCGAGGACTACGAACCGCTGGTCAACGAGGTGGTGCTGCGCTCGCAGGCGCAGGCGGAATATTCGGCGGAGAATTACGGCCATTTCGGCCTCAACCTTCGCCGCTACGCGCATTTCACCTCACCGATCAGGCGATACGCTGACCTGATCGTGCATCGCGCGCTGATCCGCGCGCTCGGCCTCGGCGAAGGCGCGTTGCCGGAAGCCGAAACGCTGGAGACGCTCAGCGAAGTCGCGGCGCAGATTTCCGTGACCGAGCGTCGTGCCATGAAAGCGGAACGCGAGACAGCGGATCGGCTGATCGCGCATTTCCTCGCCGACCGCATCGGCGCGACGTTTCAGGGCCGTATTTCCGGTGTGACCCGCGCCGGCCTGTTTGTGAAGCTTTCGGATACCGGCGCCGACGGGCTAATCCCGATCCGCACGCTCGGCACCGAGTACTACAATTACGACGAAACGCGTCATGCGCTCGTCGGCTCACGCAGCGGTGCCATGCACCGATTGGGTGACGTTGTCGACGTGCGTCTGGTAGAAGCAGCGCCAGTGGCCGGCGCGCTGCGGTTCGAGTTGCTGTCGGAAGGCCAGGTCATTCCGCGCGGCAGAAAACGCGACGGCCCGAAAGCGCCGTCAAAATCGCATCCGGGCCGTAGCCCGCGCGACAAGGTTCGCAAGCCCCACAAGGGCAAGTCCGGCAAAGCCAAGCCGGGCAAATCGAAGAAAGGCAAGTCATGGAAACGGTAAGTCCTGCGACATGGACCCGGGATACCGGACACGCCGAGAAGCGCGATCTGTGGGCTGCGATGAAGCGCGGTTTTCGTTGCCGCTGCCCGCGCTGCGGCGAAGGCAAGATGTTTCGCGCTTTCCTGAAGACCGCCAACAATTGCTCGAAATGCGGGCTCGATTTCACCCCGCATCGGGCCGACGATTTGCCGGCCTATCTCGTGATCGTCGTCGTCGGCCACATCGTGGTACCGGCGGCGCTGTGGATCGAAACCAATTACTCGCCCGCGGTGTGGCTGCAACTGGCGATCTACCTGCCGCTCACCTTCATTTCATCGCTGCTATTGTTGCAGCCGATCAAGGGCGCGGTGGTCGGCTTCCAGTGGGCATTACGCATGCATGGCTTTGACGAGAATGCCCCTGGCGACATTCCGCCGGTCTAGCTAAAGCGGGCACAACAAGAGCACCAAAAATGGGGATGGGATGAACGACGCCGCGACCGCCGTACAAGAAGGAAAAGAAGCCGATCACCATCCCTATTTCCGGCCCAAGGATGCAGCCACGCTGATCCTGATCGATCGCTCCGGCGACAAGCCGAAGGTTCTGGTCGGCAAGCGCCACGACAAGGTGGTGTTCATGCCGGGCAAATATGTTTTTCCCGGCGGCCGCGTCGACAAGTCGGACAATCGCATTCCTGTTGCCGCGCCGATTTCCGGAGAACTCGAAACCAACCTGCTCAAGGGTAGCCCGAAGATCGCACCTTCCCGCGCGCGTGCGCTCGCGGTTGCCGCGATCCGCGAAGCCTGCGAGGAAACCGGTCTCTGCCTCGGCCGCAAGGTTGAAAAACCCGTAAAACTCGAAGGTGCCTGGAAGCCGTTCACGGAAGCGGGCCTGCTGCCCGATCCATCCGGCCTGTTTCTGATCGCGCGCGCCATCACCCCGCCCGGCCGCGTCCGCCGTTTCGACACACGCTTCTTCACTGCTGATGCTTCGGCCATTGCCCATCGGGTCGAAGGCGTGATCCACGCCGATGCCGAACTCGTCGAACTGGTGTGGGTCGAGATTGGCTCGCAGCCGCTCGCCGATGCGCATGCCATGACCAAGAACGTGCTCGCCGAACTCGACCGCCGCCTCGCCACCGGTCCGCTGCGCCACGATGCACCGGTGCCGTTCTTTCATTTCTACGGCGGCAAGATGCAGAAGGACGTGCTGGGGGCGTAGCCTAGCCTTCGCTCCCTCCCCGTCATTGCGAGCGCAGCGAAGCAATCCATCTATCCCCGGGCGGAGGCATGGATTGCTTCGCTGCGCTCGCAATGACGGTACTGGCGTCACGGCAAATATCCTCCCCCAGTCCCCTAAATTGCAAAATCCTTCTCACGCTGACTTGATGGCGCTGCCCTGATCGCCTCCCTATCTCTTCCCCAACAACAACAACAGCTACGGATCGGGCAATGGCACAGCGGCAACTCAAGCTCGGCGCGTTCATGCGGCCGGTCTCCATCCACACCGGCGCGTGGCGCTATCCCGGCGCCTGGCCCGATGCCAATTTCAATTTCGCGCGCATCAAGCAACTGATCCAGAAGCTGGAGGCCGGCAAGTTCGACGCCTTCTTCATGGCGGACCATCTCGCGGTGCTGAACATGCCGGTCAATGCGCTCAAGCGCAGCCACACCGTGACCTCGTTCGAGCCGTTCACGCTGCTGTCGGCGCTGGCCGGCGCCACCGAACATATCGGCCTGATTGCGACGGGATCGACGACGTTCGACGAGCCCTATCACGTCGCCCGGCGTTTTGCTTCGCTCGACCACATCTCGGGCGGGCGCGCGGGCTGGAATATCGTCACCACCTCCAATCCGGACGCCGCGCTCAATTTCGGGCTCGACGACCATATGGAGCACGCCGAGCGCTACAAGCGGGCGCGCGAGTTCTACGACGTGGTCACCGGCCTCTGGGACTCATTTGCCGACGACGCCTTCGTGCGCGACGTCGAGGCGGGGCTTTATTTCGACCCGGCGAAAATGCACGTGCTCAATCACAAGGGAAAATATCTCTCGGTGCGCGGGCCGCTCAACATCGCCCGCCCTGTCCAGGGCTGGCCGCTGATCGTGCAGGCCGGCGCCTCCGAAGACGGCAGGCAACTCGCGGCGGAGACGGCGGAAGCCGTCTTCACCGGCGGCGGCCCTCTCGCCGACGGCCAAAAACTTTATGCCGATATCAAGGGCCGCATGGAGAAGATCGGCCGCAACCCCGAACACCTGAAGATCCTGCCCGGCGCCTTCGTGGTGGTCGGCGACAGCGTCGACGAAGCCAAAGAGAAAAGGGCAAAACTCGACAGCATGGTGCATTACGACAGCGCCATCGCCTCGCTCTCGGTGCAGCTCGGCACTGACGCCTCCGGCTTCGATCCCGACGGCCAGTTGCCGCCGATCCCCGAAACCAATGCGAGCAAGAGCGGCCGCCAGCGCCTGGTCGACGTCGCCGCGCGCGACAAGCTCACGGTGCGCCAGCTTGCCCAGCGCGTCGGCGGCTATGGCGGGCTATCGTTCGTCGGCACGCCGCAAACCATCGCCGACCAGATGGAGGAATGGCTGATGAGCCGCGGCAGCGACGGCTTCAACATCATGTTCCCGTTCCTCCCGGCAGGCCTCGACGATTTCGTCGACAAGGTGGTTCCGGAACTGCAAAGGCGCGGGATTTTCCGCACCGAGTATGAGGGCCGGACGTTGCGGGAGAATTTGGGGCTGCCGAGGCCGAAAAACCGGTTCTTTGAGGGTTAATCCCGCTAAATCTGGCCGGTTTTTGCCCCGAAAACCTTGACTTTGGGCGATCAGAAGCTAGGTTGCGCGCAAATGCAGGCCGATTTGGCCAGCGCCCGATATCCCCTATTTGAGGTTCTGAACATGGCCAAAGCGGTCACCATCAAGGTCAAGCTCGTTTCCACGGCGGATACCGGCTTCTATTACGTCGCCAAGAAGAATTCGCGCACCATGACCGACAAGCTGGTCAAGAAGAAGTACGACCCGGTCGCGCGCAAGCACGTCGAGTTCAAGGAATCGAAGATCAAGTAATTCGTAGGCTCATCGCCGACGGATTTTGACGGGGCCCTTTCGGGCCCCGTTTTGATTCTTACGCCGTCTGCATCTGTGGCGGCCCGCTCGGCCGGATCAGCGCGAACGCGACCTGGATGATGCCGCCGGCCAGCCCGAGAGCTACGCCGATCCGCCACGCCATGGTGTAGGAGCCGAGCGCGTCGTACAGCACTCCGCCTCCGAAGGCGCCGAGGAAGCTGCCGACCTGGTGGCTCATGAAGGCGAGCCCCTGGATCATCGCCTGCCATTTCAGGCCGAACATCTCGGCGACCGCGCCCGCGACCAGCGGGCCGACGCCCATCCACAGAAAGCCCATGATGGCGCCGAACAAGAGCGTGGTCGCCGGCGTCGGCGGCAGCGTGAAGTACCAGGCGAGCGCAATCGAGCGGAAGATGTAGATGCCGCCGAGCAACGCGAGCTTGTTCCAGCGCTCGCCGGCCCAGCCAAAGAAGATGCTGCCGAGCACGTTGAAGCCGCCGATCATGCCGAGCGTCTGCGCGCTCAGCATCGGGTCCATGCCGCAGATCGCCAGATATGACGGCAGATGCGTGGTGAGAAATACGAGCTGCATGCCGCAGACGAAATAGGCGCCGGTCATCACCACGAAGGAGACGTTGGAGAACGCTATCCTGGTGGCGACGCTGGCCGAAGAGTTGCCGATTTCGTCGTCAGCAGGCTTGGGCAGCGGAATCTTGTCCACCCTGCCCGCGTACAAGGCGGCCGGAATCATCAGGAGCGAGAGCACCACAAAGCCTGCGAGCCCCATTCGCCAGCCGTACCCTTCATTGAGCATCTGCCCAATCGGCGCCGACAGCAGCGCGCCGAGCGATCCCGCGCCCGACACCAGGCCGAGCACCGTCGAGCGCACCGTCGCCGGCACGGCGCGGGCGGCTACCGACATCGCAATGGCCGCCGCGGTACAGGCGAGCGAGGTGCCGATCAAAATGCCGCCGCCGATCATGACGCTGAGAAAACCGTTCGCGCCCGCCATCAACGCAAGGCCGGCGACATAGAGCAGCGCGCCTGCCACCATGATGGCCCGAAAACCGTAGCGCACCGTCAGCGCGCCGGCGAACGGCTGCAAAAATCCCCAGGCAAGATTTTGCACCGCGAGCGCCAGCGTGAAATCGGACACTGAAATCCGGATGTCCTGCGTCAGCGGCTGCATGAAAAGGCCGAGCGATTGCCGCAGGCCCATGCTGAGCGTGAGCATGACGGAGGCGCCGATCAGGATGGGAAGCGTGGGCCGCAGGACTTGCAGCAGAGCCATTGTTTTTATTCTCCCGATCGGCCGCGATTCGAATGCCGCGTCCCGCAATTGATATCTGAAATAGGTACACAGACCTGTGTACCTAGGCTATAAGGAGGCCCCGCTGTCAAGCTAAGGTGACCCGCGCATTCGCATGGCTACTCTGCCCGCCAAACCCGACATGAAGGACCGGATTCTGGAAACCGCGGATAGGCTGTTCTATCTGCAGGGAATTCGCGCGGTCGGCGTCGACACCATCGCCGCCGAAATCGGCATCAGCAAGCGCACGCTCTACAATCATTTTCCGTCCAAGGACGCGTTGATCGCGGCCTACCTGGCGCGGCGTTTCGTGGCCCCGCGGCCTTCCGACAAGTCGCCGGTCGAGCAGATTCTCGGCACTTTCGATTCGCTGGAGCGACGTTTTTCGGCGAAGGATTTTCGCGGCTGCCCCTTTGTCAATGCGGTTGCCGAACTCGGCGAAGACCGGTCGGTCCGAAAGGTTGCTGTCGCGTTCAAGGAAAGCCGCCGGCTATGGTTTCGCGACCTGTTGGTGCAGCTCGGCGTCGCGGATGCAGAAGCTTTGGCGACGCAGCTCGCCTTGCTGGTCGACGGTTCGATCGCGCAGGACCTCGTCCGCAACGACCCGGCGATGGCGCGGGCGGCAAAGGAAGCCGCAACGGTACTCCTGAGGAATGCGGGGGTGAAGGTCGGTGAAAGCAGCGCCGCAACGAAGCCACAACGCTCGAAGAAGCGAGTTACTTGAGATCACCGCCCCGCCCGCTTCCTGAAGCCGTCTTTAGCTGTTAGCGTTGACCGCGAGTTCAATCCAAAAAGCGAAGTATTCCGTCCGGCGAGATGCCGGCTAAGCCGTGCAAAATCTGGCTGCGGAAAAAGGGAGCGACCATGGAAGACCTGAAAGTGACCGCCAACGGTTACGATTTCAAACCGGCACGCGCGGCGATGCAGCGCTATGTCGACAACAACCTGCTGTCAGGCATTTCCTGGGCGGTCATGGTCGGGCGCGACCTCGTCGACGTGAATTGCGTCGGATGGGCCGACAAGGAAGCGCAGACGCCGCTCCGCACCGATCACATCTTTCGCGTTTTCTCCAACACCAAACTGATCACCTCTTGCGCCGTGCTGCTGCTGTTCGAGGAAGGTAAATTGGGACTCGACGACGGAATCGAGAAATTTATTCCGCAGCTCGGAAATCGCAAGGTGCTGCGGCCCGGCGCTACCTCGCTTGATGATACCGAGCCCACCAAGAGCTCGATCACCATCCGCCAGTTGCTCAGCCACAGCTCCGGCCTGAGCTACGGCTTTTTCGATCCCGGCACTGCCATCTACAAGGCGCTTAACGAGCGTGGCGTCCACAATCCCATGACGACGCTGGCCGACATGGTGGACGTGCTGGCCGGCCTGCCGCTGATCTATCAGCCGGGCACCTCGTGGGAATATTCGCTTGCGACCGATGTGCTGGGGCGGCTGATCGAAGTCATCAGCGGCCAGAGTTTTGACAAGTTCATCAAGCTGCGGATTCTCGATCCGCTCGGCATGGTCGATACCGGCTTCGTCGTGCCGGAAAAGGATCAAGGACGGCTCGTTGCCTATTATGCCGGTGCGGACCTGATGGAGCCGATGAAACCGGGATTGACCCGAACCGACAACTCGCCCTTCCCCGGCGCCTATCTGCGCCCGATCGCGCGGCTCAGCGGCGGCGGTGGCCTGGTTTCGACGCTGCATGACATGGTGGCGCTGATCCGAAGCCTGCTGCCCGGCGGCCCGACGCTGCTCAAGCCGGAGACGATTGCGCAGATGATGACCAACCAGCTGCCCAAAGGGCAGTGGATCCGCTTTGCCACGATGGGCGAACAGCCCGGCAAGGCGTTTACCCTGGCCGGCGGCCTGATCGTGAAGCCGACGCCGTTCGATCATCCCGACGCGGCAGGCGAGCTCTATTGGGGCGGCGTCGCCGGCACCCAATGGTGGATCTCGCCGAAGCACAACCTGGCCGGCGTCATGATGGCGCAGCGCCAGATGGCGTTCGTGCATCCGTTCGCGTTCGAGTTCAAGCGGCTGGCGTATGAGGCGGTGAAGCAAGGAAGCAAGGCGCCGAGGTTGTGGCTTGAAATCTATCGATCGTCGTCCCTGCGAACGTTCGCAGGGACGACAATCACGCCGCCGTCGAAACCACCCTGTTCCGCCCGTCGTGCTTGGCCTGATACAGCGCCATGTCGGCGCGCTTGAGCACGTCGGCGACCGGCTCGCCCTTGTGGTCCAGCGTCGCCAGTCCGATTGAAATCGTGACGTCGATCCGCTTGGTGCCCTTGTTGACCGCAAAGGTTTCGCCGGCGATCGAGCGGCGCAGGCGCTCGGCGACCATGCCGGCGACGGTCAGGTCGGTTTCCGGCATCACGATCACGAATTCCTCGCCGCCGTAGCGGCAGGCGAGATCGATGCCGCGGATCGATTTGCGGATGCGCACCGCGAATTCGCGCAGCACGTCGTCGCCGGCGTCGTGGCCATAAGTGTCGTTGATGGATTTGAAAAAGTCGATGTCGAGGATCATCAGCGCGAGCGGCTTGCCGCGGCTCGAGGCCTGCTCGGCCAGCGTCGCCAGATGAGTTTCCATATAGCGGCGGTTATGCAGGCCGGTCAGCGCGTCGGTGATCGCCATTTCGATCGAGTTCTGCACGTTGTCGCGCAGATGGTCGGTATAGCGCCGCTTGCGGATCTGGGTGCGCGCCCGCGCCAGCAATTCGTTCTTGTCGACGGGACGCAGGAGATAATCGTTGACGCCGATTTCGAGCCCGCGCAGCAGCCGCGCATTGTTGTCGGCATCGGAGATGGCGAGGATCGGCAACTGGCGGGTGCGCTCCAGCGAGCGCGCCTGGCTGCACAGCCGCAGGCCATCGTAATTTTCAAGGCCGAGCGAAACGATCAGCAAATCGTAATTACCCTCGGCGGCGTGAAACAGCGCTTCCGCCGGATTGATTTCGACGTCGACGGTGTGCTCGGCAGAAAGGATCGGCGCCAGCCGCTCATAGGACGATGGCCGGTCGTCGACCAGCAGGATCCGCCCGCCGACGCCCTTGTCGGCGATCGCGCTACGCTCGGGCGCCTCCATGCCGATCTCGAGCGAGGTGATGGCGCGCATCCGCAGTTCGTCGGTCATCATCTTCAGCCGCGTCAGCGACCGGACGCGCGCGATCAGGACGATGTCGGACACCGGCTTGGTGAGAAAATCGTCGGCGCCGGCTTCCAGCCCGCGCACGCGATCGGACGGACTGTCCAGCGCGGTGACGATCACGACGGGAATGTAATGGGTGGCCGGGTTGGACTTCAGCCGCCGGCAGACCTCAAAACCGTCCATGTCGGGCATCATGACGTCGAGCAGGATGATGTCGCATTCGGAACGCGAACAGAGATCGAGCGCCTCGGCACCATTGGATGCCGTCAACACGTCGAAATATTCGGCCGACAGACGGGCTTCCAGCAACTTGACGTTCGCTGGGACGTCATCGACGACGAGGATACGCGCAGACATCGAAACTCACTCCTACCCCTACCCGATAAAACGCCGCACGGTTTCGATAAACTTGCCGACGGAAATTGGCTTGGACAAATACGCCTCGCAGCCGCCCTCGCGGATGCGCTCTTCGTCGCCCTTCATCGCGAATGCCGTGACGGCAACCACCGGAATGGCGCGCAACTCCGGATCGTCCTTGATCCAGCGCGTCACTTCGAGGCCGGACACTTGGGGGAGCTGGATATCCATCAGGATCAGGTCGGGGCGCAGCTTGCGGACGAGATCGAGCGCCTCGAAACCGTTGCTGGTGCCCGAAGTCTGATAGCCGTGCGCTTCCAACAGGTCGCGAAAGAGCTTCATGTTGAGCTCGTTATCCTCCACGATCAGGACGGTTTTTGCCATCCCGTCCTCCCCTCGTCCCAGGAAACAGGTCCGGCCTTTCAGTACGATCCTGTACTGCCGCCGGGCTGTCGAAAAGTGAATTCAACTAGCGTCAGATTTCGCTCTAAGCCGTTAAATCGATGCCCTACTTTTGCGGTGTGGTTTCCACTTGCTTGAACACACTGCGCAGACTCGGGCATGATGGTTCCAAACTAGACACCATAAGTTAACGGAAAGGCAAACCCATCTGTTGAAAAAGCCTGTTCACAACCCTCGCGAAGTGGCTGAAATCGTTGCAGTTCAGGCGCTGAGTTTTATTGCTGGCGATCCCGAAAGGCTAGGCCTTTTCCTAGCCGAAAGCGGCATCGGTCCGGAGACGCTGCGCACAGCTGCTGCCGACCCGCAATTTCTGGCCTCGGTGCTGGATTTTGTGATGCGGGACGATGCAACCGTGAACGCGTTTGCGAGCGCCTCGCAACTGCACCCGACCAATATCGCCGCCGCCCGCCAGGTGCTCGGCGACCCGCACTGGGAGCGCGACGTGCCGTGAGCGCGCCCGCGCCAGCCCTGGATGGTCCGCGCGCGTTCTGCCGGGATTGCCTCGGCGACCTCGATATCAAGGCCAGGCGGTGCGGCGAATGCGGTTCCCCCCGCCTCGTCCGCCACCATGCCCTGCCCTCGCTGACGCTGGCGCATATCGATTGCGACGCGTTCTACGCTACCGTCGAGAAGCGCGACAATCCGGAGCTTGCCGACAAGCCCGTGATCATCGGCGGCGGCAAGCGCGGCGTGGTGTCGGCCGCCTGCTATGTCTCGCGGACCTATGGCGTGCGCTCGGCGATGCCGATGTTCAAGGCCCTGGCGCTGTGCCCCCAGGCTGCCGTAATCCCGCCCGATATGGCGAAATACGTCCGCGTCGGCCGCGAGGTGCGCCACGCCATGCAGACGCTGACGCCGCTGGTGGAACCGCTGTCGATCGACGAGGCGTTTCTCGATCTTTCCGGCACCCAGCGCGTTCACGGCATGATTCCGGCAAAAGTGCTGGCGCGCTTTGCCCGCGACGTCGAGCGCGACATCGGGATCACGGTGTCCGTCGGCCTGTCCTGCAACAAGTTTTTGGCCAAGATCGCCTCCGATCTCGACAAGCCGCGCGGCTTTGCCGCCCTCGACCAGATCGAGGCGCGCGAAATGCTGGCGGACAAGCCGGTCGGCTTCATCTATGGCGTCGGCCCCGCGACCCAGGAGAAGCTGGTGCAGCGGGGCTTTCGCACCATTGCGGACCTGCAGCGCGCCGACGAGGTCGAGCTGATGAAGCAGTTCGGCGGCGAAGGCCGCAGGCTGTGGCGGCTGGCGCGCGGCATCGACGACCGCAGCGTGGTGGCGGACCGCGGCGCCAAGACGATTTCCAACGAGACCACGTTCGAGAACGACATCAAGGATTTTGCAACGCTGGAAAAAGTGCTGTGGCGGCTGTCCGAAAAGGTGTCGTCGCGGCTGAAGAGCAGCGATCTGTCGGGCCTCACCATCACCTTGAAGCTGAAGACCGCTGATTTCAGGCAGCGCACCCGCTCGCAATCGATTCACGCACCGACGCAGTTCGCCGCGAAGATTTTTGCGGTGTCGCGCGAAATGCTGGCGAAAGAGATCGACGGCACCGCCTTCCGCCTGATCGGCACCGGCGTCAGCGCGCTGCGCGAGGGATCGCAGGCCGACGACACCGACATGCTCGACCGCCGCTCGGCCCATGCCGAGCGCGCGATGGATGATTTGCGCAAGAAGTTCGGCAATGCCGCTGTCATCAGGGGCATCGCGTATAAAGGGCCGGCGAAGGAGGACGACGAGGAGGAAGAGTAGCGCACCGACCTCTCCCCGCCATGACGGAGTGATCAACTGACGACGGCCACGGCCTCAATCTCGATCAGCCATTCAGGGGCCGCAAGCGCCGTTACACCGACAAGCGTGCTCGCCGGCGGCTCCATGCCTTCAAAGAACGCTGAGCGCGCCTTGCCGATGATGGGACGGAGTTCCGGCTTGTAACCGACGACGAAAGTAGTGATCTTCACGATATCGGCATAACCCGCACCGGCGGCTTTCAGCGCCAAACCGATATTGTGCATCACTTGCGTCGTCTGTGCGGCCAGATCACCTTCGCCGACGACCCGTCCCTCGTCGTCGGTGGCCACCTGTCCCGCGATATAGATCGTGCGCGCCCCTGACGCCACGACGACGTGGGAGTAAGCCGGATTGTGGTGAAGGCCGCTTGGCCGAAGATGTTCGAGCTTGCTCATGTTTGTGCTTCCCGACGTGCATGGTTGGGCCGAAGCGTATCCGGGTCCGGCGCGCTCGACCAGACTGATCCGCGCAAGGGTGCTCAGCACGCAGTGCCGGACGACCAGGCGGCGGCTTGAAGGGATGAACTGCGGAGCCGCCGTCAGAGCATCTTGTCGACAACCTTGGTCATGTCCGCCGCCGAGAAGGCACGCAACGACTCGGTGCGAACATTGCCCAGGGCGCCAAGACTCAAGCTAAGCGTCATGGCGGAAAATTCATCCGGCGCTTCGAGGACTGTCACAACATCATATCGTCCCTGCGTCCAGAACAACTCCTTTACGGTGATCCCGAAGGTCTCGGCCATTTTTTTGAAAGCCTCTGCCCGCTTCGGCGAGTCCTTGGCGGCGCGGATTCCCTGGTCGGTGAAGTTGCCAAGCACGACGTAAGTTGCCATCGTGGCTCTCCCTGGTTGTCGAAATTCAGCCGAACTTTCTGGTCGATTATCCGGCTGCATCGATAGATCAGCGCTATTGCCCCTTCGGGCGGCATCGCGCGATTGGCTTGCCGCCGGCAACGAGCAAGCTCACGTTGCTTCGTTCCGCCGCCCGGGCAGATGGCCGAGCAAATCCATCGGCAGCGGAAAGACCACGGTCGATGATCGCTCGCCGGCAATGTCGTGCAGCGCCGCGAAGTAGCGCAACTGCATCGCCTGCGGCTCCCGCGCAAGCGTTCGGCCGGCCTCGACGAGCTTCTCGGCGGCTTGCTGCTCGCCCATCGCATTGATCACTTTGGCGCGCCGCAAGCGCTCCGCCTCGGCCTGCTTGGCAATCGCGCGCACCATGGTTTCATTGAGATCGATATCCTTGATCTCGACGGTGGTGACCTTGATGCCCCAGACGTCGGTCTGCTGATCGAGGATTTCCTGGACATCGGCATTAAGCCGGTCCCGTTCGGCAAGCATCTCATCCAGCTCGTGCTTGCCGAGCACCGAACGCAGCGTGGTCTGCGCCAGCTGGCTGGTCGCGGCCATGTAATCGCCGACCTTGATGATCGCCCGCTCGGGATCGATGATGCGGAAGTAGAGAACGGCATTGACCTTGACCGAAACGTTGTCGCGCGAAATCACGTCCTGCGGCGGCACGACCTGCACCATCACCCTGAGATCGGCCTTCACCATCTGCTGCACAACCGGGATCAGGATGATGAGGCCCGGGCCCTTCACGCCGGTGAAGCGGCCGAGCGTGAACACGACGCCGCGCTCGTATTCCCGCAGGATACGAATGGCCGAGGCTAGAAATAGGATTACGATCACCGCAAACGATGCATAGGTCAGATATTCAAGCATCATGACGTACCTCCTTGCCGGTCAGCGCCGGTCGGCGCCGTACCACCAGCGTCAAATCTATGATGTTGGCCACCTCGACTACCTCTCCCGGCTTGAAGGTCTCAGCGCCGCGCGCTTGCCAGCGTTCACCTTGCGCGAAGACGTGGCCCTCGTTCTCGGACCAGTCTATGACCTGGGCAGATAGGCCACGCATGGCTTGTGCACCGACCGGTACCGGACCCTTGCCGGCGCGCTGGAGCGATCTGAGTACGACGAGAACAAGACCAATAAACATTGCCGCCGTGATGCCGACAACCGGCCATGATAGCCGGTAGCCCGGCGCTTCGACGTCGAAGAGCATGATCGCCCCGAGCACAAAGGCGATGACGCCGCCGAGGCCGACAACCACGGTCGGGTTGAAGACTTCGATGGTCAGAAGCACGATCCCGAGCACCATCAAGGCGAGGCCGGCGTAGTTGATCGGGAGCAGGTTGAGGGCATAGAGGCCAAGCAGCAGGCAGATCGTGCCTACAACCCCGGGGGCGACTGCGCCGGGTGAAGTGAATTCGAAAATCAGACCGTAGACGCCGACCAGGAGCAAAATCAGCGCAACGTTAGGATTGGTGATGACCGCGAGGAATCGTGAGATCCACCCGGGATCGATTGCTTCATGCGCGGCCTCCCTGGTTGCCAGATGCCGCGTCTCGCCACCCGTAACCTCGACTACGCGACCATCGATTTGCCTGAGCAGTTCGGCCTGGTCGCGTGCGACGAGATCGATGACTTTGGCCTGCAAGGCAGCGTTGGCGGAAAGGCTTTCGGCCTCCCGCACTGCCTTCTCACCCCAATCGGCATTGCGGCCGCGCAGTTCGGCAAGACTGCGGATCAAGGCGACGGCGTCGTTCGTTGCCTTCGCCGTCATGGCGTCCTTCGTCTTCGGCTTCTGGTCGCTGCCGTTCTTCTTGTCCTTGTCGCTCTTGTCAGGGGTAGCGTCCGGCAGACCCGGCAGCGGGCCGCCAATCTGCACCGGCGTCGCCGCTCCGAGATTGGTGCCCGGCGCCATGGCCGCGATATGCGTGGCGTAGAGGATATAGGTTCCGGCGCTGGCCGCATGGGCTCCGGAGGGCGCGACGTAACCGACGACGGGAACGCGCGACGCCAGCACGTCTGCGATAATCTCGCGCATGCTGGTTGCGAGACCGCCCGGCGTATTCATGCGCAGAACGACGACCTCGGCGTGTCGTTCTTTTGCCTTGGTCAGGGCCTCCTTCACGTAACGGGCCGTTGCCGGCCCGATCGCTCCGTCGACCGAGATGGTCAGCGCAAGCCTGCTCTTGTTCTCCTCTGCTGAAGCGGCAAGAGGAGAAATAACCAGAGCTGCCGCTGCAGCGGCCGCAACAAGAGTCGCCCGTACGGTCTGCACAGCAAGGACTCCCTTATCAAAATGATATGGGGTATCCTCATCGAACCTCAATATGCCCGGGATTAGCGGCCCGCAGCATCCCTCGCTCAAGCCCGCAACCATGCCGGGCTGGATCTCAGCCAACTTCAAACTTGACGCCTTGGGCGAGCGGAAGATCTTTGCCGAAATTGATGGTGCTGGTGACCCGGCGCATGTACGCCTTCCACGCGTCGGAGCCGGCTTCGCGTCCGCCGCCGGTTTCCTTCTCGCCGCCAAATGCGCCCCCTATCTCCGCGCCCGACGGTCCAATATTGACGTTTGCGATGCCGCAATCCGAACCTGCCACGGAGAGGAATTTCTCGATCTCATGCACGTCGGTCGAAAAAATTGACGAGGAAAGGCCTTGCCGCACTGCATTATGCAGCGCCAGGGCTTCGTCAAAGTCGGAATACTTCATGACGTAGAGGATCGGCGCGAAAGTTTCCTGCAGTACCGGACCGATCTGTCCTGGCATCTCAACCAGCGCGGGCCTGACATAATGGGCGGCGGGATATGGCGCCGTCTCGAAACGGTCGCCGCCAACAACCTGTCCGCCAAGCTTTCGAGCCTCTGCCAGGACTTCCTGCATTCGATGAAAGGCTACTCCGTCGATCAGCGGGCCAACGAGAACAGTGCTACTCGTAAGCGGGTTGCCGATCTGCACCGTGGCATAGACCTGTTTCAATCTGTCGACGAGCGCATCATAAGTATCACGATGCACGAACAGCCGGCGCAACGACGTGCAGCGCTGGCCTGCCGTGCCAACCGCAGCGAAGGCAATCGCCCGAAGCGCAAGGTCTAGATCAGCCGACGGACACACGATCGAAGCGTTGTTGCCGCCCAACTCCAGGATGGCTCGCGCAAAGCGCCGCGCCAGCCGGCGACCCACGATCTGGCCCATGGCGGTGGAGCCGGTCGCCGAGACCAGCGGCACTCTCGGATCATCGACCAGCATCTCTCCGATCTCCCGTCCCCCGATCAGCACCGTCGACAGGCCCGCCGGTGCGCCGCCGAACCTCTCCACAGCACGCCGGACCAGCGCCTCCACCGCGAGTGCCGTCAGCGGAGTCTTCTCCGACGGCTTCCAGATCACCGGGTCGCCACACACCAGCGCAAGGGCGGCGTTCCACGACCAAACCGCAACGGGAAAATTGAATGCGGTGATGATTCCCACCGGTCCGAGCGGATGCCATTGCTCCATCATCCGATGGTGAGGACGTTCGCTGGCGATGGTGAGGCCATAGAGCTGACGAGAGAGACCGACCGCAAAGTCGCAGATGTCGATCATCTCCTGGACCTCGCCGTGCCCCTCGGACAGGATTTTCCCGGTTTCGATGGTGACGAGGCGGCCGAGCTCGGTCTTGGCCGCGCGCAACTCCTCGCCGAGAACCCGGACGAACTCGCCACGTCGGGGCGCCGGAAGCGACCGCCACGCGAGGAACGCTTTTTCCGACTGCCCGATTGCTTCGGTGACGCTATCCGGGTTCGCGTCCTCGACCTGGGCAATGGTCTCGCCGGTCAACGGCGATCGCACCAGGCGTTCACCGCCCCGATACCGGTCGCGGTAAACGCCCACGCCCTGGAGAATTGAATCAACGTCGGCCAAGAGTTTCATATGGATGCCCTCCGCACGGCTATCTTACGAAACCTGCTCAAGATCCGATTTGAGCGCTACCAGGAAGCGCGCGGCTTCGCCGCCCGTCACGACGCGATGGTCGAAGGTGAGCGACAACGGCAGCACGCGCCTGACGGCTGGCTGGCCCAAATGTGCAACCACCCTTTGGGCAATCCGGCCGGCGCCTATGATCGCCACTTGCGGCGGCACGACGATCAGGTTGGCGAACCGGCCTCCGATCATGCCGAAGTTCGACAGCGTAATAGTCGCGCCACGCAGCTCGCCCGGAGGTATCGAGCGCGCGAGCGCGTCAGCCCGCATCCGATCGAGCCCGGCTCGCAAATCCGATGCGTCCCGCTCTGCGACATTGCGCAAGACCGGAACGATCAGGCCGCCCCCGGTATCAACGGCGATGCCGAGGTCGACGCGTCCGATCAGACGCCGTTCTCCCGCGCCGGCATTGTACCAGGCATTGAGTGCAGGCTCCGCCTTGCAGGCGGCAGCGATCGCGCGCACCAGGCGGATGGTCGCGTCCTCGCCCTTTCGCCAGTCGTCGATATCGGCGTCATCGGTGACGCTGGCGGGGACGATCTCGGCATGAGACGCCGTCATGCGTTGGGCCATCGCGCGCCGCAAACCGCGCAGCGGCTCGGCGGGTCCGGTATGCGACAAGGTCTTGGCAGCTCGTTCCACATCCGCACGCGTGATGAAGCCGCCGGGTCCCGTAGCTTCGACGAGCTCGAGATCGACGTCGAGCTTGCGTGCGAGCGCGCGCACCGCCGGAAACACCTGGGCTTTCTGTCCGGCTGCGGGCCCGGGAAGTGTTGCTGCCACCGGCGGCGGCTCGCTGGTACCGAGTTCGCCGACAATTGTACCGGTGTCTTGCTCGGGGCCTTCGGCAAACTCGACCAGCGGTACGCCTACTTTCACCACATCTCCCTTGGCGCCAAACAGGTGCAGGATACGTCCGCTTGACGGTGACGGCACCTCGACGACGGCTTTGTCAGTCTCGACGGAAACCAGCGGCTGATCGGTGACGACGTGATCGCCTTCATTGACGTGCCAGTTCACGATCTCCGCCTCTTCGAGGCCCTCTCCCAGATCCGGCAATACGAACTGGCGCATGGGACAAGTCCGCTGACAATCAATTGAACTGGCACGCTTTGCGAGCAGCCGCCACGATACGGCCAACCGACGGCATGAACTTCTGCTCAAGACGCGCCATCGGAATGACCGTATCGTAGCCGGTGACGCGGGCCACGGGTGCGAGCAGAGAGGTCAGGCCGCGCTCGGCGATCAGCGCGGCGATCTCGGCTCCGAATCCGCCAGTCCGTGTCGCCTCGTGCACGATGACGCAACGTCCGGTTTTTGCGATCGAACCGAGCACCGTGACTTCATCGTAGGGTTTGAGCGTGGCGAGATCGATGACCTCGGCGGCGATGCCCTCGGCAGCCAGCGCCTCGGCGGCCGCCATGGTTTCCTTCAGCATCGCGCCCCAGCTGATCAGGGTGATGTCGCGGCCTTCCCGCAGGATAAACGCGACATCCAGCGGCAAAGCCTCACCGTTGTCTTCCACCTCGCCTTTCGCCGCGCGGTAGATGCGGGTCGGCTCCAGAAACACCACCGGATCGGGATCGCGGATCGCGGCGAGAAGCAAACCGTAGGCGCGTTCCGGCGACGACGGGATGACAACGCGCAAGCCGGGGATGTGGGCGAGCATCGCCTCGGTGCTTTCGGAATGGTGCTCGGGTGCGCGAATGCCGGCGCCATGCGGCGTGCGCAGAACCATTGGACAGGTGAGCCGTCCCTGGGTGCGGTTGCGGATTCGGGAGGCGTGGTTCACCAGTTGATCGATGCAGGGATACAGAAATCCCATGAACTGGATCTCGCCGACGGGCTTCAGCCCCTGCGCCGCCATCCCGACGCAGAGCCCGCTAATCAGGAGTTCGGCAAGCGGTGTATCAAGGACGCGCTCCGGACCGAAACGCGCTTGCAGCCCGACGGTCGCGCGGAAAACGCCGCCATTGATGCCGACATCTTCGCCAAGCACGACGACATCGGGATCATCCTCCATCGCGCGGACGAGCGCCAGATTGACGGCTTCGACCAGCGTTACCTCAGCCATCGCCCTCTCCCGCGAGTTGGCGGCGCTGCGCGACATAAACCTCGGGCAGATCGGCATAGAGATGATCGAACATGGTTTCGGCCTCGCGCGGCCCGGCTGCCAAGTAGCGCTCGACCGCCGCCTCGACGCGCTCATGGCACTCCGCAGCGAGCTGTTCCTCGTCTGCTTTGCTCCAGATCTTCTGCCTGGCAAGAAAGGCTCTCAAACGCGCAATCGGCTCTTCCTTCCAGCGAGCCTGGACTTCTTCTTCCGGACGATAGCGTGATGCGTCGTCAGAGGTGGTGTGATCGCCGAGCCGGTAGGTGAGCGCCTCGATGAAGCGTGGCCCCTGGCCGTCGCGGGCTGCGGCAATGGCGTCTTCGGCCGCGGCACGCACAGCCACGACGTCGCTGCCGTCCACCTGCTCGCCGATGAAACCGGCGGCGATGGCCTTCTGCGCCAGGGTTTCGGAGGCGGTCTGCAGCCGCAACGGCACGGATATGGCCCATTGATTGTTGGTGGCAACGAACACGACCGGCAACTTGTGTACACCGGCGAAATTCATCGCTTCGTAGACGTCACCCTTCGACGTGGCGCCGTCGCCGAACATGCATACGGCGACACGCGGCTGCTTGCGCAGCTTGAAGGCATAGGCAACGCCGGCGGCATGCGGCGCCTGCGATCCCACGGGTACGCAGAACGGGAAATCCTGGACCGGCCCGGAGAAGTGATTGCCCCGCTCGTCCCCTCCCCAGAACAGCAGAATTTCCTCCAGCTTGACGCCACGCCAGATCAGCGCGCCATTATCCCGATAGGAGGGCAGCAGGACGTCTTCCTCCCGCATCGCACTGGCGATGCCGACGGACACCGCCTCCTGGCCGAGCGAAACGGCATAGGTCCCCAGCCGGCCGGTGCGCTGCAATGCAACAGCCTTTCGGTCAAAGTTGCGCAGCAGCACCATCGCCCGATAGAGCGAGGCGAGCAGGCTTGCATCGGAGGCGAACGCGGGGAGCGGCCTGTTTATCGAGCCGTCTGGCGCGAGGTAATTGCGGTGGCGCACCTCAAAGCGCGCGATCACCGGGAGCCCACCGTCTGCCATTTTCTTACTGGCCACGTCATCGCTCCCTGAGCGATTGTGCGTCCCACAGCTCGTAATTGGTGTTGGGCCGGAACAATGCAAGATGGGCGCGCCCAATCGCATCGCCATTTGCTGCACCGCGGGCTCGCGAGATCAGCCTTCGCCATCGTGGAAACGGCGCCGCGTCAGTGGTATATCAAACCATGGCAAATGGTCAGGTTGTCCTCATCACAACTGAACCGTTGGGAGGCGGTTTGCCTGTTCGCTCGGTCTACTATGTGGCTGAGCAGGATCCGGCAAAGGCCGAGGCCATTATCGCCGCAATGATGGCCCCGAACGAAAGGGTCGAGGCCTTTGGGGCGCTTCCGGAGCCAGCCGTCAAAGCGCTCGGATTGAAGCCCGGTGACTTCACGCGCGGATGACGTTCGAGAAGCTCCAGCTCGACTGCACCCTCACTTGCACGGCTTGGAGTCCCTGACGTCGAACCGGCCCATCGCGCCCGCGATCACGAAATCGTTGTAGTCGAGCACCAGCGCGCGGGAGACGCCGTTCTCGAACAGCTCGAACGACATCGCGTAAACCGGCGTCTGCTCGCCTTCCTTGGTCTTGGCGTCGCGATCGTAATAGCTGACGGTCACGGGCCAACGGGTCAGCGTCTTCATCTGGTCGTTGGCGGTCGAGGGATCGGGCGATGCGATGCTGCGGGTGCCCGGAATCGGCTGCCCGATCACCGACAGCGTGTTGTAGACCTTCTCGCCATTGTCGGAGCCATCATAGACCATCAGTTCCAGCACCGATTTGCCCTCGCGCGCGGCGGCGATGATGTGCTGGATCTGCTCGGTCGGGAACACGACCTTGCCGTCGAGTTCGAACGTCTTCGCAACCGGCTGTTTCAGCTTCACCGTGATCCGGTCGCCGACCCGTTCAGCCACACCGTCGATCGGAGCGGAATCGGCATCGTTCATCCGCGTATCGATCTTGAAGCGGTAGCTCTTGCCACCAGCATCTTCCCAGGAATGCGAGCGCAGATCGCTCAGCGTCAGCTTGCCCTCGCCGCTGTCGAGTTCCGACACCTGGCGAAATTCGGACGTGTAGCCCTCGCAGGCGCTGCCCGAAAAATTGTAGAGAATGCGCCCGCGCGCACCCGATATCGCGTTGGTCCCGCGCGACTTGACCAGCTTCAATTCATACAGCGCCTGATGGGCGAGAAACGGCCCGCTGGCGCCGGCCAGCGCCGGTCCGCTTGCGAAGCCGGATATCAGGGTCGCGGCAGCCGAGAACGCCAAAGCACGGACCGGAATCGGGAACGAGCTAGCCATGTCCAGTTTTTTCCTCGAGGGAGATTCGCTTACTTTAGTGATGGCTCCATTGCGTCGCAACTAGGGCGGCGTCACGAAAACGCAAGAATTAGATACCGAAGCGTCCTGTTTTTCGGCATTTTCGGCAGGATGGCGCTCGGTCACGGCAAGGGACGTCGAGCCACCGTCGCTTGCAAGTGAAAGCGCGATGCGCGAAACAATGCGCGCCTGACTGCTGGTCGGGCTCGGTCACATCAAGCGGGGACGAAAAACATGGCGGGTACGGTCGAACAGAAGCTGGCGGCGCAAGGCATCGTGCTGAACGAGCCGCGCACGCCCATGGCGAACTATGTCGGCTTCGTGCGTACCGGCAATTTGCTGTTCGTTTCCGGTCAGGTCTGCGCCAATGCGGAAGGCAAGCTGATCGCCAAGGGCAAATTGGGCGCCGGCGTCACCATCGAACAGGGCTACGCCGCGGCACAGGGCTGCGGCGTCAACCTGCTGGCCCAGGTCAAGGCAGCGCTGGGCGATCTCGACAAGGTGGTCCGTGTGGTCAGGCTCGGCGGTTTCATCAATTCCGCGCCTGACTTCCTCGACGGACCCAAGGTGCTCAACGGCACCTCCGACCTGATGGTCACGGCTTTCGGCGACAAGGGCCGGCACGCCCGCACTACCGTCGGCGTAGCCTCGCTGCCCTCGGATGCCGCCGTCGAGGTCGACGCCATCTTCGAGGTTTCCTGAGCGGAGTAACGCCCGTGCGTGCCCCGGACTGGCTGACGGCACGGCCGGTCGCCCATCGCGGCCTGCATGATATTGCGCGCGGCATCGTCGAGAACATGCCGGCGGCGGCGCAGGCCGCCGTCGATGGCAAGTTCGCCATCGAATGCGACATCCAGCTTTCGTCTGACGGTGAGGCGATGGTGCATCATGACAACGCGCTCGGCCGCCTCACCGAGGGTTCCGGCGCGCTGCTCGGCAAGACCGCGGCCGAGCTGAAGGCGGTTGCGTTCAAGAATACGCCGGAGCGGATGATGACGCTCGGCGATCTCTGCGCGCTCGTCGCCGGCCGCGTGCCGCTGGTGATCGAGGTCAAGAGCCATTTCGATGGCGACCGCCGGCTGGTGAAACGGATGGCGGAGGTGCTCGCCTCGTATGACGGCCCTGCCGTCGGCATGTCCTTTGATCCGGACCAGGTGGTGGCGCTGCGCGAACTGATCCCCGGCCGCGCGCGCGGCATCGTGGCCGAGCGCGAATATACCGCCGAGGAATGGCCGGAAGCGTCAGCCGAACAGCGCCACGGTATGACGCATCTGCGCCACGCCTTCCGGAGCCGGCCGCATTTCGTCGCCTATTGGGTGGATGAACTGCCCGCAACCGCCCCCTGGGTCGCCCGCAACATTTTTGGGCTGCCGCTGCTTGCCTGGACCGTGCGCACGCCCGAGCAACGCGCTCGCGCCGCGCGCCACGCCGACCAGATGATCTTCGAGGGGTTCCTGCCGGGAACCTGATGCGCGCCGTCCCACCTTGAACTCGTCCGCCCGATGCACGATCTTTGCATCGTTGGCCACCATGCGCGATGGCTGATCGCACGATGGGACCGGTCCGAATTTCTAGATGGCGTCATCCGAAATCACCCTCGAAGCCGTTCCCTCCGTCAGCGACATCAAGGCTGCGGATTGGGACGCCTGCGCCAATCCGAAGCCTGGTCCGGACAGTCTCGAAAATCTCGACACGCTGGCTGCAAGCGGGTCCCAAAGTGATCCGTGCAAGGGCGCCTATAACCCCTTCGTTTCGCACGCGTTTTTCGCAGCCGCCGAAGCCTCCGGCTCGGCCTGCGCCCGCACCGGCTGGGGTCCGCGGCATCTTCTGGCACGGCTCGACGGCGAAATCGCCGGCATCGTGCCCTGCTATCTGAAATCGCATTCGCAAGGCGAATATGTCTTCGATCGCGGCTGGGCGGATGCCTATGAGCGTGCCGGCGGACGCTATTATCCAAAGCTGCAGGCCTCGGTGCCCTTTACCCCCGCCACCGGCCCGCGGCTGCTGATCCGCGACGGCGTCGATCGCGAGCGGATCGGAACCGCGCTGGCGAGCGGGCTGATGGCGCTCTGCAACGCGACCAACGCTTCCTCGGTGCATGTAACCTTCGCCCCGGAGACGGAAGCAAGGTTTTTGGGGACACATGGCTTCCTGCTGCGCAACGACCAGCAGTTTCACTGGCACAATGAGGGCTACGGGACTTTTGACGATTTCCTGACCTCGCTGAACTCGCGTCACCGCAAGGCGATCAAGCGCGAACGGCGCGAGGCCACCGCCGCCGGGATCACGATCCACCATCTGACCGGCAGCGACATCACCGAGGACGCCTGGGACGCGTTCTTCGCGTTCTACATGGAGACCGGCTCGCGCAAATGGGGCCGGCCGTATCTGACCCGAAAATTCTTCTCGCTGATCGGCGAGACCATGAGCCGCGACGTGCTGCTGGTGATGGCCAAGCGCAACGGCCGCTGGATCGCCGGCGCGATCAACTTCATCGGCTCCGACACGCTGTTCGGCCGCAACTGGGGCGCCGTCGAGCATCACCCGTTCCTGCATTTCGAGGTCTGCTACTATCAGGCGATCGATTTTGCGATCCAGCGCGGCCTCAGGATCGTGGAGGCTGGCGCGCAGGGCGAACACAAGCTGGCGCGCGGCTACCTGCCGCAAACCACCTATTCCGCGCACTTCATCGCCGACCCCGACTTGCGCCGGGCGATTGCCGACTATCTGAAGCGCGAGCGCGCCTACGTGGCGGCGGCCGGACGCGAACTGACCGAGGCCGGCCCGTTCCGCAAGGCCGCCGACGACGCTTGACCTGTTCGGCGACCGACACGAAATTGAACCAAACCCTGAGGGAACAACCATGCCCGCCTATGACACCAACAACCCCTTCGCAAAAATCCTGCGCGGCGAGTTTCCCTGCCACAAGGTCTATGAAGACGACCACGTGCTGGCGTTCCTCGACATCATGCCGCGTTCGCCGGGCCATACGCTGGTGATACCGAAGGTCGCCGCCCGCAACATCCTCGACATCACGCCCGACGATTACGCCCACGTCGCGCGCGCCGTCCACAAGATCGCCGCCGCCGCCATGAAGGCCTTCAAGGCCGACGGCATCACCGTGCAGCAATTCAACGAGCCCGCCGGCGGGCAAGTCGTGTTCCACCTGCACATGCACGTCATGCCGCGCCACGACGGCGTCGCGCTATTGCCGCCCGCGAGCCGCAAGGAAGATGTGAAAGTGCTGGAGGACAATGCGACCAAGCTGATGGCGGCGCTGGGGTGATCTCATCCTCCCCTGGAGGGGTCCGAGACGAGCGGAGCTCGCTCGTGGATCGACGCGCGTGCAACGCGTGGCGAGGTGGGGTGACGGTCTCTCCACATGCACACTGTCGGACGTGGATGGACCGTCACCCCACCCCGCCGCTTCGCGGCGACCCGCCCCCTCGAGGGGCGGGTGAAGCTACTCCGTCTCGAAATCGCCTGCCTGCGGTTGCGCGAGCGGCGTGAATTCGCAGCGGTCGGGCTTGACGTCCAAGAGCGGCGTTTCGTCGAGGCAGTCGAGGCCGCGCACCAGGATGACGTTGCCCTCAATCTTGACGAACTTCACGATGGATGTGCCGATCGGATTCGGCCGCACCGGTGAGCGCAGCGAGAAGGTGCCGCGGGTTTTCTGGTTGTTCTTCGGGCTCTGCAGCACCAGATCGCGGCGCGACTGATGCAGCCAGTAGATCACTTCGAGATTTTCATAGAAGTCGACGCCCTTGATCGCGGGCACCCATGGCTCGAAAATTTCGAGCCGGCAGACCGGGCCGTCATGGCGGCCCTGCCGCGGCGTCTCCAGCCGCGATTTCCAGGGCGTGCGGATGCGGCCGACAAACACCAGCCCGGCGTCGCGGGCCGGCGGCATGTCGACGGTGATTTCGCCCTCGCGAACTTCGCTTTCTCGAACCATGTCCTGATCCAGATGTCCTAATCCAGTGAGATGTTGAGGGCTTTTATCACACCCGCCCACCGCGCGCGGTCGGTCGCGACGAATTTATCGATCTCGGCCTGGCTTTTGGGCTGCAGCGGCGGGAAGCCGACCTTGTCGAGCGAAGCGCGGAACGTGTCATCGCTCAGCGCCTTGTTCAAACTGGCAGTGAGTTTCTGCGCGATGTCATCAGACAATTTGGCCGGCGCGGAGACGCCATACCAGACGCTGACGCCGTAGTCCGGATAGCCGCTCTCGGCCATGGTCGGCACATCGGGCAGATCAGGGATACGCTTCGCGGAAGAGACCGCCAGCGCGCGCAGCAATCCGCCCTTCACCGGCGGCAGCGCGGTGCCGAGCGTGTCGAACATCAACTGGATATTGCCAGATATCAGATCGGTCAGCGCAGGTCCTGCGCCCTTGTAGGCGACGTGGACCATGTCGACGCCGGCCATCTGCTTGAACATCTCGCCGGCGAGATGAATGGTGCCGCCGGTGCCGGCCGATCCGAAATTGAGTTTTCCCGGGTTCTGCTTGGCATAGGCCACGAACTCCGCGACCGTCTTGGCCGGCACGGACGGATGGACCTCCATCACGACAGGCAGATCGGTGACCAGCGCCAGCAGGCGGAAATCCCTGACGGGATCATAGGGCAGCTTCTTGTAGAGCATCGGATTGAGCACGAAGATCGACGCCGCGGTGAAGAACAGCGTGTAGCCGTCGGGCTCGGAACGCGCCGCGGCTTCGGCGCCGATCGCGCCCTGCGCGCCGGCCTTGTTCTCGACCACGACAGGCTGTTTCAGGTCGCGGCCGAGATATTCGCCGACCATGCGGCCGAGCACGTCGGTCGGGCCGCCCGCGGCATAGGGCACGATCAGCTTGATCGGACGTACCGGATATTCCGCAGCATGGGCTAGTGGCGCGGCGCAGACGAGAGCGCTCACTAGCGCCGACAATTTCAGCCAGTTCATTTCGTTTCCTCGGCGTTTCTTATGCGGCGGACAGTAGCGGATTATCCGCCGCCTGCAATCAACCGAGCCACCATTTCCCGGCCAGCAACACGATCTCGCCGCAGACCACGCCGGCAAAGATCGAGCGTCGCGTTAGCATGAAGATCGCAAAGCCCCCGCCGCAACCGCGCTGTAGCGCAGCCAGTCCGGCACGCCGGCCAGCGCGCCCGGCGGCTGCACCAGGATCTGGGCGATGACGCCGGCGAGGATCGCGGTCGCCACCGCCCTCACCCACACCAGAACTTCCGACCCCTCGTCGACGCCGGCGCCGAACTACAGCCCGGCCATCCGCCAGACCTCGTTGGGCAGGAAGCCTGCGAGCACCAGAACCAGCAGCGCGTGCGGGCTGCCAAAAAACTCGCTCGCGCGCCCGCAAGCCGAGGGATGGATTGCTCCGTCGCTGGCGCTCCCTTGCGCAAACGCTTTGCATTTGTCGCAGTCAAAGGCGAGATCGAGTCTACTGTCTCTCGTACGTTTTGCCAAAGGCCATAATCCAGTCGCGCTGCTCATCGGTATCCGGCACCGTCAGGCCGCGCGCGGCTTTGATCCGCGCGAGCGCATCATTGGCCTCGATTCCTGAGCAGATCAGCGCACATGCCGCGATCATGGATGACCTGCCGATCCCTGCACGACAATGAATCGCTACGGAGCGGCCGTTAGCAATGCCGCTGGCTATAGAACTCGCGATCTGCAACACGTCGGCCCCGTTTTCAGCCACGCCGCGGTCTGGAATCGGAAAGGACAGAAATTCGATCCCGCTCGATCGGCAAAGCTCGGCTTCGCGTAGCAATCCAAGCTCGGACACCTCATCACGTTCGAGAAGGCTTACGACCATATTCAGGCCGGAAGCCTTCCACTCGCCGATCTCCGTCTCCAGCCAATCATCGGCGCGGGGGCGAGCGGAAATCGCTATCCGCCCGGCCGCAGATAACTCAATCCAATGTAATCGGGACATCCTGAAAGCTTCGAACAGCGCAAATGACTTTGCAAGTCCCTGGTCCGGATGAGCACAGCGATATCCGGAATAACTCTAACGCTACCCCGGATATCGCTACGCTCATCCGGCTACGATCCTACGATCCCTCACCCCGGCACGCCCCTGTTGCGCAGCACGAAGCACGCGCCGCCCGCTTTGCGGATGCGGTTGCAGAGATCGTCGGCGGCGGGCCGCGTGTCGGCGCCGATCCGGACCTGGTAGAAGGCACGCGTGCCGCGGCTGCGCATCACCGATGAGAGCAGGCTCGGATCCTGGTCGCCGATCACGGCGCTGAGCCGCTTGATGGCACGGGCGTACATCGCGAGCGCCTTGTCGCGGCTGAAGCCGGCGGCTAGCTGCACGCCCCACACTTTGGCGGCACCGAGCGTGATGCGGTTCTCGAGTTCGGTGATGAAGGGACTGGGCGCCTGCTTCAACAGCGCCATCAAGTCGCGACAGCTCGACGTCGGTATCCGCTCCGGCGTCCTGCCGCCCTTCTGCGCACTTGCCCAATCCTCGACGGTGGAGCCCGTGATGGCGATAACGTAGCTGCGCGTCTCCTGCGGCATCCCGCCGGTACCTGCGAGCCACTCCTGAACTCGGCGCGGGCCGGCGTTATACGCCGCGGCCGCCAATCCGAGATTGCCGAACTGGTCGCGCAGCTCGGCCAGGAACTCCGCCGATTTGGGCAGCGCCTGCACGGGACTGAACGGATCGAGCAGGCCGCGCTCGCTCGCGGTGCCCGGCATGAACTGCGCAATCCCCTGCGCGCGCTGGCCGCTGCGCGTCACCGGCCCGATCGCGTCGGAGCGGAAGCGGCTCTCCTGCCAGATCACGCGGGCGAAAAACTCCAGCGGCAGGCTCGAGGCTTTCGCGGCCGACTCGATCATCAGGCACATCGCCTCGCGCGTGTCGCTCTCCCGCGTTCCGTCAGCCGGCTTCGGGGCCGGTATCGCGCGTGGCTCGACGCTTGACTGGTTAGCCTCATCCGCGTCCTCGGCGCAGGCAGGCGCAACCGAGGACAAAAGCGACACCGTGCAGCACAGGGCGCGAAGAAATCGGGCTCTTTGCATGGCAGTTGCAATCCGAGAGCGCGCAGGGCGGTGAAAAACGTTAATCAAAACGATCACGGCTGGCAGGTGGATCCGCGGTTCCAGCGCAGCACGCGGCCTTTTTTGCGCTGCAATTGTCCCGAAATCGGCGCCATCGGAACCGCCGTTAATTTACGTTAATGCCGCATTTTGCGTCAGCCGGTCTTTTACGCGGCACAAAGCCGGGTAAAAGTCTCCCTCTTTGTTGGGAGACATTCAATGCGGGACCGGCGCGAGAGCGTGCGCGACAAGGTGATGTATGGCGGCGTCGCCGAGATCGGTGAACACGGCGCGACGCGCGAATGCATCGTCCGCAACATCTCCGACAACGGCGCGACCATCGAATTCAGCAATGACCTCCAATTGCCGAAAGAGCAGCTCTCGCTGCGCATCGCACGCAAGGGCCGCTCCTTCCTTGCCAAGGTGGTCTGGTGGCGCGACAATTTCGTCGGCGTCGCCTTCAAGGCGGAAAGCCCGGCCGAGCCGGTCTCCGATCTCGGGGAGCGGCTGCGCAGAAGCGAGATCAAGAAGCTGCAGCTGCAGCGCCAGATCGACGAATTGCTCGGCGAGCGCTGAGCGCCATGTCTTCAAAACCGCCAGATGGCCTGCCCGTCTATCGGCTCCTGACCGGCAAGGACGATGCTTCGTTCTGCCGACGCGTTTCGGAGGCAATTGAGCTCGGCTACGTGCTGTATGGCTCGCCTTCCCTGACATTCAACGGTGAATACGTCGTGGCCGGCCAAGCGCTGGTCTGGCCGGGCAGTTAGGCATCAAAAAGCCGGCGGTCTTGCGACACGCCGGCTCTTCGTTTTGGATTGCGGCCGCTTACACCTTGACCAGCGGGCCCTTTGAGGCCGGTCCCTTGGACCCGCCGCCGCCGTTGGGGCCGCCCGGTTTCGGCTTGCGCCTGCGGGCGCCGGGCAACTTTTCCGGCTTCGGCGTGACCGGTCCCTCGACGAACTCGAAGCCGATCTTGTCCTTGGCTTCCGCGCTCGCCTCATCCTTGACCAGCACGACGCGGACGTGGCCGCCGCCCTTGAGGTGACCGAACAGCACCTCGTCCGCCAACGGCTTCTTGATGTGCTCCTGGATCACGCGCGCCATCGGACGCGCACCCATCTGCTCGTCGTAACCATGTTCGATCAGCCAGGCTTTGGCGGTCTCCGACAACTCGATGGTGACGTCGCGGTCGGCAAGCTGCGCCTCGAGCTGGAGGACGAACTTCTCCACCACCATGCCGATGACATCGGCATTGAGATGGGCGAACGAAACGATCGCATCCAGCCGGTTGCGGAATTCCGGTGCGAACTGGCGGTTGATCGCTTCGTGGTCGTCGCCTTCCCGCTTGTTGCGCGTGAAGCCGAAAGCCTGGCGCGCGAGGTCGGCGGCGCCCGCGTTCGTGGTCATGATCAGGATCACGTTGCGGAAATTGACCTGCTTGCCGTTATGGTCGGTGAGCCGGCCGTGATCCATGATCTGCAGCAGCACGTTGTAGAGATCCGGATGCGCCTTCTCGATTTCGTCGAGCAGCACCACGCAATGCGGGTGCTGGTCCACGCCGTCGGTCAGCAGGCCGCCCTGGTCGAAGCCGACATAACCGGGAGGCGCGCCGATCAGGCGCGACACCGTGTGCCGCTCCATGTATTCGGACATGTCGAAGCGAAGCAGCTCGACGCCGAGCGAGGCCGCAAGCTGTTTGGCGACTTCGGTCTTGCCGACGCCGGTCGGACCGGAGAACAGATAGGAGCCGATCGGCTTCTCCGGCTCGCGCAGGCCGGCGCGCGCCAGTTTGATCGACGCCGACAGCGACTCGATCGCCTTGTCCTGACCGAACACCACGCGCTTGAGCGTCTGCTCGAGATGCTTCAGCACCTCGGCATCGTTCTTTGACACGCTCTTGGGCGGAATCCGCGCCATGGTCGCGATCGTGGTCTCGATCTCCTTGATGCCGATGGTCTTCTTGCGCTTGTTCTCGGCCACCAGCATCTGCGCCGCGCCGGACTCATCGATCACGTCGATCGCCTTGTCCGGCAGCTTGCGGTCGTGGATGTAGCGCGAGGAGAGCTGCACGGCCGCCTCGATCGCCTCATTGGTGTATCTCAGCCGGTGGTAATCCTCGAAATAGGGCTTCAGACCCTTCAGGATCGCGATCGCGTCTTCCACCGTCGGCTCGTTGATGTCGATCTTCTGGAACCGGCGCACCAGCGCGCGGTCCTTCTCGAAATGCTGGCGGTATTCCTTGTACGTCGTGGAACCCATGCAGCGGATCGTGCCGGAGGCGAGCGCCGGCTTGAGCAAATTGGATGCGTCCATCGCGCCGCCGGAGGTGGCGCCGGCGCCGATCACGGTGTGGATTTCATCGATGAACAGGATGGCGTTCGGATGCGCCTCCAGCTCCTTCAGCACCTGCTTCAACCGCTCCTCGAAATCGCCGCGGTAGCGGGTGCCTGCGAGCAGCGTGCCCATGTCGAGCGAGAACACGGTGGCCGCCGCCAGCACTTCCGGTACTTCGGAATCGACGATGCGCTTGGCGAGCCCTTCCGCGATCGCGGTCTTGCCGACGCCGGCCTCGCCCACGAACAGCGGGTTGTTCTTCTGCCGGCGGCACAGCACCTGGATCGCGCGGTTGATCTCGGAATTGCGCCCGATCACCGGATCGATCTTGCCGTCACGCGCCTTCTTGTTGAGGTTGACGCAATAGGTCTCGAGCGCCTCGCCCTTCTTCTTGGCGTCCTCGGTGCCCTTGGTCTCGGTTTCCTCGTCGACGCCGCGCACGGGGCGCGCTTCGGAGACGCCCGGCCGCTTGGCGATGCCGTGGCTGATATAGTTGACCGCGTCGTACCGCGTCATGTCCTGCTCCTGCAGGAAGTAGGCGGCGTGACTTTCGCGCTCCGCGAAAATCGCGATCAGCACGTTGGCGCCCGTCACCTCTTCGCGTCCTGAGGACTGGACATGAATCACCGCGCGCTGGATCACGCGCTGGAAGCCCGCGGTCGGCTTGGCGTCGTCGGCGCCGTCGGTCACCAGATTTTCGAATTCGGTTTCGAGATAGTTGACGAGACTCGTGCGCAGCTTGTCGAGATCGACGCTGCAGGCGCGCATCACCGCCGCCGCATCCGAGTCATCGATCAGCGACAGCAGAAGGTGTTCGAGCGTCGCGTATTGATGATGCCGCTCGTTTGCAATCGCCAGCGCACGATGCAGGGATTGTTCAAGGCTTTGGGAAAAAGTTGGCATTCTCGTCCTCTGTGGCCCCAGGTCATCATGATCGCCATTACCCGGTCAGGCAACAACAACCTTCGTCTTCCCCTGTCATATAGTTACCTACGATCGTGGCGAAAGACCGGTTCCGCAAACGTGGTTTTCCTCTAAATTCGCGCCACCACGCCTCACGGCACGCAACCCTCCCCCGAAAATCTACCGGGAATACGATCGGCTTTCGTCAACGCCGATGATGCAAGACCCGTTCCTTCTCTCCGGCCGGATCGAGAGCCGTGCGCGGCTATTTCTTTTCCATCACGCATTGCAGGGGATGCTGGTGCTTGCGCGCAAAATCCATCACCTGCGTGACCTTGGTCTCGGCAATCTCGTAGGTGAACACGCCGCACTCGCCGATCCCGTGATGATGCACATGGAGCATGATCTTGGTGGCCGCTTCGGCGTCCTTCTGGAAGAATTTCTCCAGCACATGAACGACGAACTCCATCGGCGTGTAGTCGTCGTTCAGAATCAGGACACGATACAGGTTCGGACGCTTGGTCTTCGGCTTGACCTTGGTGATGACCGACGTCGACGGCCCACTGGTTCCGGGATTGCGGTTCTCGTCATTGCTCATTCGGGGAGCAGAAGCAGCTGACTTTGCCGGCACGGACGGACAAGCTTTGAAGGTTGATTGCAACATGGCCCAGGCGTTCGAAATAAAAAGGGGTGACCGGAGAGCGCATCCTGACCTGCCCCGCGATCGGCTCCGGCGTGAGCCATCGCAAAGCACCCAGCAATGCATTTTTTTCCAGATCGCCGCTCCCGGTCCGACCCATTGGCCGGATCGGCACCTGGAATATGGGTCTGCCGCCGGACCGCCGCAAGCGCACTCATGCTGCCCTGACGCGACCCGCGACCGACCCGATTCCCGGCTCGGCTATCCGGACCAAGGTTAACCGTTTCTGCCGGATTTGACAAAGGACGGCGGCGGCCCGTTTAGCCGCCGTTGAGGATGGCGCTTTTGGCGGCCGGCTTGGCAATGCAGCGGCTTTGACCCGTCGTTGGCGGAACCGGTCTGATGCCCTCGCCTGTGATTTTTGATTTTGCCGCTCTGAAGGCCAAGGCTAACTGAAGACCAAGGCTAACTCGCATGCCCCGAACGGCTGCGCCCCAGCCGATCGGGATCGCCCGATGGTGGCAATCGCTTACCGCAGGCGTGCCGCTCAATGCACGGGCGGAGGACTCATTGGCGACGGCATCCGCGGACTCCGGCCCCACCCGCCACGGAATGATGATCCTCTGGTCGCTCGATGCCGATCATTCGAAATACGTTATGGCCACCCTGCGTTCGGGCCGGTTTTCAGCGCCTGCAAAAACTCCTTGGAAACGATGGCCTGCGCATAGCCCTCGCGCTGAACGGCAAGTTCATCCATGTCCATTGAATAGGAGACATCTATCACGAGTTCGACGTCAACGGACCGGGCGACGTCTTTGGCGTCGGCACATGACGCAGAGCGCCGAGCCGAAATCGCCAACGGTCGAAGGTCCATCGCATACGAGCGCCAGCAGCGCGCTTTCGCAATGAACTTGAGGATTACACGTCACGATACGTGGAGTGCGGGTTGCGGTGGACGCGATGGCGCCCGCGCGCGCGAGGCGTTGCAGGGCGGCCTCAAGCTTGGTCTTGGGGCTGTGAGCGATCGATCCGCGCAGGACGAGCGGCGTTGTTGCGTACGGCAAAAGCGTGTGGTTCTGGCACCCGTGGCTGGTGTCAAGCTGGCGGAGGCTAATCGAATCCAACCGGGTTCGTCGGGTCGTCAATCCGGCAGCGACGGAGGCAAAAGGAATTCGTCTCCGGGAAGAGCGCGCCATAAGCCGTCAAACCATTGCGCAGGGAAGGCCGGATGCTCTCCGCTGGACCTGTATGCTCGTGTGCGCACTTCTTTGTGCATATTGCACACGAGACCGCGGGTGCAGCGCGCACCCGGTCTTCCCTGCGCCCTCTCACGATGGAGAGGGGTATGAAATCACCCACAGCTCGGGCGCTTCGCGCCGCGAGAGCGAGGATTCATGTGCCCTGCTCTTCCAAGGATCGCGATGCAATGCCGCACGAAAAAACCCGGCCGTCGCGGCCGGGCTCATTCATTGTCGAAGTATCAGGTCGCGAACGAATTAGTGCGCGGCCGGGGTGAACTTCGCGACCAGGCCTTCGTAGGGCTTGAAGGTCTGCTTGGCGAGATCGGTATAGAGCCCCGCGATCTTCTGCGACTCCGCAACGAAGGTCTCGTAGGAAGAGCGCGCGAATTCGGTCTGCGCTTCGAGCGCCTTGTCCAGCGACTTCACGCCGGAAAGCTTTTCAACGTACGACTTGGTGTCTTCGAACGACTTTTTGGCGTAGTCGCCATAGGCAGTCGCGATCGCCTGAACGCCGCTCTGCAGATTGCTCGCGGAAGCGGCAACCGATTCGAGATGCTCTTTGCCGTAGTTCTGAATGTCTTCAACTTTGACCATCATGGAGTCCTTTCCCAGACTGCAGGTATAAACCGGTTGCCGGGAGGTCCCGGCCCCCTGACGTCATCCCTGTATGTGCACCGCACAATAAAGTCAAGAAATATTGTGCGACGCACAATTGCGGCGAATTAGCGCAAAAACCCGGGGTCTTAAGCAACGGTTAATTAATCTTTTGGAAACCCGCTCCGCCTAACCTGATTCCTGGACTTGTTCGTCTTCCGACAGGCCGCATGAAAGCTGTTTGTGAACAGCATCTTAGCTAGAACAGCGACCTGATCGGCCAAGCCGACCGCGCTTGATGGCCGGATCGGTACTTCGAACGGGGGAATATCAGTGGCTGTTGGGCACAATTTTGCCTCACGCGCCGGTGATCAAGACAGAAATTGGGACGGGGAAGTAAATGCTTCGTACAACCTTGGCTTCCTCGCGCGCTTTGCGCGTGTGCGCCCTCGGGCTCATTACCTTCACGACCGCGATCTTGATCTCGAGCGAGAGCGCCGAGGCCCGCCGCTACAAGCATCGCCGACACCACCACGTCGTGCGCGAAAGCTACAGCCCGCAGTTCTCCTCCATCATCGTCGACGGCAATTCCGGCGCGGTGCTCAGTTCCAACAATCCCGATGGTATCCGGCGCCCGGCGTCGCTGACCAAGATCATGACGCTTTATCTGCTGTTCGAGCGCCTCGACGCCGGCAAGATGAAGCTGGACACCGAGATGGAAGTCTCCGAGCACGCCTCCGAACAGGCGCCGACCAAGCTCGGTCTAAAGCCCGGCCAGACGCTCAAGGTCGAGGACGCCATCAAGGGCCTGGTGACGCGCTCCGCCAACGACGCCGCCGTCGTGATCGCGGAAGCCATTGCCGGTGATGAAACCGAATTCGCCAGGCTGATGACGCGCAAGGCGCGGGCGCTCGGCATGAGCAAGACCACCTATCGCAACGCTTCCGGCCTGCCCAACGACGAACAGCTGACCACGGCGCGCGATCAGGCCACGCTCGGCCGCGCCATCCAGGACCGCTTCCCGCGCTACTACCGTTATTTCGCGACCACCGTGTTTGCCTATCGCGGCCAGTCGATCCGCAACCACAATCGCCTGCTCGGCAATGTCGAAGGCGTCGATGGCATCAAGACCGGTTACACCCGCGCCTCCGGCTTCAACCTCGTCAGCTCGATGCGCCGTGGCAACCGCCACCTCATCGGCGTGGTGCTGGGCGGCCGCAGCGGCGGTTCGCGTGACGCCACCATGCGCAACCTGCTGGCCGAGAACCTGGAGAAAGGCGCGACCAAGCGTACTGTTGCCGCCATCACCGAGCGCAATCCCGCCGACGGCACCGTCGATGTGGCTGAAGCCGAGACCGCTTCGCGTCCAGCCGAAACGGCTCAGTCCGGCAGTGCCCTCGCCGCCGAACCGGGGCTCGCAGCCATGCCCCTGACCCGCTCGATCGCGCCGGCGAAGCCGTCGCTGATGGCGGCAGCCGCCGCTGCCCTGCCCGCCAAGGTCGAGCAGAACAAATTCGAGCCGCAAGCCAAGCCCGAACCCGCACCATTGACCAGCGGTGTCATTCAGTCCCAGTCGATATCGGCGATCCCGGGCTCGGCTGAGCCGATGAAGCCGGTCAAGGTCAAGACGGTTCAGGTCAAGGCCGGGCCCATGAAACTGGCAGCCGCCGGCCCCTCGCAGCCGGCAGCCCCGCCGATCACCAGCGCTATCCTTGCCCGCCCCGAAGTCGCCGAGACCTCCAGCGCTGTCGTAGCAAACGCCGCCGAGGCCAGGGCCGAAGCCGCCAGGGAAGCCCTCAGGGCTGCCATGCCGCCGCAGCCAGCCAACCACGGCACCGGAAACGGCGTGCTCGGGGTGCTGCCCGCTTCCGCCTTGGCGCACACGCCCTCGCAGGCTTCACACGCGCAGACGCTCGCCTATGCCGATCCGGCGCCCCGCGCCCAGCCGCAGACCGCACAACAGAACGACGCCGTCAAGCCGGCCGCGCCGGCGGTGGTTCGCACCGGCTGGATCGTCCAGGTCGGCGCACTCGAAAGCGAAAGCGAAGCCAAGCAGCGGATCGACCTCGCCCGCACCAAGGCCAGCGCCCTGCTCAGCAAAGCCGATCCCTTCACCGAACCGGTCGTTTCCAAGGACCGCACGCTGTTCCGCGCCCGCTTCGCCGGTCTCGATCGCGATTCTGCCGAAGCGGTATGCCGCACGCTCAAGCGCGCCGACATTTCCTGCATGACCGTTCGCAACTGATCCGAAACTTCCCGTTGAAGCTCGCAAAGCCGGCGCCGCAAGCGCCGGCTTTGTTGTTTTCCAAACACAATCGCTGCGGCCCTCACGCGATTACGCCTGATGCGGCCGACGAAAACTTCTCGTCAAGAATTTGCGGTTAGGTTTCCCTGCAAGGGACGATCGACCACGCCGGACAACGGCGGGCGATATGGGGCGTCAGTCAGAGACACGGAAGCAATTCTCGGTTTGTAGCGTCGGTGGCGTGAGCCGGAGTTAGCTAGAGATGCGTGCGAAGAAGAATATCCTTGGCTTCGTTTACCCGGGCAGCGAGGTACGTCGAGCCCCCCTGGTCGGGATGCAGTTTCTTCATCAGGGCGCGGTGCGCCCGGCTGATGTCGTCACGCCCCGCCCCCGGCTGCAGGCCAAGGATCTGATAGGCCTCCTCATCCGTCATTTTTCCAGTCGCCGCCGCGCGGCGCTGCCCCCCTGCCGTATCGCCTTGCGCGTTCTGACGCCAGGCGGGAAACCGGCGGTCAAGATAGCTTTCAAGTAAGGCGACGCTCTCGGCGTCGAAGGCCGGGATCATCGCAATCAACTGCGGCAGGTCGAATTCGCCGAGCGAGCGCCCGGTATTCGGTCCGTCCACGATCCGGCCCGACAATTCGCCGCTGTCGTGATCGAGGCTCATATCGAGAAACTGCGAGCGGACGCGCGAGGCCTGCCCCGAAGAGCGTTGCGCGCCGCCGCCGAAGATCCCGCCGATATTGCTGAAACTGCCCGGCCCGAATGGCGACCAGCCGAGCAGGCCCGCGCCGAAGATGCCGAGCGGGATGGCAACCGCGAGTTCGCCGCGCAGCCCGGTGAAGGCCGCGACAGCCAGCGCCACCACGCCGCCCACAATCTTGATCCCGCGCGCGAGCACGACCGGGTTGGCTGCACGAAACATCTGCAGCAGCAGGTATAGAAGGACAACGGCGACGACGCCGGCAATCAGGGTTGGCATGGCTCTAATATAGCGGCATCGGCGCCGAAAAGCATGGCGTTCGGCCCGGCGGCAACCAAAGTCGTAATCACTTGATCTGGCCGATCAGCGCGGCCGCCCCACTTGCGGTTTTCGACAGCGCCAGCAGCGCTTCGCGCCCGCCGGCGGCATAGGCTGCGACGGCGCGCAGGAGCTCGCGCAACTGCGCCGCGGCGCCGGGATCGAACCTGCACCATGCGCCGCCGGTGAGCCGCGCAATCTCGCGGAACGCCTGCTCGGCTGTGGCGTCGTGGCCTTCCTGGAACATGAAAACGGGGACCTTGAGCAGGCCGAGCTCGCCGGCCTTGGCGCAGAGATCATCGACCTCTTCCTCCATGGCGTCGCCGACGAACACCACGGCGCGCACGCCGGACGCCACCGCCTCGCGGCGCGCCTCCGACAGCACCTTGCCGATCTGGGTGTTGCCGCCCTGGCAATCGATCTTGCCCATCAACCTTGCCAGTCGCGCGGAATCGGAGATCCAGCCGGTGGCGCGGCATTCGTTGAAGCCGCGGTAATAGACCAGCCTGATATCGAGGCTGCCGAGCGAAGCCGCCTCGCGGAACATGTCGGCCTGCAGCGCGCAGGCCATGTCCCAGGTCGGCTGCCGGCTCATGGTGGCGTCGAGCGCAAACACCAGCCTGCCCCTGGCGCCCGGTCGGTGCGGCGACATCGCGCGCGCTTTCGCCACGAAGGCTGCGATGTCTTCCGATGCCGACGGCTTGCTCTCCGGCAGCGAGCCGCCTTTACGTGCCTCGGCCTTTGCCGAAGCAACGTCGCCTGCCGATTTCGGCTTGATGGGTTCGCCGGCCATGAGCGCTCGCAGGGTAAGCAGCAAGCTCTATGTGGGACCGCGCCCGGCGGCGGTCAATGCGGCGGACGTCAATGTGCCGGACGATGCCGCAACGGCACGACGACCGTCGGTTGCCTGGTTTATGCGCCTAGTTCGTGACCGACTTGTTCTTTGGCGCCGGATTGCTGGCCAGCGGGACGGACAGCGGCACCGGTCCGGGGCTGCTGGTCAGGATGTCGGGCACCTTGGTCGGCACGGGCTTCAACGCGCCGCTCTTGTCGGATTCTTCGAGGAACTTGTCGAGCATCGACTCGATCGAAGATTTGGCGGCGTCAGGTCCGGTGTCCCGCATGTCGTTATGCTGGAAGCCGGTGTTCACGACCGTGATGCCGGCCTGCTCGCACTGCTCGTCATCAGGCACGACGCCGGGGTCCGGCTTGAAATGCGTGTCCTGGGAACGGAACGAGAGGATCTTGAACTTGCCTTCGGTCAGGAACGGCACGCGCAGATTATCCAGCGTCACGACCTTCTTGATCTCGTCGGGATACTGCTTGGCGAAATACATCGTGATGTCGCCGCCCATCGAATGGCCGACCATCGTCACCTTCTCATAGTCGGCGTTGGGCTGAGCCTTCTTCATTTCGTGGATGGCGAAATGGATGTTGGCGACGCCGCGCTGAATCTGCGGCAGACGGCCGACATAGAGCTCGCCGACCTTGGTCACCATCGGCGGGTCGGTCGGCAGATCGTGCTGCGGGCTGATCGCGAGGTAGCCGCGCCAGGCAAAGACGTTTGCAAGGAACGAATATTCGGTGTGCTTGACCGTATTGCCGTGGTTAAGGATCGCAACCGGCAGCTTGATCAAGCCGGCGTTGGCCTGCATTTCCTTGTCGCGGCGGACGGCGACATTGACGGCGACAAGACGATTGTCGCGATCGGGATCGTGGAATGCGATGGTCTCATGCCGGATCGCCCACTTGCTCGCGGTAAAATACGCGACAGCGACCAGCACGGAGAGTGAAAGCAGAACGAGAATTCCACGTTTCATATTCGTCTTCGTCCTCGCGCCCCGTTAAGGGCCATCCCTGTTTTGAGACTCTCTCGGTCCCTTGTTGATGATATATGTCACGATGGCGTGACATAAAGGCCAAATGTTGTGTGTTGACCGCCTGATCATTGTGCGATGCACCTATCCATTGTGCAAGCGGCTCAATCCCGACAAATTTGACCCGTTCTTCCTTACGACGTCTCCCATCAAGCTTTGGTTCGAGGGCTAGATAAAAGTCTAGTGAAAACGAGCTAATGCAGAACTGGTTCCCGGGAACAATCGCCCGCAGGTGCGACAATACCGGCAGCGTCTCAAAGATTTAGACCGTGGTGTAGATAACGAGCTTCAAGGCCGGGTCGTCATTGGCCTGGAAGCTCGCATACTCCAGTTTGAGCCGGCCCTTCTTGGGATGGGTCAAGGATTTCCGTCCTGCCGCGACGCCGCTGACGTCGTGGGCCTCCCACCAGCCTGCGAATTCGGGACAGCCTTCGCGCAGCCGCGCCAACAGGTCGCGGAAGGCGGGATCGCCGGCCCACAGGTCATGCGTCGCGCGAAACTGGGCGACGATGCGTCGGGCCTCATCCGTCCATGACGCGCCGAACAACCGCCGCGTCGCGGGGTTTGTCAGCACCGACAGCAGGCTGTTGCGATCGGCTTCCGCCAGCCGGCTGAACGCAAAGATTTCCTCCGCAGCCGCATTCCAGGCGAGAATGTCCCAGCGTCGTCCGGTGACATAGGCCGGCAAATTGAGCTGTTCGACCGTGCGCCGGATCGCCGGCGGAACAGTCTCGCGGACGAAGGGGCGCCGGTCGGCATTTTGCGTCAGCTCCGTCAGATGCCGGTGTTCGGCCTTGGTCAATCGCAATGCGCGCGCCAATGCGTCGATGGTCGCGGACGAAGGGCTGACGGATCGCCCCTGCTCGAGGCGGACGTACCAGTCGACGCCGATGCCGGCGAGTTCGGCCACCTCCTCCCGGCGCAGGCCGGGCGTGCGCCGCCGCCGGCCCACCGGCAGGCCGACCGCCTTCGGCATCAGCTTCTGCCGCCGCGACCGCAGGAAGTCGCCAAGTTCGCTTTGCCTCGAATTCGTGCCTGATGCCGCCATGCGCGCCGTGCCTCAAAAGGGGTCTAATAATCCTAGGATAATACCAGGTCTTGTTGGGTCCATGAAGGCTCGCGAGAATGCGGCTTCATCGAAATGAGGAGGCCCCATGAAAGCTGCCGTGCTGAATGCGTTCGGATCGCCGCTTGCGATCGAGAACGTCCCCGACCCGCTTCTTGGCACCGGCGAGGTCATTGTCGACGTCGTGGCGAGCCGCGTGTTGGCCTACGCCAACGAGGTTCTCAGCGGGGAGCGAAAATACCTCCTGGAACTGCCTGTGGTGCCCGGCCCCGGCGCGATCGGCCGCATCCGCGCCACCGGCCCCGATGCGACCCGGCTTCGTCCCGGCGATTGGGTCTATTGCGATCCGACGGTGCGCTCCCGTGACAATGCGCTATCGCCCGACATCGCCCTGCAGGGCCTCACCGCCGGCAGCGAGGGAGGCCTGCGCCTGCAACGGTATTTCCACGACGGCGCCTGGGCCGAACAAATGCGGCTGCCAACGGAAAACGCGGTTCCGATCGGCGACATCGACGAGAAGGATGCAGGCCGCTGGTGCGCGCTCGGCACGCTGCTCGTGCCCTATGGCGGGTTCCTCGCCGTGCAACTGCAAGCCGGAGAGATCGCGCTGGTCAACGGCGCCACCGGCAGTTTCGGCAGCGCCGCGGTCGCCGTCGCACTTGCCATGGGCGCGCAATGCGTGATTGCGACCGGGCGGAACGAGCAGGCGCTGACCGAACTGACGCGGCGGTTCGGCGCCCGCGTCCGAACCGTGCCGATGCACGGCGATGAGGCCGACGATCGCGCCCGCATCCTGCAGGCGGCGCCCGGTCCGATCGACTGCGTGCTCGACATCCTCCCGCCCGTAGCCAGCGCCATGCAGGTGCGGACCGCCGTCCTGGCGGTGCGGCCGCACGGACGGGTGGTGCTGATGGGCGGTGTCGGCATGCAAGGCGGCGCAGGCCTTGACCTGCCCTACCCGTGGATGATGCGAAACGGCATCACGCTCCGCGGGCAATGGATGTACCCGCCGCATGCGGCCACCCTGATGGCCGGCCTGATCCGCGCGGGCCTGGTCGACCTCGATCATTTCGAGATTGCGGCCTTCGGTCTCGACCGCGCCAACGAGGCGGTCGCGCATGCTGCCGCCCACAGCGGTCCGTTCAGGATGACGGTGATCCAGCCGCGATAGGGCCGGCAAGTGACAAGTAGACAGCTTGTTGGAGGTCAGGCGCTGATGATGTCGCCGATGATGTCATGGACTTCGAGCGGCTTGTCGACCTGGGTGAACCATTCGGCGCGGTTGGCGGCGCGGCGGCGGCCGCGCTCGTCGAGCGGCAGCTTCAACTGGCGCAACAGGCTGGTCACTTCTTCGCGCGCCGTGACATGGCCCATGCTGGGGCGCGTGCCGAGGGTGGCCTCGTCGATGTCGTCCAGCGCCGTCAGTCCGCGCGGGAAGAATTCGCGGTAGACCACCCGCTCGGCAAACCCGTCGATCGAACGGAAGCCGAGCCGCAGCGAAAGGTCCTTCAGGCTGTCGGCGACCAGCTGCTTGTTCCGCGAGCCGATCATCGACAGGCGGTTGCGCACCACGATCCAGTCGGTGGTGGCGCCGTCGATCTGGCGGCGCTTGCGCCTGACGTCGCGCACCATCTCCGCATAATGGCTCTCGCCGGTCACCGAATAGGTTGCGGGATCGACGGTACCGAGCACGTCGAAATCGAGAAAGCTGTCGTTGATGGGCGTCACCAGCGTGTCGGCCATCGAATGCGCCAGACGCATCAGATAGGAGTCGGAACCCGGCGTATCGATGACGATGAAATCGAAGGCACGCTCGATGGCGCTCACCGCCTCCATGAACTGCTGGAACTCGGAATTTTCATTGTCAGCGATCTGCATCGTCTCGCCGAGCTTGACGCAGTAGTGCACGGGAATTTCGAGATCGAGGCCGGTGCGGCGCGCCCACGCGCTCCGGTTGGCGATGTAGCGGGTAAAACTCCGCTGGCGGCAGTCGAGATCGATGGTGGCGACACGCTGTCCGGCCTTCAACAGGGCAACGGCGATATGCAGGGCAGAGGTGGATTTTCCCGACCCGCCCTTCTCGTTGCCGAGCACGACGACATGCGCCGAACCGAATTGACCCTGACTCGCCTGAACCAACATGATTCAACCCCCCGTCGATATCTTCAAGTCACGCGCGGCTGCGCGTCAAGTGAAATGCGCGACGACGCATTCAATTCACTCGCGGCGTGTCTTTAATGATGAATCCCGACGGTTGCGATGTCGCTTCCGGACTCGCGTTAGCTGCCGCAGGCGCGCCATACCCAAGCAAACTTGGCGGCAATGCTCTGGCCTTATAAGGTCGACGCGCCCGCCGAAAGGCTCAGGGCCTTCGGCCCCTCACCCCATCAGAAGCTGCAAGAGATCGAGGCCAGATGTCGCGAAGTCCCATGGTCGTCCGTACCGTTCCCGCATTGCGCCGCGCCGTCGAGGCCTTGCGCACCCGAAAGGCCGCCGTCGCGCTGGTGCCGACCATGGGAGCGCTCCATGACGGGCATGTGTCGCTGGTGCGGCTCGCCAAGCGCCGCGCACAGAAAGTGGTCGTATCGATCTTCGTCAACCCGACGCAGTTCGCGCCGACGGAGGATTTCGGTTCGTACCCGCGCACCTGGAAGGCCGACCTCGCCAAGCTCACCGCCGAGAAGGTCGACCTGATCTGGAATCCCGACGTCAAGGCGATGTACCCGGACGGCTTCGCCACCCGTATCGTGCCGGAGGGTCCGGCCACCGCCGGCCTTGAGGATCGTTTCCGGCCGCATTTCTTCGGCGGCGTCGCCACCGTGGTCGGCAAGCTGTTCACGCAAGTCCGGCCGGACGTGGCGATCTTCGGCGAGAAGGATTTTCAGCAATTGCGGGTGGTGACGCGGATGGCCGCCGATCTCGACCTCGGCGTCAAGGTGATCGGCTCGCGCACCGTGCGGGAACGCGACGGGCTGGCGATGTCCTCGCGCAACGTCTACCTCTCGCCGGAGGAACGGCGGACGGCGCCGACGCTCTATCGCGCCATGAAGGAAAGCGCCAAGCGGCTGAAGGCCGGCGAGGATCTAGCGGCCGCGATGGAAGCCGGCCGCGAGCTGATCAGCGCCGCCGGCTTCGCGCTGGACTATTTCGAGGCCCGGCATGCCGAGACGCTGGCGCCGATCACCTCGGTGAAGGACGGGCCGGTGCGAATCCTCGTCGCCGCAAAACTCGGCACGACGCGCCTGATCGACAATATCGGGATCTAAGGGTGGGAGTTCGGTCAGAGCAGGCCCAGATCGCGCAATTCGCGCCGCATCGGTTCCGGCATCGCCGCCACGCTGGCGGCTGAGGATTTGGTGAGGTCCGGTGGCGCGGCATCCTCGGCGAGGTAGCGCCAGCCCTGGAACGGGCGCATCGGTCGCGGCGAAACCGCAAACACCTTGGGCTGCATCACAAGGCGGCACCGCCCGATACCGTCCTTGTCGCGGAACGGCTCGATCGCAATGATCTTTTCGCGCGCGGCGATTTCGCCCTTGATCACCCAATAGAGCGAGCCGCCGGCGAGGATTTCCGCGTCGCGTTTCGGCGTCATCCGTGTGATGTGGACGTGACGAAGCGGCAGGCCCTTTTTCTTGGCGGTCGCCATGCGTTCGGCAACCCAGCCCTTGAGTTCCTTGACTGACTCGCAGCCGACGGCAAGCTTGATGAGATGAAGCGGCATGATCCCGCCGATGTAGCGGCCTGCGCGCGCTTTGGAAAGATCACTCGTTGTTATCAGCTGCGGGCGCCGAACCCGACGGCGCGAGCTGGACCGGCGCCGCCGAGGACGGCCGCTTCGGCGCCGGCGGCGGCTTCTTGGCGGCGGTCTGCGCCGGCGGCGATGGCGCCGCGGCCGAACGCGGCGCGGCAGGTGACGCCGGCGCAGCCGCGGCTGACGACGGCTTCGGCGCGGCCCCCAGCGGCGGCTCGGGCGTCATGATGTTGACCGGCGGGGTGGACGCCGAGGTCGGGAATTCCGCGTTGGTGGGCTTGCCCGTGGGGACCGACGGCGGCAGCGCCGCGATCATGCCCGTCGCGGCCTGCGGCGTGTTCCACGTCGCCGCATGGCGCATGACCAGGCTTTCATAGACGCGGTCTTCCATGTTGGCCGCAATCTGGCGCGTCTCGGTCAGCGAGCGGAAGGCGCGGCAGGACGATGGCATACAGCGGTCCCGCACCGTCAGCACATAGGCCATCAACCCGTAACGGTCGCGCTCGACGGCGCGGCGCAGCGCCAGCAGATCGGAGCCGGCGCCCTTGTTCGCTGTGGCGACATCTCCGAGCGAGGTCAGCAGCGTAATCTGCGAGGCGGCGTAGGTCACGGCCGCAGCCACCGACTCGGCCGAACCGAACAGCGCCTTCTCGCACGCGGCGAGGACGGCATCGCCGGCCAGTTCATCAATGCAGGAAAGCTGCGGCAATGGCGCGGTCGCCGTCTGAACCGGACGCGTCTCCGTCGACTGAACCACGTTTGGCGTGCCGAAGCCGCGGAAGGTCACGGCCCCGGCGGTCCCGACCGCGAGCAGCGTGATGAGCGCCAGCACGCCGTTGGCCACGGATCTCTCCGAGCGCAGCAGCGTGATCAGAACGATGATCCCGACAAAGCAGGCCGTGACCAGCGTCAGGTACAACGGAAGGTTCGGCGAGTGCCAGATGTAATCCAGCGAAGCAGCCCAGGCCCAGTCCATGCGCGGTGTCCCTCAACGCAGCATCAAACGCAATCGAAAGACGAATGCGGCATTGCTGCATTCGCTTTTCGGCAGAATGTTTCCGCGAACGAGGCCTTTTGACGGCAACCAAAGGTGGAACTTCGTCAGCCGACTACTTGCACACAACTGTTTCAGGAAATTGCGAGCTGGCTTTCCTTGGCGACCCGTTCGAAAGCTTCGGTCGAGCTTTTGATGCGATACTGACAATCGTCGCCGTCGGTCGGCAACAGCCGGATCACCTCATAGGTGCCACTGGCGGCCGGACGGGCAACATTGCTGGCAGTAAAATAGACAGTCTCTCCAACGGAGTACTTATGCTTCAACGCCCTCTCCATCACGCAAGAACGCCGGCCGCGCTCACGGTCCCGCTAGCTTTCGGCCGACTTGAGAACCCTATGGCAACCTAGCACAGCCGGTCGCCCAAAAGCCAGCAACATCGAGGCATGGCAAATGCGCAAATTCTGCATGTTTTTCAGGACGATAAGCGGTAATTTTGGCGGTTCCCGGGAATCCGCCTGCCTAATATTCAGGCCGTCTTTCCCAATACAGGACAGAATGCCGCGAGCTGCGGCGAGTCCTGGCACCCCGCCCGGCCACGTGCCCGCACCCGAAATCAGACCGTTTCGAACCGTTCGATGACAAGCGTTTCAGCAAGGCCGGCGCGGGTCCATTCCTGGAATGCCGGCAAGGACATCATCGCATCGAAATAGTGCCGCGCCTCGCCCCTCACCTCGATCGCATAGGTGCGGAAGCGATGCACCACCGGCGCGAACATCGCATCCGCGCCGCCAAATGCGCCGAACAGGAACGGTCCTTCCTTGCCGTAACGGCTGTGGCAATCGGCCCAGATCTCCTGAACGCGCGCCACATTGGCACGTGCGTCATCCGACAGATCGACCGCGCCGACCGGACGGTGCAGGTTCATGCCGCATTCATTGCGCAGCGGCATGAATCCCGAATGCATTTCCGCCGAAATCGAGCGCGCATGCGCCCGGCGCGCGCGGTCTTCCGGCCACAGCGTCGCTTGCGGGAATTTCTCGGCGAGATATTCGATGATCGAAAGCGAGTCCCACACCGTGACGTCGCCATCGATCAGCGTCGGCACCTTGCCCGCGCGGGAAAAGCTCAGGATCCGGTCCTTGTCCGCCTTGTCGTCGGTGTAGAGCGGGATGAACACTTCCTCGAACGGGATGTCATTGGCGCGCAGCGCCAGCCATGGCCGCATCGACCATGACGAATAATTCTTGTTGCCGATGACCAGTTTCAACATTTGCGGGGAAATCCTGTTGCGACCGGCATCTTGCCATAGTGCGCCGCACGCATTCAACCTGTACATCACGATTGCCTGCCACCATCGGGGATCTCGCCACATGGGCGCCTATTGGGTCGATATCGCCGCCGTCGCGTTCTTCGTCGTGGAATGGCTGGCCTACGGCTTCACGCTCGAGCACACGGCTTACGGCCGCGACAGCCTGTCGGCGCGCATGAACCGCTTTCGCGAGGTCTGGGTGCGGAACATGCTCGACCGCGAGGCGCGCATGGTCGACATGCAGATCATGGCCTCGCTGCAGAACGGCACCGCCTTCTTCGCCTCCACCAGCCTGATCGCGATCGGCGGCGGGCTCGCATTGTTGCGGGCGACCAACGATGCGCTGGCCGTGCTGCGTGAACTGCCGGTCGACCTCACCCCCTCGCCTGCGCTGTGGGAAATCAAATGCGTCGGCCTGATCCTGATCTTCATCTACGCCTTCTTCAAATTCGCCTGGTCGTACCGCCTGTTCAACTATGTCGCGATCCTGCTCGGCGCGATGCCGCCGTCGTCACAGCGCGACACGGCGGAAGCCGAAGCCCATGTGATGCGCACGACGCGCCTGTTCGAGGCGGCGGGGCGGCATTTCAACCGCGGCCAGCGCGCGTTCTTCTTCGCGCTCGGCTATCTCGGCTGGTTCGTCAGCCCCTGGATATTGCTGGCGACAACCGCGCTGGTCGTCATCGTGACCTGGCGGCGGCAATTTGCATCGAACGCGTGGCGGGCGATGGGGAATTAGCGCGCTCCAGGGCGCGTCAAACAAATCAGGATGCAGAAAAATCCTGCGGCGTGAAGCTGAGGTCGAGCACTTTCCATTCGCCGTAGCGGTCGGCCGGCAGCATCGCGTAAGGCTGGCAGGCCTGCAGCGCGCGGATCGCGCCCTGCATCAGCAACGGTCCCTTCATCGAGGCACTGGCTTCGATCAGGATCGGTTCGGCGGCGAGCCTGCCGTCCGGTGTCATCAACACGCGCAGCTTGACCTTGACGTCGTCGGCGCCCGACAGCGAGGCCGGCAGTTTCGAGCAGGTCTTGAGGTGCCGCCGGAATGCCGCGATCAGCGTGCTCGAGATATCGGCAGCCTCGGTCGCCGGCGCATCAAAATTGTCGTCGCCCTTGTTGCGCCCTTGCGCGGGAGCCGGCGGCGCCGGTGAGAGGTCGGGCGGCAGGCCGAGCAGCACCTGATACTTGATCGAGATATCCGGCTCGGGCGGCTTGTAGGCCGGCGCCGCCGGTTGTGATGGCGACGGCGTCGCGGGCGGCGTGTCGAGCGCGGCCTGCTTCTGCGGCCGCGCGGCAGGCGCAGACGGTGCGGCCGGCGGGGGTGCCGTGGCAGCGGCAGGCTTGTCGAGCAAGGAGAAATCAGGCTGTGGCGACGGCGCCGGTTCCGGCTTGTTTTCGGCAGGCGGCTCGTCGGGAGGCGCTTGCTTCTCGGCAAGCTCTTGCGGGGTCACGATCTCGACCGGGATCTGCTCGGCGGTCACTGCGCCGAACGGATGCACCTCGGAAAACAGCAACACCAGCGTCAGCAGCGACACATGCGCGATCGCCGACGCCGTGAGGTCAGTAGATATGAACCGCCGCAGCTCCATCGCATCAAAACGATGTTCGATATTCCCCTGGCCGCCAGCATAGCGTCGGGCGGCGCAGCTCCTCAATCCCATTTCGGCGCGAAACCGAAATCCGTGAGCCTGCCGCCGGCGCTGCCCATGGCGGAAATCTGCTGCATGTCCTCTTCCGACAGCTCGAAATCGAAGATCTCGATGTTCTCCGAGAGCCGCTCGAGTTTCGACGTTCGCGGGATGGCCGCTACGCCCTGCTGCACCAGCCAGCGCAGGCAGATTTGCGCCGCCGTCTTGCGATAGCGGTCGCCGATCCGCTGCAAGGCGCGGTCACTCTTGATGCGGCCCCTGGCGACCGGACTATACGCCACCAGCGCCATGCCGTGGCGCGCGCAGGCCTCCCTCACCTTGGTTTGGTCAAGATAGGGATGGTACTCGACCTGGTCGCACAGCAGCGGTTGCGGACATAAAGCCACCGCCTCCTCGATCAGGGCCACGGTGAAATTGGAGACGCCGATATGCCGCGCGAGCCCCTGCTGCCTGACCCGCGCCAGCGCGCCGAGCGTCTCCACCAGCGGCACCTGCGGGTTCGGCCAGTGCAGCAGCAGCAGGTCGACCTCGGTCAGGCGCAGCCGCACCAGGCTTTCCTTGGCCGAACGCTCCAGATCGTGGGGCGCGAAATGCGAGGGCCAGATCTTGGTGGTGAGGAAGACCTGATCGCGCTTGACGCCGGCAAGGCGCAGGCCCTCGCCGACCTCGCGTTCGTTGTCGTACATCTGCGCGGTGTCGATGTGGCGATAGCCGAGCCGCAATGCCTGCTCGACGAGACGCGCGCAGGCGCGTCCACGCAATTCCCAGGTGCCCAGCCCGATCGCCGGGATTTTTGCGCCATTGGCTTCGACAAACAGCATCGGTTGTATCCGCGGACCGGCCCCATTATGGGCTGTGGAAACGGCCATGCCAACAGATAGGGTTTTCGAGCGAGGTCCTGCGCGGGATGGATGCGGTTGCGGGAAGAAAACGCGTCAAACCGCGAACTAGACGGGCTCCGGTTCCGTGGCAAGCGCTGCGAAAACGGTTTCCGGCGAATGGGCGATCACGGCGAGCAACGCCCGCGCCGGCCCTCGGGGCACACGCTTGCCCTGCTCCCAATTCCGGATGGTTTCGACGGGCACGCCGAGCCGTGCCGCGAATTCGATCTGCGTCAGCTGCGCGCGACGGCGAAGATCCCGCACGGCTGGCAGCGTGCCCGTTTCGCCCGGCGTTGCGTCAGGCATGACGGGCATTGCAAGCGCGGGCTCGGGCATCTCCGGCGCAAGCGGGAACTCCTGCCCGTCCCGCAGTTCGACGATCCGTCCATCCGCTTTCAGCCGCAAGCGCTGCATGTCGACCTCGTGAGCCAACATCATCGGGCAAGCGCGTTAAGGCCCGATTAACGATAAATGAGGCGCTACCTGAGCCCGAACCACAGCGTGGCAATACCGAGAAACGAGAAGAAGCCGACCACGTCGGTAATCGTCGTGACGAAGGTTCCCGACGCCACCGCGGGGTCGGCGCGCACCCGTTCCAGCACCATCGGGATCAGGATGCCGCCAAGCGCGCCGGCCACCAGGTTGCAGATGATCGCAAGCCCGATCACGATGCCGAGCCCCGGGATCTTGAACCACGCCACCGCGGCGACGCCCGTGATCACGGCAAAGGCGAGCCCGTTGACGAGGCCGACCATGGCTTCGCGCATAACCACGCGCAACGCGTTCTTGGAACCGAGTTCGCGGGTGGCCAGCGCCCGCACCGCCACGGTCATGGTCTGGGTCGCGGCGTTACCGCCCTGGCTCGCCACGATCGGCGCCAGCACAGCGAGCGCCACCATCTTTTCGAGCTGGCCTTCGAACAGGCCGAGCACGGAGGACGCCAGAAACGCGGTCGCCAGATTGACCAGCAGCCAGTTGAAGCGGGCGCGCGCGATGGTCCAGACGCTGTCGGACAGTTCTTCGTCGCTGGTGACGCCGCCGAGCGCCTTCAGGTCTTCGTCGGCCTCTTCCTCGATGACGTCAACGACGTCGTCGATAGTGATGACGCCGACCAGGCGGTTGGTGGTATCGACCACGGGGGCCGCGACCAGATTGTACTTGCCGAACATCCGCGCGACTTCTTCCTGGTCGTCCAGCACGGAGACGCGGCGGCGGTCTTCATCGATCAGGTCGGCGATCTGCACCGGTCGCCGCGCCCGCAGCAGCGTGTCGAGCGAGACCGCACCCTGCCAGTGCTTTTCGGAATCCACCGCGTAGATCTCGTAAAACCGGTCCGGCAGATCGGGCGTGTCGCGCATGTAGTCGATCGCCTGGCCAACGGTCCAGTCCGGCGGCACCGCGATGAACTCCGACTGCATCCGCCGGCCTGCGGAATTCTCCGGATAAAGCAGGCTCCGCTCCAGCGCGACGCGCTCGGACGGCGGCAGCTTTTCGAGGATCTCCGCCTTGTCCTCCTGGTCGAGCCCTTCGAGCAGTTGGACGGCGTCGTCGGATTCCAGTTCGCGAACGCCCTCCGCGACCGTCTCCGGCTCGAGTTCCTCGAGGATTTCCTCGCGGACGGAATCATCGACCTCGTTCAGCGCCGAGAAGTCGAAATCGGTGCCGGTCAGTTCGACCAGCGTGACGCGGTCCTCGGCTTCAAGGGCCCCGATCAAATCACCGAGATCGGCCTCGTGAAGTTCCGCCACCACCTCGCACAATAGCGGCCGGTCGGCGGCGTGGATGGCGCGCGTGATTTCTTCGACAAACTCATGGCGGAGCTGCCCCTCCTCGTCTCGCATCGGCAGATGGTCGAGCACGGAGCCTTGCGCAGATCGCGCCTCGGCTTGGGCAACGTCGATATTCTCGGCCATGCCACGCCTCGCCGGTTTGACAGATTGAGGGAACTTGTCTGAGTTACGCCGCACGCTTACCTAATCGGCAACACCCAGCGCAATGCCAAATATGCCCGACCGCAAATGACCCGAAATTTAAGCGCCGCGCTGTGCTCGGCGGTCGCTGCATTGATGACCTTCGTTACGGCGGCAGAGGCCGCCGATTGCAGCCGCAAAGATGCGCTCGGCACCTCGCGCGTTCTCGCGGTGGACGCCGCTACCTACCCGCGCGTGGGCCTCAAGAGCTTTCCACAGACCCTTCCATTGGAAGATCACGAGGTCGTGCTGACCTTCGACGACGGACCGTGGCCCGGCACGACGCCGAAAGTGCTGGCGGCGCTGGCGCATGAATGCGTGCACGCCACCTTCTTCCTGATTGGGAAACCAGCCTCCGAACATCCCAACCTGGTGCGAAGATTGGCGGCCGAGGGTCATACGATCGCGCACCACACCTGGACCCACCACAATCTGAAATACATGAAGCCGGAGGCGGCCATCGGCGAGATCGACAAGGGCATCGCGGCGGTCGAGACGGCGCTGCACGGAATGGCCACCACGACCTCGAGCACGCCGTTCTTTCGCTTTCCTTTTTTTGATATGACGCCCGCGACGCTGGACGTCCTGCAAAAGCGCGGCATCGCCGTGTTCGGCGCCGACCTCTGGGCCAGCGACTGGATGCCGATGACGCCGGCACAGCAGTTGAAGCTGCTCACCGAGCGGCTGCAAGTCGCCCGCAAGGGCATCATCCTGCTGCACGATCCCAAGGCGCAGACCGCTGCCATGCTGCCGGCCTTCCTGCGCTACCTCCGCGACAACCATTACCGCGTGGTCCATCTGGTCCCGGCAGGTGCTAAAACCGTGTCCGGCAAAGCACATTAGATCACGATCTATTCGGCTGACGCGGTTCTGCGGTCCGGATCACGCCCCCGAAGCCAAATTAGGTGTAGAACTCAGGTGATTAAGGCGGCATTCATGGCGCCAGATGTAAGCCGTTGCGTGCTCTTGGTGCGTGTTCTTGGAATGAAGCCGGGGTTCTATGATCACTAGCGTATTTGGGGAGCTTCTGCGGCGTCCTTGGACCGCCATGTGCGTGGGCCTGTTGACCTCTGTCACTGCGCAAACTGCGTCGGCCGCCGGTTGCCCAGGTCATCCCGACGCCATCGGCACGTCACGCACCATCGTGGTCGATCCGCGCGCCCATCCCATCATCGGCACCATGCAATATGGCAAGACGCTGCCGCTCGAAGACCATGAGGTGGTGCTGACCTTCGATGATGGTCCGCTGCCGAAATACTCTAACCAGATCCTCGACATTCTCGCCGCCCATTGCGCCAAGGCGACCTTCTTCCTGGTCGGAAGCCAGGCGCACGCCAATCCCGAAGGCGTGCGCAGGGTGCGTGACGCCGGCCACACGGTGGCCACCCACACCCAGAACCATCCGGGCGGCATGGATCGCCTGCCACTCGACCGCTCCAAACAAGAGATCGAACAGGGCATCGCATCGGTGACCGCGGCGCTGGCCGACGGCACCGCGCCCGCGCCGTTCCTGCGCATTCCCGGCCTGCGCACCAACGACGGGATCGAGCAATTTGCACGCTCCAAAGGACTTCAGGTCTGGAGCGCCGATTTTCCCGCCGACGACTGGCGCGACGTGTCCGCCGCGCGCGTCTATGAGCTCGCGATCAAGCGACTGGAGGCCAAAGGGAAAGGCATCCTGCTGCTGCACGACATTCAGGCGCGCACGGTCACGGCGCTGCCGAGAATTCTGCACGAATTGAAAGTGCGCGGCTATCGCATCGTGCACGTGGTGCCGGCGACGCCTGATCGGCCAGCAACGCCGACCGAGCCGCAGCAATGGCAGTTGCATCCGCCGTCGGAGATGGTGGCGATATCGCGCTGGCCGAAGGTTCCGAAATTCGCTCTTGCCGGCCCGGCAGCACTCCCCGTCCCGGCGTTGTCCGATCTCGATTGGCACACGACCGATCTCGGCGGACGCGCAGCGCGGCGCGGACGCGGCGTCCCCTTGCCTCCCGCAGCCTTGTGGCCGCGGCAAACGACGCTGCCGACGGCCGGCACGCTGGCTGCGCTGCCGGTTCCGGCGGCGAGCCTTTTCAAAATCCCGGAATCAGCGCGCATGACCCTGCTGGCCTCGTCCGCGCGCCGGGCGGCGACTGCGCAAGCCCGCTCAACGGAAGTCTCCTCCGCAAAGCTCGCCGGCAAATCTCGCCGCCACGCCCGCGCGGCCACGGCCCCGCCACCGGCGTCCACCGGAGAGGCCGCTCCGCGAAGCGCCGGCGCGACCGCCTCCAAGCCGGCGGCGCAAGCCAAACGGAATGGACGATCGGTTCGGGTCGCCGGCTTGAAGAAGCGCTGATCGGCCGGTTCTGATCGAATGGATCAGGACCGCCGCTTGATCATTTGTTTCGATGCGTTTTCCTGAGCCCGCAATCAGCACAAAGGCTCAATTCGTCACGATCTTGGCGATGCAGAGCAGGATGACGATGGCGAGGAACAGCAGGTCGATATAGGCCTTGATCTCGCCGGCATGGCGCAGTGCGGCGACGTCGGTGATCACCTGCTTGCGCGTCGACGTCGAATTCGGCCCCTCGCCCAGCGCCGCCACCAGGCGGCGAGCTTCCAGCTCCAGCCGCTCGATGCGCTGGAAGAAGTGAAACGACCGCAGCGCCGACGCCGCATGCATGCCGGCATAGACCAGCACGAGAACCGCGACGACCACGCGGTGCTGGTACTTTTCGAGGAAATTCAGAGCGAAATACACCAGCGCCAGAAACACGAAGTTGGAGAGGAATCGATAGGCATAGCTCATAAACAGCATGAAGATGCTCCGGGTGGTCTTGGTAGGTGTCGAACTTCCTGGAAGCGCCGAACGGCCGCGGAGCCGGCAGCAATCGGCAGCCGGCGGGCCCGCTCAGTTTACGCGAACGGTGCGACTGTAGGGGCAACAACCCGCACCCCGCCGCAAAGGATTCGTGCGGCCGTGGCATTGCGGACACGCAAACAGCTCGCACAACCGATGGTATCAGGCCAAAACTGCAACGTTGTGGTGCGCCCGGAGGCGCACCGGATCACCCAAGTATACCAAGCTGCAACCAACGGGTGCCTGATCAGCCGCTGTTGCCACCACCGCGTGGCTGCATGGCTATTCCGACTGTCGGATGCTGCAAAAGAGGACCCGCCATTTGCGGCGGGCGAGTCTAGGGAGGAGGCTACAAACTAAGCTGATTCGCGGCACCAGCCTGTACCGCAATTCACACACGCTATTCGAAAAACAGACCGGATCGATGTTTCGGATATCTTGCGGCGACTATACTTTGCCTTCGATCATCTTGAGTTTGACGGTTTCACAGGTCTTCCGAACTTGCTCGGTAAAGATCGCGCATTCTTCGATGCGCTTGAAGATCTTTTTGGCTTCCTCACGATACGAGGCTGCGGTATCGCGCATGAAGGCAATGGCATTGTGCACTTCGGAGGTCATAGCCTCGCATTTCTTCGCCGCGCTGATCAGCTCCGCACCCATGGCTTCGATTTCCCTGGCGGCGGCTTCATAATCGCGGACCACGGCCTCGGCAGTGAGCGCGCCGACGCGCGTAACGCCCTCTTCATGTTCGACGTAGTCTGGCATCGGCCCCGACGGGGCCGCCCTGATCGCAGGAAGACTCCCTACGACATCTTCTTCAAGCTTGGCTAAATCCAGCGGCGCAGTTCTGTGAAGTCGTTCGATACTCGCCATAGGCCGTTCTCCATCACTCGATGAACAACCCCCAGCCTGCAACCATAGCGACCGATTCGTGGCGAAATCCTGCATCAAAGAAAGCAATGAGAAGGCGGGCGTGTGAAATGCAGGCACCATGGCAGGCACCATGGAATGGCGCCAAGGCGCGTCAATTAATGCGCGCTTAACAGTTTTGCATCATTGATTGACGATCCAGCGCAACACCCTTCAAGCCGCAAGAATTGCGGGCCGCACTCAACCTCTTTAGGAGGATCGATTGAGGACGCTTCTTATTTGCGCGCTGGCTACCACCCTGGTCGGTTGCAGTAGCCAACAATCAACACAGCCATCATGCGTTGGCCTGAACCCGTTCGCCTGCCTGACCGCGGTTCAGGTGCCGATTGAACCTGAACCATATGACAGCGGTTCTGCTGCAGCGAAACCAGCGACCGCCGTCGCCTGGCGCGGCGACGGGCCGCCCCGATCTGACGCCGAGCACGCCGTCCGTCGAACACCCAGGCCAATCAAGGTCGCGGCGAAAGCCGCGCCTGCCGTTCCCATACCGCGTCGTTCTCCGCAAACGGACCCGCAGACCACGGGCAATGCCGTTGCTTCCGAAGCTGCTCGCGCTTCCGAAGCGACTCGCGCTTCCGAAGCTGCGCGCGCAAGCGCCACCGATCCGCATTCAACGACCGAGGTTCCGCAGACCCGAACGACACAGGAGCAGGTGGCGGCCGCCTCAGCGGTCGCGGAACGAATGACGGTCCCGACATTGGATGCGTCGCTGGACGCGCTCGTGGCCGTCCTCGTGGCGGGTCCCGACGTCAAGTCGGTCTCCGACCTCGCCGGCAAGACAATCGCGATCGACGATAGATATTCCGAGCAGTCGATCAGCCGAGTCAGAACCGCAATGGCGGCGGCGGGCGCGCTCGAAGTCCAGCTGAGCAAAGGTCAAACCACCGCGATCAATCGGCTGGTCGGCAAGGAAGTTGCGGCCGCGGTCGTAGGCCTGGTCTCTGCCAACGCCGCGGATAGCTTTCCCGAGCTCCCGCGATACAGGACCTTTCAAGTCCCGCTCGCAGCTCGATCGAGCCCGGCCAAGCCGTGACGGGTTTGTCCCTCAAAGCTTCTGCACCCGCAACAAAGTGCGGGCCACGGAGCCAAAAAACCAACAAAAACAAAGCTGGTTTTTTGAGGTGGTGCGCTCGGAGCGAGGCACCTTTGAAATCCGAAGAAGAAGGAGGTCTGCCGGCGCTGGCAACGTCCATATTGCCTTCCTCGGCGTGTATTTCGATCGTGGAATCGACTTGCGGTACTTCCCCGCGCAGCGTAATTTTCAACTACACGTAGCTCATTCGAAAGCAAGCAATCTATCGGGTTCAGCCTAGCGGGAGAGAGCGATGGCGGACGTCCCATGGCACCTTTCCGGTGACTATTTCGAGAATTGCAGTTGCAGCATCGTGTGTCCCTGCCTCGTGTCGGCGGCCCCCCCGTTGACCGCGCGACCGACCGAGGGCTTCTGTAACGTACCGCTGATCTTCCACATCGAAAGCGGTCGCTATGGCGACATCGTGCTCGATGAACTCAACGTCCTGATTATCCTCCACGCACCTGGGGTCATGGCAGACGGAGATTGGTCGGTGGCCGCCTATATCGATCAGCGCGCCAACGATGAGCAGACCGAGGCTTTAGCTGCGATCTTCACCGGCGCCGCCGGTGGTCCGATGGCCGCGTTCACACCGCTGATCAGCAAGAACCTGGGGGTGCGCAAGGTCCCCATCACATTCCGAATCGACGGCAAGACGCGGTCCGCGGAAATCCCGGATATTCTGCACATGTCGGTCGATCCATTGCCGACTATGCATCCGAGCGGGGAAATGTGGGCGAACATCGGCCATCCGGTTAGCCCTGACAACATGGTGTTGGCAGTCGGCGCCCCCGGCAACACGTTCAACGATCATGGCATGCGCTGGGATAATTCCGGCAAGAACGGCCTCTATGCGCCGATCCGCTGGTCGAACCAGGCCTGATGCAACTCCTGATACCGGCCCTGCGACACGGCACGGACGGCATGGACATGACCGGGTTCCGCATCATCCCGGCCGAACGGCTTGTGCTTATGGTGCGCTCGGAGGGACTCGAACCCCCACGATTTTACTCACTGCCACCTCAAGGCAGCGCGTCTACCAATTCCGCCACGAGCGCTTGGGATACCGGCTGGAAGGACTAGCGTCCGCCGGATCAACGGCGCCGATGTAACAAATCAGGGATGGGGGGACAAGGAAGTTTTGCGCTCCGATAACTACCTGACATCAGGGGATTTCGGCAGCATTTGCTTGACTTCGACCGCGATGCGGTTGCGATCCACCAGCACCACGCCGGAAGCCACCGGAAGGTTGTTGGCGAGGATCTTGACCTCGTCCGCCTCGGTGGCGTCCAGTTCGATGATGGCGCCGCGGGAAAGCCGCATCACCTGGTGGATGGGCATGGTCGTGGTGCCGAGCACCACCATGAGATCGACGCTGACTTTATCGAGGGTGGCCACTTCGAAACCGCCAAAAGGGGGACTAAATTGGTGTAGTTCCACCTGACCACGTTAAGGTTAGCCAATGGTTAATGACCGCCAAAGCCTTGATTTGACGACGTTCGCGCTAGTCCAGGGCGGCGGCGAGGTCGAATGGCGGATTTCGGCTACTCCTGTGCCCTACCCCGAGGCCGTGGCTGCGATGGAATCACGCGCGGCCGATATCGCCGACCAAAAGGCGGCCGAACTGGTCTGGCTGCTGGAGCATCCCCCGCTCTACACCTCCGGCACCAGCGGCAAGGAAGGCGACCTGCTCGACCCGCGCTTCCCGCTCTTCAGCACCGGCCGCGGCGGACAGCTCACCTATCATGGCCCCGGCCAGCGGGTGGCCTATGTGATGCTCGACCTCAAGCGCCGCCGGCCGGACGTGCGCGCCTATGTGGCGGGCCTTGAAGAATGGATCATCCGCACGCTCGACGCCTTCAATGTGCGCGGCGAGCGCCGCGAGGATCGCGTCGGCGTCTGGGTCAGGCGGCCGGACAAGGGCACAGGCTACGAGGACAAGATCGCCGCGATCGGCGTGCGGCTGCGGCGCTGGGTGTCGTTCCACGGCATCGCCATCAATGTCGAGCCGGACCTTTCGCATTTTTCCGCGATCGTGCCCTGCGGCGTCGCCGATCCGCGCTACGGCGTCACCTCGCTGGTAGATCTCGGCCTGCCCGTGACGATGGAAGACGTCGACGTCGCGCTTCGGCAGGCGTTTGAAGATGTGTTCGGCGCAACAGCTGCGCGCCTGCCGGAAGCAACCGCCTGAGACGTCCCCCGCCCAGCTGAGGGGCTTCCACTCCCGCGAGCGGAGCCACATATCCAGAATCAGCGGTGACAGAGGAGGTCGCGATGACGACGCACAGACTTCCCTTCGAGAACCGGTGGACCAACAACGCGAACGCGCTGCAATGGAATTGTGAACTTGACCATCTGGGCGTGGCGAACGTACGGGCCTTGTTTGTAGATCACGAAACGCGGCATCCCAACCGGCGCAACGTCGTGCAGGACGTCCCAGTCGGCTTTGTCCGGGACTGGCTGGCGTTCCAGGATCGGCGCGCGGCGCGGCAACAACTGCTTTGGCGCACGACCGTGATTGCACTCACCCTTGTCGCAGCCACCGCGGCAGTGCTGGGCGTGCTAAGGACGTGACACACGCCCACTGACGTTCACGCCGCAGCCTTGAGGAAATCGACGAAAGCCCGAACCCGCGGGATGTTCTGTCGACCGGGCAGGATCAGGGCCGTGATCGGTTGCGGGTCGGGATCGTGGCAGTGCGATAGTACCGGCACCAGCCTGCCATCCTTCAAGGCCGCTTCACCCAGAAAGTCGCCGAACCGCACGAGGCCGGCGCCCGCCAGCGCGAGGTCCAGAAGGAAGTCGGCGCTGTCGGAGCGGATCGATCCCTTCACCGGCATCATGACCCGCTTGCCTTGCTCGGCCATCGGCCATTGCGCGAGGCGCGAGAAGCCAGAGAGTTGCATGCAATTGTGGCGCGCAAGATCGGCAGCCTGCGCAGGCACGCCGTGGCGCTCCAGATATCGCGGGCTGCCGGCGATGATGCGTCCGACTTCGCCGAGGCGAACCGCGATCAACTCGCTATCCCCGAGCGGCCCTACCCTGATCGTAACGTCGACCTGGTCGGCGATCGGATCGATGCGGTGATCGCTCACCGAAAGATCCACCGTAATGTCCGGAAACTGGTCCATGAATGGCGGCAGCAGCCGCGCGAGCCGGTGTCTTGCGAACGCGGTGCCGCTGTTGATCCGCAGATGCCCGCGCGGCCGACCATAGACCGAGGCGACGTCGGCTTCGGCGGCCTCGACCGCAGCCAGGATGCCTCGGGCGTGAACGAGGAAGGTTTCGCCTTCCTGGGTCAGCACCAGCCGCCGCGTCGTCCGATGCAGAAGCTTGGCCCCGATGCGGCGCTCCAGCCGCGTCACGATGCGGGAGACGCCCGAGGCGGTCAGCTCGACCTCGGTGCCTACGGCCGCAAAACTCCCCAAATCAACCGTCCGGACAAAGACCGCGAGGTCTGACATTGGGTGCATCAGCATATTCAGGACTTTTAGGCATGAGTGCTTATCAAAAGCGAGATTTATCTCCATTCCTGGCACGAATAGGACGGAGGTCCCAGAAATCCGGAGACCTTCCCATGCCCCTCGCCCGCCTATCCGTTCCGGCCCATCTGTCGCCGGCCCAAATTCGCGTCCTTGCCGACGCCGTGCACGAGGGTCTTGTCGAGACCTGTAGCGTGCCACCCAAGGACCGGTTTCAGCTCGTCTCGACCTATGCGCGGGAGATGATGTTCATCGACCCGACCTTCCCTGATGTCGCGCGCACGCCGGACGCATCGATCATCGAGATTCTGTTTCTCGAGGGGCGCACGATGGATCAGAAACGAAACCTGTTTCGGTGGATTGCCGATCGGGCCGTCCGCACCGGATTTTCCGGTGACGACATCATGATCGTGCTCACTGAAAATGCGCCGGTGGATTGGTCGCTAGGTCGCGGCCTTGCATTCGGCGACCACCATGCACCGATGGTCTCCCGTTGACAGCGCATGCGCGGACGGCCCTACAGGCGCCGCCCGCACGTCAGGCTATCTTCACGCCGCAGCCTTCTGCGGCGCGACCTCTAGCTTGCCGGCGATATAGCGGCGTTCCTGAGTGAGGCCGCCGAAGCCGTAGGCATCGCCCTTGACCTCGTCGACATGGGCATAGCTTTCCTCATGCAGCGGCCCGAGCAGTTCGCCCATGCGCTGGAACAGCGCGGCGAGATAGGCGGCCTTCTCGTCCTTGGTGTTGGTGCCCTCGCTGACATGAACGTCGAGCCAGAAGCTGGCGAGGCTCTGCTCGGCGAGCGACTTTCCGCCGGCGAACCAGTCGGCGGCATCGACCGATTTCACGATGATGGCGGTGACCTTGGGATCCTTGCGCAGGATTCGCGCGGTGAGATCGCTGACGGCGGATGCAATCTCGGCCTTCAACGACGGCGCCTTGCGAACACTGGAATAGGTGACGGTGATGAGCGGCATGGTCGTTCTCCTTCGATAAGGCGCGCTGGCATTGCGCCCCTCGATATCTAGACCCACCGCCATCATTTTGGTATCTTATCTCTGTTCATAGCAGTGATAACCATTATTGATGAATAGCATGAGCACGCTGGATATCGATACCGTTCAGGCGTTCCTGCTGGTCGCCGAACTGCAGAGCTTTACCCGCGCCGCCGAGGCACTGGGCACGACGCAAGCCGCCGTCAGCATGAAGCTGCAGCGGCTTGAGAGCGTGGTCGGCAAGCGGCTGGTCGAGCGCTCGCCGCGGGCGGTCGCGCTGACAGCCGCGGGTGCTGCGTTCCTGCCCCACGCCCGCGCGCTGATCGAGGCGCATGACCGCGCGCTGTCGGGCGAGGCGCCCGCACGCCAGCAATTGTCGCTCGGAATCTCCGATCACGCCGCAGGACCGGAACTGGTGCCGCTGCTCGAACGGCTGCACGCGGTGTCGTCGCAACTGGCGCTTTCGGTGACGATCGGCTTTTCGCGCCAGATGCTGGATGCCTACGATGCCGGCGAACTCGACGCCGTGGTGGTGCGCCAGGAAGGCAGCCGCCGCGGCGGCGAGAAGCTGACGGAGGACGCCTTCGGCTGGTTCGCCGCAAAACGCCTGGTCTGGCGCCGCGGCGAGACGCTGCCTCTCGCCACGCTGGCGCCGCCCTGCGGCGTGCGCGCGCTCGCCATCCGCGCCCTCGACAAGGCCGGCATCGCCTGGAGCGAGCGCTTTGTCGGCGGTGGCGTCACCGCCGTGGTCGCAGCCGCATTGGCCGGCCTTGCGGTCGCGCCGCTGGCCCGGCGGATCGCGCCGCCGGGCCTGGTCGATATCGGGCCGGCCGAGGGGCTGCCGCGGCTTTCTTCCTCGAAGGTGATGCTGCACTCGAAGGTCAGCGACCCCGCCAAGCTCGCGGCATTGCGGACGCTGGCGGCGACGTTCAGGAGTGTGGTTACCCCGGCGTAACGGAACGTTTCGCCGGCGTAACGACCGTTTCGTTAAAAAGCCGATTTTTAGGGAACCAATCGGCACGTTGTGCGTTTGCGCCTCTTAAACGGGCAGTCGGATGTTCAAGAAAGATCAGCAACGGCAAAGGGATCTATTTGAATCCGAACGTAACTTCCGACTCCTGGTTGAAGGCGTTGCCGACTACGCGCTCTATATGCTGGATCCGGACGGCGTAGTGACGAGCTGGAATAGCGGCGGCCAGCGGATCAAGGGCTATCCGGCCGACGAAATTATTGGGCAGCATTTCTCCCGCTTCTACACCGAAGTCGACCGCGCGAACGGCAAGCCGCTCCGCGCCTTGCGCATCGCCCGGGAACAGGGCCGCTACGAGGAGGAAGGCTGGCGCGTCCGCAAGGACGGCACCTTCTTCTGGGCCAGCGTCATCATCGATCCCATCCACGAGGACGGCCACTTCGTCGGCTTCGCCAAGATCACCCGGGACATTACCGAGCGCCGCGAGACCCAGCTCAAGCTTGAACAGATGCATCAGCAGCTCGCGGAATCGCAGAAGCTCGACGCGCTCGGCCAGTTGACAGGCGGCGTGGCGCACGATTTCAACAATCTCCTGATGGTCATCAGCGGCAGTCTTCACACGCTGAGGAAAGCGGTGGGCGACGATCCCAAATGCCAGCGGGCGATATCGGCGATCGAAGGGGCGACCAAGCGCGGCGCCTCCCTCACCAGCCAGTTGCTGACATTCGCACGGCGGCAGAGCGTCAACCCGCAAGCCGTTGATGTCGCCGAGCGCATCGATGCGGTGCGCGAAGTGCTCGATGCAGCCATCGGCAGCTCGGCGGCGTTGCAATTCGACATCGACCGGGACGTCTGGCTGGTCATGGTCGACGTCGCCGAGTTCGAAACGGCGCTGATCAATCTCGTCGTCAACGCGCGCGACGCCATGGCCGGCGGCGTCATCACGATATCGGCGCACAACGTTACGCCCGGCGGCGAGGCCGGCACCGGCGGACAGGTCGCGATTTCGGTCGAGGACACCGGCGCCGGCATCGCGCCCGATATCCTCGGCAAGATCTTTGATCCCTTCTTCACCACCAAGCCGATCGGCAAGGGCACCGGTTTGGGACTGTCGCAGGTTCACGGCTTCGCGCATCAGGCCGGCGGAACCGTCAAGGTAGCGAGCGAGCTCGGCAAGGGCACCAGAATCACGATCCTGCTGCCGCGAAAGGAAACCGAGCCTGAGGCCGAGGACGTCAATGCGGCAGAGATCGGCGGCAGCGGCACCGTGCTGCTGGTCGAGGACAATCCGGAGGTCGCCTCCGTCAGCGCCGGCCTGCTCGAACAGCTCGGCTACACCGTCCGCAGGGTGGCGAATGCCGAAGCGGCCTTGCGCGAACTCGAACTCGACGGAATAGACCTCGTCTTCTCCGACATCGTGATGCCCGGCAAAATGGACGGCCTCGGCCTGGCGCGTCACCTGAAGGCTGTCAGGCCTCGACTGCCGATCCTGCTCGCCAGCGGCTACAGCGATGCCGCGCTGAGTGTGCGCGGCGATTTTCCCATTCTGCGCAAGCCCTACGAAATCCACGAACTCAGCCAGGCGATCGCGAAGCTGCCGCGGTGATGGGACTAGCCAGGCTCTCGGCCCGCAGGATTGACCACGATGCGCCAATAGGTCATCCCGGCCACAAATCCGGCCAAAGCGAAAAATCCGGCGGCGGGCAAGAAAAACGATTGAAATAGGATAGCTTGGCTCAATGCCCCTATCGCGCCGCCAGCGAAGCCAAAAAACAATGCAGAGCGTATCCGAGATACCTCACTTATCCAGACAACAAGAGCGGCCGGAATTGCGGTCAGCAAGCAGGTGAAGACGAGGATTACAGGGAGCAAAATCAGACTTACGATGAAGTCCACCGTGGTGACCGTCATCGAGCGAGCGCCGGCCGCGATTACGAAGAGGAACAGCGCGAGCGCGTAGATCGCAGCAGCCGCTGTTCCGCATGCGGCGAGCCATCCTTTGATTGCGCGAGATCGGGTACCGGAGCGCATCTCGTCCCCCTCACAAGATCGCCTCGAATGCGCTGCGCAGCGTTTCGTGCCGGAATACGAAGCCGTTGCTGAGCGCCTTGTTCGGCAGCACGCGCTGGCCGCCCAACAGCAATTCATCGGCGAAATCGCCGCCGACCCGGCGCAGCAGCCCGCCGGGAATCCGGAAGATCGCGGGCCGGCGCAGCCGGCGGCCCAATTCCTCGGTGAACTTCGTATTGGTCACGGGGATCGGCGCGGTGGCGTTGATCGGCCCTGCCAGTTCAGGCGTTGCGATCACATGCGCGATCAGGCGGATCAGATCGTCGCGCTCGATCCAGGACATCCACTGCCTGCCCGAGCCCAGCGGCCCGCCGAGACCGAATTCGAACGGCGTCAGCATCCGCGTGATGAAGCCGCCATCGGTGCCGATCACGAGGCCGATCCGCAGACAGACCACGCGCACGCCATGCTCTTCTGCCGGACGCGCCGCGTTCTCCCAGGCGTCGCAGAGTTCGTGGCTGAAGCAGGCGTGCGATTTTGCCGACTCCGTCAGCACCTGATCCTGCCAGAGCCCGTACCAGCCAATGGCCGAACCGCTCACCAGCACGGCCGGCTTGCGTTCGAGCCGCGCGATCAGCTTGACGATGTTGCCGGTCATGTTGATCCGGGAGTCGAGGATTTTTCGGCGCTTGGCGTCGGTCCAGAGCCCGTTGCCGATCGGCTCGCCCGCGAGATTGACGATCGCGTCGATGCGGCTGTCCGCTGGAAGCTGGTCGAGGCTCGTGATCAGCGTGATCGGCGGCGGCAACATGTCGGCTTTTGCGGGGTTGCGCACCAGCGCGATGACCTGATGGCCCGCGCCGCTCAGGCCTGCCACCAAACGGCTGCCGATAAAGCCGGTGGCGCCGGTGACCAGCACCGTCTGCCGTGCGGGCAATTTTTCGACCAGGCTTGCCGCAGGCGCGCAGGTCATCCGCGCAAGGCGCTTCGCCGCGGTGAAATCGCGCAGGCCGCACAGCGCCGCGCCCACGGCTGCCGCCGCCGCAATCAGGCTGAGCCAACCGGTGTAAGCCGATTTGACGCCGCTCGGCTGCATCGCCCAATCGATCAGGACCGGCAGCAGCAGCACCAGGATGGCGCCGTAATTGATCGCGAGCAGCGTGTGATTGATGCGTTCGCTGGCCGGCAGTTTCCGGCTCATGTCCTCCTCGACGAAGTCCATCAGCGTGATGACGATTTCGGCAACGAGAACGGCGATGATCAGCATCGCAAGGATGCCGTGCACTTCGAGCCAGCCCAGCACCAGGAACAGCAGCGCATAGAGCATGTTGCGCAGGCTATGAAGCTGCAGCTCGTAGCGCTGCGAGGGACGCCATGCGAGCCGCTCGGTCAGCTCATGGTGATAGAACGTGTCGAACACGCCCATCACGACCTGAATGGCGATCAGGATCCAAAGCAGCGATGTCATGATGCGGCCTCCCGGAACTTTGCGGACTGGCGAATGAGCTTGCCGAAGCGCGGATGAACGATCTCCAGCGTGAAGCGGAACGTGCCGCCGCCGAGATCGGAATGGGTCACGGTGAGATCGCCGGGCGTGAACCGTGGCGGCAGCGGCAGCCTCAACGGCCCGATCTGCAGGGAATAGCCGACGCTGCGAAACACCAGGGCTTCGTGCTCGACGGATATGAGCAACGCCATGCTGATGCCGTAGCCGACATATTCTTCGAGCCCGGTCGGCCCGGCAAAGCGCTTGGCGGAATGGATGACCTGCGGAAAGCCATGGCTGCGCGCGCAGATGCGGGTCCAGATCTGGCCGCCGCTCGCCGCATCCTCGGTCACCGTCACGACCATCGGGACACCGGTCTCGGCGCCCGTCGGCAGCGGCCCGCCGATGACGCGCGCGAGCTGCGCCAGCCACCAGCCGGCGCGGCTGAAACTCGCCTCCTCGATCGTGCCGACATAGACGACGGTCTCGCCATCGGCAAAACGCTTCGAAAAGCGCCGCCAGATCGCCAGCGGCAGCCGGCCCCAATCCTCGTCGGGCAACAGATCGTGGAAGCGGTGGTCGTCGAGCAGGATAGTGTTCGAGGCAGGCGTTGCGGGAAACCTTGGTACTCTTGTGGACGCCATTACACGCTCCTGCCCTGCCCCTCAGCCCTACCTGGCTTTCCCCGCCGGCAAGAAACTGACGATCTTCTCGCCAAGCTTGATCAGCGCGACCAGCCTCGGCCGCGGCACGTTGAGCATTTGCATGTACCAGCGGTCGACCAGTTCGGTGAACGCCAGCATTTCCTTCAACCGCTTGCTTGCGACCGGGCTGATGGTCGGATCGTCAGCCGCGTCGGAGACGCAGGCGCGCAGCGCATCGACCGCGGGGTCGATCTCGCGTTCCTTGCGGCGGGCGGCGATCCGCGCCGCCACTTCCCAGATGTCGGTCTCCGCCTCGAAATGATCGCGGCGGTCGCCGAGGATCGGCACCCGGTGGATCAGATTCCAGGCCAGCAATTCCTTGATGGAGTTGGAGACGTTGGACCGCGCCATGCCGAGCGTCTCGGCGATATCCTCCGCCGTCATCGGCGCCTCGGCGAGATACAGCAGGCCGTGGATCTGGCTGACTGAGCGGTTGACGCCCCACTCGTCCCCCATGTCGCCCCAGTGCAGGATGAACCGCTCGACGACGGCCGGGAGTTTCTTTTTGTCGGTTGTTTCTGTCATGACAGAAATATCTGACGGAACTGCCCGGATGTCAAGTCCCGTGCGCAGCGCGCGACGCCGCGGTTCGGAAACCCGCTTCGCAAACGGCCGCCCTGCCTGGGGCGCCGTACCGGTTCCCGGAATGGAACCCGGACGAAATCGCGGCTCCGTTGTTTCCCGGACCGATCCGTTAACCCTTTGGCACCGGCCGCCTCTTAGATTCCTCTCGCGCGTTGCCGGCAACGAGGTCTGGCGCGGTCATCAAGGCGAGGAATGCCCCATCGAAATCCCCCGGACCCGGGCGGGCCGCTGCGGCGGGTACCATCGACGGCCGTGGTCATCACGTTTGCGCTTGTCATGACCGCCTGTGTCCTGGGCGTCATGGCCTGGAAGGCGCTCGACGCCAAGAAGGCGGCACTGGCGAGCGGCAGCTCCGACATCCAGAACCTCGTCCATTCGCTTTCCGAGCATGCCTCGCACACCATTCAGGCGGTCGATATCGCGATGGCGGGAATGGTGGACTTGCTGAAATACAGAAATCCTAAGCCGGACCGGTTCAACAGGTACCTGACTGAAACGGCGAAAACGCTGCCGCAACTGCGTGGAATCGGCGTCGCCGACGCCGATGGCAACTGGAGCTATTCGTCACTTCCGGAAACGCCGCGCCACAACGTCACGGACCGGAGTTATTTTGCCTATCATCGCGATGCGCCGGACAACTCGCTTCGGATCAGCGAGCCGTCGCAGTCACGTCTGGACGATCAATCCTCGATCGTTCTGTCCAAGCGCATCACCAGGCTCGATGGCAATTTCGGCGGCGTCGTCGTAGCAGCGATCGACAAGGAGTACTTCAACGGCTTCTACCGCACGCTTCATATCGGCACGGATGGCGGCATTACCCTGATCCGGAATGACGGCATCCTTCTGACCCGCTGGCCGCTGTCGGACATGGGTACGGACCTTTCCAGGACCAGCCTGTTCACAAAGCATCTCAAGCTGAGCCCGGTCGGATACTACAAGATCATCTCGCCGTTCGACGGCATCGCGAAATATTTCGGTTATGAGGCAACGCCGCACTACCCCATGGTAGTCACCGTCGCGATGTCGGAAGACTGGCTGCTCTCCGGCTGGCGGAAGGGGTTGCGGACCGACGTCATCGTTGCCGGCGTGCTGCTGTGCATGATCCTGATGCTGGCGGCGTTGCTTGCCCTGCAGTTCCGCTTCCGCAACAAGATCGAGCGCGCACTGCGCGAGCGCGAGGCGCACTATCGATTGCTGGCCAACAACATCGCCGACATCATCATCCTGATCGATGCCCGCAGCTTGCTCCGCTATGTTTCGCGCTCGGCCGAGCCGGTGCTGGGATTGCGCCCAAAGGATCTTATCGGCAAATCATGCTTTGATCTGGTGCATCGCGATGACAGGGAGAGCGTCAAATCGGCGACCGCACGGCTCAATGGAGTCGACAGCGTCAGCACAGTCGTGTTTCGACACTATCGCGGCGACGGGACGCTGGCGTGGGTGGAAAGCAAGTTCAAGCTGGCGTCGGAAACGGACGACCCCACGCGGACGGAATTTCTCTGCGTCATCCGCGACGTCACCGAACGCAAGCGGATGGAAGACGAACTGACCCAGCTCAACCGCCGCCTCACCCAGCTCGCTGCAACCGACGGACTGACCAACCTCACCAACCGCCGCACCTTCGACGGCTTCCTGCGGCGCGAATACGAAGCCTGCGAAGAGATTGCGGTGCTGCTGCTCGATATCGACAATTTCAAGGGATACAACGACACCTACGGACACCAGGCCGGCGACCGTTGCCTGCAGGCGGTTGCGAGAGCCATCGGCGATGCGACCGCCAATACGTCAGGCCTGTCCGCGCGCTATGGCGGCGAGGAATTCGCCGTCGTGTTGCCGAACACAACGGAAGACGCCGCCCTGAAGGTTGCCGAGAGCATCCGGCTGACCGTGCGAGCCCTGGGCATTCCGAACACAGCCTCCAGCCGCGGATACATCACCATCAGCGCGGGCGTCGCCGCCAGAAACCGCTCGACGCTCGACGAAGCAGCGTTAGTGGGGGAAGCCGACACCGCGCTCTATGAGGCCAAGCGTCTCGGCCGCAATCGCAGCATCCTGTATTCCTCCCTCGACCTGCAATATGTCGAGAGCGAATCCATCCAGCACGACGGTGAGTTCGCACCCGGCGAACGGACGCATTAGAAGTTTCCAACCGAGCGCCAGACCGAGCAGCTGTTCGAGTTGGCCGAGCGTATCGCCAGCCCGACTCAAATTAGGAAAGGAGCCCTCGCAGAGGGTGTCCGCTGATTTCAGCTGACATTCGCAGCATGGTGTTCGGTTTGTCGTGTACTAGGTCCGCTTGCGCACGGCAGTGGAAACGGTCTCGTGTGCACGCACCGGGGTGCAGGTCGTGACTACGAGCGCAAACCGGCTGCACTGCCAGTCAGCGCCGAGCGCGGCGCTGGTGGGTGATGTCAGGTTGACCGACAGTAATGCCGCTACGCAGGCAAACATCACCCACGCCGTGATCAGCACCGCTCCCTTGTGGGTCCTTGGGTGGGAAATCATGGCCTTGGCTCCTGTACAATGGCCCCCATGTGATTCTAATTCACATCCTGACCCACATTTTTCGCTGGTGGCCCGAAAGCGTGCGCGATTGCTGGCACTGGATCAGCGCCGCAGCCGGACTCGCGCACTGGAGCAAACAGCATCTTTATTCGATCACCTCGTCGGCACGAGGTGAGCAGCGTGGGTGGAATGTCAACGCCGAGCGCCTTGGCTGTCTTGAGATTGATGACCAGATCAAACTTGGTTGACTGCTCGACGGGCAGGTCGGCGGGCTTCGTGTGCGGCTGCTGCCCGCGTTTGCTCTTGATCGAGTTCAGCAGCGTCGCCGCCACGATCATCACCAGGACGCCACCAACACTGAGCGCGATCTGCATCATCAGCCCGTCCGAGATGTCGAGCAGCGCCAGGTGGCTGGCCAGCGTCAGCAGAACGCCGAGGCAGTAGATTGGCAGCGAGTTCTGGCCACAGAGAATGGCGCCACGCATCACCGCCGTCGTCAGCCCTCGCCAATCGCGAGGCATGAACCATACGATCAAAACCGCAAGGGCCAAAAAATGCAGCAGTCGCAACGGAGCGAGATTCGATTTGTCCATCGGGTAAAGCAGCGCCTGCGGGACCGGCGCTTCCAGCGGTTTGATGCTCCAGCTCAATGCGATGATGAGGCTGAACACCAGATAGAGAACGGCAGGCACGAGCACAGTGCGTGAGGTCACCCACGGTCGGAATCTCTTACCCTCGATGATCCACCACGCGCCGAGCACAAGCGGCAGCTGCCAGGCCAGCGGATTGAAGAACCAGTGGCTGTTCGGCCACGCCGGGATGGTCCAGCCGAAGACGTGCACCAGCATGTAAAGCAACAGCGACGCGCCGAGCGTTGCGTTCGGCACTCGCAGCAGCAGCCAGAGCAGCGGCGCGAACAAAAGGTGATAAAGCACGAAGAGCGGCAAGATGTCGGTGTTGACGGGGCGGTATTGCAGGATCGCCGCGTGCGCGAGCGTCACGCCCGGCTGTTCCAACAGAATGCGCGTATTGCTCTCGTCGGCAAGCCGGCCGCCGCCTGCGAGGTGAACCATGATGGCGCAGGCGAGCGTGAGCAGCAGAAATGCGACATAAATATCCCAGCTTCGCCACAGCGTTCGGCCGATCACGCCGGTCCAGCCCCCGCACCGCCGTGCTTTGCCGTAGGCCAGCGCGCAGGTCACACCCGAGACGAACATGAACACTTCCGCGGCATCGCTGAAGCCGTAGTTACGCAGCGTCAGCCAGCTCCCGATGTTGTTGGGGACATGGTCAAGAAAGATGCACCAGAGCGCGATGCCGCGGCAGGCATCAATGCGCAGATCGCGGCCGTAGCCGTTCGGCTCCGGCAGCGCGCCTGCCAATGGCTTCGGGGTGGCAGTTCGATCATGCATCTGGTTGCCCGTCCGGCGTGCGAGCACGCTTCAAGAGGGACCGAATTTGACAAAAAACATCGCCGCCGCACTGTCGGATCGTACCAACGCCGCAGTCTAGAGCTGCTTCACGCCGAACCCGGCGACGAAAGCTGCGATGACGATCATATGGCGGCGCTTGGTAGAACATCCTAGCGCGTGAGGCTATTGACGATCATCGTTCAACGGCACAGCACGTCAATCAGCCGGAGGTCCACACAGAGAGGTTCCTAGGTCCTATGATCAAGGTACCGTACAGATCTCGGCATCAATTGACATCCGTCAGACGCATCATGGACGTTCACCATTGCGCATGGACGAAGGAGACTCTGAGTCCCGCGAGTCTCGTCGTCCGCACTCGCTTTTTCGGTGTCCTACCGTGAGCTGATTACAATTGCAGCACACAACGGCATTCGGCTCCTACCTTGAGTGGCTGACGGTGGACCGCTGGTTGGGCCAAGGATGGGGGATGGATGGTTTCGGGAGCCAGTCTTCCAACAGCCTCTTCCTCGCCAAAGACCCGAAGGTGGGTGTATGATTTTCTTTTATTTGGATCTCCGTGCAATGGGATGACGGAGAGCTTTTCATGAAAGTTCTCATTGTCGACGACCATGCATTGATTCGCGAGGCGTTGCACGCTGTCCTGAAACAACTGAAGCAAGAAGCCGTCATATTTGAAGCTTCGAACAGCCGTCAGGCAATGCACATAGTCGAGGAACATCCCGACATCAGCCTCATTTTACTTGATATCAATTTGCCTGATCGAGATGGCTTCTCTGTCCTCCGCGAACTGCGAGACCGCTATCCGACCATTGCTATCATCATTCTTTCGTCCTCGGATGATCAAGACACAGTCAAGCGCGCTTTCAAACTTGGCGCTCTGGGTTTCATCCCGAAAACTACCAAACGAGAGGTCATGCTCAACGCCATTAAGTTAGTGTTCTCCGGCGGTATTTACATTCCCTCGGAAATTCTGGAGGAAGCAACGTCTCCGCGGCCTACAAATAAGCTAGCGACGCGCGACTCTCTTAAAGGTCTCGGGTTGACCGATCGGCAGATTGAAGTGCTTGCGCTCCTGATGAAGGGAAAAAGCAACAAGGTCATTGCCAAGACCCTCAATATGGCAGTGCCGACAGTGAAGAACCACATCACGGTCGTTCTCAAGGCGCTCGGCGTAACGAGCCGCACCGAGGCAGTAATAAAAGTAGGAAAAATGGGCTGGGAATCGTCGCCGAAATCTGAATCATAAAGCCGGCCCGGTATCTCTCCTATCGTCATGATCCATAAAGAGCTCTTGCATGACAGCGCGGAGCCGCATTGGGTCGACCGGCTTGTGCAGTAAAATGTATCCTCTATCCTTAGCGTCACGTAATGGTTCAGGTGCCGTATCGCCGCTGATGAGAATAGCTGGAATGGTTGAACCAAACGCCGCATTGATTTGTTCAATTGCTCGGATCCCGGTCTTTCCGCTCGCAAGATGATAATCCGAGATTATAAGATCGGGGCGTTGTTGGCGCTCAGCAAGTTGGATAAGTGCCGCTTCGTCGGATCCGGCGACAAGGACGGAGTATCCCCATCTGCCAAGCAATCCGCCTGTTCCCTCCTGCACTATTGGAGCATCGGCAATAACAAGAATTACCTTGCCTTCAACCGCAAAGGCTGCGGGGTGAGGTGAGTCGACGGGCTCGGTGGACGTGACGCATTCATCGGCCATCGGAACCAGGATTGCGAAGCGCGAACCTCGGCCCACAGTCGAAGCTAAGTCGATTTGATGGTCGAGAAGTAGGCGAAGCCTGTCGACAATAGCCAAGCCGAGCCCCAGGCCGCCGTACCGGTACTGTTCTGGGGCAGCAAGTTGAAAAAACTCCCCAAAGATATTCTGCTTCTGATCCTCAGGAATGCCGGGACCGCTATCCCATACTTCGATACGCAACATTTCACCGCGTCGACGACAGCCGACAATGATTCCGCCGCGCAATGTATAGCGCACAGCATTGGATACCAAATTTAGGAGTATGCGTTCGAGCAGCATGGCGTCGCTCCTCACCCATGAGTCACTTCGCCTAACGCGTAGACGCAAGCCCTTTGCTCGCGTTGCCTGATCAAACGTCCTCTCAATTTTCTGCAACAGGCGCGCGATCGGGAATTCAGTCAGTTTGGGTGTAAGGATCCCAGCATCGAGTCTGGACATATCCAGCAGCGAATTGAACATTTCATCCATTTCTTTGCGCGTTGCATCGACCAGTTCGATCGTCCTTGTCCTTTCCCCCGATCTGAGCGGCGTGCGCAGCTGTGCAATGAACAAGCCTAGTGCATGTAATGGCTGCCGCAAATCGTGGCTTGCCATGGCAAGAAAGCGCGATTTTGCTGCATTGGCGAGCTCAAGCTCTTGCGTACGCTCTGCGACCTTCCGTTCGAGTTCGATCTGCGCGCGGCGCAGACTTTTCTCCGCTTTCTTGCGCACCTCGACGTCGGCGCTCAGTAACAAGCTTGGAACGGTAATACTGATCAAGAACATCAACATCAGCAGGAATGAAACGTTGAGATCCGGGGTCGTGAAGGGGCCGCCGCCCGTGAACGTCCCCCAAATGGTGATGCCCGCAAGCACCAGCGCAACCGTTGCGGTGTCACGTGGACCGCGGCGCAGCGCCGCCCACAACAATGGCAGGATCACAAGAAAACCCAGTGGATCTCGACTCGGCGTTTGCTCGATCAGGGGGCTGAAAGCAATGAGTCCAACAGCCGCCGCTGTTGCGAGGACGCCGATCGTCTCCAAATATTCATTGCGATTGAAGGCATGGTAGTGGCTTGATGCCCAAAGCACGATAACGGGGGCAATGACCAGCGCGCCGGTCACATCTCCCAGCCACCATGTGACCCAGGCGTTCGTGAAATTGATCCGATCGATGTACCCGGCGGTAGCCAGGCTGGTCAGTCCAATGCTGGCGCTGATCGGCGTCGCGATCACGAAGCAAATCACAGCAAACTTCGCGACGGAATTTGGCCTCGAAAACGTATTGCATCCGCTCGACCATCGATTGACCAGGTATGCGCCAACAACCGCTTCAAGAGTGTTGCCGGTCGCAATCGCAATTGCGGTGGCAATCGAGCCGGCGGTGGTCGCATTGGCGATCACCGCTGCCGTGAAAATTGCGGGCCACGTCCGATATCCCCGCAACAGCACCGCCGCCAGGGCGACACCCGTCGGTGGCCAAATTGGCGTTGCACTGGGATGAATAGATGCGAGAGCAAGGCCGCCTTTTGCCAGGACGAAATAGATCACTCCAATTGCGACCAGACCGCCGGCATAGTTGATGGCTCGGCGGAAATTTATCTCCGGCGTTTGTGATCGTGGATCGGACATCGTCGACGCCTAGACTAGGCAGTTGCATCGTCCACCATGACTGACTTTCTGATCTCCTTGCTCAGATCGAATTGATCACCGCGGTCTGCTGACGCACCAAGAGATGGCGCGTGCGATGGAGCATCTCAACGCCGCCCCCACAACCGCCGGCGGCCACCGCAATTGTCCTGCATAATCGCAATTCGGGTTCGTTGAGGAAACTACCCATTTCGAGTTAGCAGAACGCGCGGCTGGTAGTACGCCTTTACCCCCGCGAAGTCTGAAAAGGTCATTTGCGTCGATTTTGGAATCCGCGTCATGTCCGCTTAGGCGGTTGTGCTAGCTAGTTCGTGGTGAAGCTACGACGGCATCTTCTGGCCGGCGGGTGAGCCAGCCCACATTCATGCAAAGCCCTCCGCGCTATCAATTACACGGGCGCCGACGCAGGAGGTCACAAATGACTGCTATCGCACGGGCGTTTTCACGCGTCATTATCACCATCAACGACAGCAAGATTCTCAAGCAGCTCGTGCGCGGCCGGCCTGTTCGTCTCCCTGCTGATGCTGACTTACCGGTCTCGATCTAAGCCCGGGCTTTTTCCAGCGCTTCCCGGGTCCTATCGCGGCGCCTGCGGTCGCCACGAGAGGTCATCGGACAGCACATAGATCGTGATCGCGGCCAGGCACATCACGACCCCGATCCAGAAGATCGGGGAATGATGGATCCGTCTCCAGTCACGTCCGGGGTGTTGCGGCGTCATTCAGTCACCTCGTGGGTGCGTATCAGCCTTGTCAGGGCGGTCAGATCGTCGGCAGCACGGAGAACCGCTCGCCTGCCTCCCGCAGGTTCAGCAGATCAGGATTGGCGGCTTCGTCCTGAACCGCCTGCACTCGTGCTGATGAAGGCCCGCGCCGGCATGCCGCGATCATGGCCGTAACGGCTGCCGCGGGGCCAGAGAACACCGCCTCGACGCCGCCGTCCCGGCGATTGCGCACCCAGCCTTCGAGATCACGCGACCGCGCCTCGTGTTCGACAAAGTAGCGGTAGCCGACGCCCTGCACCCGGCCCCTGATCGTGATGTGTCGGATGGTGTCGCTCATGGCTTGTTCAATCCGAGGAATGCGCCACTGCGCGCTTTCACGTCCGCCTCGCGCATCGCCCGGCCGGTCAATTCGGATGACGCCAGGCCCTTCAGGTTCTTCGGCGAGCCTCCCTCACGCAAAGCCTTGAGCGTTTCATAGACGGCCTGCGTGGCGGCGGCGAACGGCGCGTGGCCCTGCAGCGCGATCCGCACGCGCTGACTTTCGAGATAATCGAGCGCGGTCATGTCCTCGGCCGCGCCACCGAGCACGATCGGCAAGCTCGTTGCGGCTGAAACGGCTTCGAGCTCGCCGCGGTTCTTGATGCCGGTGAAGAACAGCGCATCGACACCAATGGCCTCGTATGCTTTTGCGCGCGCGATGGCGTCGTCGAGACCGGTTATGGATACGGCGCCGGTGCGGCCCATGACGACCAGCGAGGGGTCGCCGCGCCCGTCGAGCGCGGCCTTCATCTTGCCGACGCCTTCCTCCAGCGGGATCAGTTGCGTCTTGGCCTGGCCGAATGCCTGCGGCAACAGCGTATCCTCGATAGTGAGGCCGGCGGCGCCGGCAGCCTCGAGTTCCTGCACGGTGCGGCGGACGTTGAGCGCATTGCCGTAGCCGTGATCGGCATCGACAAGCACCGGCAAGGCTGCGGCACGGGACATCCGGCGCATCTGCTCGGCCAGCTCCGTTAGCGTGATCAGGGCAATGTCGGGATCGCCGAGGACAGCAAGCGAGGCCACCGAGCCGCCAAACATGCCGAGTTCGAAACCGAGGTCTTCTGCAATACGGATCGAGGTCGCGTCATAGACCGACCCCGGCCGGACGCAGCTGGAGCCGGTGAGAATGGAACGCAATTTCTCTCGGCGTTGACGGAAAGCCATGGTTGCCCTCGGTTCTATCCGCCGTCATTGGGAGCGCAGCGAAGCAATCCATAGCGCCACAAGCCGAACCATGGATTGCTTCGTCGCTTCGCTCCCTTGCACAAACGCTTCGCGTTTGTCGCAGGCATGACGGAAGCGTTACGCAAACTCCAATATCAACGCATCCACCGCCAGCGTCGCGCCGGCTGCAGCATGAATCTTCTTCACCGTGCCGTCGCGCTCGGCGCGCAGCACGTTCTGCATCTTCATCGCCTCGACCACGGCCAGCGTCTCGCCGGACTTGACCTCCTGCCCTTCGGCAACCGCAATCGACACCACGAGCCCGGGCATCGGACACAACAGCTTCTTGCCGGTGTCGGCCGCCGAGTTCACCGGCATCAGCCGGGCGGCGGCGGCCTCGCTTTCGGTGAAGACGTTGACCGCAACGTCAAAGCCCTGGTGCGCCAGGCGGATGCCGTTCGGAATCGCGCGCGCCTGCATCGCCACGACGTGGCCGTCGATGGTGCCATGCCAGACCGGTTCGCCCGGCGTCCACGTCGAGAGCAGATTGTGCGGATTGCCGGGCAGACCATCGGCGCCGATGAAGCGCACCGCGATGCCCTCGGCCTCGCGCGCCACATCGAGCGCGATTTCGTCGCGATCGAGCCACACCGCGCGGCGGCGTTCGCGCTGCACCAGCCGGCCGGTCAACTGTCCGGAAATCTGCCGCTTGCGCTCGCCAAGCACATGATCGATCGCAGCTCCCACGGCCGCCAGCCGCCGCGCGACCTCGCCTTCCGGCGGATGCGCGGAAAAGCCCTTCGGAAATTCCTCCGCGATGAAGCCTGTGGAAAGCTTGCCCTCGCGCCAGCGCGGATGGTTCATCAGCGCCGACAGGAACGGAATATTGTGCCTGATACCATCGACGTAAAACGCATCCAGCGCGGTTGACTGCGCCTCGATCGCAGCCGCCCGCGACGGCGCATGCGTGACGAGCTTGGCGATCATCGGATCGTAATGGATCGAGATTTCGCCGCCTTCCTGCACGCCGGTATCGTTACGGATGGTGACACCGTCCTGGCTCGCTTCGGCCGGCGGACGGTATTTCACCAGCCGGCCAATGGACGGCAGGAAGTTGCGGAACGGGTCCTCGGCATAGACGCGCGATTCAACCGCCCATCCCGTCAGCGTGACGTCTTTCTGCGCGATCGAAAGCTTCTCGCCGGCGGCGACGCGGATCATCTGCTCGACAAGGTCGATGCCGGTGACGAGCTCAGTGACGGGATGTTCGACCTGCAGGCGCGTGTTCATCTCCAGGAAGTAGAAGCTCTTGTCCTGGCCGGCGACGAATTCGACCGTGCCGGCGGAATCGTAGTTCACGGCCTTCGCCAGCGACACCGCCTGCTCGCCCATCCTGCGGCGGGTCGTCTCGTCGAGCAGCGGCGACGGCGCCTCCTCGATGACCTTCTGGTTGCGGCGCTGGATCGAACATTCGCGCTCGCCGAGATAGATCACGTTGCCATGCTTGTCGCCGAGCACCTGGATTTCGATGTGGCGGGGATCGACGATGAATTTCTCGATGAACACCCGATCGTCGCCGAACGAGGATTTGGCTTCGGCCTTGGCGAGGTTGAAGCCTTCGGCGACTTCCTTCTTCGAATGTGCGATCCGCATGCCCTTGCCGCCGCCGCCGGCAGAGGCCTTGATCATCACGGGATAGCCGATCTCGTCGGCGATCTTCACCGCGTGCTTTTCGTCTTCGATGACGCCGAGATGTCCCGGCACCGTCGAAACCTTGGCCTTGGCAGCTGCCTTCTTGGATTCGATCTTGTCGCCCATCGCGGCGATCGCGCCCGGGTTGGGGCCGATGAAGACGATGCCCGCCTTGGCAAGCGCGCGCGGAAATGCCTCGCGCTCGGACAGGAAGCCATAGCCGGGATGCGCGGCCTCTGCGCTGGTCTTGCGGCAGGCATCGACGATTCTGTCGATCAGCAGATAGCTCTCGGCCGCCGCCGGCGGGCCGATCAGCACGGCGTCGTCGGCCATTTCGACATGGAGCGCATCGCGGTCGGCTTCGGAATACACGGCCACCGTCTCGATCCCCATCCGGCGCGCAGTCTTGATGACCCGGCAGGCGATCTCGCCGCGATTTGCGATCAGAATTCTCTTGAACATGTTCTTCTTGCTTGAGCTTTGGGCGGGATCCTCCCCCGCAATGACATGCGGGAACGCGGGTAACACACCCCTCGTACAGCAAATATCGATGGAGGCAACGGTCTCGTATCGGCTTCGAATGCCGGCCGGCGGTAATTCACCCCGAATAAGAGCCGAACCGGCCTCGCGCATAGGCGCGGGATACCGCCTTCATCAGTTCGGCAGCCTCAGATTCCAGATATTCGTTGGCGACAATCAGCGCGCGCACCGTCGCCCGCAGATCGCCGCCGCAGGCTGAAATCGCTTGATCCACCGCGGTTTCCAGCTCGTCGTTCTCTTCGAATTTCGGCTGTGAAGAGGACGACATGGCAAATATTCCGTGTTGAGCGACGGCACCTATGTTCCTATTTTGTTCTCACGAAGTCAATGATGCTCTCATCCCCTTGATGTAGGAGCTACAATATCGGGAGGACGATCAAATGGATTTATCGGCGATCATCAGAAAAGCGATTGAAATCGGCGACCAGCATGGGTTCATCACATTTGACCAAATTGACGAGCTCGTGCCGTCATCTGCCGACAGGCCTGAGCCCGAAATCATTGAAGCTCTCTTCGAGGCCTTGAGCGCCCGAGGAATAGACGTCAGAGAGGCGTAGGGCCGCCGCGCTTGGTTCATTGACGCCAGCATGTGCTAGAACGCATCGGTGCAAAATCTATTTAAAGTGAAACAGATGCGGTCACAAATTTTTCTGGTTGCGGCGTTGCTATCGATCGTACTTCCGGCCAGCCAGAGTTCGGCCACCACCGCCGTCGTTCGGGATGGCGGCACGCTTCAGCTTGGCAATGTCACCTACCGGCTCGACGGCATCGATGTCCCGACCGTCGACCAGCTCTGCATCGACGAACACGCCGATAGCTGGACCTGCGGGATCGAGGCGCGCGATCAACTGACAAAACTGATCGGCGGTAAACAGGTCCGCTGCGACGATCTCGGCCCCGATCCCGCCTACAAGAAACGGCGCATCGGCGTCTGCAAGATCGAGGGTGAAACGACAAGTCTCAGCCAGTTGCTGGTCCGCAACGGCTTTGCCTTGAATGTCGAAGCCGCCGCCAGCGGCCGCTTCCAGGTAGACGAGGCCCGCGCCAGGGAAGACCGCCAGGGATTGTGGAAAGGCTGCTTCGCCGCGCCACGCGAGTTCCGCGCCGGCAAGAAGGACGGCGCCCTGCTCGGCGCCGCGTGCCGTACCGATCGCGACCGCGAAATCCGCGAGGCCCTGTTCCCAGAGGATCTCGTGATGCCGGCGGGCTGCAACATCAAGGGCAAATACGCCGTCCGCGCGCGCGTCACCGGGAACCTCGGCATCTACCACCTGCAGATGTGCCGCTCCTATCCGGGACTGACCAAGCCGGATCGCTGGTTTTGTTCCGAGGAAGACGCGCAGGCCGCCGGGTTCCGCAGGGCCTATAACTGCCGCGCGGCAACAAAGAGCAAATGAAGCTGGCAAAGCCGCCGGCTCCTGTGTGAGAGTACCGCCAGAGGTTGCTGGCGCGCATGACCCCTTCCGACACTTCAAACGTTCTGCCTGAAGCTGCCGCTGATCGCTTGCGGCGACATCTCCAGCAAATCGCGAGCGAACGCGATCGGGCTCATCGCGCCCTGCAGGAACGCGAAGCCGAGCTGGCGCGGATTCAGCGCATCGCCGGCGTCGGCGGTCTCGAAATCGATTTCCGCGACGGCGTCAAGAACCGCCGCTCCCCCGAATATCTGCTGGTTCACGGCTTGCCGCCCGAGGCGACCAACGAAACCTACGAGGAATGGGTCAGCCGAATCCATCCCGAGGATCGCGAGCTAACGGTCCAGCATTTGTTCGGCGTACTGAAGAGCGAGAGCGAGGACTATTCGGCCGTATACCGCATCGTGCGACCGAATGACGGCGCGACCCGCTGGATCCGCGTCGTCGCCAAGATCGAGCGCGACCCTGATGGCCGTGCGCTGCGCCTGGTCGGCGCCGATTGCGACGTCACTGCTCAAATGCTGGCGCAGGCAACCTTGCGCGAAAGCGAGGAGCGCTTCCGCCTGATCGCCAACAGCGCGCCGGTGCCGATCTGGGTCACCAAGCTCGACCGCACCCGCTCTTTTCTCAACCAGGCCTATCTCGATTTTCTCGGGCTGCCGTTCGAGGAAGCCATCGTGTACGACTGGCGCAAGATGCTGCATCCGGACGACCTGCCCCGTTTCCTGAAGGAATTGGCCGCGGGCGAGGCCTCGCTCAAGCCGTTCACGCTGGAAGCCCGCTACCAGCGCGCCGACGGCGACTGGCGATGGATGCGATCGGAATCCCTGCCGCGCTGGGATCCGACCGGCGCCCACATCGGCTTCATCGGTGTCGCCCACGACATCACATCAGCCAAACAGGCCGAGCACGATCTTCGCCGGCTGAACGACATCCTCGAATTGCGGATCACCGAGCGGACGGCGCAGCTGGAATCCAGCGAAGCCCAGATGCGCGCGATCCTGGAAACCAGCCATCAGTATCAGGGGCTTTTGAACCAGCACGGCGATCTCCTGTATGCCAACAAGACCGCGCTTGCCGGAATCTGCTGTGACGCCGGCGACGTGGTCGGCAAGCCGTTCTGGGAAACGCCGTGGTTTTCCGGCACCGAAGGCATGCGCGACGCCGTCCGGGACGCCTTCATGGCCGTGATGCGGGGCGAAGAAGCCCAGATCGAAATGCGACTATGCCTGCCGATCGGCGAGCGTTATTTCGACTTCGTGATGCGCCCGTTGCGCGATCAGCACGGCGCGATCGTCGGCGCGGTGCCCGACGCCGTCGACATCACCGAGCGCCGCCTGGGCGAGGAAGCGCTGCGCCAGTCGCAGAAGATGGAAGCGGTCGGACAATTGACCGGCGGCGTGGCGCACGATTTCAATAATCTGTTGACCATCATCCGCTCCGCGACCGACTTCCTGCGCCGCCGCGAACTGCCGGAAGAGCGGCGCCGGCGCTACATCGACGCTATTGCAGAGACCGTGGAGCGCGCCTCCAAGCTGACCGGGCAGTTGCTGGCGTTCGCCCGCAAGCAGCCGCTGAAGCCGCAGGTATTCAATGTCGGCACCCAGGTCGAGGCGGTGGCGCAACTGATCCGCCCGCTGGTCGGCGCCCGGGTCAGGATCGACCTCGACATCGCCGATCTCCATTGTTTTGCGATCGCCGATATCGCGCAGTTCGAAACCGCGCTGATGAATCTCGCCGTCAACAGCCGCGACGCCATGAACAGCGAGGGCCGGCTCATCATCCGCGTCCGGAAAGTGGATGTCATTCCCCCGCTCCGCGCCCAGCCCGCCCGCGACGGCGACTTCGTCGCCATCACCGTGACCGACACCGGCTGCGGCATTGCGTCCGAACTGCTCGAGACGATCTTCGAGCCGTTCTTCACCACCAAGGAAGTCGGCAAGGGCACCGGCCTCGGCCTCAGCCAGGCGTTCGGCTTTGCCAAGCAGTCCGACGGCGACATTGCGGTCGCGAGCGAGCCCGGCCTGGGCGCGACGTTCACGATCTACCTGCCGCAGGCCGCGATGCCGGCCGATGCGGTCGAGGCCGCCGCGACCGGCAGCGAACCCGCCGCGCGCGGCCGCGGCTATCGCGTGCTCGTCGTCGAAGACAATGACGACGTCGGCCAGTTCTCTACCGAGCTCTTGGAAGATCTCGGCTACACGGTCCGCCGCGTCGCCAGCGCGGATGCCGCGCTGGCGATCCTTGCCGAGGACGAGTTTTCCGCCGACCTGGTGTTTTCCGACGTCATCATGCCCGGGATGAACGGCGTCGAGCTCGCCGGCATCGTGCGCGAGCGCTATCCCGGCCTGCCCGTGGTGCTGACCAGCGGCTACAGCAACGTGCTCGCGGAGAATGCTCACCGCGGCTTCGAGCTGATCCAGAAGCCCTATTCGGTGGAACTGCTGTCGCGGATTCTCAGGAAGGCGATTTCCGAGGCACGGCCGCAGGAGGCCTAAAGCAACCTGGTCTTGAGCCTTACCTGGGGGCCCTACGCCGCGTCCTCGACGCCTGCCCTGCCCGATGCCAGCAGCGCGCGGATTTCCTGCGCCGGGCGCGCCGCGCTGAACAGAAAGCCCTGCATCTGGGTACATCCGAGATTCTGCACGGTCTCGCGCTGCTGCAGCGTCTCGACGCCTTCTGCCGTGGTGATCATGTTGCGGTCGGCGGCGATGCTCACCACCGCGCGGATGATCGAGGCCGACGAGGAGTTGCGCGTCACTTCCTTGACGAAGGAGCGGTCGATCTTGATCTTGTCGAACGGGAAGCGCTGCAGATATTGCAGCGAGGAATAGCCGGTTCCGAAATCGTCAAGCGCGATGTGAACCCCGAGCGCGCGGAGCTGGTTCAGCGTCGCGAGCGCCGCGTCGTCGTCCGCGATCAGGACGGCTTCCGTGATCTCCAGCTCCAGCCGGCGCGGGTCGAGCCCGGTCTCGGAGAGGACAGAAGCGACCTTCAGCGATAGCGTTTCCGACCGGAACTGGATCGGCGAGACGTTGACGGCGATGCGGACATCGGCCGGCCAGGCCGCCGCTTCCGCGCAAGCCGTGCGCAGCACCCACTGCCCGATCTCCTCGATCAGGCCGGTTTCCTCGGCCACCGGCACGAAGTCGGCCGGCGAGACCATGCCGCGCACCGGATGCCGCCAGCGCAATAGCGCCTCGCAGCCGGTGACACGATCGCTGCCCAGGTCGACCTGCGGCTGATAGTGCAGTTCGAAGCCGCCCTGCGCCAGCGCCGCGCGCAAATCCGCCTCCAGCTCGCGGCGATGATTGGCCTGCTGTTCCATCGCAGGATCGAAGAAGCGATAGGTCCTGCGGCCGGCCGCCTTCGCCGCATACATCGCGAGATCGGCGTTCTTCAGGAGATAGAACAGCTCCGAGCCGTCGCGCGGGGCGATCGCAATGCCGATGCTGGCATCGCTGGAAAGCTGGTGGCCGTGGCAGTCGAACGGGGTGCGCAGCGCCTGATAGATCCGCGTGACCAGCGCGTGAACGTCCTCGCCGCTCTCGATGCCGTGCTGAAGGATGGCGAATTCGTCCCCGCCGAGGCGGGCGATGAAATCTTCGGGGCCGACTGACTGCCGCAGCCGCTCCGCCACGCCCTTCAGGAATTCGTCGCCGATCAGATGTCCCAGCGTGTCGTTGATGCGCTTGAACTCGTCGATGTCGAGATAGAGGATCGCGAATTCGCGCCCCTCGGTTTCCAGCAGCAATCCTTCCGCATGGCGCTGGAACAGCGAACGGTTCGGCAGATTGGTCAGCGCGTCGTAATGGGCGAGATGTTCGATCCTGGCCTGGTCGCGCCGCCCTTCGGTGACGTCTTCCAATGTCGTCGCCCAGCCGCCGTCCGGCGAGCGCTTGAAGATCAGCCGGATCGTGCGGCCATCCGGCGTCGAGGTCACGGTGTCCTGAACCAGGCTGCTGTTGGGGTCGAGAAACCGGGCGCAATAGGCGTTGACGTCGCCGACAAAGGAGCCGCGCTCCTGACGGTGCCGGATCAGGTCGCGCAGATGACAGCCGGGTTTGACCACGTCGGCCGAGAGGCCGAACATGTCGATATATCGCCGGTTGCAGATCACGAGGCGCCCCGAGGCATCGAACAACAGCAGGCCCTGCGTCATGTTGTTGATGGCGGTGTCGAGATGCTGGCTCTTCTCCGAGAGCTTGCGCTGGGCTGCGGCATGCTGCTGGCGTAGCTGACGCTCGATCAGGAAGACCATACCGATCACGACGACGATCGCCAGCGCCGCCGCAAAGAATTGCAGCCTGGTCTGCGCCCGCCAGTCGGCGAGTGCGGTCTCGGTCTTCGTGGTCGCGACGATCAGGATCGGAAAGTGCATCAGCGACTTGACCGCGCCGACCTTTTCTTCCGACAATCTCGCACTGGTGAAGCGTCCCGATATGTTGCCGTCCACGGCCAGCGCGCGTTGAAACGCCTCGGTGCCGGCAACATTGAAGCCGATCAGGCTGTCGTTCTTGGGATAGCGGGCGATGATGGTACCGTTGCGGTGAATCATCGAGATCGCGGTACCGCTGTTGAGCTCCAGCGATCCAACAAAAGCGTCGAAATGCGAAGGCTCGACACCGCGGCTGGCGAAGCCGATGATCTCGCCGTTCCGGCCAACGATCCTGCGCGCAAACAGGGTGGTCCAGTTCTTCGTCACCTTGCTGACGACCGGCTCGACGATCACGTCGGACGTCGGTCTCCCGGATGTGAACTCCTTGAAGTACTGGCGGTCGGCGATGCTGAGGTCCGGCACCGGCCACATCTCGGAGGAATTGATCAGCCACCCCTTGGCGTTCCACAGATTCAGCGCGCCGACATGCGGCAGCGCCGAGAGCTTGGAGCGGAGCATCTCGTGCGCGCTTAAGCTCGACATTCTCTGTTCGAATTCATCAGACGTGTCGACCCCATCGGCCTGCATGCCGGCGACGACGTCCTCGTGTACGTGTTGGAGATCGCTCAGTTGCTGGTCGAAATGCCGCGACAGCAGCAGCGCGCTGTTGTTGAGTTCGCGCTCGGCGACTTCCAGCGCCCGCTCGCGATATTGCATGGCGAAATAGCCGGTGCCGAGCATGATTGCGATCACGAGCACCGCAGCGCTTAAGATCAGCCACTGGATGGCACTCAACCTGATCCGCCACGGCATGCCGCCGTCAAACAGCGGCTGGCTCTCCGCGACGATGTCTTGCGATGAATTATTCAGCATTACCGCTGCCCCCACAGGCGCTTGTTGTAGGGAACACAACCCAAAAGGGCGTTAGCAAAATGAGTTATCGCGAGGTTAACGCGGCGGCGGAATCAGGCGGTTTCGGTTTCCGCCAGTTCGTCTTCCTTGAGGCTGCACTCGATCAGCGCGCCGTCGATCGTGAATTTCGAAAACAGCGAAGCCGGCGGCGAGGCCTGCAGCGCCGCGAAGTATTGTGAATCTCCGGGGCTCTTCAGGAAGAAGCGGATGTGGTTGGCCGACATCGTGTCCCTCGACAGCCACACGATGCCGGAGAACAGCGCCACCATCATCTGGGCGTATTGGCCAGCGTCTGCGATGCCCAGTTCATAGACCGGCGACACCAGGATAAAGCGCGCCCGCAGGATCGGCGACGGGAATTTGCTCATCATCAGGCGGCTGACCTGGCAGGCCGCATGAATCCGCTCGCCGTCGGAAAGGCAGTACAGGCTGGGATGGTCGCCGTCCTTGGTCAGGGCATCATAGGTCGTGAAACTTCCCGTCGAAAAGGTCGAAAAGTCCTCGCCGACGCTTTCAGCGTCCTTCTTCCACTGGCCCTTGATCGACCGCCAGGACCTGTCCGGCTCTTTCATCGGCAGAAGGCGCATGACTAACCAGAGGTTAATGCAGGAATTGATGCCGGTATTTTACGGACGGCGGCTAAACGTTTGCTTACGCTGGCGCCTGTCCGCGCAAATATTTGTTCGGCCTCGTAAAACTACTACCTTGGGGGCGTTTTGCCGCGGCGTTTCCTCGCAGTGTCGGCCTCGCTGCAGCCAGTGAAAGCGACCACAGGAACGATCGGGCCCGGTGCGGGTTTTCCCGTATCGACGTTTCTCTCCCCCGCGACGTCGAACTCGAACCCCGCCGAACATCCATGGACGGGTTGGCAGGGATCCTTTTATTCCGGTTGAAAGACGGATGATGGCGCTGTTTCCGATACGGCCAACTCAGGCCGACATCGAAATCGCGGAACGGATTTCGGATCACACCCGTCCGGAAGTCGAACAGATTGCCAAGATCCTCACCTGGGGCGCCGACGAGCACGTCGTTTGCGCGCTCGCCGCAGGCTGGTGGCTCTACTGCAGGCATCGAAGCGCGCGCCATCGCACCGACAGCAACCATATCCTGCTGACGACGGTCGCCGCTACGCTTCTGCCGCATCTGTTGAAGTCGATCTTCGACCAGAGACGCCCCGACCGTCTGATGGTCCGCGGGCACCTTCACGGCGTGCCGTTTTCGGGAAAACCTCTCGACGCCTTTCCATCCGGCCATGCCATCCATGTCGGCGCGCTGGCATCGGCGGCCGCCGTGCTGCCGCCCGCGCAACGCAGCCTGGCCTGGTCGATCGGCGCGGGCCTGGTCCTGACGCGGATCGTTCTCTTGGCGCACTGGACCAGCGATGTGATCGCCGGCCTTGCGATCGGCGCTGCGGTCGAACGACTGCTCCGACGCTGGACGGGTTTCGGATTGTCGCACAGATAGTCGAGGCTTGCGGCGTCTCGTGCAGACAGGGCCGGCGGCGCTCGCCACGGCGCCGTCGGCCGGCTTGCGGTCTTACGCCGCGGCCTCATAGTTGACAGCGGTCTCCGCGATCTTGGTCAGGGTTTCGTCGGTCTTCTTCTCTTCTGTCAAAGTCTGGTCGATCAGCTTCACAGCTTGCGGATTATTGAGCTTGGCCGCCCAGGCTTTCAGGGTGCCGTAGCGCGAAATCTCGTAATGCTCGACCGCCTGGGCTGCGGCCAGCAGGCCGGCATCGAGCGCAGGCGTATCGGCATACTCCTCCATGATCTCCTTGCCTTCATCGAGGATGCCCTCGATGGCATCGCACTTCTTGCCGCGCGCAGCCTTGCCGAGCAGCTCGAATATCTGTTCCAGGCGCTCGACGTGCCCCTCGGTCTCATCATGGTGCTTTTCGAACGCGCCCCGCAGCTTGTCCGAATTCGCGGCCTTCGCCATTTTCGGCAGCGCCTTCAGGATCTGCTTTTCGGCGTAGTAGATGTCCTTGAGCGTATCGAGAAATAGTTCGTTGAGATCCTTCTCAGCCATGTCGTCCTCCATTGTTTGGCAGGCGGACAACATGGGATTGAACGTAATGTTCCTAAGCCGCGCGCGACGCCTCAACCGCGCGCAGCCGCAAGATCGATCAGCGCAATCCCGAGGTCCGGCCGCTTCTTTCGTCGAAGTGTTGCCGGGACTTCGGTCAGGACCACCTCGAGCGTTGGCCTCACCGTGCCTGCCAGCAGGTGGCCGCCGCGGGTCGAGCCGTCGGCGAGCCCCAGCACGATGTGGACATGGAGGCTCGGCTTGCCGTCATCGCCGACGGCGATGTCTCCGATCGCACTGAGAACCTCGCATTGCTCATTGACCTCGATCTTGCGGTAGCTCTTCGAGGCGATGTCGAACCAGCCGACGGTGGCCCGCTCGAAGGCGCCGATGGCGGTCAGGGAGGCCGCGGAAATCCCTGCTTCATTGGCGAAGCGGGTGAGCACTGCAAACGCCTCCTCGCCCGTGTCAAGAATGATGACGTGAACCTGCGCCTGCTCGTCGGCGCCGATGCGCTTGCTCTTCATGGGTAACCTCGCAATTGCCGTTCAGGCCGCGCCACGTCTGCAGCTCGACGGTTGCGCCAGCCTCCTTGAGGCGGATCGCGCGGCACTCCCGTTCAATCGGCGTCGCCAGACATCGTTCCAAGCGGCTCGAATTCGAGCAGGTTCGCGATGCCGCAGGCGAGCCGCCCTGGAACTCCGCAATCTGAGGGAAGTTCAATAGGCGGAGATAGCGATGGATGTCGAAAGCCGCCTGAAGACTGCGCTCGATGAATCGAGGCTCCTGATCCTCGGAGCCCAAGTGCTGTTCGGATTCCAGTTCGAGGCGGTTTTTCAGGAACGCTTTCCGGACGTCTCCGACGCAGCGCGGCATATGCATGGTGCGGGGCTTGTGCTGATGCTGATGAGCATCAGCCTCCTGATTGCCCCTTCGCTGTTTCATCAGATCATCTTCGCCGGCGACAGCCGGGTGGGAGCCATCGCAACGGCAACGACGCTGGCAGGCATCAGCCTGCTGCCGCTGACCGTCGGATTGGGCATCTCGGCCTTCGTGGCCCTCGAACATATTTTCGGCCGCACCTTCGCTATCGCCGCCGGCTCGTCATTTACCGCCGTCGGCCTGGCGCTGCTGTACGGCCTCGGCTTTGCGCTGAGACGGGATCGGAAGAACCAGATGCAGGAAATGTCCAACGAGACCTCGCTGAAATCCAAGATCGAGCAGATGCTGACGGAGGCCCGGGTCATCATCCCGGGCGGCCAGGCGCTTCTCGGGTTTCAACTGATCGCCACCTTCACGAAGGCGTTCAACGAGCTGCCGGACCTGTTCAAATATATCCATTGTGCCGCGCTGTGTGCGGTGGCGCTAGCCGTCATCCTCTTGATGACACCCGCCGCCGTTCACCGCCTGGGCTTTCAGGGCGAAGACGATCCGGATTTCTTCGAGATCGGCTCCCGTCTTGTGATCGCCGCCTCGATACCATTGGCCATCGGCATTGCCGCTGACGTCGCAGTGGTGTTCTTCAAGACCACCGACGATACGGTCATAGCGCTGAGCGCCGGCGCGATTGCGCTGGTCGCGTTGCTTGCGTTCTGGCTGGTTTATCCGATCTGGCACCGCGCTCGCGTTTCAGGATAGTCGCGGATGGAAGGCACATTTCGACAGCGTTGCCGGAACGCTACGTTCCGTTTTTTGGACCCCAAGGCGGAACTGAAACCTCACATCCGTTTGAAGTAATCCGATCACGATATCGGAACGGTCGCTGGCGCCCCTCGTTGGCCCCAGGTCACTGCAAGGCCACTCAAACGGAGGCAACTTATGAACTTGAAGCTCCTGACCGCAGCCGCAGTTCTTTCTACTGCCGTCGCGGCGCCGGCACTGGCGCAGGATGCTCACGGAAGGTCGGATGCCATCCGGCAGTATCAGACCAGCGACCGCTACTATCATCGACACGGCGGATTCTGGCCGGGTGACGTAGCGGCCGGCATCGTCGGCGGCGCCATCGGTACCGCGGGCGCGATCGCCACAGCGCCGTTCCGGAACGACGTCTACGCGTATAATGACGGCTATTACGGGCGCCGCTACTATGGCGGCTACAACAGCGGTTTCGTCTGTCAGCCCGGAACGACGTTCTGGGGTGACGACGGTCGACGTCATATCTGTCAGTAACAAGAGCGCATGAAAGACTGGAGAGGCGGCCCCGCGGCCGCCTCTTTTCTTGTGACTTGCCGGTTAAATCCGCAACCGACGTCAGGTAACTGATGAGGCGCGCCTGGGCCGACCCTTCTTGCCCGGCGGATCGCCGCCGCGATCCACCCGGCTCACACGCTGGGCACGCTCCTTGTCCCGCGGCTGCTCCTGTCCGCGTTCGTCGCGGACGATGCCTTGGTCATGGCCGCCCTCGTCGTGGTGGCCGCGTCCCGGCTCCGTCGCCTCGCGTTGCTGCTCCTTGCCCTCCTTCACCAGCAGCTCATCTCCGAGCATTTGCCCGATGATCTGTTTGGTCTGGGCTTCGGCTTTCTGTTGGAACTTGCTCATGGCTGGCCTCCTGCCAATGAAAACGGCGCCGGGGCTCCGATGTTTCCTCCGCGAGGCCCAACCTTTGACGGGGCGCGGATGCTTGCTGCCCGCCCTTGAGGCCGGTTCCACACAATGTAACAATCCTGTCGCAGAGCAAAACTAAACGGAAAGCGGCGGCGGATCGCCGCAACTGCTTTTCTGTGGGGGGAACCAGATGCGCCACACAACCCTGTTGCTATCAGCCGGTCTGATCGCACTCATCGCGGGCTCGGCATCCGCGCAAAACGCCACCCCGCGTAACCTGATCCTGTTCGTACCGGACGGTTTGCGCGGCCGCATCGTGACGCCGCAGACCGCGCCTGCGATGGCCGAGGTACGCGACAAGGGCGTCAACTTCAAGAACTCGCATTCGCTGTTCCCGACCTTCACCATGGCGAACGGCTCGGCGATGGCCAGCGGCCATTACCTCGGCGATACCGGCACCTTCAGCAACACGATCTACACCGGCCGCCCCATCGCCCACTCCAACAACACGGTGACGCCGTTCCTCGAGGTCAATCCCGTCCTGCTCGAGGTCGACGAGCATTTCGGCGGCGACTATTTGAACGAAGAGACGCTTTTGAAGATGGCGCGCGAGAAGGGCTACAGCACCGCCGCGATCGGCAAGCTTGGTCCGACCTATCTTTTCGACCATACCGACGGTGGCAAGAATTCCATCGTGATCGACGACTCCACCGGTAGCAAGAATGGCGTGCCGCTGTCCGATGAAATGAAGGACGCGCTGATCAAGGCCGGCCTCCCCTTGGTGACGACCCCGCGCGGGGAAAACAGCAAGGCCGGCGACGCCAAAACACCGGGCACCACGACGGCGAATGTCGCGCAGCAGGCCTACATGGCCGACGTCGCGGCCAAGGTCGTATTGCCGATGTTCAAGGCGCGCAACAAGCCGTTCGTACTGGTGTTCTGGTCACGCGATCCCGACGGCAGCCAGCACAATACCGGCGACAGCCTCAACACCATCACCCCCGGCATCAACGGACCGACCTCGATGGCCGGCATCAAGAACGCGGACGATAACCTGGCGCAGTTGCGCAAGGCGCTGGACGAACTCGGCCTTGCGGCGACGACCAACATCATCGTCTCCTCCGATCACGGCTTCTCGACGATCTCGAAGGAGAGCAAGACCAGCCCTGCGGCGAAGATCGCCTACGAAGACACGCCGAAGGATTTCCTCCCCATGGGCTTTCTCGCCGTCGATCTGGCGAAGGCGCTGGACCTGCCGCTGTTCGACCCCAACGACAAGAACGCGCGCGTCGCCGACAATGCCCATCCCAAGGCAGGCAACGGCCTGTTGGGCAAAGACCCGGCAAAACCCGATCTCGTGGTCGCGACCAATGGCGGATCGGACCTGATCTATATCCCCGGCAAGGAACGCAAGCTCGCGGACCGCACCATCAAGGCGCTGCTGGAACAGGATTACGTCAGCGGCCTCTTTGTCGATGACGAACTTGGGAATTTCCCCGGCACGCTGCCGATGTCGCAGCTCGGCCTCAAGGGCAAGGCGGTCGTGCCGCATCCGTCGATCGTGGTCAACTTCCGCTCCTGGTCGTCGGGATGCGAGGAGCCGACCAACTGCTCGGTGCAGATTGCCGACACCGTGCTGCGCCAGGGCCAGGGCATGCATGGCAGCTTCAGCCGCGGCGACACCTTGAATTTTGCGGCGGCGATCGGGCCCGACTTCAAATCGGGCTATGTCGATCCCCTCCCCGTCAGCAATGCCGACGTCGGCGCCACCGCAGCTAAGATCATGGGACTGACGCAAAAGGCAAAGGGCAAGCTGATCGGCCGCGTCATGACCGAAGCCATGCCCAATGGCGCAACGCCGATGGCCTATGCCGGCACCGTGAAATCGAAACCGGCGGCGAACGGCCTGCGCACCGTGCTCAACTTCCAGCGCGTCGGCTCGCAACGCTATTTCGACGCGGCGGGCTTTCCCGGCCGCACGCTCGGGCTGGATGCGGAAGGCGGCAAACAGAAAACGGCGGGGAAATAACCCCGCCGCATGTATCGGACTATCCGATGAGCCATAGCCCCTTGTGGATGTCGAATTTCACCAGGCCTTCGTCGCGCATTTTCAGAAGCAGGGATTGGCAGGCTTCCTCATTCGGAAGATTGGCACGCCGCATGAGTTGGTAAGCCTTCTGCGGCTTCTCGCGGAGCGCATTCAGGATATTCTCGCGATCTTTCAGCATGACTGGTCCTAAAATCCAAAACTGGCGTTCATGATGAACCGCTCAGGCGATAACGAGTTTGATCGGGCCGTCTTCAAGATTTCCCGCCGCGAGCGCGTCGCGTGCCATCTTTTCGACAACAGGCCAGTTTGCGAGAAGATATTTTTGGGCCAGCGCCTTCGTCGGCAGCTCGGTTTGCAGAATGCAGCTATGCCGCGCATTCCCGTTCGCGATCTGAAAGGATACCGCTTGCGGCCCCTCGATCATCTCTTGTTCAGTGGGTTTGGCGGCAATCCGCATTCGTTAGGTCCTTTGTGATTTCTGATTTGGCCATGCTGTCGGGATCGGCATCGAGCGCCGCACGTTGGCCCGTCTCTTAGCGATTGCGAATGAACGACCGGCGGCCAGCTAGGACTGATCGTCCTCGGCCTCCGGGGATCGCTTCGGCCTCTGATCCGCGATTGGCTGCGTGTTGCGGACCGCCTCGGCCAGCATGAGGCGCAACTCATCCTTCGTCATCGGTGGTTGCCGCGTGGTCGATGCTTTCCATTGTGCCATGAGAGGCTATATGGGGATGCCGGGGTGAGATTTAAACCCCCTGGCTCGCCCCATCAGTGTCCCAGCACGCCTTTTAGCCCGGTGTAGATCGACCCGCCGGCCGTCACCACCAGGCCGGCGAGCGGACCAAGGGTTTTCATCAGTTCCTGTATCCGGCGCGCCCGTCGGCGCATGACATCCGGCCCCACATGCTGGCCAAACATCCGGGCGAGCCGCACCGCTACAGCACTCGGGCGGCCTGAAGCCGCGATCGCATTCGGCAGCGAGCGAAGGATCAGCATGACCAGCAGATTTCCCGTCAAATAGGCCAGCATGATACTGAGCGCGTATTCGACGGCCTCGCGCCATTCGCGGAGGCTCTCCGGCAGGATCGGTACCTTGTCGACAACTCCGATGGTGATCAGCATGGCCATCACGCTGAGGAAGGCTGTGGCGATTCCAAACCCGGCGGCCCCCCTCACCCCGATCTTGTTGACGGCGTAGAGCATCACCCCGAACGGAATCGGGATGATCACTGACGCGATCCGCAGGTAGAGCGCGGAAACATCCAGCAGGATCGTCACAACGACATGCGCGGCGAGCAGCAGAAGCGCCGGGATCAGGACATAGAGCGCCGCGTGCCGCAGCACGAAGCGAACCGGACGGTCCAAAAACGCGAGTTGCGTGTTGACCCGGTCCAGCTCCCGCTGGAGCCGGTCAAGTTCCGCTACGAGGTTCTGGTTTTCGATCACAATCGGCTGCACGACACGGAGATCCCTGCTGCAATGCCTGCAGATGAGAGCCTCGTCCTTAATCGTCTCGGCGCAGAAAGGGCATTCCATCAGGCGATCAATCTGCCCATGGAAGATTGGAACGCGACAAGGGTTCGCGCGCGATTTGTCTGATCAATCTTCATGCGCTGACCGGCCTGCGCCGAAGCGACTCGAGCCGGGCCTTTGCCTCAACGAGCTCGGCCCGCAAGCGATCCCGCTTTTGCGACAGCGCCTGATGTTCGGCGGCCAGCGGCAAAGGAACGGCCGTATCCCGTCCGCAGGCCGCGCAGACGAGCGTATGCTCATCCTTCTCCGTTTTGCAAAAGAAGCAAGCTTCCGGCATCCCTGCCCCTCTAGTGTGCGACGCTGAGCAAAAATGTCGTCGCCGTGCGACGTCCCTCGGAATCATGGACTTCCACGCGGACCAGATGTTCGCCCGGCGGGGCTTCGGCGTCCGGAATCTCGATGCCCGTCGGCTGGGCATAAGGCTTTATTCTTGACGTCAGATCGACGTTTGGCATTTTCAGGTAAGTCACACGAAGCGAGTCGAGATTGATCGTTGCACCGCCGAATCCCCGAAATTTGAGCTGCAGACGTAGCGGGGAACGCGCCTCACTGGCATCGGGACCGGCAAGGTCGATACGCGGTCCGCGCGTGATGGCGCGAGCGGCATGAACGCCTTTTGGCGTGGGAAGCTGCGCTTCTTCCGGCGTGATCAGGACAACGCCTGCTTTGGCAGTCGGCGGCGGCTGCAATATGAAAATGAACGCCGCCAGAAATCCCGCGCAAAATATCTTCACAATACAGCCCCCGATCAGAGCGTTAAGTATTTTCATCGATCGAAGCTTCAAACCAGACACGTCCGACGGCAACCCAACAGCCGCCGCACTGTTTGCACAACTGGTCAATTACAGACTTCGACATTTGCAGGCGTTCCGCTTTTCGACCCCGTTACACTGCCCACAACCAGCCGGCAGCCCTTTTGTACGGGTCGGCAACCGCCGTGACCGCAGACAATCTGACCCGACCCTGCCACCGGCTTCGTGGATGGTGATTCAACTTGCTTTCGTTCCGTATCGGGCATCGGCTGTACACGTTCTCGAATTGCGGCTGGCTTCCTTGTTTCTTGAATCTTTTCGCACTCATTTTCGTTACCAAGCCGATAGCCGGCCCGGCACGTAATCTTTGTGCATCGATCTCCGTCCGCCCTATATCCGGTCTCACAAATCAGCGGGCAAACGCGCGTCGTTTTGCCCTTGACGACATCCAATGCATCGACGCTCGCAACCTTGACCTCCAGCTTCATCCCCGCGTGCTTGTTGAACAGATCGAGCGACCGCTGCGAGGCCGCATTCCAGTTGCCGTCCACCGCGCCGGTGTTGCAGCCGACCCGGCGCAGCTCGGCCTGAAGCGAGCGAGGAAGATCGACCGCCTTGGGTTGCTCGGAGTTGTCGGCCGACGGCGCTAACGCGGCGAGCTTTTCTTCCTTCGCCTTCTTTTCGGCAGCAGCTTCGGCGTCTGGAGCAGCCTTTTTGGCCTCGGCGGCAGCCTTGGCCTCTTCGGCCGCTTTGACGCGCTCAGCCTCCTTCTCGGCGGCCTTCGCAAGCGCTGCCGCCTTCGCGCGCTCGGCTTCCGCGACCTTCGCCTCTTCGGCCTTTTTCGCCAGCTCGGCAGCGACACGGGCTTTCTCGGCGGCTTTCGCCTGTTCCGCAGCTCTGGACTGCTCTGCGGCCTTGGCGCCTTCGATCGCGAGCCGCGCCTGCTCGTCCTGGGCTGCCTTGGCCTTGTTGGTGGCTTCGATCCGCACAGCTTCCGCAGCGAGCTTGTCACGCTGCGATTTGGCGAGCGCTGTATAAAAACCTGACGGATACTTCTCGATGAAGGCATTCCAGACGGGCTTGGTTGCTACCTGGAGCGCGAACTCATAATCGCGCCGCATCGTGGCGTCCTGATCGACCGGCGCAGCAACCGCCGCGGGAGCGGCTGGAACCAACGTTACATCGTTGCCACCCAGCGAGCCGTACACGAACGGTTCCTGCGCATTGCCCGTCGCCTTCAAGACATCGTCGCGGACGAAGCCGAACGCCTTGCGAAGATCGAGGCCCGGTTTGGCGAGGTGATTGACCAGCGCCGCGGCGAACGGGCTGTTCTTGCTGTCGCCGTCGGAAGCGGTCGATCCGGCCTTCGCAGCAAAGGCGATCATCGTGTTGGGGCTGGAAGGCTCGACCTTGGCCAGCCCGCGGCCGATCGCGCGGGACGCAATCGTTCGCTTCATGTTTTTGGCGAACGGGTTGTCCCGGCAGGCATCAAGGATTACCAGCCGCAATTGCTTCGCCGGCTCGACTGCAACCAGTACACGGTCCAACGACAGCGTCTCGTCCAGAACATCCGTATCAGTCTCAAGCGTCGCGTCGACCGGGATGAGATAGTTGGTGCCATCCAGCTCGATGCCGTGCCCGGCATAATAGATAACCGCAACGTTCGCGTCGCGGCTCCTGTTGCCGAAGTCGCGCAGCGTCTTGCGCAACTCGCCGACGGTCAGGTTCAGCTTGGACTCGACGGTGTCGAAGCCTGCCGACTTGAACATCGCAGCAACAGCCGCCGCATCGTTCGCGGGATTGCTGAGCTTGGCCACGTTCCGGTAGGCCGAATTGCCGATCACCAAGGCCACGCGTTTGTCAGCCAGCGCGGGCTGGCCAGCCAGGAAAATGAACCCGACCGTCAAAAAGATGTTTAGCAAAGCGCGCATTAAAAATTCCAATAATCTCAATTGCAGATCTCAACTTGATCGACACCACGGCCCGATCCGCCCTGACGTTCAACGCGGCAACCGCTTCTTACAGGGCGGCAACCTTGCATCGTACAAAATATCTGCCCGGATGCCTGCGGCTTTGCCGGAGCCGCGTCGGCTTTGGCGCGTTCAGGTTTGTCGCGTTGTGCTTTCGGTTCTTCCCGCTTTGCCGTCGGCTTCTTCACTTCGATCTTTTCACACATGTTGTCGTCGCCAACTTCGTAACCCGCCCTGCACGTGATCTTCGTGCAACGGTCACCATCAGCTTTAAATCCATGATCGCAAATCAGCGGGCAAACGCGCGTCGTTTTGCTCTTGACGACATCGAGCGCATCAATGCTGACGACCTTAACGTCCAGCTTCATCCCCGCGTGCTTGTTGAACAGATCGAGCGAACGCTGCGAGGCCACATTCCAGTTGCCATCCACCGCGCCGGTGTTGCAGCCGACCCGGCGCAGTTCGGCTTGGAGCGACCGGGGAAGGTCGATCGCCTTGGGCTGATCGGATTGGTCAGCCGGTGGCGTCAGCGCGGCCAGCTTTTCCTGGCTGGCCTTATTTTCGGCAGCGGCCTTGGCTTCTGCGGCCGCCTTGGCTGCTTCCACCGCTCTGGCTTCGTCCGCCGCCTTTGCTATCGCCGCGGCCTTCACACGCTCCGCTTCTGCGACCTTCGCCTCTTCGGCCTTCTTGGCCTGCTCGGCGGCGATGCGGGCTTTCTCGGCGGCTTTGGCTTGCTCGGCAGCCTTGGCCTGTTCCGCGGCCTTCGCACCCTCGATTACGAGCCGGGCCTTTTCTTCCTGCGCTGCCTTGGCCTTGTTCGTGGCGTCAATTCGTGCCGCTTCGGCCGCCAGCTTGTCGCGTTGCGCTTTTGCGAGCGCCGTGAAAAAACCGGATGGATACTTTTCGATGAAGGCATCCCAGACTGGCTTGGTGCCAATTCGCTCGGCGTAATCGTAATCGCGCCGCATCGTGGCGTCCTGATCGACCGGCGCAGTCGGCGCAGATACGACCGGCGCGGCGGGCACGAGCATCACGTCGTTACCGCCCAACGAACCGTAGACAAACGGCTCCTGCGCATTGCCGGTTGCCTTCAAGACATCGTCGCGGACGAAGCCAAATGCCTTGCGAAGATCAAGTCCGGGCCTGGCGAGATGATTGACCAGTGCGGCTGCGAACGGACTGTTCTTGCTGTCGCCGTCGGATGCGGTCGATCCGGCCTTCGCGGCAAACGCAATCATCGTGTTGGGACTGGAAGGCTCGACCTTGGCGAGACCGCGGCCGATCGCGCGGGACGCGATCGTTCGCTTCATGCTTTTTGCAAACGGGTTATCCCGGCAGGCATCGAGGATGACCAGCCGCAATTGCTTGGCGGGTTCGACCGCTACCAGCACACGGTCGAGCGACAGCGTCTCGTCCAGAACATCTGTATCGGTTTCAAGCGTCGCGTCGACCGGGATGAGATAGTTGGTACCATCAAGCTCGATGCCGTGACCGGCGTAATAGATAACCGCGACATCCGCGTCGCGGCTCCTGTTGCCGAAGTCGCGCAGCGTCTTTCGCAACTCGCCGACGGTCAGGTTCAGTTTGGACTCGACGATGTCAAAGCCTGCGGACTTGAACATCGCGGCAACGGCTGCCGCATCGTTCGCGGGATTGCTGAGCTTGGCCACGTTCCGGTAGGACGAATTGCCGATCACCAAGGCCACGCGTTTGTCAGCCAGCGCGGGCTGGCCAGCCAGGAAAATGAACCCGACCGTCAAAAAGATGTTTAGCAAAGCGCGCATCAAAAAAACTTCCAAATCGGCATACCGAATCCTAGATCCAAACACCGCGCACTTCGTCAGCCGCTCAGTTGCAAACTTCGATCTGTCCGCTGGCGCCTGAGACATATCCCGGCGCTCCGGGCCTCACGACTTGAATGCTACAGCCTTTGCCTACCGGCCTGCATCCTTGACCGGTACAAAATATCTGGCCTGAGGCTTGCGGCTTCGAAGGGGTCGATTCTAACTTGCCGCGCTCTGCCTTGTCGCGCTGCACCCTCGGTTCTTCGCGCTTTGCAGTAGGCTTCTTCGTCTCGATCTTTTCGCACGTGTTGTCATCGCCGACCTCGTAACCTGCACGGCAGGTAATCTTCGTGCAGCGATCGCCATCGGCCTTGAACCCATGATCGCAAATCAGCGGGCAAACGCGCGTGGTTTTGCTCCTGACGACATCGAGTGCATCGACGCTCGCAACCTTGACCTCCAGCTTCATCCCAGTGTGCTTGTTGAACAGATCGAGCGACCGCTGCGAGGCCGCATTCCAGTTGCCGTCAACCGCTCCGGTGTTGCAGCCGACCCGCCGCAGTTCGGCTTGTAGGGAGCGAGGGAGGTCGATCGCCTTGGGCTGATCGGACTGGTCGGCCGGCGGCGTGAGCGCGGCGATTTTGCTCTCGCTTCCCCTCTTCGCAGCGGGCTCCTTTTCTACTTCGGCGGCTTTCAACCTCGCGGCCTCCGCAGCCTTTGCTTCCTCGGCGGCTTTTACTGCTGCTTTCGCGCGCTCGGCTTCGGCAAGTTTTGCTTCTGCCGCGGCCTTCGCACGCTCGGCTTCCGCTACCTTCGCCTCTTCGGCCTTTTTCGCCAGCTCGGCAGCGACACGGGCTTTCTCGGCGGCTTTGGCCTGTTCGGCAGCCTTGGCCTGCTCCGCGGCTTTGGCGCCTTCGACGGCGAGGCGCGCCTGCTCGTCCTGGGCTGCCTTGGCCTTGTTCGTGGCCTCGATCCGCGCGGCTTCAGCCGCGAGTTTGTCACGTTGCGCCTTGGCAAGTGCAGTAAAGAAGCCGGACGGATATTTCTCGATGAATGCATCCCACACCGGCTTGGTGCCGACCTGAAGTGCGAATTCGTAGTTCCGCTGCATCGTAGCGTCTTGATCGGTCGATGCGGCTGCCGGGGGTACAGGCGCGGCTGGCACGAGCGTCACGTCGTTGCCGCCCAACGAGCCATAGACAAATGGCTCCTGCGCGTTGCCGGTTGCCTTCAAGACATCGTCGCGGACGAAGCCGAATGCCTTGCGCAGATCAAGGCCCGGTTTGGTGAGATGATTGACCAGCGCGGCTGCGAACGGGCTGTTCTTGCTGTCGCCGTCGGATGCGGTCGATCCCGCCTTCGCCGCAAAGGCGATCATGGTGTTGGGGCTGGAAGGCTCGACCTTGGCCAATCCCCGTCCGATCGCGCGGGACGCGATCGTGCGCTTCATGTTTTTGGCGAACGGGTTGTCCCGGCAGGCATCAAGGATTACCAGCCGCAATTGCTTCGCCGGCTCGACAGCGAACAGCACGCGGTCGAGCGGCAGCGTCTCGTCCAGAACATCCGCGTCCGTCTCGAGCGTGGCGTCGACGGGAATCAGATAGTTGGTGCCATCCAGCTCAATGCCGTGCCCGGCATAGTAGACAACGGCGACATCGGCATCCCGGCTCCTGTTGCCGAAATCGCGCAGCGTCTTGCGCAACTCGCCGACGGTCAGGTTCAGCCTGGACTCGACGGTGTCGAAGCCTGCGGACTTGAACATCGACGCAACAGCCGCCGCGTCGTTCGTGGGATTACTCAGCTTGGCCACGTTCCGGTAGGCCGAATTGCCGATCACCAGCGCCACGCGCTTCTCGGCAAACGCGGGCTGGCCAGCCAGCAAAGTCAGCCAGGCCGTCAGGACCACTCCCAAAAACGCGCGCATCAGAAAATTTCCAAATCGGCAATGAAAACCGACACTAGCATCGAATTTAGCGGTCACAATACGTAGGAATGCCGAGCGGTTAATGTGACTTAAGTCACAGTCCTCGGTCGTGGCTTTCACTGACGTAGGCGTCGACCGCTCGGCGCGCGTCCAAAATGCCGCAAAACGCGCTGCGCGTAAAAACGAATTTCACCAGCCGGTTCAACGTGATTTGGGTCGTCCAGATTGCGCGGCAAAAATATACCGCTTCCACCGCCGGGCAAATCACCCGCATAACTCCGCGCGTCTCACCCAATTGAGGGACGCTCGCGATCGTCACGAACGTGCGGTGAGATGCGGTGGACGCTGGTGGCGCGCTAGACGTACGCGCCGGATGCGTACGGTGAAGTCGTGTGGTTCGGGCGCCGCGGTGCTGGCGCTACGTTGGCGGGAAGCGTCCCGCCAATAACGGAGGCAAAAGAGCCGTTCTCCGGGAAGAGCACGAAGTAAGCCGTAAAGCCATTGCGCAGGGAAGGCCGGGATGCTCCGCCTGTACCTGTATGCTCGTGTGCGTGTTCTTCTGTGCACGTTGCACACGAGACCGCGGGTGCAGCAAGCACCCGGTCTTCCCTGCGCCCTCTATTTCGAGGAGGGCAAACGAAGATGCAAACCTCGGACGCAATGCGCCGCGAGATCGCAAAACTGTATCTACCGTCATTGCGAGCCATCCGGCGGCGCTTCGCGCCGACCGGGTGGCTCGCAATGACGGCCTCATCAGCGGTGCCAAAACAAAACGGCGGGGAATGACCCCGCCGTCTTCAGGTCAGTGATCGCCAGATGAACTTACAGCATCCCCATATCCAGCATGCCCGGCAGTTGCGCGAGCGGGAGCGCGGCGGCGCCGATCAGGGTTGCGACCAGCGCTGTGAGGCGGTGGTTAACGCGGCGCTTGCCGCGCATCTGGCTGGCAAGCCATTCCAGCACCTTGGTATCGATCTTGGCGGCTTGCGTCGGCGCCCAGCTCTCGATGTCGGTATCGGGCGACAGCGCCACCGTGCGCGGCGGCACCGGCAGGCCGGATTCGGACGCCGCATGATGGGCGACCGCCTTGGCCAGCAGGTCGTCGAAACGTCCGTCGTCGGTACGCTCGGCGGCGGCGTCGCTGATTTCAAACAGCGCCTCGACTTCGGCGCGGCTCACCGGCTGATGCTCGACCGCGCTGACGGTCAGGATGCGCGCGCACCAGGCAGCGTCATCGGCATCGAGCGCGCGGGAAAAATGGATACGGCCCTTGGTCGTGGGCCCCTCGCCAGTGATCACGCCGTCGCGCACGATGGTGAGCGCGTGCGCCGCGGTCTGGCGGCAGGACGGTTGCGGGACGTCGTCGGATGTCTCAATGGACGTTTCAGTGGTCTTGGCAGTCGGGGCAGGCATAGTTGCACTTCTCGATTTCTTTTTCAGGTCCAGCATTTCCATACCGGGCATGAACGAGCGGTTAACGATTCGAAACTGGCATTTCGAGATTTTTACATGGTTGCCAATTGGTCGCTGTGATGCCGGTCACGGTTCAGGCCAAAGCACCCACAACGCACCCTCGGGTGCAAAGCGGCCCGGCGTGATGCGGGCGATAAAAGGCGACATCGGGGCAGCGGCGGCAGAAAAGTGGAACAGTGTTGAAAAGATTGCGATCAAACAAAAGGATAGCTCCAGAACCTGACTCATCTTCGCCAAATGCGGGAGCAAACGGGTTCTTTTCGTCGCAGAGGCGCGGATCAAAAGAAGATGCTAGGAGTTCCGGGCTTGCGGAGAAGGATCTCACCTTTTGCGCTAACTGGTTCACTTAACCGCCTCAGACTCGTATAATGCTAGAGACGAATTCTCCTGTAACTTTAATAAGATGAGGTCACATCATGGCACTCCCTATTGGCGCAACCGCCCCCGATTTCGAAGCCCAGACCACCGAGGGAAAAATCAAATTCCACGACTGGATCGGCAATAGCTGGGCGCTCTTGTTCTCGCACCCGAAGGATTTCACGCCGGTTTGTACCACCGAACTCGGCGCTCTCGCGAAGTTGAAGCCGGAGTTCGACAAGCGCGGCGTCAAGCTGATGGGCCTGAGCGTCGATCCCGTCGACCGGCATTCGAAATGGTCCGAGGACATCAAGGAGACGCAGGGTGCTGCGCCGAACTATCCGATGATCGGCGATACCGACTACAACGTCTCCAAGCTTTACGAGATGCTGCCGGCTTCGACCTCGGGCGATCCTCTCACCCGCACGCCTGCAGACAACCAGACCGTCCGCAACGCGATCGTGATCGGCCCCGACAAGAAGATCAAGCTGACGATCGTCTATCCGATGACCACCGGCCGCAACTTCCAGGAGATACTGCGCGCGATCGACTCGCTGCAGCTGACCGCAAAGCATCGCGTCGCGACGCCGGCCGACTGGAAGCAGGGCGAGGACGTCATCATCGCAGGCTCCGTCAGCGACGACGAGGCGAAGACGATCTATCCGGCCGGCTGGAAGGCGCCGAAGCCCTACATCCGGATCGTGCCGCAGCCGAAGTGACGAATTGAGATGGCGTAGGGTGGGCAAAGGCGCGCTTGCGCCGTGCCCACCATCAAGAGCGATGCAAGAAGTGGTGGGCACGCTACGCTTTGCCCACCCTACATTTTCGGCACCACCCAATCCGCCACGAGCAATCCGGCGGTCGAGGAGACCGCCGTCACGAACGCCCCCCACGCGACGTCGACGATCGCGACCGGCTAACTCCAATGCTTGAGCAGCGCCAGCGAGGTCAGGTCGAAAGTCGCGTAGCAAAAGAAGCCGAACAGCGCGCCATAGAGCAGCGTGGATTGCCAGGTAGCGCCCTGCCCGCCGCTGACGAAGGTCACGACGCCAGCAACATAGATCAGATAGAACAGGATCGCGGGTGCGAGCTTGATCTCGCCCAGCATGTTGCCGACCTGGGAGGCGAGGAAGTCCCTGGCGACGACGCCAAGGAACAGAAAATCAAGGGGGAGGATGACGAGCAGCGTCACCAGATAGAGCGCGGCGTATCGGTTCACGGAAGCCCTCCAGCCCGGGAAACGAGGGGCATTCGCAGTATGGGGAAACTACGAATCCGGAAGCTTCCGGTTTCACCGGCGGCGGGCGCCGCAGCCGTGACGCTTCCGTCAGGCGGCGCGGACGCGGTCGAGGAATTTTTCGACCTCGGCCTTCAGGTGCAGGCTCTCGCTCGACAGATTCTGCGCGGAGGCAAACATCCGGCTCGAGGTCTCGCCGGTCTCGTCGGCGCCCTGCGCGGCGTTGCGGATGTTGGCCGCAACGTCTGCCGTGCCGCTGGCCGCCGCGCGAACGCTCTCGGCGATGTTCTGGGTAGCGCCGCGCTGCTGCTCGACCGCCGCCGAGATCGAGGTGGCGATATCGCTGATGCGTTCGATGGTCTGGCCGATCGCCTTGATCGCGCTGACCGACTCTTCGGTCGCAAGCTGCATGTTGCCGATCTGGCTGGAAATCTCCTCGGTCGCCTTCGCGGTCTGGCCGGCGAGGCTCTTGACCTCCTGCGCCACCACGGCAAAGCCGCGGCCGGCATCGCCCGCCCGCGCCGCCTCGATGGTGGCGTTGAGCGCCAACAGGTTGGTCTGCTCGGCAATCGAGGTGATCAATTTCACCACGTCGCCGATCCGGGCGCCGGCTTCGGACAATTCGTTGATGCGCTGGTCGGTGGCAGCCGCCTGCTTGACGGCGTCGGCCGCGATCCCGTTCGATTCCTGGACCCGGCGGGTGATTTCGGCGATCGAGCTGGAGAGCTCGTCGGAGGCGGTCGCCGCGGTGCGGACATGCTCGGAGGCGGTCTCCGAAGCGCCGGCCGACTTGCCCGACAGGCCAGCCGTAGTCCGCGCGGTCTCGGTGAGCTGCTGCGCGACACGCTCGAATTCGCTGGAGGAGTTCAGCACCTTGTCAAGGATGCTGCCGACGCTGGTCTGGAACTCGTCGACGAAGCTCCGCAATTCAGTCTTGCGCTGCTCGGCAGCGGCGGCGGCAGCCGCAATCTGTTCGTCGCGCAGGCGACGGCGTTCGACCGAGTTGTTCTTGAAGACCGCGAGAGTACGCGCAATCTCGCCGATCTCGTCCATTCGGTCGTGGTAGTCGACCTCAACCTCGGTGTTGCCGTTGGCGATTGCCGTCAGCGAGGCCGTGACCGAGATCAGCGGCTTGGTCACCCGGCGCACCAGCACCATGGTCAGCATCATCACGAGCAGCGCAGCGATGCCGGCTGCGATCGCCATGTTCTGAATGGCGTGCGACAGCATGCTCTCGTAGTGCGCCATGGGAATGCCGACATAGAGAAGTCCGATCACCTTTCCGGCCGGATTCATGATCGGGTAGTAGGCCGTCATGAAGGTCTTGCCGAACAGCGTCGCCGGCCCCCGGTAAGCCTCGCCGCGACGCACGACCGCCTGCCCCGGATGGTCGGGGGCGAGCTGGGTGCCGACGGCACGGTCGCCGTTCTCCTTCTTGACGTTGGTGGTGCGGCGAACGAACTGGTTGCTGGCATCGTCATAGACGAAAAGCGTCGCGTTGCCGCCGGTATAGCCGACCGCGCGATCGACGATCGCGTGGTCCTTGAACTCCGGCATTTTGGAAATTTCGGCGCGGGCGACGGCCCCGTCCTTGATCGTAATCTTGGCGTCGCTGTAGGTCTCGGCAAACGCCAGGCCCAGGGTGCGCAGGTTGACCTCGATATCCCGCAGCGCCCGATCGCCGAACTCGGAGGTAAGCGACCAATGGGCCGCTCCCACCACCAGCGCGGTATTGACCGCAATCAGAAGGATGGCCGAGATAACGGCTTTGGTGCCGAGCCGCAGCTTGAGCGCCGGCAGGAACTTTCCAATGGATTGCGTGGTCATACGAGAAATCCCCCAAAATCGTGCCCAATCTGACCCGTTTTGCTTACGATCGCCTTAATGGGCACAACCCAGAGAAAATATTGAGAAGCCTCACGAAATTTATACGTGCATGAAGGTCGAGAACTCTACTTCAAACTGAACGGCGGTTGACCACCAGCACCGCAGCAGCACAGGCGATCATGCCGACAATCGAAACCGCGTCGAGCTTCTCGCCGAACAGCACATACGCCATCAGCGACGTCACGGCCGGGACCAGATAGAACAGGCTCGCCACCGACGTTGCGGCCGAGCGGCGGATCAGCCAGTACAAGAGTCCGATCGACCCGATCGACAACACCACGGCAAGCCAGGTCAGCGCCAGGATGAACTCGGTGGTCCAGTGCACCACATTGGTCTCGAACAGCCATGCGCCGAGGCCGAAGAAAATCGTCACCGCGACGTATTGCACGAGATTGCCGGAACGCCAGTCGATCGTGCTGCAGTAGCGGCGCTGGTAGAGCGTGCCCAAGGTGATGCTGACCAGCGATATGGCCGAGGCAAGCCATCCCCAACCCGCCTCGCCGCTCATCGGCCGGTCGTGCAGGATCAGCACGACGCCGGCGAGCCCGAGCAGCAATCCGCCCCATTGCAGTGGCGTGACGCGTTCGCCGAGCCAGCGGCTTGCAAGCGTCGAGGTAAGAATCGGCTGCAGCCCTGGGATCAATGCCGAGAGCCCCGCCGGAATCGAATGCGCGATCGCGATCGCCGTGCCGCCGAGATAGATTCCATGCACCAGAATGCCGGCGACGGCGCTGTGCGCGATGCCGATGCGATCCGGCCAGCGTGGCCGCGCGATCGCCACGATGATCGCCATCAGCCCCACGACGCAGGCCATGCGGATCGCGAGATAGGTCAGCGGCTCGGCATTGTTCAGCACATATTTGGTGCCGATGAAGCCCGTGCTCCAGAGCACGACGAAAATCGCCGGCGCCGCGCGCGCGGCCATTTTTTCGAAGTCGCCAGTCATTTGCGCCCCTGTTGCCCGATCATATGCCGTGCGGCAAGGACTGATCGCGCCGGGCTGCCGAGCGCAACCACCCCGGCCGCGATCCAGGCGCCAAACATTCGTTCAACTGCCAACGCCGCGCGGCCGGATTCGCGTTCGATTCAGAAATCGGCACTGCCTCCTCATGCCAAAGGTCCGTTAGCCGCTTGAAACCAATCATCATGAACGCAATTGACCCCGGGAAGGCACGGAATCCAAAACTTCCGGATCGCGGATTTTGGGGAATTAAGCGATGGCAATCAGATGGTGCCGGTCGCGAACCTTGTGGACGCTCGCTGCATTCCTGCTGATGACAACAGTCGTCAGCGCTGAGGGCGAAAAATCAGCCCGTCCATCCGAATTCCTGCTGCTGGCCCAGATCGCGCTCCTGGTAGCGGTCGGACGCGGGCTCGGCGAAATCATGCAGCGGATCGGCCAGCCATCCGTGATCGGGGAACTGTTGGCCGGCCTGTTGCTGGGCCCTTCCCTGTTCGGATGGCTCTGGCCCGCCGCCCATGCGGCGATCTTTCCCCCCTCGCCCGAACAGAAAGCGCTGATCGAGGGCATCGCGCAGGTCGGCATCCTGTTGCTGTTGCTGCTGACGGGGATGGAAACGGACCTCAAGTTGGTCCGCAAGGTAGGGCGTGCGGCTGCCTCGGTATCGATTGCGGGGATCGTGGTCCCATTCATCTGCGGCTTCTCGCTCGGCCAGGTTCTGCCGCAGAGCCTGCTTCCGCATCCCGAAACCCGCCTCGTGGCCTCGCTGTTTCTAGGTACCGCGCTCTCGATCTCGTCGGTAAAAATCGTCGCTGTGGTCGTGCGCGAAATGAACTTCATGCGGCGGAATGTCGGCCAGATCATTGTTGCCACAGCCATCATCGACGACACCATCGGCTGGATCATCATCGCCATGATCTTCAGTCTGGCATCGCACGGCACGCTCGATGTTTCTTCCGTCGGTCAGGCCGTGCTTGGTACCCTTCTCTTCCTGGCCATCAGCTTCACTGTCGGTCGACGGCTGGTATTCCGCCTGATTCGCTGGACCAACGATTATCTGGTGAGCTCAGCCGCGGTGATCACCGTCATCCTGCTCCTGATGAGCACGATGGCGATGATCACGCACCTGATCGGGGTTCATACCGTGCTCGGCGCGTTCGTCGCCGGCATCCTGGTCGGCGAATCGCCGATCCTGACGCGGCAGATCGACGAGCGCTTGCGTGGCTTGATCACGGGTCTGTTCATGCCAGTGTTTTTCGGTATGGCCGGCCTGAGCACGGATCTGACCGTGCTTCGGGATCCTGGTCTGCTGATGCTGACGGGCGCGCTGGTGTGCATCGCCAGCATCGGAAAATTCGGCGGCGCGTTTGCGGGCGGCGCGCTTGGTGGGCTCACGCCAAGGGAATCCTACGCGCTGGCAACCGGAATGAATGCGCGCGGCTCGACCGAAGTCATCATCGCCACCATCGGTCTTTCCATGGGAGTACTTAGCCAAAATCTGTTCTCGATGATCGTGACGATGGCGATCCTCACCACCATGGCGATGCCGCCGATGCTTCGCGGCGCGCTTTCCCGTCTTCCGCTCGGGAAGGATGAAAAGGCGCGCCTTGAGCGCGAGGAGTTCGAGCAAAAGGATTTTGTCGCGAATCTCGAGCGCCTGTTGCTCGCCGTAGATGAAGGCGCGAATGCGAAATTTGCCTCTCGTGTCGCGGGCCTGCTCGCAGGAACGCGTGGCCTGCCAATTACGGTTCTTCATGTAGGTGCCCGTGCAAAGCAACAGGAAGGAAAGCGCCAGGATGAAGAGAGCCACGAAGCGGTCGTAAGAGAAGCCGCCACGAAAATCGCAGAGGCCGACCAAGAGAGCGTGGGCGACGTCGAGATAACGACGCGCGCCCGGGCTCAAAAGGCCGCCGATGCCGTCGAGGAAGAGGCGCGAAAGGGATTCGATCTTCTCGTTGTCGGAATGGAGAATGTCTTGGGCAAAGACGGCTTCGACCAGAAAGTCGAAGACGTCGCCTCGGGCTTCAAGGGGCCTGTTGCTCTCGTTGCGGCAAAGGGCGTCCACCTCAAGCAACCCGCGGGTGCGGAGTTCAGGATCCTGGTTCCGGTTTCCGGAAGTGCCGTATCGCGACGCGGTGCGGAGGTCGCGGGCGCGCTGGCGCGCTCGAGCCCTTGTCCACTCAGGGTGGTTTATGTGTCCACGACGAGGGACAAAGGCGCGCGCCGGCGCGGCGCCAGCATGTCACTCGCGCGCGAGGAAGGTATTTTGAAAGACGCCGCCGCGGCAGCGGCCCGCTATGATGTCGACGTCAGAACGACGCTGCGTGCGAATGCGACTCCTGAAGAGGCCATCTTGCAGGAGATCGAGACCAGCGGCGCCGATCTCGTCATATTGGGGGTCGATCGGATGAAGGGGGATGCGCTGAACTTTGGCGGCGTAGCCGCCGCGATTCTCAGCAAATCAAAAGTGTCGGTGTTGCTGATCGCGGACGGAGAAGCCAACCGGAAAGACTAGAGCATTATCGGTTCTGATTGAATCAGAACCGAAGCTCTAGATTCTTGTTTTGACGCGTTTTCTTTACGCGAACCGGTATCCACTTCGCTCAAAAACGCTATAAGCCGCGGTAGACTTGCTGCGCCTCACCACTCTTCCGGGCAGGCATCGACGATCTTCCAGAGCTCGCCGCCGTTCTTGATTTTCTTCATCTCGGTGGTGAGCCCGCCATTGCGGCGGATCCAGTCCTTCACGGTGTCCGGGTAATAGGACATCAGGTCTGACGTCCCTTCCAAACTCGTGACCTTCATGCCGAAGGTGAAGGCCTTGTCGTAATAGGCCTGGTGGAAACCGAGGCTCGCCTTCGGCGTCACGCAGATCTTGTTCATCGGCACGATGCCGAACACCAGCGTGCAGGCCGAGTTGCAGATGCCGTCGATGATGACGCGCTCCTTGCGGTCGCGGATGCGCTTGTACTTGGCCTTGTACTCCTCGACATATCCGCCGTGATCGCGCCTAATATGCAAGTCGGCGCGCGCTGGCGTCGCGACCAGAACCGAGAGGGACAGCAGGGCAAGGGGCGTGATGCGCATGGGTCGATCGGGAACCGGATAGCCTTTGTCAGACGCGGGATAAGTCGGCCCGTAGAGTCAGGACCGGACAGCAAAACTTTGGCCGGACTGTGTTGGGAATTCGTTAAGCATCCCTTGAGGCCAAAAATGGGCGCGTTACGGTGCTTTTCCGCAGCTTTTCTACCCGCTTCTCCTAGAATGCGAAATCAGATCAGCCAAAATGTCAGGGAATACGGGCTTCGATCGAATCAGAGGTTCAGCATCTATCATATTGTTTTGACGTGCTTTTCTTCACACCAACGGCTATCCGCTCAGCTCGAATTCGCACCTGTTTCTGTGAAACTTCCGGAGAATCGAAATGACCAAAGCGAAGTTTTTCGTTGCCGCCACCCTCCTCGCCACCGCGACCCTCGCCCCAGGTCTGGCCGACGCCCGCCATAATCGGCACCACCTGCACAATTGGGGGCTGCCCTACCCGATCAGCTACCTGCACAATTACGGCCCCGGCCTGCAGCCCGGCACCTTCGCCTATTACGACGGTCCCTCTACCATCCTCTGCCGCCAGGGCGCGGCCGCCTATATCGGCCAAGACCGCCGGCGGTATCCCTGTTACTAGCTAAAGCGTTTTCCAGTGAAGTGGGGACCGGTTCGCGTCAAGAAAACGCGTCTAATCGAGAATCTAGAGCCCCGTTCCGATCTCAATCGGAACAGGCTCTAGGCATCCACTGCTGGCCCTGCCGGGCCAAGTCTGATAATCGGCAGACCGCACGCGCTCGTAGCTCAGCTGGATAGAGCATCGGATTTCGATTCCGAGGGTCGGGAGTTCGAATCTCTCCGAGCGCGCCAGTGATTTCAATCAGTTAGCTGCCATCCTCATCTTCCCGTAGAAGCGGTTCACCGTGCGGGGTTGACTCACGTTCTTTCTATGTTCTCATGCGTGGATCAGGCCGATCTACTGCGACCCGAAAAGCGATCCATCTGGGTTCTCGGCAGTACTTTCGAAGGTCCGGCGACTGCGACGCCGCACCTTCGCAACCGCACCAGGCGCCCGTTATTTCGAGGTTGAGACAAGCAATCGGGGCGCACTTCTGGAATAAGCCGCATAGCATCGACTGATGAGCGCACGATAAAATTTACAATTTGCGGTAGGGTGATTCCGTTATGGCAAGCTCCGCACGGAAGAAAGAGCCAATTCCATTCAACGCCGACGTGCTCAAATGGGCGCGAGAATGGCGTGGCCGATCCGTGGACGAAGTAGCGTCGAAGCTTAAGCAGCCAACTCAGAAAATTCTCGATTGGGAAGACAAGAAAAGTGGGACCGCACCGACCGTCCCCCAGGCTAGATCTCTTGCTGAATTTTATGAGAGGCCATTCCTAGAGTTTTTTCGTAGTGCCCCGCCTCCCGTAAAAGAGCCAGAACTGGTCCCCGACCTTCGACGCCCCCGAGATGCCAAAAGGCTGAACGCTGAGCAAGAGCGCGATCTGAGGTCCATCCAATCGTGGGCTGAAGCTCAACGGGATAATGCGATCGATCTCTTTAGCGAGATTGGGGAAGAGCCACCGCCCCTCCCGACAGAGCTGCATGCAGCCGTCGCGAACAACCCTAATACTGTGGCGGACGAAGCGAGGAATGCTCTCCATTTTGATATTTCCGAGCAAACGGCACTCAGGTCTAAGCAGCATCTCCTCCCTAACGTTCTACGTAACAAGTTCGGCAGCGCCGGAGTCCTAACTTTCCGAAGAAGCGAGCTTAAGAAGCTTGGAATTCGCGGCATCTGCATTTTTGCAGACCCTCTTCCGGTGATCGTCTACGGAAACGAATCTCCGTCTGCCCAGGCGTTCACGCTGGCGCACGAACTTGCACACATCGTGCTCGGCCACAGCGGAATCATTGGACCAGTCAGAAAGAATTCATCGCCAACTGAAAAATGGTGCGATCAATTTGCAGCATCATTCCTCATGCCACAGAAAGATGTGCGTGACGTTGTTGGCGCAATGCCAAATACGCCCGCTGACGAGATCAGCGACAGTGACCTTTCAAGGTACTCACGTCATTTTTCTGTCAGCCGGCACGCGATGCTTATTCGGCTAGTTCATCTCGGATATGTGAAAGAGTCCTTTTACTGGAACAAAAAGAAATCTCAATTTGATACTGAGGAAGCCAACTTTAAGCAGTTTGGACGTGCCGAGTATTATGGCACGCGATACCGCAACACACTTGGCGATCTCTACACCGGACTAGTGCTGCAAGCGTGGACGTCGGGCCGGATTACAAATCACAATGCTGCAGAATTCATGGGCATTAAGAATTTTTCTCATCTCAACGATATTCGCGAGCATTTTTGGAAGTGATGAAGAAGTATTGCTTCGACACCTCAGGCATTTCTAATCCCTTGGAGTCGATGCCCGAAGACATACACGAATCTCTGTGGACAGGATTCAAGGCAAAAGTGCTGGAGAGCGGAATCGTCGCTGTCACGCAAGAGATATTCACGGAGATGGAGCACATTCCCGGCTCGGTTGGCCAATGCATCAAGGATAATAAGGACAACATCCTCTTGGAAGTCGGAGAGGATTGGGATTGGGGAACCTACATCGACCACTGCAACAATATGGAAGATCAGCACAAGGATTCAATTTCGGAGTTCATCGGAGGCACGAAGAAGACAGTTGGCTTGACTGACATTTCAATCATAGCGTTAGCAAAGACACTAAAGCTCCCAGTGGTCAGCATGGAGTCGCCAGTAACGAGTCAATCCAAGAAACTGCACATTCCGGATGTGTGCAAGCTTCAGTCGGTTGACCATCTGACATTTAGCGAGTTTTGCCGGAAAGAAGGTCTAAAGTTCTAAATTTCCGTCGTGCTGAGCGAACAACGACCCGATCCGGAGAAACTCACGGATGAAATTTGGGCCTTCATAGCCGGAGCCCTGCGCCTGACGGCTGGCGCCGGCATCAAAAAAACCGAACGCGACAAAGTCGCCTGACGCCGAGCTAGCGGCAGCCAAACGCCGAAGGAGTTTGCCTTGTCCAACCCTCGCGACTTTCACGCGCCGCAATCGTCCTACACCAAGGAAGATCTGCTCAGATCGAGCGAAGGCGGTTATTTCGGCCCGGGCAATGCCCAGCTGCCGGCACCGCCCATGCTGATGATGGACCGTATCACCGAGATCAGCCTGGACGGCGGCGAATTCGGCAAGGGCCACGTTATCGCCGAGCTGGATATCACGCCTAGCCTCTGGTTTTTCGACTGCCACTTTCCCAGCGATCCCGTGATGCCGGGATGTCTGGGTCTGGACGCCATGTGGCAGATCGTCGGCTATTGGCTTGGCTGGTCGGGCTCACCGGGCAAGGGCCGCGCCGTCGGCGTCGGCGAGGTCAAGTTCCGGGGGCATATAACGCCAGACGTCAAGCGCGTGCGCTACGAAGTCAACATGCGCCTCGTAAGGCGTGGCAAGCTGGCTGTTGGCATTGCTGACGGCAGCGTGTTTGCCGACGACGCATGCGTGTATCTCGCCAAGGATATGAGGGTCGGACTGATCGCACCTGCAATCTGAGATGCGGTCCGAGGAGACTGTGGCCTTTTCATCGGCCGCAGCCCACCGCGCCCCTCACAGCCGAGCGCCGTCAAATAGCAGCGGGCATGCCGATCAGGAACAAATCCAGATGATCGCAACCGCAATCGGGAGACCCAAACCAAGCGCGCCGAAAATCGCCAGGACGAATTCGGAAAGCAGACTTGCCTGGTGTCGTACGCCAGGTGACGACATGACGTTACTCCTTGGAGCCCCGCGAGCCTCAGCCCGCCCCCAAGATGAACGATCAATAGCGCCTCGGACCAAAGCCCGTGGCGACTCTCTACAGAGGGGCAATGCTGGGGCGTTATGGTTAACAAGTGGTTAATGGCATAAAGAGAAGTTTGCAGACCGCGCCTTGACGACGCGCCGCTTGATCGTGAATCGCGTGCCGGCGGTGCACACGCCGTTTCGGCCAATGTTCCGGAAGCGCGCCTCGCCGGCATCGTCGGCCGCTCCCCCGTCTCGCCCGCCGCCGTCAAGGAATAGCGCCTACTCGGCGCCATTCCTTTTCAGCGGCGCACGCCGATCAGAATGAGCAGCCATACGCCGTGAGCGAGGCCTTCGTCGCATCCAGCGTCTGCTTGCAGGTCGATTCCATGGTCGCCTTCGCCGATGGATTCTTCGCCATGTCGACCCACGCCTTGCGCGTCTGGTCGATCTGCGTCTTGTACATCGCGCGCTGTGCCTCGGGGACCTTGGAGACGATGCAGGCATCGTATTTGGTCAGGAAGTCGTCACAGGCTGCGATACCCGTGCTCTGCGCGTGAGCCGAGGTGACGCCCGCGAGCAAGGCGATGCCCGCCGCGAGTGACAGCACTTGTCGGCGGTTCGCGCTCGAACCTGCCGCGGCCTTCGATGTTGCTTGACGCATCATTCTTATTCCTCTGTATCAACTGAATAATTCGGATCGCCGGCAAGCGCCCGGCGCCGCCCTGTATCTCCACGACCTATCCGCAAAGCGTCGCGCGCCGACAACCGGTCGGCGTTGCGCACGTTGAGCAGTTCAAGCGTTGAGCAGTTCGAGGCGAGACCGGGCACCTTCGTGCCGGCCACGAATAAATGTTCCGTCAATTTGGCGACATTAAGGGTGACAGCATGGTGACATTGCGACGGCCCACGCGATCAATGACAGGTTGTCGCCATCATGTGCGGTGCGATTCCGCTGCACTGTGCGGCAACGGCGCTACGACATCAGGTGTCGATCGAATCTCACCCGGCCACGGCGGCGAGTCGCGGATGATCCGACATGCGGTAGCTAGCGATGAAGCTCTCGACCTCACCTTGCGGCATCGGCTTCGCAAAGAAATATCTTTGCATCGTCGAGCAACCGAGACGGCCGATGATCTCGACCTGCTCGGCCGTTTCCACACCTTCGACCACGCAGTCGAATTTCAGGTTGCGGCACAGGTCGATCACCGTCTTGACGATGTTGCGGGCGTTGTCCTGCGTCGCGATATTGCGAATGAAGCCGCGGTCGATCTTGATCTTGTCCGGCGACAATTGATGGACATAGCTCAGGCTGGACTGCCCCGACCCGAAATCGTCCAGCGCCACCTTCAATCCCATCGATCGCAGAATCCTGCACCGCTCGTAATCGGCACCCGCCTTACGCGGCTGAGGTGTCGATCGAACGGCGTATCACCCGCCGCACTTCCGCATTGGACAGGAACAAATCGTGGTTGATGATGCCCCAGCCGGCCTCGGAGGCATCGATGACGCGCACCCCGAGTTGCTCGATGGCGGCTTTCTCGGCGGCGCCGACCCGTGTCATCCCGCCAGCCAGTCGTCCCGACAGCGCCAGAGCGCGGTCGTTCGTCGCGGCGACGACGGTGATCTTGCGGCCGAGCGGACCGATGCGGACAACCGCCGACGAGAACACGTCCATATCGATGTCAGGTGAGGCAAACACCACGGCCCCGATCTTGTCCGTAACGCTGTCGCCATTTCGCGCATAGAGCTGGCGCAGGCTTTCGAGCGTCAGCATGGTGCCCATACTGTGCGCGACGATGTGAACACGGCCGACGCCGGGAGCCGTGACGGCGGATTGGAGCACGCGTTCGAAGCCATCGCGCGACCACATCGCGCTGTCACGGTCATAGGCGTAGTCGAACAATCCCGCCTTGGACGGCCAGGAGAAGACCATCGTCTGGCCGCGGAATTTGATGCCATCGGCAAGATGTGCGGCATCGAGCGCCGCTGTCTCAAATGTCTGCTTGAAACCGTGCACGTAAATCAGGACGTCGCCTCCGCCGCTGGCGAGAAGATCGCTGACCTCTCCCGACACCGGCTCGACCCCGTCGAGACGCCAATCGCCAATACCGGCTGCGGCGAGCGAGAAGCGGCTCTCGTCAGGCGGCACCAGCTTCGCCCGGCCGACGGTCATCCTTGTCGCGCGCTCCGGCCCGAACCAGGGTTTCGTCCGCCCGCCGTTCACCGGCTTGCGCGTGGTTGCAACGAGCAATGTCGGCTCCACCGAGAGCGACGCAGCATCGTAACGCGCGCCCGTCGCGCCCAAGCTGGCGCAACCGCCGAGCGCGAGCACGCTGGCTGAGGACGCAATCCCGCGCAGGAACGCGCGGCGGGACGTAATAGCCTCGTCTTGCAGCAAATGTCGAACGATCACGCGGAACCTTTGGGAACACGGCCTTCGCAGACCTGCCGCCGCAGGTCTCTCGAACTAGGATGGCGAGAAAAGGGCGGGCGACGACGATCGAACGTCCAGTTCCGTCGCGATTCCGTGATCCGCAGCCGGCGCAACGAAACCATTTCGATCCGCCGCGAAGTCCTCCGGAAACAAAGGTCCCCTACGGTGTTATCAATCAAACCACGGGGTTAGATCATGTTTGTATCGGTCCTCAACCTCATCTACCGCGAGTTCCTCAAGCGTGCCCTTCTCGGCATGACCATACAGGGAGGAAGGCTATGACCGAGGTCGTGACGGCATTCCTTATCTTCGTCAGTATCGGCATATTCCTGGCTCACGCATTTGACGCCTACCGCCTGCGCTAGATCGGCGCGATAGCATACGGACGCAATTGCGCCACGAGATCAGTCGACGTTTTAATGCACGCTTGTTAATCCAGGCTTGGCGGCCCTCTCCTATCAGGCGCCATCCTTGCCGGCGATGAACACGTCGCGATCCGGGAATTTTCCGAACACTTCCGCCGGCTGGCCAAAATTCGTGGCGAGCACATCCTTTGGATTTGCCGCGATCCATTGCGACAGGTCGATGGTCTCGTAGATGCCGGCATTGAATCCGATCAGGATGCGCGCCGGTCCGCTGCCGACATTCTCGATCGAGTGACCATAGCCCTGCGGGATGTAGCCGACGTCGCCCTTCTGCAATCGCTCGACCCGGTAGCGGCCGTGCGAGCCGAACAGAGTGACGCTCACCTCACCCTCGACGACGTACTGCCACTCGTCGGCGTTCGGATGCCAGTGCAGCGTCCGCAGCGCGCCGGGATCGAGATCGAGTACGACGCCCGTGATCGTCTTCGCAATCGGGAAGCTCAAGGAATCGACGCGCCACTCGCGGCCGCCCCGATAGGTCGCATGCGGCGGCTGCGCCAGCAGGCGGTATTTATGGGTCTGCGGCGGCAGCTTCCAGCCCTGCAGCGGCTTCGACGGCTCGGCAGGCGGCAGATTGCCGCGCGCAAAATACACTTCCTCCTTCGGAAACGTTGCGAACGCTGCTTCGGGCAGGCCGAAATTCTTCGCCAGCAGCGCCGGCGGCGTATGTCCGACCCAATCGGTGATGCTGAAGGTGCCGAATTCGGAGAAGTAGCCGTTGTCGAAGATCAGGATGAAGTGACAGGGCTTGTCGCCGAGGCATTGCAGCATGTGGCCATGGCCGCGCGGGAAGTACCAGACGTCGCCGGGATCGAAATCGTTGGTCTCGGCGAGGCCACCTGGGTCAACGACGGTGGTGCGGACGCGGCCCTCGAGAACGAACGCCCATTCCGCCGCGGTGGCGTGCCAATGCAGCTCGCGCATCGCGCCGGGCTCAAGCCGCATCGAGACGCCGGCGATCCCCTTGGAGATCGGCAATTGCGCAACGGTCGCCTCCTTGCCGTAACTGTTGCCGATGACCTTGCCGTCCGACTTCTCCAGCGCGAATTTGAAGGTCGGCAGATCCTTGCCCGCGAGCGTTGGGTCCGGAACATTGTTCATGAAGCTCGGGTCGCCGCCGGCGGCCGGCTGCGCTCCGCCCAGCGCTGCCAGCGAGGCAATGCCTGCGGCGGCCAGAAACTCCCGACGTTGCGGATCGGACATTGATGCTCTCCCTCTGCGGGCCAGCGAAAATGCTCCGGCGCCGCCCACGCGACCGCCGAAGGGAGTGCCCACTAGACTACAAAGCTGGCGATGGGGTGTGTCGACCACAAGCCGGAGCGGCCCGGGGCAACGAGACGTCAAGCAAGGTCCGGCCCTCCGGGCCGCCGCGGGCTCAATTGAATGGCTATTAAATCAACAAGTTAGACAGACGCTCGGGGATGATGCTAGAGAATGCAGGCGCGCAGCGGGACTTCGATTCCGAGGGCTCGGGAGTTTCTGGTCTCTCCAGGCGCGCTCGTTCGGCTTGCAGCTATTCGGACATTTCACATGAGAAAGATCATACTGACGCTGGCGATCCTGTATCCGGCGGCGGCGCTGGCTCAGGGGACCGCCCCCGCCAATCCTCCGACCATTGGCGGCAAACCGCTGGTTGTGGTCGGGTCGCAGAAAGCTGCTGCGGGCAAGAAGGAAAAAGAAAAGCCTTTATCGGTCGCCCAGAAGTTGCAGGCCTGCCAGGACATCGACGATGCGACCAAGGAACGGCTGAATTGCTACGACGCCGTTTATGCGCCGCAGCCCAAGCCGAAGGCGCCGGCAGCGAAGGGCGTCAATGACTGCCGCTTCCTCAAGGAGGAAGACGAGCGGCTGACCTGCTACAACGGTTTTGCGGATAAGATTCCGAAGCTGCCGCGCTAACTAAATCAGGCGGGGCACCCTACCAAGTGCTGTTCCAGTTCGAACCGCCGAAGAAGCCGAAATGCGACTGCTGCGCGACCCGCATTTGCGGCGGCTGCGCGAACTGCATCGGCGGCGCCTGACGGCTCTTGGCGATCTTGCGCTTGCGCTGAACCTGCGGCTCGGGCTTCTTCGCCTCCGGGGGCACGAACTGGGCAAACGTCTCCCGCGCGCGGGCCTGGGCGGTGGCATCGGCCGAGGCCACGGCAGGCACCGACGGCGCGACGGCCCGGGCCGTCACAGTCGGCGGAACAATCGTCGGAAGGCTGGTGTCATAAACCACCCGCTCCGGCGGCTTCTGGTCGGAACGAATGCGAACCACGGTCTTGTCGACCGAAGGAGCGGTCTGGCTGGCCACGACGGCCTGCTGCGGGACGAGCGCATCGATCGCCAACAACAGCGCGAGCAGCACTCCGCCGACAAACAGGAAATAACGCGCTACGGGCATCGATCTCGCTCCCCCCGCGCGAGCACCGCGCGGTTCAATCGCCTAACGGGCGATACACCAGTTAGTTCCTACCCCACCGGCAAGGTTCAAAGGCGGCGATCACATTTTCGGGTACGGGAGCGCGCGTTTGATTCGCACAGGGTTAAATTCGGCTGGCTGTAACCACTGAACATTTCGCCTTATTTGCGTTGACGTTGACGAACCCGACCAGCATGCCGGCATAGCGCTTCCGGCTCTTCATGTTCACGGTATCGGGAATGATACGCCTGCGGTCGGTCAGGTGGCTGCCGTCCCGGCGGGCGAAACTGCAGGCGATTTCGATATCCCTCACCGCGTAGTCATTGGCGTTGCGGAGCGTGAAGGTCACCAGCGCTTTCGAGCCCAGTCCGCCCCTTCGCCACGACTGCGAAATAATTTTCAGGCCGTCGAGCGGCGACGTGGCGGACTCCACCGTTTCCGGCGGCGCGATGTCGAGAGGCGCGGCAGCGGGGTTGGCATCGGTCGGCGCCGGGCTCGACAGGGTCGCCTGGGTCCCGGCCGTGTCGTCGTTGCGGGATGTATCCTGCGTGACGGGGGTGACTTCAGGCGGCGTTGCGGTGGCATGCCCCTCGGCATCGCTTGCTTGCGGGAGCATCAACCATATGGCGCAGCCCGCGATGGCGATGGCCGGTAGCACGGCGAGCCGTGCTTCGGACTTCCCGAACGACCACCCGGCGATTCTCATAGCCGCGCCCTCACCCCGCAGCGCCGGCGATTGCCGTGCCGCGCACGAAAAAAGCCCTACGGGCGTTTCCCCGTACGGCTTCTGTCACGACCGCCGCTGTACGGATCCCGCCGCCCGTCAACAATCACCCAGAGCAGAAATGGTTTCATGCCACCTCGACAATATTGCATTGCGGCGGCGGCCCGACCGGGATGGAATTGCGGATGCGCGGCGGCTACATTGGCCGCGCCGCAACCGGCCTTGAGCGCCGCAACAACAATAATGGGGAGACCGAAATGCCGACCGTCGATTGGGCAGTTACTTGGGATCATGTTCATCTGCGCAGCCCGGATCCCGAAGCGACCGCGGCCTGGCTGGAAGACATCCTGGGCGGCGAGATCATCCGTGGTCCCGGGCGGATCGACGTCAAGCTCGGCGGCGCCAATGTGTTCATCGCACCCGTCACCGCCGGCGACGGCGTCAACACCCCGCCGGTGACGCCCTATCAGGGTCTCGACCATTTCGGCCTGACCGTGAAAAACATCGACGCGGTCGCCGCCGAGATCAAGGCCAAGGGCGTCGAGTTCACGAAGGAGCCGACCACCATCCGGCCCGGCGTACGCATCTGCTTCATCCGCGGGCCGCAGGGCATTTCGATCGAGCTGCTGGAGCGCGACAAGAAATACGCGTGAGCGTCGCTTGATCCTCATGGTGAGGAGCGCGACACGCGCGTCTCCGGACGATGCTGCGCATCGCCGTGCGAACCATGAGGCCACAAGCGGGCCTGCATCATTCGAGACGCCGCTGGCGCGGCTCCTTCGGAATAAGCGCAAGAGCGCTTATTCCGAAGATGAGGATTGATGGTTGCTCACGTCATGCTGCCCGGCATGAAGCAGCGGATGCTCAATCCTTGATAACCGCGCATCGGCCAGACCATGGTTCGGCCGACGCGATTCGGTTCGGTGATCACGGCGTCGTCAGGCACCTCGTGCCATTCGCCGTCGATCCGCACGCGGTAATGCCCGTTGCCGGACTCCCAATCGACATCGCTCAGCGCATATCCATCAGCGTCGGAACAGCACGGCCCCTTGCCGCTTCTCAGACTGTCGAACCATTGCTTCAGCGGTGAGTTGGCATAGCGCCCGTCGGGATCGCGGGCCTCGCCGCGATCGGCGGCGAGCGGCAACATCAACAACACGCTGCCGATCATCATCCACTTTTTCCAGCGGCCCGCGCGATGACGGCCCGTAGTTTCACGGTTGCTGTTTCCGATGTATGGGTGCGGCACGTGGCCGCCGGAATTGATCCAGTTGGTCACCTGTTTCTCTTGCTCCAGCACCCGCCGGCCGGTGCCATACTGGACTATGCATTTCGCGGGCCAACTTGATTCGGTCCATCGTCCATCACCCTCGCATCACGTCGGAGTGGTACGCTTCGCGTTTGCTTCCTTACGGGGAATTGGCAGGCAACCTGACGCGTTGACGGTGCATGCCGCACTTTGGCATAACTCCTTGACCGGCTTCCGTGGGCGCGGCGGCCGGCATCTGGGACGTCATGAAGAACGGGCTCTATTCGATCCACGTCACCCTGCTGGATGGGCGCATCGGCAAGGGCAGTGGCGTCATTCTGTTCCGGGACGGCCAGATCCTCGGTGGCGACGCCTATCTGTTTTATACCGGCAGCTACACCGTCAAGGGCGATACCTTCAAGGGCGAGGTCCTGGTGCAGCGCCACACCACCCCGCGCGACAATGACAATCCGCTGTTCGGCGGACCTAATCCCGTCGGCATCGGCGTATCCGGAACTTTCACCGACACCCGCGGCAGCATGAATGGAACCGCGCTGGTCGGCAAAGCGAGCCAGATCTTCGGCGCCACACTGCACAAGCTGGCTGACATCAATTAGCAGTTCCCTATTCCGCCGCCTGTTCCAGCGGCGCGGTGCGCGGCAGGATCATCTGGATGCGCGTGCCGCCGCCCGGCTGGGAATCGAGATCAAGCCGGCCGCCCAATCGCGTCGTCACAATGCTGTAGACGATGTGCAGGCCGAGCCCGGTGCCGCCCTGGTCGCGCCGCGTGGTGAAAAACGGATCGAAGGCGCGGCGGCGGACGTCGAGGCTCATGCCGATGCCGTTGTCCGAAAAGATGATCTCGACATTGTCCTTGCCGGACTCGCGCACCTGGATATCGACCGTGCCGGGCTTGCCGTCCGGGAACGCATGCGCCACCGAATTGAGGAACAGGTTGGTGAGCACCTGTCCGTAGGGACCAGGGTAGCTGTTCATCATCAGGTTGGGCTGGCACTCGACATTGAGCGTCAGATTGTGTTTGCGCAGGCCCGGCCGCAGGCTCATCACCACCTGCTCGGTGAGATCGCCGAGGTCGAAAGAGCGCTGGTCGGAATAGTTGCGGTCGGCGGCGACCTGCTTGAACGACTGGATCAGCTCGGCGGCGCGGTTGAGGTTGGCGACGAGCTGTGATGATGCATCGCGGCTGGTCTCGAGAAAATCGTTCAGGCTGGAGCGCCGCAGTTCGCCGCGGGCGACCTCCGCGGTAAAGTTCGACGTCTTGCGCTCCAGCGCGGACGCAACCGTCAGGCTGATGCCGACGGGGTTGTTGACCTCGTGGGCTACGCCCGCCACCAGCCGGCCCAACGCCGCGAGCTTTTCCGCCTCGATCAGCGAATTCTGCGTCTCGCGCAAGTTCCGCAGTGCCCCCTCCGCCGAGTCCTTGGCCTTGCGCATCTCGGATTCGACGCGCTTGCGCTCGCCGATGTCGAGCGCGACGGTGACGATGTTCTCGATCTCGCCGGCCGCATCGAGGATCGGCAGCTTGTTGACCAGCCATTGCCGCATATGGCCGGACGCATCCTTGTATTCCTCCTCGTAAAAGCCGAGCTCCTTGCCGGCCGCCAGCACCCGCTTGTCGGGCTCGTCGGTCTTTGCGGCGCCGTAGCGCGACATCAGGTCGGCGGTGGTGCGGCCGATTGCATCCCCCGGTTCGACCCCGAAAATGCCGGCCATATAGCGGTTCATCAGGACATAGCGGAGTTCCTTGTCCTTGACGTTGATGACCGCCGGCACGGTGTCGATCACCATTTGCAGCAGGCGGCGGCCTTCGGCGATCGCGTCCTCGGCCCGCTTCTGGTCGGTAATGTCGCGCACCGTTCCCTCGTAGCGGACGATGACGCCGGCCTCGTTGTGCACGGCGCTGGCGCTGTCGGAGAGCCAGAGCACCAAGCCGTTGCGCGTGCGAACCTGGTACTCGTATTCACGGACCATGCCGTCGCGCTGCATCAGCCGCTCGTATTCCGCCCGCGCCTCCGGATGGACATAGACCGTACCCGCGATGTCGCCGATGCCGTTGATCAGATCCTGCGGCGTGGCATAGCCCATCATCCGCGCCAGCGCCGGGTTGGCGTTCAGCAGCGTGCCGCCGGGCGTCGTGACATAAATTCCGTCGACCGAGGACTCGAACAGCTTGCGGTAACTTTCCTCGGCAAGCCGCTGTTCGGCGAGCGCGCGCACCGCCGCCTCGCGCGCCGCGTCTGCGTCGACCAGCGTTTGCCGGAATACTTCGGCCGCGCGGGCAATGTCACCGATCTCGTTGTCTACATCCGTCGCCGGGATCGAGGCGTTCTTTTCGCCGCCGGCCACCGCGCGGATCGAGGTTGCGATCGCGCCAAGCGGACGCACGGTGCGGCGAACCACCAGCAATGACGCGAATATCCCGATCAGCACGCCGGCGGTGCCAAGCACGATGCTCTGCCACTTCGCTTCCGCCAGCGTCCTGGCAAAATCACGCGAGAGGACGCGACCCCGCCGCTCACTGACCTCGCGCAGCAATTCCGTGACGCGCTGGATCAGGCGGCCCTCTGCGCCCAGCACTTCCTTGTCGATGTCTGATATCTGCCCTTCGCGCCTCGATATGCCGATAATCACGTCGGCATAACCATCAACAGCCGCGCGAAGCTTCGGCTCCGTAATGGTCATCGAGCGCATGCCCTCTGCGGCATTTTCGGCAGCGGATGGATTACGCGCCAGCAGCGCCGAGGCGATCCGGCTCTGGGCCTGAAACAATGCCGATGCAATGTGAGGATCGGGCGTGTCGGCGATCGCGGCATCGAACTTCTCCCGCAGGGGCGGCAGGGCCACGATCATTTCGGCGCGGCGATTGATCAGCGCGGAAATGCGCTCGATGCCGTTTCGATAGGTCGTCAGGCGCTCGGTGACGCCGTCGATCATGTCCTGCTGCTCGGGGGCGAGCTCCAGCCGCGTCTTCTTCAAGACGTCGCCGAGCGCGGTCGCGGCTTCGCCGACCTGGACCGACTGCGTGCCGGGGTCGGTAACGAAATCCCGCGCGGCGAGCCGCAATTCGTTCATGCGGCGGTCGATGTCCTGGGCGAGGTCGCCGACGCTCTGCAGCCGCTGCAGCTCGGCAAAGGTCGAATCGATGTGGCGGATGGCGATGACACTGGCGGTCGAGGTGATGATAATCACCGCCAGCACCAGCATGAAACTGCCGAATGTCAGTTGGCCGATCGAAAGCGAGAACGATCGCGGCGGCAGCGAATTCGGCGGCGTTTCAGCGGTCATGTGGGTCGGGGCCGGCTCCTATCGGGGCGCAATATACGATTTATTTCGGGCCATGGGGAACATGCCGGCCGGTGGTTAATGGCGTTATATAAGTCGAATTCCTCGGGGGTGGCCCGGCTCACAGCCCGGTCACACTTGGGCCCCCCGGGCTCAGCGCCCTCGCCAAATCCGACGGCGTCATGCCGAACATGTCGCGAAAAGCGCTGGAAAAATGCGCCGAGCTGGCAAAGCCGGCGGCGTGGGCCGCTTCCGTAAGCGAGGCGCCCTCGCCGCTGGCGCGAAGCGCCGCGCCCATCCGGTTCCAGATGCGGTAGCGCCGCAGCGGCACCCCGGTCTCCGCCTTGAACAGGTGCAAAAACCGCGATGGCGACAGGCTCGCCCGCGCCGCCAGGGTCGTCAGCCGATGGGCGCGCTGCGGTTCATCCCGCATATGCCGTAGGGCTGCAGCGATGCGCGCGCTGGTTTTCCCGCGCGTCCCCACACCCAGCAGTTCGCCGAGCAATGCGCGTCCCTCCTGCGGCGCGATCCGGCTTTCGGCCAGACCGGTCATGATTTCGATCACGCCGGACTCTTCCCTGAGGTCGAAGGCAGCCCGCGGCGTTGCGTTCGTCATCCGCGCGATCAACGCCTTGAGGTCGCGCCCCAACGGATCGACATAGAGGAATGCCATCCGGCCCCGTTCGATGCGCAAATGATGCAGGCTGTTGGGCAGGATCAGCACGCTGCGGGCTGCGCGATAATGCGCCGTGCGATCCGCCGGATCGTCAGCGACTTCGAGCGGCTCTTCGAGGCCGACGGCAAGGACGGCGGTCGCATTCCGGTGCGGCGTCAGCCCGAAGGCCGGGCCCAGATACAGCACCCGTGCGCCCCACCCGATCAGTTTCGCTGCCGTCATTGCGCGCATAGCCAGTTCTTGAAAGCCCGGATTGTCGGGTGGATCTAATGTCAGGGATGGCAATGATCCCCCGAGATGGACAAGGATGGCAAATAACCGGTCCGAAATCGAGCACCAGGCCGCGATTGAGCGCACACGACTGGTCGTCAGCCGCTACGCGAGCGCATGGCTCGCTGGCGACCACGCAGCGCTTGCCGCCTGTTATCATGACGACTTCACGCTGCATTATTTCGGCCGCAACCCGCTGGCTGGCGACCACGCCGGCAAGGCCACAGCGCTCGGCATCCTGGCCGAGGTGACAAGGCGGACCAATCGCAAACTGCTTGCCATCGTCGATGTCATGGCCGGGCCTGAGCGTGGTGCGCTGCTGGTTCGCGAGCGTTTCGAGCGCGACGGCAGGACGGCCGAAGTCGAGCGCCTGCTGGTCTATGCCGTGCGCGACGGACTGCTGTCCGAATGCTGGGTCTACGATCAGGACCAGGCGCAGGCCGACGCCTTCCTGACGTGAAGTCCGTTCAGGCAGCCTCCCCGATCGGTCTCGTCTTCCGCGCCGGAATTGTCATCGCGGCGACGCCGACGACGACACAGGCGAGCCCGATCCAGGCGGTCGAACTCAACTGCTCGCCGAGGAAAACCACGCCGACCGCGACGCCGATCGGCACGCGCAGATAGGCCTGCGCCGTGGCGCCGATCGATCCCAGGGTCCGGATCAGGCGGAAATAGATCACGAAGGCGAGCGCGGTGGAAAACACCGCGAGCGCGAGCAGCGCCAGCATCGAACCGGCCGACGGCTGCAGCGTCCACGGCCGCTCCAGTACCAGGCTCACCGGAATCAGGATCGCCGCGCCGCACAGCAACGATCCCGCCGCGGGCACAATCGGATCGAGATCCCTGAACCCCCGGCCGAGGATGGCGGCGCCTGCGTAAGCGATGGCGGCAAGCACCATCGCGAGCTGGGCCGTCAGTTCCTCGCCGAAGCCGGCCAGCGCCTGCATCCCGACGATCAGGCAGATGCCGGCCATCCCGGCGAGGACGCCGAGCAGCTTCCGTGACGTCACCGCCTCATGGCGCGTGATGGCGAGCGTCAGGAAAAACGTGAATATCGGCGCCGTGGAGTTGAGGATGGTTGCCACCCCCGCATCCAGCGTCCGCGATCCCCAGGCAACCATCGTCCATGGGATGACGCTGTTGAGGCAGGTCTGGAACAGGAAGCGCCGCCAGGTCGTGGCATCGACGGGCATGCTCACGCCGCGCCAGCGCATGATGGCCAGCAACAGCAATCCGGCAATCAGCGTACGGCACGCGATCAGGGTGATCGGCGGGATGGTCGCAACGCCGATCCGGATGAAGGTATAGGACGCCCCCCACAGCGTCGCGAGCGCAAGCAGCAGCGCCAGTTCGGTCGCCGCGCTGGCGCGCTTGGGATGGCTATCGCCCATGTCCGTCTTTTCCCGGTCTCGATCAATTCCGGGACGGACATTACAGCCGGACGCCCGTCGATACTTCGTTATGCACCGAAGTGTGGATGCAGCTTTCGCCCACGGCGGGGGCTTCGCGCGCGACGGACGCGTCAGCCGACCGAGCCGACCTCGAACACCTCGCCGTCGTAACCGGCTTCGAGGGGAATCCGGAGCTGGCGGCCGCCATTGTTCCGGGTCATGACAGGCGTCACGGTGACGACGGATTTGCCTCTGGAGTCGTCGAGTGCTGCCTTTACGCTCGCCTGCTTGCCGAGCTTGATCAGGTTGCGCGTGGTCGGGAACGGCAGCTTGAAGCGCCCGCTCTCGCCGCCTTCCAGCGCCTCGCGCGGCGAGACCCAGATCGAATCGGTGGATTCCTTGCCGTCGTGGGCGCCGATCTGTTCGGGCGGTGCGGCGGCGAGGAAGAACCAGGTGTCGAACCGCTTGGGCATTCCCTCCGGCGTGATCCAGTGCGCATAGGGCACGAGTTCGTCGAGCGCCAGCACCATGCCGTTATCGGAGAGCACCTTGAGGAAAGTGATCTTGCCGTCGCAGAGGTCGGCGCGATGCGCCGCCTCGATTTCGCTCGCGCGCTTGGCGTCGACCAGCACCTTAGACCCCTTCGGCCGCGCCAAAAGGATACCGCTCTCCTCAAAGGTTTCGCGGATCGCGGCGATGCGGAAACTCAAGGTGGCCTCGTCGAGCCCCTCGCCGCCCGAGTAAAGCGCCGGCGTCGCGATGATCTCCTTGTCGCCTTTGTCGACGCTGCCGCCGGGGAACACCAGCGCGCCGGAATTGAAGTCGATTTCATAATGGCGAACCATCATGAAGACCTCGACCTCCTTGGCGGCAGCGCTGTCGCGCAGCAGCAGGATGGTGGATGCGGGACGCGGGGCGACGGTTTCGGCCATTGGACTAGCCTGCCGCGCTGGATTGCGGTTGCAGATTGGCGCGGCGGTCGACGCGCGCCACCCGTGACAACAGATAATCGACCTCGGCCTTTGCGGTTGCCGTAATCGTCGCGCCGGGCTTGCGCTGCGCGCTGGACGAAATGATGCCGCGCTTCTGCAATACGTATTTGCGCACAGCCAGGCCTGCGCCGGGCTGCTGCTCGTAACGGATCAGCGGCAGATGGGCGTCGAACAGGTCGTGCGCGGCATCGCGCTTGCCGGCCTTCGACAGTTTTACGACGTCGATCAGCAATTCCGGGAAAGCGTAACCGGTCATGGCACCGTCGGCGCCGCGCTCCATTTCGAAATCGAGGAACAGTCCGCCATTGCCTACGAGAATTGAAAGCGGCCGCAGCGAGCCGTCTTTCTGATAGCCGCGCAGCGTGGAGATCTTCTCCAGGCCGGGCCAGTCCTCATGCTTGAGCATCACGCAGGACGGCGAGTCCATCACGATCTTGCGGATCACGGCCGGCGTGAAGATGACGTTGAGCGTCAGCGGATAGTCCTGCAGCACCCAGGGAATCTCGTCGCCGATCGCTTCCTGCGCCTGCTTGAAATAGCCCGTGATCTGGTCGTCGGTGCGCAAGTTCGGCGGCGGCGCGATCATCACGCCGGCCGCGCCCGCATCCATCGACGCTTTCGCCAGCGAGCGCATCGAAGCAAATCCCGGCGCCGAGACGCCGACGATGATCTGCATGTTCTTGGCGCGCTTGACGAAGCGAACCGCCACCTGCTCGGCTTCCGCCGCATCGAGCTTCGGCGCCTCGCCCAGGATGCCGAGCACGGTGACGCCGTCGCAGCCGACTTCGGCGTAGAAGTCGGTCAGCCGATCGATGGATTTCTCGTCGATGCGGCCGTCATCGTGGAACGGGGTCGGCGCGATGGCGAAGGTGCCGGCGGCCTGGGCGGTGAGTTTGGTCATCGAGTACCTCTATCCTTTTCGTCATTCCGGGGCGCGAAGCGAACCCGGAATCTCGAGATTCTCAGGTGCGCAATTGCGCACCATAGTTCGATGCTTCGCATCGCCCCGGAACGACATTTACTTGAATCGCCGCGCCGACTTCTTGATATCCTCCTCGGAGAAGAAGATGTCCTTGGCGTGGGTAACGATATCCTCAGCCTTCCACCCCGTAAACGGCGGCGTCCAGCCTTCCATTTCCATCATCCGCATCTCCCGCACGCCGCGCGGGCCGGAGACGCCGAGCACCTTGCCGGTCTGGTCGCCCGACAAATCGCTGACCATGTATAGCACGGCCGGCGCGATGCCGTCCGGGCCCAGCGCGGCGCCGGGGTTCTCCTTATAGCGCGGCAGGTCGGCGGTCATGCGGGTCAGCGCGCCCGGGGCCAGCGTCCAGATTCGGATGTTGTATTTGCGGCCCTCGATCGCCAGCACGTTCGACAGTCCCCAGATACCGCCCTTGGCGGCGCCGTAATTGGTCTGGCCGAAATTGCCGATCAGGCCCGAGGTCGAGGACGTGTTGACGATGACGCCGCCGCCGTTCTCGCGCATCCATTTGAACACCGGCTGGGTGCAGCAGAAGGTGCCTTTGAGGTGCACCTTGATCACCCTGTCCCAGTTGGCCTCCTTGGCTTTTGCAAATGTCTCGTCGAGCAGGATGCCGGCGTTATTCACCAGAATGTCAGCGCGGCCGAAATTCTTGATGGCGTCCTCGAACACGGATTGTCCGCCTGCGATGGTCGAGATGTCGGATCCGTTGGCGACGGCACGGCCGCCCTCTTCCTTGATCGCGTTGACCACCTTCTGCGCCATCGACACGTCGGCGCCGGAACCGTCGCGGGGACCGCCGAGGTCGTTGACCACGACCGCCGCGCCCTCGCGCGCGAACAGCTTTGCGTAGGCCTCACCGAGCCCGCCGCCTGCACCGGTGATGATGGCAACCTTGCCGTCGAGTAGTCCCATGGTGTTTCTCCCTTTCGGTTTCTTCCTTAACCTCGCCCCGCTTGCGGGGAGAGGTCGAAATTCGCATAAGCGAATTTCGGGTGAGGGGGTACAAGTCTATCCAGCAAACCAGACTCGCGGTGAGAGCCCCTCACCCCAACCCTCTAAGAGCGAGCTTCGCTCGTCTCGACCCCGCGAAGAGCGGGGCGAGGGAGCGCACCGTCTAACCCAGCACCGTCTTGCCGCTCTTGATCACGGTGACGCCTCTCGCCTTCACCTTCGCTTCGAACGAGACGACATTGCCATCCTTCCACAATTCCATCGTCACGGTCTCGCCGGGAAACACCGGCGAGGAAAAGCGCGCGACGTGTTGCTTGAAGGCGGACGGATCGTAATCGGCATAGGTCTGCAGCACGCCGCGGCAGGTGATGCCGTAGGTGCACATGCCGTGCAGAATCGGCCTCGGAAAGCCGGCCTTCTTCGCAAACTCCGGATCCGAGTGCAGCGGGTTGCGGTCGCCGCAGAGGCGATAGACCAGCGCCTGGTCCGGCCGCGTCGTGATGTCGACGATCTTGTCGGGCGCGCGGCTCGGCACCTTGTGCGGCTCGGGTTGGCCTTCGGACGGCCCGCCAAAGCCGCCGTCGCCGCGCGCGAAACGCGAGGCAACCAGCGTGGCAAGCTTCTCGCCGTTCTCATCCTTCAGCACGGTCTGGTGCCGGATGACGGCGCCCTTGTCCTTGCCCTTGTCGAAGACGTCGAGCACGGTCGAGTCGGCCGTGATCTTGGCCGCGCCCGGCAGCGGCTTGTGGAAGGTGATGTCGCGCTCGCCGTCGACCACCATCACGCGGTTGAGATTCATCTCGCCGGGTCCTGACCCCCACGCCGCTACCGAGGCGAAGGTCGGTACGACCTTGAGGGGACGCGGGGTGAAGGTGCCTTCGTTGACGTAGGCGAGTTCGTTCTCATCCATGGGGTCGGCGCCCATGCCGATACCGTAGGCGTAGAGCATCACCTCACGGTCGGTATAGGCATATTTCTGGCCGAGATTTTTCAGGGCCATGAGCTGTTCGTAATTGATCGGCATCTAGTAGTTCCTCTCCCGAACTTTCTTCTTCAGCGGCGCCAATTGCAGCGCCCTCTCCCCTTGTGGGAGAGGGCATCACCGGCAGCAGCCACAAACTCGCTTGGGTGAGGGGTTGGCTCCGCAAGCACAGTGCTCGCGGTGAGAACCCCTCATCCGGCGCTTCGCGCCACCTTCTCCCACAGGGGGAGAAGGTACTTCTTAGGCCGCCGTGAAGAACGGCAATGGCGCGCCGTCGGTCGGCTTGAACACCACTTTCACCTTCTGGCCGATCTTCAGCTTCTCAAGATCGCAGTCGACAATGTTGGTCTGCAGCGACGGGCCTTCCTTCAGCGTGACATAGGCGATCGCGTACGGGCCGGTCGGCGACTTGCGCATCAGGCTGTAGGTGTAGATCGTGGCTTCACCGGAAGCTTCTTCCCACACCGTCTTGTCGGAGAAGCAGAACGGGCAGATCGAGCGCGGGAAGTAATGCGGCTCGCCGCAGGCGGTGCAGCGCTTGATCATGAACTTGCCGGCCTTGGCCGCTTCCCAGAACTGCGCGGTCTCGGGATTGGTCACCGGCGCCGGATATTTTTTCGTTTCAGCCATCACACGCGCTCCAGAATGCAGGTTGAGGCGGCGTGACGCACGCCGAGAAGTCCGCCGGTGCCATGGGCGATTGCGAGGTCGCAATTCGGCACCTGCACCTTCGGATGGGCTTCGCCGCGCAACTGGCGGACCGCCTCGAGAATTTTGGTCATGCCGCCGCGGTTGACCGGGTGATTGCTGCAGAGGCCGCCGCCGTCGGTGTTGAACGGCAGCTTGCCGACGCCCGAAATCAGATTGCCGTCGGAGACGAACTTGCCACCCTCGCCCTTCTTGCAGAAGCCGAGGTCTTCGAGCTGCATCAAAACCGTGATGGTGAAGCTGTCATAGATCGAGGCGTATTTGATGTCCTTTGGCGTGATGCCAGCTTCCTCGAAGGCGCGCGGGCCGGACCAGACGCCAGCGGAATAAGTCAGGTCGAGATCCTTGCCGCCGCGCGGGCCTTTCATCGCTTCGCCATGGCCGATCAGCCGCACCAGCGGCTTCTTCAGGCTCTTTGCGATTTCCGGCGTCGTCACAATCATCGCGCCGCCGCCATCGGTGACGACGCAGCAATCCATGCGGTGCAGTGGGTCCGAGATCATCGGCGAGTTGATGACGTCCTCGACGGTGACGACCTCTTTCAACATCGCGTGCGGGTTGTACTGGGCGTGATGGGAAGCCGCGACCTTGATCCAGGCGAGCTGTTCGCTTGTGGTGCCGTAGTCGTGCATATGGCGCATGGCACACATGCCGTAGGCATTGTGGGTGGTGGCCCCATAGGCCGCCTCGAAATCGGCTTCCGCGCCCGCGGCGCGCGGCGGCATCACCCCGGTGCGCGGCTTGCCGGCGAGCGTGACCAGCGCGATCGAGCATTTGCCCGCCGCGATCGCCTCTGCGGCGTGGCCGAGATGGATCAAATAGGAACAGCCGCCGGTCTCGGTGGAATCGACGTGACGCACCTTCAATCCGAGATAATCGACCATCGGCCAAAGCCCGCCCGGGGCGTCGCCGGCGCAGAAATAGCCGTCGATGTCGGCCTTGGTGAGCCCGGCATCTTCGATCGCGCCCTTGGCGACCTCGGCATGCAACTGCGCAGTTGATTTATCGGGTGCGTGCCGGGTGGGATGCTCGTAGATCCCGGCAATGTAGGCTTTGCCCTTGATGGTCAAATCGTTCTCCGTTGGCGTTTCTTCTTCCAGGTTTTTTTCTGGCCTGTCGCCGCTCCCTTGGCAAGCGCCGAAATATTCCGCCGGGCGAGACGGTAGCGACTGGACTCAAGTCGGGATGATTATCGACGGAAATCGTATCAAGTCGTGAGAGGCGGATATGCCGGTACGCTCTCGCGGCGCAGCGCGCCCGAGTTGTACCTGATCGCTTGCCCCCTCAGGGATGAGAGGGCGCAGGGAAGACCGGGTGCGCGCTGCACCCGCGGTCTCGTGTGCAATGGCACAAAGAAGTGCGCACACGAGCATACAGGTCCAGCGGAGAGCATCCGGCCTTCCCTGCGCAATGGCTTGACGGCTTATGGCGCGCTCTTCCCGGAGACGAATTCCTCTTGCCTCCGTCGCTGCCGGATTGACGGCCCAACGAACCCGGTTGGATTCGATCAGCCTCCGCCAGCTTGACACCAGCCACGGGTGCCAGAACCACACGCTTTTGCCGTACGCAATAACGCCGCTCGTCCTGCGCGGATCGATCGCTCACAGCCTCAAGACAAGCTTGAGGCCGCCCTGCAATGCCTCGCGCGCGCAACGCCATCGCGTCCACCGCAACCCGCACTCCACGTATCGTGACGACGCGTACGCCCCTCTTCGATGAGGCGGGATGGCGCGAAGATGGAGCTGATTTGGGGGAAATGAGAAGCGATATATTTTTGCCACGCAAACTGGACGGCCCAAATCACGTTGAATTGGCTGGTGAAATTCGTGCTTTGGCGCAGCGCTTTTCATGGGCTTGGGTTAGCGGGTCGGGCTGTCGCGCACCCGAAACGCTTACTGATTTGCCCGTCCGGCGACCGGCAAGAGCGATGCCTTCAATGGGAAACCGAACAACAGCACTTCCGAAATTACCCCGTCATCGGACATGAAGCAGACATACCAAGATCGACGCGAATGACTCATCTCCGACATCACCTCGCCCGCAGGCCCTCACAGAACCGCTCCTGCCCTTTGGTGGCGCGGAAGGAAGAAGGCCGCCAGCTAAGGCGGCCTTCAATCCGGCACGCCCGTTGTCCGAATAGCTATTGAGGTACCCCCTCAACGGCGTAGCTGCGGAACTTCGCCATGCTGTTGCGGAGCGGCAAGAGGTCTTTGAAGGCCGCTGAATCGCGATACGCTTGGATTTTCTCAACGCTATCCCACTGTTGGATAACAACGCGTGCTTTCGGCGGCTCTCCTTCGATTGTCGTGGTCTTACCTCCGGCGGCAAGGAACTTGCCGCCAGCAGCTTTGATGGCGGCCTGAGCCTTCGGGACGTAGTCCTTCACGTAGGCCTCCATGTTCGAGGGCTCGATTTCAACGACTTGGTATACCGGTGGCTTAGCCTGGGCATGGAGTCCTTCAACCGCGACTGTACCGAGTCCGAAGCCCGCCAGCATCGCTAATGTCACTGAATGGTGAGTCTTCATGACGTTTCTCCCTTGTCACTGCGAAAAGGTCGTGCTGGCTCGCACGACCGTGCGATTGCGAAAAAGCACCGGCTAAAAGATCGTCGGTCTATTGAAGTGCGACGCCTGCCGACAGCATCGACGCTGCCAATACGAAACGGGGACTTCGGCACGCCCCAGTGGCAGCTCGAGGACTAACTCGATGTCCGTCCATTCAGCCTACAACGTCGGCCGGGTTGTCGTAAGAGTACAGGACAGACTAGGCCCTCGCGTTCCAGTCTCTCTCGCTGAAAGGCGTGGCGCGGCCGGCCGATGAATCGATCTCAATGCCCGGCCAGCGTCTTGTACGCGGCAATCGCACGCTTGAGGTCGTCGTACTCCTCGCAGGGAAGCAGGCAGAGATTTTCCAATGCCACCAACAATTGCTGTGCTTTGGCCGGTTCGCCCAGCACCAAATAAGCTTCACCGAGATGCTCATGCGCGCTGCGGTGGCGGGCATTCAACAGCAGTGCTTTCTGATAATGGCCAATCGCTGGCCCCATCTGACGCATCCGCCGATAGGCGTAGCCGATGTAGTTCTGGATATCGGCATTGGTCGGGTCACGCAGTGCCGCGAGTTCGAACGCCGCGATTGCGCCACTCCAATTCTCTGCGCGCAGCGCCTTTTTGCCAGCCTTGAAATCGGGATCGAGTTGGGCCCAGTCGGCGTCCGGTGCAACGGAGGCCATGGAGGTGCAGATCGGCCAGGCTTCGGCCGTGGCGGCGGTCTCAACCGGACGGTCGCGTACGCCGACCAGCGGTGCGATCGCGGTCCGCCAGCCCGGCGTTATGATATGGGCGGCCACGCCGCTCACGAGCACGCCGAGCATCATTGCCAATGCGACTGCGCGGATCATCGCTGTCTTCTCGAACTGATGGCTGCCGGGCGCCGGGCCGGCAGCCAAGGGACTATTTTCGCGCACTACCTATCGTGTCATCCTGGCGCGCATATGCCCGGGCCACACGGATTTCCTGCCGCTCCGTATCGGCATTGCTGGCGAGGTTCACCAGCTTGTCAAAGTAGTCGGACGCCTTTTGACGATCACCGGCGCTGTCGGCGGCGCGGGCGGCTCCCCAGAATGCGCGGAAGCGGTTGGGCGTCTGCTTGAGAGCGGTCTCGAACTCGTTCAGGGCCGCGGCGGGCTGGCCCGTCTCAAGGAGTAGTTCGCCAAGCAATTCGCGGAACGGATAGAGACGATTCTCCATCGCCACATGCTTGACGCTGCCATCTTCGCCATCGGCGGCGGCGCGCATGAACCGCTGCGCCTGATCGGTCGCGCCTTCCTTCAGTGCGATCCAGGCCAAAACGGCAAGCATCTGCTCCTCGGTCCGGTCCGCCCAGTAGGACTGGTCGGCGCGCTGCAGTGTCGTTTGCAACGCCTTCATTGCTTCGATCTCTGCTTTGGCGCCCGAGAGATCGCCGGTGCGCGCCATGCCCAGACCGCGTGTAAAGCGGACCAACGAATCCGCCATGGGATATTGGGTGGCGGTTATCGGCAACGCGGCAGCGCCGGCCCAATCCGCCCGTTCCAGGACGTAACGCGCCGGCATCGCGGCCTTGGCGGTAAAATGAACGAAGTTGATCGGACGATCGCCGCGGTCGGCGGTGGCGAGCGACTTCTTGATCATCGCCTCGGCCTTGGCATCCTGCGCGAGTTGCAGATGGGCGTAGACCGAAAAATCCGACGCGTGATAGTAGTCGGGCTGGATCTCGAGCGACGACGCGTTCGAGGCGATGGATTCTTCCCAAAGCCCGACCATCGAGTAGATATGCGACGGCATGTGCCGGGCGTGTGGCACGGCCGGCGCAATGCCGGCATAGCGCCGCGCCGACGCGATTCCCTTCTCGGCAAGCGGCGCGAAGTCGTAGGCGTGGATGAGGTAGTGCGTCACGCCTGGATGCTGCGGATTCTGCTCGAAGAGTTTCTCCAACAGCGCCGCCGACCTGATCTGATTGGCGTAGGTGAGATCGCTCTTCGGTGCCGAGGCTTGAAGCGTCAGCGCGTAATAGACCTGCGCCTCGTAGTCATCAGGATAGGTTTGCGCCACCCTCTCCATCGCGGCACTATAGGCTGCCAGTCGGGCATCCACGGCCACCTTGTCATGATCGCGGAAATAGACGCCAAGGGCATCGATCCAATCGCGCTCCCGCTGCGTCTTCGCACCCGTTGCCTGCGCTTTTTCGATTGCTTCCCAACCCGCCTGGGCCTCGGCTCGCGTCGGCGTAGTGGCAAGGGTGTTACCGAGGCGATCCATCGCCACGCCCCAATACGCCATGGCGCAAGTGGGGTCCTGCTTCAGGATCTCTTCGAATTTGCGGCGGGCAATCAAGAACCAGTACGAATGGAGCATGGCGACGCCGCGGTCGAACTCGACTTGCACAGCGGGGTCGCAGGAGGTAGCGAAGGTTACCTTACCGAGCTTGTCGTCTTGCTGGCCGATTGCGCCGCTGATGAGCGCCGCACTGATCAGGCCGGCGGCAAATAAGGTTCGTCCCGATTTCGCGTTCATCGTGAGTCTCCTCTGGGCCTTGCGAGTGATCGTCCGTAAGCTTGAGTGATCAGATACCTCTCTGTCCCTCATTCTCCAGTTTCGACCTATTGCCCTGTGTCCGTGCGTTACACGCACCGGCCACTGCGCGGCACTTGCGCGTGCAACCAGTCTTGAATGAATGTGCGATGCTTGCTGTTGAAGGCACCGACGTCGCCCCCAATCACAGGATTTCGGCACGATCTATCTGGCGCTGATCGACCGAAGTCTAACTCTCTTTCCACGCCCTCGAAAGAGCGGAGAGTTGAGTAGCGGAATGTGCACAAAGGCGGGCATTTGACCGCAGCTTTGGATCCATAGGTTCCGCGCCGGGGTGGGCGGAGCGAAGCGTGCCAGCCGGGGCGATGCCTGCTTCGCGGGCATGCCGGCAGAGGCTCGTGTCACACCATGATCGGCCTACAGCGCCTTGGTCCGCCTGAGCAGCCACCAGGTCAGTCCTCCCGCGGCGATCACCAGCAGCAGCGCGTACCAGGTGCCGCCGTCGCCGCTCTGGAACGGCATGTCCTTGGTGTTCATGCCGAAGAAGCCGGTGACCAGCGTCGAGGGCAGCATGCACGCGGTCAGGACCGACAGCGTGAACAGGCGGCGGTTGGTGATCGCCGTCATGCGGCCGGCGATCTCGTCCTGCAGCAGCCGCGCGCGCTCATAGATCGCGCTGAATTCGTAGTCGAGCGCGTCGAACTTCTGCGCCAGCTTGCGCATTGCCGACAGCAGGGTTTCGGATTCAATGTCCTCGCGCGTCTCCAGGCGGTGAAACAGCGCCCGGATCTGCGAGAGCTGCCGCCGCGTGCGGATTGCTTGCAGGCGCACGCGGCCGAGCCGCAATCGCTCTTCGTCGATCTCGTCGTGCAGCACATGATCCTCGACGATGTCGAGCTCGTCGCCGAGGCCCGCCGAATAGCGTCCGATCACATCGGCGAACTGGTCGACGATCGCATCGAACAGCGACACCGGCGTGGGAAACTTGCGGCCGCTATCGATCGCACGCCGTGTCAGCTCGATCGCGCGCAGCGGCTTGCGCCGCGCGGTGACCATCAGCTTCGACGAGATCGCAAAGTGGACCCGCAGGAGATCGTCGCCCTCCTGCATGAACTCCTGATGCAGGTCCGGCAAAACGCCGGCGATCTCCTCGTCGAAGATATCGAGGCGGATATGCTCGTCGGCATCGATCAGGGTCTCGCGCGCGACATCGGACAGCGCAGCACTCCTGGCGAGCCAGTCGTGGCAGCGACGGTTGGACAGATTGAAATGCAGCCACAGCCAGCCGTGCGGATGGGCAAGTTCCGCATCGAGGTTGGCGACATCGAGCTTCGTCGCGGAGCCGTCGCCCTCGAAGCGATAGGCGGAGATGATGCCGATATCGGCGAGGACCTGGTCCATCCGCTAACCCGTTGCTGTTGTGAAGCAGGCCATGCGTCAACGCAGTGACAAGCTGATGACGACTACACCCCATCGAAGCTCTGGAGACAAGCTTTTGATTCAATTGAGCAGTTCATCGGGCGTGCGGTCGCTGATCTTTCTGAAATTGGATCGCAAGCCGTTGCATAGCTCCCCGGCCAGATCTGCAATTCTCGCCATACAGTGGGGTATTGCCCCAAAGGGCAATGCGCCTCCTACGATGTTTTGGTAGGCTAGAGCAGCCTGACAAGGACTCGTCGTGTCTGAACCTCAAAAGTAACGTCAGGCCGTCGCTTCGGGCCGGCGTTGAACGTGCCCGATTGAGCCGCTGCGCTGGTCGAAGGCGTCGTCAGCCGCATCTGAACGACAACGCGAAGGAGCCGACAACTTGACTTAAATGGAGCACCCGAATGACACACATAATGCGAGCGTGTTCAGTACTCATTGCGGTCACGCTAGGCTTGGTAGCAGTAGCGACGCCAGCACCTGCCCAGAACCAATGCGTGGTGTCGGGATCACCGCCAGCAGGCTGGGGCTTTAACTCGATCGGCTATATCATGATCGCTTCCGGGGGCAGTTGTTTGTTTACCATCAATATTTCGGGCGAAATATTGAGTTCGAGAGTTTCACAAAGACCGGCGCACGGGAAGTTGCAAAGGCTCAACAGGTCCTCTTACGTATACACATCGCAGGCAGGATATAGAGGCAGCGATGCTTTCTCCGTTCAAGCGACAGGCAAGAGTCCGACCAGTTCCGGCACGTCAGTAGCTACCGTTAACGCAACCATACAATAGTCGTTCTAACCCTCCGTCAGGATGATCGCCCGCTGTGCGAACCATAGCGGGTGGTAAAGCGGCGCCGATGTGCTGCAAAAGTCAGTGCCATGACCAAGTCAGTGCCATGAACAAGCATGATTCAGAAGCATTCGATATAGCAATGATGCGCCGCTGCGTTGCTCTGGCACAATCCGCGAGTTCAAGGAGGGAATACCCGTTTGCAGCCGTCATCGGACGACGAGGCGAATTCATTTGCGAATCGTTCAATATGGTCAGAAACGAACGAGACGTTACGCGGCACGCCGAGATGGTCGCAATTTCTTCAGCTCAGAAAAAATTAGGGTCAACGAGCCTTGATGAGTGCACGATCTATTCAACTATTGAGCCCTGCGCGATGTGTTCTTACGCCATCCGGGAAAGCAGGATCGGCAGAGTGATATTCGGCCTGCGATCCCCGGTAATGGGCGGTAACTCACGATGGAATATTCTAACCGATGCCGGTTTGTCCTCAACATTGCCGGAGGTGTTTGCTTCCCCGCCCGATGTCGTGTCAGGATGTCTGCACGACGAAGTTCAGAAGGTTTTTCAGAAGCGGAATCCGTTCATCTGGGAATTCGTGAAAGCTCGAAGGATATTTGTAGATGGCTCCGGAGATGATCGCGCCGGGACTTTAAAAGGCAAGATGCGAGTTGGGCGCGGCTCGCGCCTTGCAACTTGGGCAAGGGTTTTGGTTGTTGATCGCTTTTGGCGCGGTTAGGATTCTTCACATCCCTGATGTCCCCCAATTGGTTTATTGGGTCTGTCCCGTTTGGATTGTTATCTCCGACGCGCTCCTAGAGAAGGTACGGGATGATCATCTTGGTTCGCTGTCGATAGACCTCAAAGCGCTCGCCAAATGTACGGCTGAGCAGTTTCTCCTCCGCGCGGGCGCGCCAGGCCAAGGTCGGGACGATCCCCGACAGCGCAATAAAGAGAGCCGGCCAGCTGCCGAAGGCGAGCGCTTCGCCCATGACGAGCAGTGCAAGGCCCAGATAGATGGGGTGTCGCACGAGGCGATAAGGGCCGGTTGTGACGAGTCCGGTGCTCTGATCTGCTTTGGGCGCGAAGCTCCAAGCGGCACCGAGCTCGGCCCGGCATCTGACGACGAGAGCGGCGCCCATTAGCGCAAGAAGGGACCCTGACAGCGCCAGCAGCAGTGCCGTGAAACCGGCGGGGCTGCTGGAAAAGATCAGAAGCGAAAGGAAGAACAGGCCGAAAGCAGTGAGGTTTGCCACCAGCGGTGCTCGGTCGCCACGATCCTGACGTGCTCGCGTCTTGGCTTGTCCGCGAGACCAGCTGACTGTCAACAACGTGAGTCCCGCAAAGGCCAGCAGGGCGACGATACGGAGGACGATGGTCAGTGTTAACATTTCTTAGGCGCCGAGTCGCATCAGATAGAGCGCGATGGGTAGCGGGAGTATGGAGAGCACATAGCTCACCGCAAGGGCAGCGACCGGCCGGTTCCAAGCATTCTTCGGAATGAATATCATTCCGCCCTTCTCAAAAGGGTGTCTAGCATTGTTCAGCGTGAAAATTCCGCTGCCTTTCATAGCATAGAAGGCTCGTCCATCCGCAAGTATCGGTGGATCGGAATGCCCCCACCGACCGGCACCTGCTGGGACCCAAGGTGAGATTGTCGGAGCCTATGGCGGGGCCGACCTTGATGCAGTGCGTAGGTGGCAAAGCGAAGCGTGCCCACCGTTGACGCCGCGAATGTTGATGGATGGTGGGCACGGCGTTTTGCGCCTTTGCCCACCCTACGGACTGAATCCGTCTACAATGACCCATGACGGTCAAAGAGGTAGACGACCAGATGATGATCGCCTGAAATCAGAGCGTTGAGGTGAATCCCATGGTTTTCTGGATAGCGAGCGTGGTTGGATTGGCGATCGCCTATCTCTTCGGTTCTACGCCCACGGGCTATCTGGCGGGGAAACTGCTCAAGGGCATTGATATCCGGGAGCATGGCTCCAAATCCATTGGAGCAACGAACGTACTGCGGACCCTGGGGAAATGGCCTGCGCTGGTGGTGCTCCTGGTGGATGTGCTGAAAGGTGCGGCGGCGATCGTCTTTGCCCGCTGGTTTTATGCATTGCCGTCCGTCACGCCACCGGCAGCGCTTGATCTGCAAACCTGGGTGCCATGGGCTGTTTGCCTGGCCGGACTTGCCGTGTTGATGGGGCATGGCCGTTCGATTTGGTTGAATTTTACAGGTGGCAAATCCGCTGCGACGGGGCTCGGCGTGTTGCTGGCGATGTCTTGGCCGGTAGGTTTGGGTGCTGCGACGGTTTTTGGCGTTGTGCTGGCTATTTTTCGGATTGTTTCCCTTAGTTCGATGCTGGCGGCGTTGACTGCGATCGCCCTCGTCTGGGCTTTGGAGCAACCGTTGCCCTATCGGTTACTGGTGATGGCAGGTGGCATTTACGTGATTGCGCGCCATCGTGCCAACATTCAGCGGCTACTGGCTGGGACAGAGCCACGCCTGGGGCAAAGCAGCCCAGAAGCGAAAATGGAATCGCAAATTTAGAATCGTAGGGTGGGCAAAGCGAAGCGTGCCCACCATTGCGAGCGGAATGCTTGATGGTGGGCACGGCGCAAGTGCGCCCTTTGCCCACCCTACGGCAGCCCTACTCCGCCGCTATCTGTCGCGGCGCTGGCGGCGGACTGACGAGATCGGCTGCCAACTGCGCGTAGCGGGCTTTGGCGTCCTGCACCGCCTTCTCCTTCACCGGACCGTAGCCGCGGATGCGGTCGGGCAGCGCGAGAATTTCGACAGCGGTATCGTGCGTGACCGGCGACAGCAGGTCGAGCACGGTGGCGACGTCTTTCTCATAGCCGGCGATCAGGTCGCGCTCGAGCTTGCGGTCGGGGCTGTAGCCGAAGATGTCGAACGGCGTGCCGCGCAGGAAGCGCAGTTTTGCCAGCGTCCGGAAAACCGGCATCATCCACGCGCCGAACGCGCGCTTCTTCGGGCGACCGAGTGCATCAAGGCCGCCGCCGAGAATGGGCGGCGCGAGATTGAAGTTGAACTTGAACTCGCCTTCGAACTGGTCGCGGAGCTGCTTTTCGAAACGGCCGTCGGTGAACAGCCGCGCGACTTCGTACTCGTCCTTGTAGGCGAGCAGCTTTGCGTAGTTGATCGCAACCGCCCGCGGCAGCGCTTCGCCATAGCCGCCATCGGTGGCCGCATCGCGCACTCGCTTCACCAGACCCCGATAGCGCTCGGCGAGCGCGGCATTTTGATATTCGGCGAGGTGCGCGCTGCGATGGGCGATGATTTCCTCCAGCGACATCGCATCCAGCGTCTTCGGCGCGACCGTCTCGTCCTGGCCCTTCATCATCGCCTCAAGCCGCGCCGGATCGGCAGCGGCGAGACGGCCGAGCTGGAAGGCCTGCGTGTTCATCTTGATCGAGACGCCGTTGACCTCGATCGCCTGCAGAATAGCCTTCGCCGTCAGCGGCAGCAGGCCCTTCTGATAGGCGTAGCCCAGCATCATGATGTTGGTGGCGATGGAGTCGCCGAGCAGCGCTTCGGCCGGCTTGGTGAAATCGTAGAACGACGAATCCTTGCGCAGCTCGGTCTCCAGCACATGGTTGACCTTGCGGCTCTGGAAATTGAAGTCGCGGTTGAGGATGAAATCGGCGGTCGGAATGACGTGGGTGTTGATGACGCCGACGGTGCGGCTGGCTTCGCAGAGCGTGATGGTGTCCTTGGCAGCGGCCACCACCTCGTCGGCAGCCATCACGAGATCGGCGGTGCCGGTAACGATGCGCGAACAGGTGACGTCGGCGGTGTGTTCCGAGAGACGGACGTGGCTCAGCACCGCGCCGCCTTTTTGCGCGAGGCCGGACATGTCGAGGATCATGCTGGCCTTGCCCTCGATATGCGCGGCCATGCCGAGCAGCGCGCCGATCGTCAGCACGCCGGTGCCGCCGACGCCGCCGACGGCGATGTTGTAGGGCCGCTCCAGCGAGGGGAACGAGGCCGGCTCGGGCAGATCATCGAGGCTTGCGTCACCGAGGCTTGCCGGCGCGCGGCGGCGCGGCTTGCCGCCGTCGATGGTGACGAAGGACGGGCAAAAGCCCTTCAGGCACGAATAGTCCTTGTTGCAGGTCGACTGGTTGATGGTGCGCTTGCGGCCCATCTCGGTTTCCAAAGGCTCCACCGAAATGCAGTTCGACTGCACAGAACAATCACCGCAGCCTTCGCAGACGGCCGGATTGATCATGACGCGGCGCGCCGGATCTTCCATCAGGCCGCGCTTGCGGCGGCGGCGCTTTTCGGCGGCGCAGGTCTGCACGAAGACGATCGCCGAGGTGCCCTTCAGGGTGCGGCAGGTTCTCTGGACAGTGTCGAGTTCGTCGCGATGCGCGACCTTGACGCCGGGGGCGATGTCGGAGGCCGGATAGGCGCCGGGATTTTCCGAAACGAGATAGATATTGCGGATGCCTTCCGAATGAAGCTGGAAGGTGATCTGCTGCGGCGACAATTCGCCGTCGACATGCTGGCCGCCGGTCATCGCGGTCGCATCGTTGTAGAGAAGCTTGTAGGTGATGTTGGCGCCTGACGCGATCGCCTGGCGGATCGCGAGGCTGCCGGAGTGGAAGTAAGTGCCGTCGCCGAGATTGGCGAATACGTGCTCTTCCTTGGTGAAGGGCGCGACGCCGACCCACGGCACGCCCTCGCCTCCCATATGGGTATAGGTCTCGGTGTTGCGGTCCATCCACAACGCCATGAAGTGACAGCCGATGCCGGCGAAGGCGCGGCTGCCTTCCGGCACCTTGGTCGACGAGTTGTGCGGGCAGCCCGAGCAGAAATACGGCGTGCGGGTGACGGGGGCGACCGCCTGCATCTGGGTCGCCTGCCGGCCGTTGAACCAGTCGGCCTTGGCGCGAAGCATCGCGGCGATTTCGGGATTGAGATTAAGTCGAAGCAGGCGCTCGGTCAGTGAGCTTGCGAGCGAGGCGACGCTAAGTTCGGCGGCGAAAGTGAGAAAACGCTTGTCGTGATCGTCCATCTTGCCGACGATGCGGGGCCGGACGTCGTCGCGCCAGTTGAACAGCTCCTGCTTGACTTGATTTTCGACGATCTCGCGGCGCTCTTCGACGATGAAGATTTCCTCGAGGCCCACGGCAAAATTGCGAACGCCTTCCGGCTCCAGCGGCCAGGGCATGCCGATCTTGTAAAGCCGCAAGCCGATCTTGGCGGCGACTTCCTCGGTGATGCCGAGCTCGCGCAGCGCCTGACGGATGTCCTCGTAGCTCTTGCCTGACGCCATGATGCCGTAGCGGGCATTCGGCGAATCCATGGTGATGCGGTTGATCTTGTTGGCGCGCGCAAACGCAATCGCAGCATAGCCCTTGTAATCCTGCAGGCGCAGGTCCTGCGCATAGCGATCATCGGGCCAGCGCAGGTTGAGTCCACCCGGCGGCATCTCGAAATCGGTCGGGATCGCGAATGGGGTCATCTCGTCGGTAAGGTCGATCTCGGCGGTGGTTTCCACCGTCTCGGTGATCACCTTCATGCCGACCCAGCAGCCGGAGTAGCGCGACATCGCGATACCCAGCAGGCCCATCTCGATGATTTCATGGATGCTGGAGGGATAGAGATACGGCATCAGCGCGGAGATGAAGGCGTGGTCCGACTGATGCGGAACGGTCGAGGACTTTGCGCCGTGGTCATCGCCGGCGAGGCAGAGCACGCCGCCGTTTTTGGCCGAGCCTGCCGTATTGCCGTGTCTAAAGACGTCGCCGCAGCGGTCGACGCCGGGGCCCTTGCCGTACCAGATGCCCACCGCGCCATCATATTTGGCGCCGGGCGAAAGGTTGAGCTGCTGCGACCCCCAGATCGCGGTCGCCGCGAGATCCTCGTTCACGCCGGGCTGAAACTTGATGTTGTATTGTTCGAGGTGTTTTCGCGCGGCGAAGAGCTGCTGGTCGTAGCCGCCGAGCGGCGAGCCGCGGTAGCCGGAAATGAAGCCCGCGGTGTTCAGCCCCGCGGCGCGGTCGCGGCGGATCTGGGCCATCGGCAGGCGGACCAGGGCCTGGATGCCGGTCAGGAAGATGTGCCCTGTACCTTGGGTGTATTTCTGATCGAGACTGATCGGACCCTGGTTGATTCCCATTGCACCCTCTTGAGCCTGGATCGGGATGACTGTTTTTAGCTAGTCATCTGAGCTTGTTAGAACCAGTCTATGTCGGATTTTCTTGGCCACGCACTACAAATCTCGCCCCCAGCGCCGCGCTTTCAAAGATCGCAATTTCGTGCCGGGAATAACGGCGCAGCTTTTCGGTTTGTGTCGTCCGGGAGCCTCGGCGCGAAACGGCATGACATCCCTCCCCTGTCCGCTTTCGCGCTATAACGCCCCGGGAGGCCAGATGGTGCAGGGACCACGCCTGATGATGCGGACGATTCTCGCTGCCATGCTTTTGTGCACTGCGTTCGAGCGCGGCGAGGTCCATGCCCAATCTGAGCCAACTGCTGAGGATATCGCGCGCGGCAAGGCGCTGACGGAAGCCGGCGACTGCGCGAGCTGCCATACCGCCGATCCCGCAAAACCGTTCGCCGGGGGCAAGCGGATCGATACCCCGTTCGGCGGCATCTACTCGTCCAATCTGACGCCGGATCGCGCGACGGGCTTGGGCGCCTGGAGCAATGACGATTTCTACCGCGCCTTGCGCTTCGGCGTGGCGCGCGACGGCTCGCGCTATTACCCGGCCTTCCCCTATCCGAATTTCACCAGGCTGACGCGCCAGGACATTTTCGCCATTCGCGCCTATCTGGCGACGCTGACGCCGGTGAGCAATGCGCCACGTGCGCCCGAGCTGCGCTTTCCGTTCAACTATCGCGTCGTAATGCGTGGCTGGAACTGGCTGTTCTTCAAGCCCGGCATTTTGACGCCCGACCAGCAAAAGAGCGCGGAGTGGAATCGCGGCCGCTATCTGGTCGAGGGCGTCGCACATTGCGGCGCCTGCCATACGCCGAAGAACATGTTTGGCGCCGACAGACGCGGCCAGAAGTATGGCGGCGGGCGGGTCGCGGGCATGTTCGCGCCGCGGCTGGACGGTGCTGAACGTAGCGGCCTGAAATCCTGGAGCGTGGAGGACATCACCGAGTATCTGCAGAGCGGCCGCAACGCCAGGAGCCATGCCGGCGAGCTGATGTCCGAGGTCGTGGTCAATTCGACCTCGAAGATGAGCGATGCGGATGTCAGAGCCATCGCGGTTTACCTGAAGGACCTGCCGGTGGGCGCGCCGGAACCGAAGGTCACCCCGCCCTCGCCGGCACAAATGGCAGAAGGCAAAAAACTCTATGACGGCGCCTGCATCGCCTGCCACGAAGAGGATGGCTCAGGTGCGCCGCGAATCTATCCGCCGCTGCCCGGCAACGCCAATATGCAGTCCGCCGATGCCACGAGCACGCTGCGCATCATCCTCGACGGCGCGGAAACCGTGACGACGCCGCGCGCGCCGAACAAGGGATCGATGCCGGCCTATGCCGCGAAGATGACCGATCAGCAGATTGCCGACGTGACGAACTACATCCGCAATGCCTGGGGCAATGCGGCACCGCTGGTGACGGCGGAACAGGTCGCGAAAGCGCGGCGCAAATGATCGTGTCCCGCGCACGCGGTGCGCCGCAGAGCCGGGACCCAAGCCGTGCCACGGACCCCTGGATCAGCAGCGATCACGCCGCGAGCGCGGCGCTACCTCACATGGGAACTGAGGTTCCAACATTACGGGGTTGCAACATCGGCGCGGAACATCCGGGCGCGCCAGCCATTGTCTTCGGGATGCTAACGGAGGAACCCATTCATGGCTTACCAACCCAATCCGAACGATCCCTACCGCCCCGGCCTGAGCGATGAAGAAATCCGCCATCAGGCCCGCCTCAACAATCTCGACAATGAGTTGCAGGCCGATCCCGGCCTCGGTGAGGGTCCTCCCAGCGGCGCCAAGGTCGCCATGTTCGCCGTCGCCATCGCCGTGGTGCTGGGCGCCCTGTTCTATGGTCTCAACAATACGACCGTGAACCAGGCGGGTACCTCGCCGGAGAACCGGACCGCGCAGCAGACGCAGCCGGCTAACCCTGCGGCGCCTCCGGGCATGCGTGACGTAACGCCGCGCAGCAACGCCGATCCGGGTACGACCACGGGTGCGGCGACGAATCGCCCGACGCCGCCATCTCCGCCCAGCACGGACATGAACAAGTCGACCACGCCGCCTGCGGACAACGCGCCGGCCAAGCAGTAACGGTCATCATCCGAAACAACGCGCAGCGGGCCGACCGGCCCGCTGCTTTTTTGTGGCTCGCTGACTTTGGCGCTAGCTGAACATCTTGTTGAGTTCGCCGCCGGGATAGCCGTTCGCGAATTCGGTGAACGTCCCCTGCTCCGCCATCTCCTTTGATGCCTTCATGAAGCCGGCCCATGCCATCCGCGCCAGCGAGGCGCCGACGCTGATCCGGCGCACGCCGAGATCGGAGGCCGCCTTCAGCGACGGGCCGGCCGCGCCGACCAGGAGATTGACGGGCTTTGGATGCACCGCCTTCACGACAGCCGAAATCTCTTCAGCCGTCGTGATGCCGGGCGCATAGAGGCAATCGGCGCCCGCCTCGGCATAGGCGGTGAGCCGGCCGATCACGAGCGTCAGATCCTTCTGCCCGCGCAAAAACGCCTCGCAGCGGCCGGTGAGCAAGACGCCGCTATTGTCGGCATCGATGGCTTTGCGCGCCGCGCTGATGCGATCGATCGCAAGCGCGCGATCGAACAGCGGTTTTGCGTTGTCTCCGGTAAAATCCTCGATCGAAAGGCCGGCCACGCCGGTTTTCACGGCGCGGGCGACGTTGACAGCGACCTTGTCCGGTTCGTGGGCAAAGCCGTCCTCGAAGTCGGCATTAACAGGAATATCGACCGCCGCGCAGATCGCGGCCAGATGGTTGCAGACGTCGTCGACGGTGACGCGGTTGTCGGCCTTGGCAATCGTCCAGGCAAAGCCCGCGCTGGTGGAAGCCAGCGCCTTGAAGCCGAGATGCTGCAAGGCTACCGCGCTGCCGACATCAAAGGGATTGGGGATGATGAAGCATCCGCTCTCGTGCAATTTCCTGAACGCGGCGCGTTTGTCAGCAGGTGTCAGCATGGGTCGCTCCCCTCAATGTTTGTTGGCGCCGCGTAGATAGGAACGCAACGCCTGTTCTGCCAGACGCCTCACGCCACGACCTTGCGCAGGAAGGTCCGCTCCTCAGTGAGGATGAACTTGTTCTCCTCGGCGAAATTGAAATTGGCCATGCCCTCGCTGTCGGCGCGCAGCCGTGCGCGGTAGCTTTCATAGGCGGCGAGACTCTCGAACGAGATCAGCGCAAACGCGATGTTGTTGGTGCCCTCATGCGGCATCCAGTAGCCGAGCAGGTCGCCGCCGCATTTCGGGATGATGGTGAGCCAGTTTTTTGAGTATTGCTCGAACTGGGCGCGTTTGAACGGATCGAGCTGGTAGCGGATGAAAACGGTGATGGTCATGGCGAATCTCCGATGGTTCCACGTCATTGCGAGCGCAGCGAAGCAATCCATCGCGCAACACGCGGATAGATGGATTGCTTCCGCCTTCGCTAAAGCTACGGCGGACAAGTCGTCGCTTCGCTCCCTTGCGCAAACGCTTCGCGTTTGTCGCAGGCAATGACGGCAGAGAGAATACCCGCTTGCCCGACGTCAATGCTTCGGCTATCATCGAACTATGAAAGCAGGCCCCGATATCGCCATGGTCGCCTCGCTCGTCGGCGATCCCGCGCGTTCCAACATGCTGACCGCGCTGATGACCGGCCGCGCGCTGACCGCGAGCGAGCTGGCGCACCAGGCCGGCATCACGCCGCAGACCGCGAGTTCGCATCTGGCGAAACTCGAAGCCGGCGGCCTGATCGAGCCTGAAAAACAGGGCCGTCACCGCTACTACCGCCTCACCGGCCCCGACGTCGCGCATGTGCTCGAAGGCCTTGCGGGCCTTGCCGAGCGCGCCGGTCACACCCGCGTGCGTACCGGACCGAAAGAGCCGGCGCTGCGGCGGGCGCGGATCTGCTACGACCATCTCGCCGGCGATCTCGGCGTGCAGATGCTCGACAGCCTGCGCAAGCAGCGGCTGGTCCGGCAAACAAAACAGGACATCGAACTCACCGGCGAGGGCAAGCGCTTTATGGCCGAGGCGCTGCAGATCGACACGGAGGCGCTGGCCCATCCGCGCAGGCCGGTCTGCAAGGCATGCCTCGACTGGAGCGAACGCCGCCATCACCTCGCCGGCACGCTGGGGGCAGCCGTGATGAACCGGTTCACCGAACTCAACTGGGCAGCGCGCGATCCTGCGCCGGGCAGCCGCGTCGTGAATTTTACGCGCACCGGCGAAAAGCGGTTCGCCGCGCTGTTTGGCAGCGAGCCGGCCTAGCGTTCCCACCTGGAAGGAATTACGCCGGCTTGGCCTCGTGGTTCTCCCGGCGATGCGGAGCCTCGTCCGAAGACGGCGTGGAGCCTGTCATTACTTTGCGAGACTTTGCGAGCGCAATTGCGCTCGTCATCACTTTGCGAGCGCATTGCGCTCGTCATCGGGCCGCGCTACGCGCGGACCCGCTGGCGCCTCCTCACCATGAGGGTCGACCAGCTCATGCTCTCGCCAAAACGTGAAATGGAAAGTCTTTACACTGCGCGACGTCCGCATCAATACGCACCTGCCTTCAGAACAGGAGCCTTGGGATGCGACGAACATTTGTTGGTGTGCTGGCAGCCGCCTTGTCCGTACTGTCGCTGTTGCCTGCAATCGCAGCGGAAACTGAGCGACCCGCTCAACGCGAGCCCTACGGCATCGGGCTCGAGGGTTTTGCCTATCCCTACCCCGTCCACCTGTTGCCGCTGGTGAACGACGGCGAACAGGTGCGGATGGCCTATATGGACGTAGCTCCCGCGCAGCCGAACGGCCGCACCGTGGTGCTGCTGCATGGTCGCAATTTCCCATCGAGCTATTGGGCGCCGGTGATCAAGACGCTGAGCGATGCCGGCTATCGCGTGGTGGTGCCGGACCAGATCGGCTTCGGCAAATCCTCCAAGCCGCAAGGCGACCTGCATTTCGATACGCTGGCGCGCAACACGATCGCGCTGCTCGATCATCTCAACATCGCCAAGGCCGACATCGTGGCGCATTCGCTCGGCGGCATGCTCGGCGTGCGTATCGCGCGCGCCTGGCCCGACCGGATCGCGCATCTGGTGCTGACCGCTCCCATCGGCCTGGAGGATTATCGGCTCTACGTGCCGCCGACGCCGACCGAGAAGATCTTGGAGAACGAGGACAAACTCACCGCGGACGGCTATCGCAAGCAGCTCGAGACCAACTACGCGCTAAAGCTGCCGCCCGAACAGGTCACACCGTTCATCGACGCGCGTTTCAACATCAAGGGCAGCGCCGAATATCCGCGCTGGCTGCGCGCCTTCGTCAGCTCGGCGCAGATGATCTACCGCGAGCCCGTCGTGCACGAGATCCCGCTGATCACGCAGCCGACGCTGTTCGTGATGGGCGCCGACGATCACAACGCGCCGGGACGCGCGAATGCGCCGGAGGCGCTGCGCGCGAAAATGGGGCAGAACGCCGAGCTCGCCAAAGCGCTCGCCGCCAGGATGGCCAAGGGCCGGGCCGAGGTGGTGGCGAATACCGGCCATCTGGTATTTTTGGAGGCGCCGGCCAGATACAGCGAACTGGTGCTCGGATTTCTGGCCGTCGCCCCATGACAAATCACGACATTCATGTTCCATTCAGGTGTTCGTGACTAGGTTCCGACCGTGCCGCCTTGCGGCCAAGAACGGGAGAAAACATTGAAGTACCTTTTCGCAGCAGTTTTGGCCCTGGGCACCGTTGCCAGCTTCAGCGCGGCGGAAGCCGCAGGCGGATGCGGCCCCGGCTGGCATCGTGGCCCCTATGGCGGCTGCCAACCCAATCGGCGGGCCGTTGTGGTTCGTCCAGGCCCGGTCGTCGTGGTGCGGCCCGCAGCTCCGGTCGTCGTGGTGCGGCCCGGCCGCGGTTGCCCTTACGGCACCGTGTGGCGGTATGGACGCTGCCGCGCTTACTGACATTCCCAAAGTATGACAAAAGCCCCGCTCGCGCGGGGCTTTTTTTATTCCTTGCAAGCCCGTTCCGATAAAATCGGAACGGGCTTTCAATTTTTGATTTGACGCGTTTTCTTGACGCGAACCGGTCTCCACCCACGGATCAAGTCCGAGGGCATGCTTCGCGGGAAAACGCTCTGAACAATCCCTGACGGCGACTTACCAGTAGTAACGACGACGGCGCCAGTAGCGGCGGCGCCAACGACGGCGGCGATGCCAGCCCCAATACCTGCGACGCCAGCGGCGGCGGCGCCAACCCCAGTGCCGGCGGCCCCAGCCGCGATGACGGCCGCGGCCACGGCCCCAGCGCACTTCTTCGGGTGTGAGGCGATCGACCTCCTCGCCCGACGTGACGGCGGGTTGGGCATCAGGATTGACGGGCAGTTTGGCGTCGTCAGCGAGCGGCGCCGGCATCAGCGGCGCGGCCTGCGCGCTCGCTGCAAGCGCGACACCGCCCGCGGCAAATCCAAAGGCGAGTTTCAGAAAGTGGCGGCGTTCCATCACATCTCCTCCTCCGTCTGCTGGGTGCGAAGAAGAGAGTTTCAAGCTGCCTAGATGAACGCGCGGTGAACTGCGCGTTCAGCTTTGCCGCGAACGAAGCCGATCCGGAATTATTTTCGTAGCGCTGCTACTCGCAGCGGAACATTTGTCGCCGCTGCGGCATTTCTGCATCGTGCGCGCGTGTGATCCGGCTTCGCTCTGCGAGCTACGCCGGACAAGCTTCGCGGGAACGACTACCGTCTTACGCCACGCGCTCCTCGGCAAGCACCAGCACATCACGCGTGCGCGTCACGTCCGGCCAGTCGCGGTTGAAATCAGCGATCAGGCGCTTCATCTCCGGCCCCTCGATCGCGCGGTCGAGCGCAGTCTTGTCGGGGAATTGGTACATCGCCTGGTGCAGCGATGGATCGGTGAGGCTCCAGTAGCGCCATGCCTTCACGGCCCCGAACGATTTCATCGCATCCGGCAGATGCTCGCGTGAATACCAGGTGTCGAATGCTTGGCGCTTGGCGGGGTCAGCCACGGTGGCGCGGACGACGAAAAAGGCTGCAGGCATGATTTTCTCCCAGGAATTGTTCTTGTAGGGTGGGCAAAGCCAACGGGTCGCGCGAATGCGCGCCCGATGACAGGCTCCGCGTGCCCACCATCCATCAACAACGGTGCAAGACATGGTGGGCACGCTGCGCTTTGCCCACCCTACACACCTTTCAACACGCAACTGTCACATGCTCCGTGATATCAAGGCCGCACGCAACGCGTTATCCGAGGGATCACCCTATGCCTGCCCGCCATCGCTCCGCCCTTCTCGCAGCCCTCTGGCTGTTGACGGCGGCCGTTCCCGCCCTTGCCGACGACATCATGCTCCCCCGCGAGCCGCAGATCGGGCCGCGGCCATTTTACCTGGTCGACAAGATGAAGGACGGGCCGCTGAAGCAACAACTCAGCCAGTGCACCGGGCCGTTTCGCAAGACCGACTTCTCCATCGGCCACCGCGGCGCGGCGCTGGAATTCCCAGAGCATACGAAAGAGTCCTATGTCGCGGCCGCCCGGATGGGCGCCGGCATCATCGAGTGCGACGTGACCTTTACCAAAGACCGCGAACTGGTCTGCCGCCATTCGCAGTGCGACCTGCACACCACGACCAACATTTTGACGGTGCCGGAGCTTGCCGCCAAATGCTCGCAAGGATTCAGCCCGGCCGATCCCGCCACCGGCAAGAAGGCCTCGGCAAAGTGCTGCACCTCTGACATCACGCTCGCCGAGTTCCGTCGGCTCACCGCGAAGATGGACGGCTTCAATCCGGATGCGAAGACGCCGGAGGAATACCAGAACGGCACGCCGCGCTGGCGCACGGATCTTTACGCCAATTCCGGCACGCTGATGACGCATGACGAGAGCATCGCGCTGATCAAGAGCCTGGGCGCCAAATTCACGCCGGAATTGAAAGCGCCGGAAGTGCCGATGCCGTTCGACGGCGATTACAGCCAGGAGAAATACGCTTCGCAAATGCTGGACGCCTACAAGAAAGCCGGCATTGCCCCGGGCGATGTGTTTGCGCAAAGTTTTAATCTCGCCGACGTGCTCTATTGGGTGAAGACCGAGCCGGCGTTCGGGGCGCAGGCGGTGTATCTCGAGGACCGCTACGAGAAGCAGGGTCTCGATCCCAATAAGCCCGACACCTGGAAACCCTCGATGGCGGAATTGAAGGCGCAAGGCGTCGCGATCCTCGGCCCGCCGATCTGGACCATGCTGACGCTGAACGACAAGCGCGAGATCGTCCCCTCCGAATACGCCAAGGCCGCGAAGGCCGCCGGGCTCGACCTGATCGGCTGGTCGCTGGAACGCGACGGCCCGCTGCACAAGGGCGGCGGCTTCTATCACAAATCGATCAAATCAGTGGTCGATCGCGACGGCGATACGCTGACGGTGCTGGACGTGCTGGCAAAGCAGGTCGGCGTGCGCGGCATGTTCTCGGACTGGCCGGCGACGACGACGTTCTATGCGAGTTGCACCGGGATGAAGTGAAGAGGCTTCGTAGGGGCAAAGGCGCATATGCGCCGTGCCCACCATCTCTGTGAGGCAGCAAAAGCGGTGGGCACGCTTCGCTTTGCCCCCCTACGCACTGCCTTTGCGAGGCACGTCAACTCAGTTTCATGGGGCTATCCCCGACCACCCGGAGATCGATCCTGCCGATCAGATCCGAACGGAGCGCCTCGGCGGCGCTGATGGCGTCGCTGGTCTGCCGCAGCGTGCTGACATTCGATCCGAGCGACACGATTCCACCCAGCACCGCGGCGATCGACCCGAGGGCAACGACCTGACTGGACCCGAACAGGCCGAGCATCATGACGAGCAGCAAGGCTGCGCCGCCGGCGATGGCCACCTTGGAAAACAGAATGATCTTTCGGCATCGCTCCGAGACTTCGGCAAGCTCCTCAAGCCGCTCCTCGATGAGCGAAATCTCGTCGGTCGGGTCGTCCTCAGCCATCACATTCAAGATCGAGCACCAAGCGGTTTCGTAGGGTGGTTAGCGTAAGCGTACCCACCCTACCCGCTGGTCGGCTTTCGCGCTAGACGGGCTCCAGGCCGAGCGCCTGCGCGCTCTCGATCCAGGTCGGCAATTCACGCTGATACAGGGCGTTGCTTTCCTTGAAGCCGAGCGCCGGATCCAGCACGAAGGTAGAGAGAACTTCCTTCACCTTGGGATCGCCATTGGCCGCCACGCACAGTTCCGCCAGCCGATCGACGATCGGTTGCGGGGTCGCCTTTGGCAACGCCCAGCCGGTGAAGCCGCTTACCGTGAAGAACTTCGATGTCGCGCCTTGTTCAGGCAGGGTCTTGATATCAGGGATCGCGGCGACCTTCTTCGAATGCACCGCGAACACAACGCCTTTATTGCCTTGCAGGACGGTTTGGGCTGCCGTGTAGCTGCCCATCGCGACATCGAGCGTGCCGTCCAGCAGCCCCGTCCACATCGGCGCCTCGCCCCGGTAGTGGATCGGTTCGATCTTGAGATCATACTGCTTGTTGAGTTCGTTGATCGTCATGTGCGGCACCGAGCCCGCGCTGTAGGTGCCGAAGTTCACTTGCCCCTTCTTGCGCGCGAACGCGACGAAATCGTCCAGCGTCTTGACGCCGGACGCCAGGCTCGCGACCAGCGGCAGCCCGGCGCCCGGGATGATGCTGACGAGGGTCAGGTCTCGATCCATGTCGTAGCCGGGGTTCTTCATCATGACCCGGTTCATCACATAGGTGGTCGAGATGGAGCACAGGATGGTGTGGCCATCCGGCGCCGCGCGCGCGACTTCCGCCGCGCCGATCGAGCCGGAGGCGCCCGCCTTGTTTTCGACGACGACGGTCTGCCCCACCTGCCTGGAGATGAAATCGCCGAAGGCGCGCGCCAGCAGGTCGGTCTGCCCGCCCGCCGGGTAGCTGCAGACCATCCGGATATTCCGCGACGGCCACGCGGCTTGCGCCGAGGCGCTGCGCGCGAGCAAAGGCATCGCGGCGGCCGCCGTACCGGCAGCGATGAAGTGACGGCGATTGATTCTCACTGACATTGATTCCTCCCTGATTTTTCAAGGGAGCGTAGCGCATCGTCCGGCTACCGCCACATGCCAAGGCCGGGACAGATTGGCGCACTTAACGAAATTCGCGTCAGGCGCGCCAACTCAATGAATGGTATTTGCGTCGGCTATATTCCGAGCGCTGGAAAATATTGCGACCAGCGAGAGAGGCGACACAGCCTTCGGTGGACGGCGGCGCCTGTGAAAACTACTGTTGTCGGGCCTGCAACTGCACTGGCGCCCGCGCTTGCTTCGGCGGAAGCGTCGACACGGGTTTGCGCGCAGCGTTGGCAACCCGCCGTGGCGGATTGGCTGATGTAGCAGCAGGTGTCGCGGCAGATGCCGGCACTGATGTCCTGAGCCGCAGATTCTGCTCGGAGGCGCTGGAGATCGCGCGCGCCATTTGTTCCTGGTGTTCTTGGCCCGCCTTGAGCTGTTCGGCAGTCCTGGCATTTTCGCGGGCCAATGCTTCCTGGGCGGCCTTGAGCTGCCCGATCTCCTGCTGCACGCTTGCGAGATCACGCGCCATCGTTTGGAGCGACTGCGTCACCTCGGGTGGGATCGCGGCGGGTGCCGCGTCTTGCGGCGCGATCGGAGCCGGAGGTGACAATTGCGAAATGGCCGCGTCCGCCGCAGCCACCTGAACAGGTGGCGGGCTCTGCTGGGCGGCGAGCTCCGGTGTTGCCGACGGCAACGACGAAGCCAGTTGCGGCGCCCACCGCGAGATCATCTGCCTGGCCGTCTCGCCATAGGACTGCGAAGCGAAAGCAGCAAAACAGATGCCCGCTGTCAGCAGCAGGCCCATGAAGCCGCGCAGCGCCGGCCTGCCACGCGACGGCCGACGAAGCTTGCTCACGGCCTGCTTCCGCGCGGCATCGTCCTCCATCCTGGAAATCTGTTCATTGACACGCGCGAGTTGCTCATCCGCGCTGGCGATCTGCTCATAAGCATGTGCGAGCCGTTCATCGGCGCGCGCGACCAGCTCCAAGTCTTGCGTGGACAATCCTTGCGTAGACAGTCCTTGTGTGGACAGTCCTTGCGTGGACAGTCCCGGACTAACATCGCCCGGACTGACATTGCGAGAATCGGTTTGCTTGGTGTTCGCCGAGGACTCCATAGGCGCCTCCTCCCAGTTTTGCCGTCAACTGAACGGGCGATCGTCGGATTGTGGACACTCCCTACCGCCGTTTTGACCAAAGCAAGGCTGGAGGATGGAAAGTATAGGGCAACAGCCCTTCAGGAACCGCCTGGGAGAAGACCAGGGCCCGCGGCAGCACGGCTCAGTTCGCCTTGCGGCTCAGGAAGGCCGGGATATCGAGAACCTTTTCCTCGACCGGGTTGCGTACGGGCGCGGCGCGGCCGAACGGATCGAGGCGCTGCGGCGCCGCCGGCCGCGCATGTTCCGCGACCGGCCTTGCCGGTCGCACTTCGGGGTGGCGGGCCACCGGGAGCATCGACGGATTCTCAAATCGCGGTGGCGATACACTGCGCTCGATCCGCTCTGCGGTTCGGCGCCTGTCGTTGCTCAGCCGGCTGGCGAGGTCCGTCAGTGAGCTTTCCGCCGGCTGGCGCTCGCGCGCCGCGCCGAGATTATCGATGCCGGTCGCCACCACCGAGACGCGGACGACGCCGTCGAGGCTGGCATCGAAGGTGGCGCCCACGATGATGTTGGCGTCCGGATCGGCCTCGTCGCGGATGCGGGTGGCGGCCTCGTCAACCTCGAACAGCGTCAGGTCCCTGCCGCCGGTGATGGAGACGATCAGGCCGCTGGCGCGCTTGATCGAGGGATCCTCGATCAACGGATTGGAAATCGCGGCCACCGCGGCGTTGAGCACGCGCTTGTCGCCGGAAGCCTCGCCCCTGCCCATCATGGCCTTGCCCTTCTCGCGCATGACCGAGAGAACGTCGGCAAAATCGAGATTGATCAGGCCTTCCTTGACGATGAGGTCGCTGATGCAGGCGACGCCCGAATAGAGCACCTGATCGGCCATCGCGAAGGCATCCGAAAATGTGGTCTTCTCGTTTGCGACCCGGAACAGGTTCTGGTTCGGGATGATCAAGAGGGTGTCCACCTCCTTCAGCAGTTCCGCGATGCCGGCTTCGGCGTAACGCATGCGGCGCTGGCCTTCGAACTGAAATGGCTTGGTGACGACACCGATGGTGAGGATACCGAGTTCGCGCGCGGTCCTGGCGATAATGGGGGCGGCACCTGTGCCGGTGCCACCGCCCATGCCGGCGGTGACGAACACCATGTGCGCGCCGTTCAATTGCTCACGGACCGCCTCGATGGCCTCTTCCGCTGCCGCGCGCCCGATGTCGGGCTGCGCGCCAGCGCCAAGACCGCCGGTCACCTGCCTGCCCATCTGGATGACGCGCCCGGCCTTCGAACTGGTGAGCGCCTGGGCATCGGTATTGGCAACGATGAAGTCGACGCCTTCGAGCCCGGCCTCGATCATGTTGTTGACGGCATTGCCACCGGCGCCGCCGACCCCGCATACAATAATGCGCGCCTTCAACTCGCGGATATCAGTGCTAGACATTCTTGCCCCACGATTGCTCCGCGACGCTGCGGAATGAGAAGACTGGGATAGCTACCCACGTGCCGCCTTGCGGTCTGATTCCACCAGGGTCGCGGCGAGCTGCCCCAGCCGGCGTTCCGTCTTGTCGATCGAGCTGTCAGTTCGGGCACGGGCCCGCAGGACTGCCACCTCCCCCTCAAGCCGCGCAGCCGCCTCTCGGGCGGCCGTGGTCTCGGCAGCCGCATGCAGCAGCTCGGTCACCAGGCGTTCCGCGCGCTCGCGTTCGCGCTCGAAATCGGCGCGGTGACCGGCGGCCATTGCTTCGAGCTGCACGATCTCGGCCTGCAGTGCCACGACCTTGGCCGTCAGCTGGGCGACGGCGCCTGCCTGGCGACGGCCCGGCGGCTGTGGCGTGTGCCTTATTTCGGCGAGATCAACGCTCACCAGCGCCTTGCCGTCGTCCGACAGCGAGCGCGGCAGCCGGAGCCGCCTGGCAAGCGAACGGGCGGCCACGGGCGAGATGTTCAGGCGGGCGCCGAGGGCGTCATAGGTCAGAGTCTCAACGGACATCGGCTGTTCTCCCCGAACGAACCGGGCGGTAATCCGCTAGTGGTAACAGGCAATGACCGCAGGCTAGGCCGGCATGGTTAACAGAGGGTTAACGGAGCGAGCGGCGCGCCGCCGATGCGGAGCCTGCCGCGGCAGCCGTGACCATCTGACCTCGCTCGCGGGCGACGATTGAGCGCGTCGAAAGCTGGCGCGGGATCAACAGGTTGCGGTATATTTGGGGATAGCGGCTGAGGCGCGATGCCCATGGACGACGAACAACTCGCTGACCTGCACAGATTCCTTGCCGAGTACCATCGAAAGCTCGCCAAGGACGCCGTGCTCGACGTCGTGCAACAATATCACTCCGACCTCGCGCAGCGACTCGCGGACGAGGCCGCGCTGATACCGAGGCGAACGGCGATCGCGCAGCGCCTTCGGGACGGCGAGCAGCAGAAGAAGAACAATCTGGAGTGATGAGGCGCGGCGCGGCAGTCTCAGCTTCATAGGATGGATAGAGCGGAAGCGAAACCCATCCTACTGCCCATTTCGTGAAGGCCAGCGCAAGGCTATCATCGCGCATCACCACGCGTTGGGGACGGATGATCCGAGGGAGGCCGTCATGAACCAGCCGCAGCCAGTCAAGGACGCCAGTCCGCTGTACGAAGTCGAGCGTCGCGCCGAGCACGCCGCACGCCCCGGCTTTCGCATTACGGAGTTGCAGCTCTCCGCAACCCAGAAGGTGCCGTGGCACACCCACACCAATGTGTCAGATACGTTTTACGTCCTGGAAGGCCACATGCGGCTGTTCCTGCAGGATCCGAAAGAGGAAGTGAATTTGCAGCCCGGCGAAGTCTATGTCGTCAAACCTGCGCGACCGCATCTGGTGACCAACGGCGGCACGACGTCGCTCACCTTCCTGGTTCTGCAAGGGGTCGGCGAATACGATTTTGTTCCGCTGGTGTCGCGTTAGGCTGAGCATGATGTCGAGGAATGCTCCGCGCGATCTGCAGAAGCGTGCGCCTGCGCGCGCACGCAAAACCATCGCGTCATCGTGATGACGCGGAACCCGCGACCCTGCCGTCGCGGCAATGAACCTGTCACACTTTCTACAAACAACCGCGTGAAAATCCAAAGGAACAAGGGGGAATGTTGGGTCGTTCTGCTGCAGGCGTCATCCAAACCAGAGGAGACAGCTATGGCAACTAAAGTAAAACCCGTTCCTGAAGGATATCACACCCTCACGCCCTATCTCGTCGTCGACGGCGCGGAAAGGATCGTCCAGTTCATGAAGAGCGCATTCGGCGCACAATTCGTGTTCGAGCCGATGATGCGGCCCGACGGCAAGATCATGCACGCGGAGCTCAAGATCGGCGATTCCGTCGTGATGATTTCCGATTCTTCCGAGCGCGCAAAGGCCACCTCGGCCATGCTGCACCTCTACGTGCCCAATGTGGATGCGGTTTACCAGATGGCGCTGAAGGCCGGCGGCACGTCGGTGATGGAGCCTTCGGACATGTTCTATGGCGATCGCAGCGGCGGCGTGACGGACCCGGCCGGCAATCACTGGCACATCGGCACCCACGTCGAGGACGTTTCGCCTGCCGAGCTCAAGAAGCGCGCGACGGAATTCATGAAGCAGCAGGCAGCCTAGCGCCCTCGCTGTAGAACAATGCGGGGCGGGTTAGGCGCAGCCGTAACCCGCCCCGCACCCGTTGCCACGGAAAGATGGCGGGTTACGCTGGCGCTAACCCGCCCTGTACCTACGCGCTGCGCGCTAGGCAACGAGCCTACTCAGGCAGCCTCCCGCCCGCGGCCTGATAGAATCCCGCCAATTGCTTCGCAAGCAATGTAGCTAAGAGATCCTCCATCTTTGACACGTCGATTTTTCCTTCGCGACACGCCGCATCAGCCGCATCGAGCGCTTCGAAATAGGGATTACGATTATCGACGATCTGGTCGGGAATAGTCGGTGTGCCTGGCAGTATTGCTCCCGCTCGAATTGAAAGCACGACGTAAGATACTATTCGCGAGGTCCGCCCGTTGCCATCGGCGAATGGATGAATCCAGTTCAATCGCCACATCAAATATGCCGCGAGATGGATCGGCGTGCTCTCATTCCAACGATCGTTGACATAGTCGCACATGTCTTCGACCAATTCGGGAACTAAATGCGCACCGACTGGCTCATGCTTGCTGCCTTCGATGGCAACGCCTCCGGGTCGATAGTTTCCCGCATAGGCGCTGATCCCCGCAAGCGCTTCTCGCTGCAATCCAAGTATAAGCGAGGGACGAAGCTTGAACGAACCTCGGTCCAGCGAGCTATGGATAGCGCCTATCGCTGCGTCATATTGGCGGAAGCCATTTCGTGCTTCGGCTGCAGCTTTAGCTTGGGGATCAGAAATAAGTTCAGGCTCAAGCGCGCGGCTATCTCGCCGGTCACGCTCGCTGCCCGTCATTACTTTTCCTTGGCCAGCTTTTCAGCTTCGCGATCGACCATCTCTCGCGTAATTAGCTCATTTTCAAAGTGAGTATTGCCGTAGACAAAGCTTCGTCGCTGTTGTTCCCGATGTTCCGCGGTAGGCTTGGCCGTCTTAGCGGCTTCAATGAGCTTTTTCAGATCGTCAGTCATGGCGATAGTATACTCGAATCGATTGAGGGTGCCACGTCATTTTACATAGCCACTTGGACCAAACTCCAGTCCTCTCACAACGGCAAATTGTCGTGCTTCTTCGCCGGCATCTCGACCTTCTTGTCTTTCAGCATCGCCAGCGCGCGCGCGATCCGCTTCCTTGTCGAGTGCGGCATGATGACGTCGTCGATGTAGCCGCGTTCGGCCGCGATGAAGGGGGACAGGAAGCGGTCTTCGTATTCCTTGGTGCGTTTGGCGATCGCATCAGGGTCGTTCATATCGGCACGGAAGATGATTTCCACCGCGCCCTTGGCGCCCATCACGGCGATCTGGGCGGTCGGCCAGGCGTAGTTCATGTCGGCGCCGATTTCTTTGGACGCCATCACGTCGAACGCGCCGCCATAGGCTTTGCGGGTGATTATGGTGACGAGCGGCACCGTGCATTGCGAGTAGGCGAACAGCAGTTTCGCGCCGTGCTTGATCAGGCCGCCATACTCTTGAGCTGTGCCCGGCAGGAAGCCCGGCACGTCGACGAACGTCACGATCGGGATGTTGAAGGCGTCACAGAAGCGGACGAAGCGCGCGGCTTTCCGTGAAGCATCAGAGTCGAGCACGCCCGCCAGCACCATCGGCTGGTTGGCGACGAAGCCGACCGTGCGGCCGGCGATGCGACCAAAACCGGTGACGATGTTCCGGGCAAAGGTCTCCGAGATTTCGAAGAAGTCGCCCTCGTCCACGACCTTACTGATCAACTCCTTCATGTCGTAGGGCTTGTTCGGATTGTCGGGGATCAGCGTATCCAGCGACATGTCCACGCGCTCGATATCGTCAAAGCTCGGCCATTCCGGTACGCCGTCGGTGTTGTTGGACGGCAGGAAATCGATCAGCCGGCGCATCTGCAGCAGCGTCTCGACGTCGTTCTCGAACGCGCCGTCGGCAATCGAGGAGCGCGTGGCGTGCACCGAGGCGCCGCCGAGCTCTTCGGCCGTCACCACCTCGTTGGTGACGGTCTTCACCACGTCGGGGCCGGTGACGAACATGTAAGAGGTGTTCTTCACCATGAAGATGAAGTCGGTCATGGCGGGCGAATAGACGTCGCCGCCGGCGCACGGGCCCATGATGACCGAGATCTGCGGGATCACGCCCGAGGCAATAACGTTGCGGCGGAACACGTAGGAATAGCCCGCGAGCGCCGCGACGCCCTCCTGGATGCGCGCGCCGCCGGCGTCATAGAGGCCGATGATCGGCGCCCTCGCCTTCATCGCCATGTCCTGCAGCTTTGTGATTTTCAGCGCATGGGTCTCGGAAAGCGAGCCGCCGAACACGGTAAAATCCTTGGCGAACACAAACGTCTTGCGGCCATTCACCGTGCCCCAGCCGGTGACGACGCCATCGCCCGGCACTTTGGTTTTTTCCATGCCGAATTCGGTCGAGCGATGCTCGACGAACATGTCGAATTCCTCGAACGAGCCCTTGTCGAGCAGCAGTTCGATGCGCTCCCGCGCGGTCAATTTTCCGCGGGCGTGCTGCGCCTCGATGCGCTTTTCGCCGCCGCCGAGCTTGGCGCCGGCGCGCCGTTCTTCGAGGGTGTCCAGGATATCCTTCATGCTGCTCCCGCCCGCCTTTGCTGCCGATTTAGGGGCCTTCTAACACGGCATTTTCCGATCCGGAAACACCCTTCCGGCCTCTGGTACCGCCGCCCGGCGAACCCTATATCCGCATCCTGATCAGGGGAATGGAATGACCGATACTGCTAGCGCCGACACCTCAGGCGCCGTCACCGGGGGCGTGCGCACGGTGCTCCGGCTGGAAGGATTAGCGCTCTTTATCGGCATGACGCTGCTTTATTATATTTGGGACGGCGACTGGTGGGTTTATGCCATCCTGTTCTTCGCGCCGGACCTCAGCTTTGCGGCCTACCTGTCGGGACCGCGTTTTGGCGCACTCATCTACAACACCGTGCACAGCTACCTCGCGCCCGTCGCGATCATGACGACCGGATTTGCCACCGCCTCGCCGCTCATTCTCTCGATCGCCATGATCTGGCTGGCCCATATCGGCTTCGACCGCGCGCTCGGCTACGGCCTGAAATATACCAGCGGTTTTGGCTTCACCCATATGGGGCGGATCGGGAAGCCGACCATCAAGGCTTAGGCCGGCGATTTTCGATTCAGGTGAACTGAACGCCGATCTGCGTCGGCTTGCGCCAGACCACGGCGCAGCGCCGCGCGGTGGACTCCATTTCCATCAGAAGCTGAAAGCTGTCGCCCAGGAAGCGCGCAAGGCGGTGAGCGAATCCCTGCAGGCGCTGTTGAAGCTGGGGTAGCGGCGGCGTGATGGAACCCGCCCCACAAGTCAGGCGGCGGTGAAACCAATGAACCCGTTTGCAGTTCTGGCGTTGATGGCCATACCGAAATGGAGGCCATCAAGATGTCTGGATCCAGTTTTACCCAAAAGGCGCTGCTGTTTGCGGTGTTATGCCTGCCCTTAGGCGCAGCCGTGGCCGCACCTGTCTCGCCTTTCGTCGCCATGGCAGGTACGTGGTCCGGCGGCGGTGTTCTCAGCACTAGCGACGGACAACAAGAGCAATTGCGCTGCCGCGCGACGTACAACGTCGCCGGAAGCGGCGAGCAGCTTCGGCTCAATCTGAGGTGCGCCAGCCCAAGCTATAATTTCGATCTCGCAAGCGACGTTGAATACCGTGGCGGCGCGATCTCGGGTTCATGGAGCGAAGCGAGCCGCAACGCATCCGGGACACTTTCCGGACGGGCGGCCGGCGATCACGTCCAGGCTGCAGCAAGAGGCGACAGCTTCTCGGCCAGCCTGTCGTTGACGACGCGTGGCGGACGGCAGACGGTGTCGATCCAGCCTCAGGGCACCAACATCACGTCCGTCTCGCTGGCGCTGAGCCGGCGTTAGCGATATCGGCGAGGCGATCCGGCGCACGGCGATCCAGCCTTACGGCAGCCGCTTGCCCGGCATGTCCTTGCCGTTCTGATGCAGCGTCAGCGACGGCGCCACGCCGCCTTCCGGCCGAGCGAAGCTGACCTGCGCGTCAACCACGCGATAGAAAAACTCGGCCTCGCTCTCGGCGAAGACCTCGAACTCGCGCTGCGCCGTCGCCTGAATGTACAGCCGTCCGCCATCGGGGCGCACCGTCAGGATGAAGGTCGGCGTCACCTCATATCGGCCGGCATAACTTGCGAGAATTTGCGGATCGACCGGCACCTGTCGGCGCAGCCTGGGAAGCGCGTAAGCGGCATTGATGAAATGCATGCCCGCACGCGTATTGGCCGAGTAGTCGGCGGCATTGGACAGCAGGATGCGGGCACGCTTGCTCTTCGTCGAAAATCCGACAAATGATGCGTAGCCGCCGGTGCCGCCATCCTTCCAGACGATCTCATCATTGTGAAGGGTCGAGATAAACCAGCCTTGCCCGACCAATGGCGTACCCTGGCCGGTCGGCCGGCGCTCGGCGAAGGTCATCTCCATGGCAGCCGCCAGCGGCGTGCGCCGGTTACCCAAGCTCACGTCCAGAAACGTAAAAAGATCGTTCGCCGTCGAGCGGAGCGCACCGGCGCCCGCCAATGTCGGAATGTCCCAGTTTGCCACCGGCGCGAGGCTGGCGTCGTGACCACGCGCCAGGCGTTCCTTCATGGAAGGCGACAGTGCAATGCGGGTGCTGTCCATTCCGAGCGGCGCACAAATACGCGAGACCACGAGTTCCTCGTAACTCGAGCCCGCACGCAAGGCGAGCGCATGGCCCAACAGGCCGAAGCCCAGATTCGCGTATTCATAATGCGTTCCGGGCGCAAACGATAATTTGTAACTGGCTAGAAAATCGTAGAGCTGCCCGACCGTGTAGTCTGCATAGGGATTGTTCTTGTCAGCCGGCTTGAAGTTGGAGGGCAAGCGCGGCAGGCCCGACGTGTAGGTCGCAAGATCGAGCAGCGTGATGGGTTTGCCATCGAACTCGGGCACGTGCACGTCGCGCGGCAGAAATTTGGCCACGGGATCGCCGGGCGAGACTTCGCCACGCACCACCATGTCGGCAAACAGCAACGCGGTGAAAACCTTGGTGATCGAACCGATCTCGAAAACCGTGTCGACGTCGAGTGCACGATTGCTTTCAGAACCGGACTGCCCGTACGCGAAAACGCTGCGCCGGTCACCGTCAAGACCGCCCGCGACAAGCCCCAGGCTTTCGCGCCCGACATCCACGCGCTCCCTGAGAACGGCTGCCACGCTCTCTTCCGACGACGCCTGTGCCCAGGCGCGGGCGGGCCCAAGCGAAAGCGCCAACCCTCCCAGCACGATCGAGCGGCGAGACAACATGCAGAGCCCCATAGCGGCGAGTGACGCTAGTCCGGCGTACTCCTGTGTGCCAGTAAAGTCGGCGTGGATCGGTTCGTCAAATCGCCACGATATCGGCAAGGCACTGCTGCACCACCGTCATGCGGGCGGCGATGTGGCTTTGCTCCTTGCAGTCCATGTTCATGGCGAACACGGTGGGGGAAGAGCCCTTCTCGACCCAGCCGACCATCCAGCCCAATGACGGCTTGCCCTGCTCGGCGCCCAGAAGGCCGCTCTTGGCGCGGATGGTGGCGTCGCCGACCTTCGTCACGGTGAGGATATCGCGCGTCAGTTCCTGGCTGCGCTTGGACACCGGCAGCACGCCGCGGCGCAACCGGTCGACGAAGTCGATCTGCTGAATGGGATCAATGCGAAGGTTTCCGGTGAGCCAGAACTGGTCGATGCCACCGCCGATGTCGCGGTTGCCATAGTCGAACAAGTCGAGATATTTCTGCATGCGCTCGGCCCCGATGCGCCGGGCGATTTCCTGATAGACCGGCACGGCCGACACCGCGATCGCCGAGCGCAGCGTGTGGTCCTTGTTCCAGGACTCGATGCTGCGCGTTACGCCGTCCCACTTGAAGACGTCCTTGTCGGGGTCCTCGACCACGCCGGTCTCCAGCGCGATGATCGAATTCGGAATCTTGAAGGTCGAGGCCGGCAGCCTGCCCTCGCCCGAGCGCACCTTGTCGCTGGCGATGATCAGGTAATCGTCCACCTTGTAGGCGACGAAGGTACCCGTCGTGCCGAGATCGAAAAAGCGCTTGGAGAGATCGTCGCGAAACTCGCTACGCTGGTAGGAGACATTGGCAAGGGCGCGCGCGGGCACGAAAGAGGTCGCGGCAAGGAGACCGAGCGCTTGGCGGCGATTGATCACGGTTGTATCCGAATTGGTTGAGGATGCGGAAATGATGCTAATGGCATCGTGGTAAAACAATGACAACCAAAATCTCAGATAGCAATTCTTCGGCCAATACGAAGGTCCGATTTCGCGTTAAATTGCTGCCGATCTGACGATGGAGCGTTTGCTTGCGGCTGATATTTCTTCCCATGATCTTCTGCCTGGCCGCCAGTTCAGCCGCCGCCGCGCCGTTCGTGCCGCCCGGCGTCACGCCGCCCGACTACGTCGTCACCATGAAAGAGACATTTGCTGATCGCAAGGGAAGCAGTATCAGGGTCGTGACCCGTCATGGCGAATGGACCCGCAGCGACAGCACGTACGCCACCCCACCCGAGACCGCCTATTATCGGCACGGCAGCAATGCCTACGTCATTGACAACGGATGGATCAGCCACTTTCTGCGCAATGTCAAACTCGAATACGACCACCAAGCCCGCAACACCGGCGAGCGGCAGACCCATCTCGGTGAAAGCTGCACGGTGTGGGAAACGGCGCGGAGCAAAGCCGATAGCCCAGCCCGGCATAGCTTCACCGACCTGAGCTGCTTCACCGATGACGGCATCGAGTTGTGGCGCCGGAGGTCCGGTGCCCAAGGTATTAGTTGGTCGGCCGAGGCGATCCGGGTCGAGCGTCGGCCGGTTGCAGCCGAGGACGCCCGGCTGCCGCGCGCGCTGCTGGCGCTGAACTGGTGGGACCGAAAGGACTCCGCGAGCTCGACGGCGGCAGAGCATGAGACGGTCATGGAGCTTTCGGAAGAAAGGATACTTCCGGACGGATCGAACCCGGCTTCGCCTACCGTTCGCACGACGCGCCGGGCTGGCCCGTGGCTATTCAAGGAAGTGATCGCAGGCACACAGCGGAAGATCGAGATTTCCCATGATTCAATCCGGATGCGCTTGACGTACAAGAGCGGCGGGGCCGACGTGGAAGAGGAACTCACAATCGCGAGGCCCGACTCCGAACGCGCGAAGCCCGTCCACACCTTCCAGCCTGTTCCCAGCGACCGCTACGATACCGTCCTCGGCGAACGCTGCCGCTGGTTCGACATGACTCCCGGAATGGCCGATGCCAGCACGAGTGCGTGTTTCACAGATGACGGCATCATGCTCAAAGAAGACCATCGCTCCAGGATCTACCGGGGCACGTGGACCGCAACGCGCATCGTCCGGCGCCCGGTCGCGATCGACGAAGTCAAGCCGCCGGCCGAACTGCTGCAGCCGCGCACATGGGACCTCGACTGACGCGGTTTCGCGCGAAGCTAGCGCACGCGGCCCGACAGGCGCAGCACGAAGATCAGCACTTCGGCGACCGCCTTGTAGAGCTCCGGCGGAATTTCTTCGCCGAGCTCGACATGGGACAACGCGCCCGCCAGCACCTCGTTCTCCTCGATCGGAATGTCGTGGGCCTTGGCGAGTTCGATGATCTTCGCGCCGATGACGCCCTTGCCCTTTGCCACGACCCGCGGGGCGCCGGTCTTGTCATAGTGCAGCGCGACCGCAAGCTTGCTTTTGGTATCGACGCTCATAGCGCGCGGTCCAGAAAATGGCCGGCACGGGCGGCGCGCGCGAGCTGCGGCGGCGCGCCGTCGCGGATCACGATATCGCCGGGCTGCAATTCGGCCCGGCTCAGCGCCTGGCTCAGGTCGGATGCGCCGTCGCGCAGTTGCTCCGCCGTCACCGGCCGTTCCGCCCAGATCCGCACCGAGGTCTTTTCGCCCATGAGCGATATCAGCGCATGAACCGGGCCGGCCGGCTCGACGTCGAGCGAAAATCGCGCCCGCCACACCCGTTTGGCGGCCTCGACTTCCTCGCTGCCGCCATCGCGGGAAATCTCGAACTGCGCCATCGCCGTGCCCTGCGGCGTCGCGAACGGAATTTCGAAATTCCAGCGCGGCGCATTCATGTCGGCCTTCGGCGCCGAAGTGTCGATACGATCAGGCAAGGACGCCACCTGCAGCAGGGTTTGCCGCGCGATGGCGGCATCGGTGTCATCGAGCAGATGATGCGCGGTTGCTTCGAGCGGCGCATGCGGCGCAAGCGTCGGCGATGCAATCGGCTGCGCGGCCGGAAGCGCGCCGCGGACGGGTGGCGGCGGCGTGTTGGTGTGGAAGGCCACGTCGCTGCCTCGAACGTCTTTCGGCGTGGCGGCTATCCGCGCCGGGGTGCCAAGCTCCTGCAGCGCTTCCTGCAGCAGGTTCAAGGTCGCGCCGGCCGAAGGTCCGGCGTCGAGCACCGCCGCAAGCGGACTGCGGGCGGCCTGGCCGGCCAGCGCGAGGTTTTCGGCGGCCGGCAACCGTGCCTGCGGCAGCAGGATTTCCGGCATATCGAGATTGGGCGACGCAGACGGTGCAAGGTTCGCGGCGGCGGCCTGTGGCGGCGCGGCTTGTTGCGCCCCGGCCGGTGTCGCCGGCGTTGCGTTACTGCCAAGCGCCGACTGCAGCGTCTGGCGAAGCACGATCAGCGCGGCCTTGAGATCGGGAACGCCGCTCGGGGGAACTGAACCCGCCGCCAGCGACGCCTCGAGGAAGATTCCGGATTTCTGGAACGCGGTCTTGATGTCGCCGCCGTCGAGGTTCTGATCGAGGCTGGTCTGTTGCGCCAGCACCTGCGCGATCGCCGCCTGCAATTTTGGCGGCAGGTTGCTGGAGGAAACCGCCGCGCCGAGATTGGAAAACAACGGCGCCAGACTGTCCTGTTCGGTGACCGCGGCCTGCGCGGCTGCGGAGACGGCTATGCGCTCCAGCGGCGTCAGCACATTTTTCGGTGACACGATGGCCGGCCGATTGGCTGCGGCATCGGCCAGCGCATCGGGTGACAAAATGATGGCGTCGGCCGCGGCATCGCCGCCCTGCCCCAGCAATGCGAGGCGGATGCCGCCATCCTTGCTCTGCATGACCGCAAGCTGCAGGTTCTGGCCCTGCTGCAACGGAATTTCCGAGGCCACGTCGATCGAGAGGCTGGCGATCGCAATCCGCACCAGATTGGCGGACAACACCTTCAGGACCTGCGCGTTGACCACGCTCCCCGGCTGCAGCACGAGCTCGGGCGCAATGCCGCCAGCCTCTTGGGCTGATAGCACCGGGAGAACGGGATTGATTGATATCGCCATGTCATGAGGTCTCGGCCAGACTGCAGACTAACCAGGCGTCGTAAACCTCTCGTTAATACTCTGCCCTTTCGGGCCCGTTAGTAGCGGCAGTTCCACTTGCGCGCCGTCAGGCAGCGACACCCTTGGGAGCCTGTGCGGTCTCCGGTTGTTCAACAACGGTGTTTGCGGACTTTGGCCGTTTGGCCATCTTGCTTGAAACTTCACCCCCGGTATCCGCCGGGGTGTTCATGGCGGCGACCATCTCATCAAGAACCATCTTGTATTCGCCGGCGACCTCCCCCAAACGCGCCTTTCGTTTCCTTGAAGAGTTCTTCTGCAACCGTGCGGGTTCGATCGCATCCTGTCCGAACCGTACGCGCTGAAGCTTCTCGCCGACAAACCAGACGCAGACGATCCCCGTGACTTTGTTGTCATCGAAAATATCGGTGTTCACCGCATCCACGGTCATGACCGGACCGCCGGATTTCAGCACCACGAGATTTCCCGGTTTGAAAACGGTCATTCGCAGATCCGCGGTCAACAATTTTGATGAGCGCAACTCGCGGCAACAATCGTTTCGTCTTGAGGTTGCCGCACCTGCCAAAGCAAGACGCAAACCCAATACGACGCGCGATTGTCCAGACAATGCGCCGTCACCATGCCGATACGTGCAACTTATACTAGCACATCGCCCCGATTCGCGGTGGGCGGAAGCCGATCTCAGCGCGAGGAAGGCGCGCCGGGATTCAATTCCTTGAGAATGCGCACCGCGGCCCGGAAATCGACCAGCCGGGCGGCCCGGCGGGCCGCCACCTCCTCGTCCACGCCCCATTTTTCGGCGTTCCAGTCCTCATCGACATAGGCAGCCGCCCAGACCTGATCGGGATCGCGGACGCCGTGCAGCAGCGCCAGCGCCAGTAGCGCCGAGCCCGTCAGCGTCGTCACCACATGCAGGGCGGCCACCGACCAGGGGTCGGCCGGAAACACGCCGCGGGCGGCCTTGATCGCCTGCGGCGGCTGGGCGGCATGCACGATGCCCTCGGACAGGATGAAATGGGCGCCGAGTTCGTTCGCGGCCCAGGACAGTACCGGGTCCCAATGCGCGGCTTCGCGCGCGACCAGCGCCTCGGGATGGCCGGCGCGATAGAACAGCAAATCCGTGCCGAGGTATTTTGCGGCATCGTCGGCCACGGCATCGACGCGATCGGTGATCTCGGCGACGCTGTTGGCAAAGCGCGTCAGCGGCATGGTCAGGGGATCGATGGTCTCGCCTTGGGCATTCCATTCCGCGGCGATCGCTTCCGCGATGGCGCTGGCCGGCGCGACGACCTGCCGGCCGGAAGGCGTGCGGATCGGCTTGCCGTCGAGCGTGACGGCAAACCCGCCATCGGCCACGGCCGTGCCGGCCTCCTTGTAGAAGCGCTTGCGCCGGGGAGTGCGCGTGGCGCGTCGCACCGCCTCCTCCGGATCGAGCGGCGAATGTCCGGCGACTTCATCGAATAGTTCACGCATGCGGGTCTCGGCTTCCGGCAGTCGATGAATAATCCAGCCCCGACAATACGATATCGGGGAATGCAAATAAAGCCGATGAGGCCGTTGCGGAAACTACTTGCGATTTTGGATCCGGCAATGGGCTGTGCCGGGTTCCGCTGACTTCAGAGCTTTTGATAGATCACCTTGCCGGCCCGGATGGTGTAGGCAACCCTGGCCAGGTTCTTGACGTCGGCAACGGGATCGCCGTCTAGCACCACGACGTCGGCGTCAAACCCCTTCTCGACCCGGCCCTTCTTCGCGGCCTTGAAATACTGCGCGGGATTGGTCGTCAGCGACGCCAGGATCTGGCGTTCCGACAGCGCACGGTGCATCAGCTCATATTCGAGCGTAGTGTCGTAGAGCTGGATGTAGCCGACGTCGGTTCCGAACAGAACCGTACCGCCGCTCTCGGAGAAGCTCTTGAGCTGGCCGACAATGTTGTCGACGATGCGCGCGACGATCTCGGGCGGCAACGGCAGCTTCGCAAACAGGGACAATGTCGGCGTCAGCGCAATCCCCTGCTGCTTGAAGCGCGCGAGCTGCTCGGGAGGATAGCCCGGCTGCCTGGCGACGGTATGCGCCATCACGTCGACCCCGGCGGCGATCACGGCCTCAACACCGGCCGTATTCTGGGGATGCGCGAACACCGGCTTCCCCTGCGCGTGCGCGATATCGACCGCGGCCTTGGCAACGGCCACGTCCATGTTGACGACCGGCTTGTCCTCCCCCTTGTAGGAGCCGGTGAACAGTTTGATACCGTCCAGGCCGGCCCGCAGATAGCCGCGCGTCATTTGCGCAGCTTCGTCGGGCGTGGCGGCTTCGGGGAGTTGCATCTCCGGCGGCAGATAGGCGGGATGACCGCCCCTCGGAAAGATGCTGCCCGCCGTATGGATGTCTGGACCCAGCACCTCGCCCGAGTTGATCCGCCGTCGCAACGGCAAGGTATCGCTCGGGTCGGAACCAACGTCCCACACCGTCGTAAAACCCCACCGCGTCAGCATCTCCCGCATATGCTCCTGCAACGGCGCGGCGGGTGCAGAGCCCGCGTTCTTCCAGACGGCTTGCGTGAAATGGACGTGGCTGTTCCAGAAGCCCGCAACAACAGTCTTTCCGGTGCAGTCAATGACCTTCGCATCCGAGGGAATTTGAACTTCGTTGCGGCTGCCGATTGCAGTAATGACGCCGTTGGTCGTGACGATGACCGCATCGTCGAGCGGAACGGCGTCAGGCGACGCGTACGCCTTGCCGCCCACAAGGGCGAGGGTCTGCGCATTGGCTGTAGTGCCGATGCCGATGGCCGCCGCAAGAAGGCAATAGACAAGCGCGGCGCGGAGCAGATATCCAGTCATGCGGAGCCCTCAATTGAATAACACAGCCGACAATACCTGATGCGTGCGCTACCGGTTTGACAGTTGTTGCGCAGACCCGCGCGTCACGTATCTGTGTTATTCCTCCGGCGCGTTCTCGATCGGATCGAACCGGTCGTGCTCCAGTCCCAGCAAATTCCAGGATTGCAGCATGTGCGGCGGCAGCGGCGCGCTGACGTCGATCACGCCGCCGCGCGGATGCGGGATCACGATCCGCCGCGCCAACAGATGCAGCCGGTTCTGCAGGCCGCCCGGCAGCGCCCAGTTCTCCTTGTTGAAATATTTGGGATCGCCGACGATGGCGTGGTCGATATGGGCCATATGGGCGCGCAATTGATGGGTTCGCCCGGTGACCGGCTTCAGCGACACCCAGGCGAGTTTTTGGGCGGAGGTCTCGACCACGGCATAGTAGGTCACCGCGTGGCTGGCGCCCTCGTCGCCGTGTTTTGCAACCCGCATGATGCTGTCTTCCTCGCTCTCTTCCTTGGCGAGGTAGGTCGAGATGCGGCCCTGCTTCGGCTTCGGCACGCCGGCCACCAGCGCCCAGTAGATTTTTCGCGCCGAACGGTGGCGGAACGAGCCGGTCAAGGCGGTCGCGGCGAAGCGGGTTTTCGCGATCAGCAGACAGCCCGACGTTTCCCGGTCCAGCCGGTGCACCAGCCGCGGCTTCTGTCCCTTGGCGTCGCGCATCACCTCCAGCATGTCGTCGACATTTCGCGTGATGCCGGAGCCGCCCTGCACGGCAAGCCCCGCGGGCTTGTTCAGCACCATGACGTCGGCATCCTCGAAGATGATCATCTCCTTCAGCGCCTTCAGTGTTTTGGTGGCGGCTTCGGACAGCGGGCCCGCGCCTTTCGGCGTTTCGAGCTTCAGCGGCGGAATGCGAACGCTCTGCCCCTCCTCGAGCCGGTCCTTGCTGTCGGCGCGCTTGCCGTTGACGCGCAATTCGCCTTTGCGAACGATGCGCTGGATGTGGGAGAACGACAACCCAGGAAAGCGCGCCTCGAGGAAGCGATCGACGCGCATGTTGTTCTCGTCCGCGGTGACGACGACGGTCTGGACCTTGGTCGGGAGCGGCGGCGGCTCGGGCGCGACCTTCGCCGGCTCGGCGACAAAAGGCTTTGAAGCACGGAGTGGCGAGGCCGCAAACCGCGCCGCTGGCTTTCCGCCCGCGCGATGTGCCGGGGCCCGCTCGGCCTGCGAACCCCGATACGGACGCGCACCCTTGGGGCGATCGCCCGCGGGGCGGAGAGGTCTCTTGACGCGTCGGCTCATGTGGCTGCGGCTCCGAAAGTTATGCGGTTGGGTAGCGCAAAAGCAGCGAATCGTCACGGCGAATTCAGTACAAATCAGGGGCCGGATCGGCCAAGTTAGGCCAAACAACCAAGAAACGTGGGGTAGTCCGGATGAAATTACCAAGATCGGCTTTGACCGTTCTGGCGGCAATGGTCGCTAGCACGGCGTGGGCGCAGATGCCGGAGGATCTGGCCTGGAAGCTCCTGGAACTCGGCCGCGTCATCGACCCACCCAAGACGGTAGAGCTCTACGCGCCGCTGCAGGAAAAAGAGCCGTATCAGGACGTCAAGGTCGAGCGGGACGTTAAATACGGTCCCGCAGATCGCAATCTGCTCGATATCTTCGCACCGGATAACGTGACATCGGCCCGGCCGGTGCTGATCTTTGTCCACGGCGGCGCCTTCGTCGGCGGCAACAAGCGGACCACACCGATCAGCCCGTTCTACGACAACATCATGCTATGGGCCGCAAGGAACGGCTTCGTCGGCGTCAACGTCACCTATCGGCTCGCGCCACTGGCACCCTGGCCGGCGGGCACCGAGGATATCGCCGCCGCGGTCAAGTGGATCACCGACAAGATCGGCGAGCGTGGCGGCAATCCCGCGCGCATCTACCTGATGGGACATTCCGCCGGCGCGGTTCACGTCGCAAACTATGTCTCACATCCCGAATTCCACAAGGTGAAGGGTGGCGGCCTCGCCGGCGCGATCATGCTCTCGGGAATTTACGACCTGACCGCGACACCGCTCGCCGATACCGGGCGCGCCTATTTCGGGGCCGATCCCGCGCGCTACGCCGAACGGTCCTCGCTGTCCGGTTTGGCAACAACGGATATCCCCCTAATGATAGCCGCCGCTGAACTTGATCCGGAAGGCTTCGTGCTGCAATTCGATCTCGCGAAAGAGGCGAGTTGCAAACGCGCCGGCGGATGCGCGCGCACTTTCCTGCTGCCGCAGCACAGCCACATGTCGGAGGTGTATTCGATCAACACCGCCGACACGCGCCTGACCGATCAGATCCTGGATTTCGTGAAGACAGGGAAATAGCGACGGAATTCAGGGCGCATTACGGCCTTGCGCCCGGAACGCCGTTACAGCTGCCACGAATATTGACTCCAGATTTTATAGTATGTACTATAAAAAATGTAGTAAGCTGGAGCCTCCGATGTCAGCAGCATCCGATGTCGCCCGCCCAACCGGCGTCCGCAGCTTTTGGCTTGGCTTTGCCGCCTATCTGCTTCCGTCCTTTCCGATCGCCTTCGTCTGGCATCTCGTCCTGTTCGAGCAGAAGTACCACGCGCTCCAGATCTATCGCGACGAGCCGGTGATTGCCTTCGGACTGGCTTCGATGATCATCCAGGGCGCGATCTTCTCGTGGTTGTTCCCGCGCGTATTCACCCAAGGCAGCGGCTCCTTCGTGAAGGACGGGCTCTTGTATGGTCTTGGCGCGGGCCTGCTGTCGTGGTCATTCACCACACTCGCGGTCGGAGCCAAGAATGTGATGGTTTCCGTGCCGGACTATGTGCTGCTCGAAACCGCGTTCACGATCCTGCAATTCGCCATCGTGGGTCCATTGATCGCGCTTGCCTACCGAAGATGATGCGGAGGACACCAGCCTAGAGGCATGAGCAACCTTCACTATCCGCAATTCTGCGCACTTGCCCGCGCGGCGGAAATCATCGGCGAGCGTTGGACTCTCCTGATCATTCGGGAGCTTCTTCTCGGGCCGAAGCGATTTGGCGATCTCCTAGATCATCTTGACGGCATGAGCCCAACCTTGCTGACAACGCGCCTCACCGCCCTGACCGAATGCAACGTCGTGCGGCGGACCGTCTTGCCGCCTCCGGTCAATGCACAGGTGTACGAGCTGACGGAGATCGGCCGGGAGATTCAGCCCGCGATCCGGGAGTTGATCCGCTGGGGCGGCCGCTTCCTGTTTCCGCCGGTGCCGGGCGACACGTTCGAGCCGGATTGGGTGCTGCTCGGCCTTGATGCCATTGCGAAGCGCTCACCCGTGCCGGAAATCAGGGTCGGCCTCGTGGTCACCCATGGCAAGAAATCGGCCGGCTTCACCGTCGCGGGCAGCAGCGTCGGAACAACGATTCAGAGAGGCCTCACCGATTGCAAGGGGACGCTGGAAGCCCCGTTCGACGCGGTGCTGCAGATTGTCGGAATGAGCGTATCGCTTCAGGACGCGATTGAGGCGAAGCGCGCCACCGTAAGCGGCGCAATCGCGCTCGTACGCAAGCTTCCCCTTCTGTTCGACCTCGCGGATCGCCGGCGGATCGCGCCCGCTGCAAACTGACAGGAGGGACCGGTGGCCTGGACGAAATCACCGCAGTCGCTGATCGATCTGTTCGAGAAGTCGGTTCCGTCAGGCACAAGCGTTTCCCGCCGCAAGATGTTCGGCTACCCGGCGGCCTTCGCCAACGGAAACCTCTTTATCGGGCTGCATCAGAACGATTTCATCATACGGCTATCGGAGAAGGATCGCGCCCGGTTCAGCGCCGAATTCGGCGAACGGCCCTTCGAGCCCATGCCGGGCCGGCCGATGCGTGAATATGTGCGATTGCCCGGCGAACTGCTAACCGACCCGCGCAGGCGCGCATCCTGGATCGATCTTTCGCTGCGCTATGCCGAGGCCATCGTGCCCAAGGCGAAGCCTCCAAAGAGAAAGCAAATGCCCCAACCGGTGAAAAGGAGTCGCACGTGAAGAAATTTGTGCTGTTGCATTACGGATTTGAGAAGCCTACCCCGGAAATCATGGCCGCCTGGGGCAAATGGTTTGAAGCAACCAAGCCGCATACCGTTGACACGGGCGGCTTCAGCAGTGGTCGCGAAATCTCGAAGGGCGGAACGAAGGACCTTCCGCTCGGGCCCGACTCCATCACCGGCTTCACGATCGTCAACGCGGCAAATCTCGACGACGCCGAGAAGATGGCCCAAGGCAACCCCTACATTTCGAGCATTCGTGTCTACGAAGTAAGGTCGGCTTGACGCGAAAGACGTTGCAGCGAACGGCGCGGTTCAGCGGCACTGCTGATGCGCCGTTTCGGCTGCGGCATGACAACCGCGTCGCCCGGCTAGTCTAAGCGGCTTGAGCTATTTGCACTCGAGCTATTTACACTGGGCGACGTTTCTGACCGCCGTCAGATCGCCCATGGAATTGTTGGACGGACGGTGCTTGGCAGCCTCCTCCGCCGCCGCGCAGGCCGCCGCCGCGTCGCCATTCTGGAAGCGCGCCCAGGCGAGATTGGTCCAGGCGTCGCCAAAATCCGGCGCGTCCTTGACCGCCTGTTCCAGCACGGACTGCGCATCACGCGGTCGTTTGGCGACCAGCAGGAAGCGGCCATAATCGGCCTTGAGGGCCTTTACCGGGTTGGGCCGCTCCAGCGCGATCCGGAAGAACTCGTCCGCGGCATCCAGGTCATTGAATCGCGCTTGGGCAACCACCGCGAAGCCATGATAGACGCGGCTCTGTTCAGGCAAAATGAGAAACGCCTGATTAAATCGCACCGCGGCTTCCTTGATCTTGCCGGTATTTATCGCTCTCCAGCCACGCATCGTCGTTTCGTCGAAAGCCTTTTCACGCGAGCCGGCGGCTCCCACGATGGCGTCTACAAATTTTTCATCAGCGGCCTTCTCCTCCGGACTCTTGACCGCGAATCCAAAAAATGGCTGCTCGTTGACCGGCGCGGAATACGTCCGCTTCGTCACTTGCACGCCCGGCACGACCTCGACGGTCTCGGCAGCAGCCGCAAGCGTGGACGCCAGCGCCGCCACAAAGGCCGTGGCGCGAATGGTCTGTACAAGATAGTTCCCGAAACTGTTCATTCGCGCTCACGTTCCCTTCGCAACTTCGCCCAGTAATCCAGCCGCTTGCGGATTTCGCGCTCGAAGCCGCGATCTGGCGGATCGTAGAAGGTCTGCCGCCCCAGCGCTTCCGGAAAGTAGTCCTGCCCGGAGAAGGCGTCCGGCGCGTCGTGGTCGTATTCATAGCCGGAGCCATAGCCTTCCGACTTCATCAGTTTGGTCGGTGAATTGAGAATATGTTTTGGCGGCAGCAGCGATCCGCCCTCCTTCGCCGTCCGCATCGCAGCCCCAAAGGCCTTGTAGGCGGCGTTCGATTTCGGCGCGGTGGCGAGATAGATCACGGCCTGCGCGATCGCGAGTTCGCCTTCGGGAGACCCAAGAAAATCGAACGCATCCTTGGCGGCATTGCAGATCACCAGCGCCTGAGGATCGGCAAGGCCGATATCCTCGACCGCCATCCGCACCACGCGCCGTGCCAGGAACAGCGGATCCTCGCCGGCATCCAGCATGCGCGCGAGATAATACAGCGCCGCATCCGGATCGGAGCCGCGCACCGATTTGTGCAGCGCGGAGATCAGATTGTAATGGCCGTCGGCGGATTTGTCGTAGATCGGCGCGCGGCGCTGCAAAATTTCCTGCAACTGCGCGGCGTTGAAGATTTCATCCTTGCGCGCGGCGCGCCAGACCTCTTCGGCCAGCGTCAGCGCGGCGCGACCGTCGCCATCGGCCATCCGCACCAGCACGGCGCGCGCCTCCGGATCGAGCGGCAGTTTCCGGCCCTCGATCTTTTCGGCATGCGCAAACAGTTTTTCGATCGCGGCGGCATCGAGCGAATGAAACACCAGCACCCGCGCCCGTGACAGAAGCGCGGCGTTGAGTTCGAACGACGGGTTTTCCGTGGTGGCGCCGACCAGCACCACGGTGCCGTCTTCCATCACGGGCAGAAACGAATCCTGCTGGGCGCGGTTGAAACGATGCACCTCGTCGACGAACAACAGCGTGCCCTTGCCCATCTCGCGGCGGGCGCGCGCCGCGTCGAACACCTTCTTGAGGTCGGCGACGCCGGAAAACACGGCCGAAATCTGCTCAAAATGCAGTTCGGTGGCATCAGCCAGCAGCCGTGCCACCGTGGTCTTGCCGGTGCCGGGCGGCCCCCAGAACACCAGCGAGCCCAGCGTGCGCGTGGCCAGCATGCGCGTCAGCGCGCCGTCGGCACCAAGGATATGATCCTGGCCGACGACGTCGGCGAGCGTGCGCGGGCGCAGCCGGTCGGGCAGCGGATGCGGCGCATCCTGCTCCATCCCCGCCGCGGCGAAGAGGTTGGTCGCCTCGCGCGGTTGTTTCGGGCTCATCCGCCCAGCGTCACGTTGATCTGCTGGCCGCCGCGCACCACGACGATGCGCCAGAGCCTCGACGATACTTTCGACGCCTTGTCGAGGTCGCTGGTCTTGGCGATCTTCTGGCTGTTGACCGCAAGGATGATGTCGCCCTTCTGGAACCCGACGCTGGCCGCAGTGCCGCCATCGGCGAGATCGATCACCACGACGCCCTCGGTCTGGGAATCCAGATGCAGCTCGTCGGCAATCGCCGGCGAAATATTGGCGACCTTGGCGCCCTGGAACGGCGAGCGCGCGGTGAGCACGATTTCATCGCGGTTGGTGTCGGGGGCGGTCTCCAGCGGCACCGTCAGTTTCACGGTCTTGCCGGCGCGCTGCACGTCGATCTGCGCAGCGCCGCCGAGCTGCCTTGTAGCGAAGCGGTAGTCGAACGCGTTAGGCTCGTCGATCGTCTGGCCTTCGATCGCAACAATCAGATCCGAAGGCTTCAGCCCGGCGCGGGCAGCCGGACTGTTCGGCGCGACATTGGCGACCAAGGCGCCGTTCGGCAGTTTCAGCCCGAGCGTCTCGGCGATTTCGGGCGTCACCGCCTGCAGTTTCGCGCCCAGCCACGGCCGCTTGACGGCCTTGCCGCCGCTCTTGGCGGACGCCACGACCACGCGCACCATGTTGGCCGGGATCGCAAAGCCGATGCCTTGCGAGCCGCCGGAGCGCGAGAAGATCGCGGTGTTGATACCGACGAGCTTGCCGGTCATGTCGACCAGCGCACCGCCGGAATTGCCGGGATTGATCGCAGCGTCGGTCTGGATGAAGAACTGGTAGTCGGTGATGCCGACCTTGGTGCGGGCCAGTGCCGAAACGATGCCGTGGGTGACGGTCTGGCCGACGCCGAAGGGATTGCCGATCGCGAGCACGACGTCGCCGACCAGCAGTTCATCCGAATTGGCGAACTCCAGCGTGGCGAATTTCTCCCTGCCGTCCTTCACGCGCAGCACGGCCAGATCGGTGCGGCTGTCCTTGAGCACGATCTCGGCCTCGAACTCGCGCTTGTCGGCCAGCGAAATCTTGACCTGATCGGCGCCCTCGATGACGTGGTTGTTGGTGACCACAAGCCCCGCCGGATCGACCATCACGCCCGATCCGAGCGAGCGCTGCATCTGCTCGGGCTGCTGGCCGGGCACGCCGAAGAAGCGGCGGAAGACCGGGTCGTCCAAAAGCGGATTTCGGTTCTGCACAGTCTTCGCGGCATAGACGTTCACCACTGCCGGCTGCGCGCGCTGCACGATCGGCGCGTAGGACAGCCGGAGCTCGGCGCCCGAGGCCGGCACGCGCCGGTCCTGCGCCAGCGCTGGTGTTGCAACGACTGCTGCAACCAGCAGCAGGGCGAAGGAGCGGATCAAATTCATGCGAAAATCCTGGAATTTGGCGCCACACATATAGTCGCGCGGCGGCAACGAGAGAAGATAAAGTGGGACACAATACCGGCCAGTCAGGCCGCGCGATCGGGCGTTTCGACGGCGTCGGGCGCAGGCCCGCAGGATAGCCGTTCCTGATGGCCCTCGCCCCACGCCCGCAGCGTCTCGATCACGGGCCGCAGGCTCTCGCCAATGTCCGACAGCGTGTATTCCACCCGCGGCGGCACCTCGGCATAGACCTTGCGAACCACGAGCTTGTCGTCCTCGAGCGCCCGAAGCTGCTTGGTCAGCATGCGCTGGGTAATCCCCGGCATCCGCCGCCGCAACTCCCCGAAGCGCTGGGTCCCGGCCTGCAGGTGGAACAGGATCACGCCCTTCCACTTGCCGTCGATCAGGTCAAGCGTCGCTTCGACCGCGCAACCCGGCCGGTGGGCAAAATTCCGCCGTTTCATGGATTTTTCCCAATAGTATACAAACAGGGACTAGTTCCCCGAATTTACAGTACTTGCCAAGTTGATGCTAGCGCGACAGTTAGGCCCTAATCGCTAAATCAGGCAACCAGGAGGGCACGGACATGAAAGCCGTCGGCTACAAAAAATCGCTCCCCATCGAGGACGCGCAATCGCTATTCGATTTCGAAACCGCAAAGCCGGAACCGAAGGGTCGCGACGTCAGGGTCGCCGTCAAGGCGATCTCGGCCAACCCGGTCGACTACAAGGTCCGCAAGCGCGCCGCCCCGCCCGAGGGCGAGACCAAAATCCTCGGCTACGACGCCGCCGGCATCGTCGATGCCGTAGGTCCCGACGTAACCCTGTTCAAGCCGGGTGATGAAGTGTTTTACGCCGGGTCGATCCTGCGCCAGGGCACCAATGCGGAATTTCATCTGGTCGACGAACGGATCGTCGGCAAGAAGCCGAAATCGCTATCGTTCGCGCAGGCCGCCGCGCTGCCGCTCACTTCGATCACCGCTTGGGAGTTGCTGTTCGACCGACTCGGCGCCGTGCCGGGGAAGAGCGTCGATCCGCGCACGCTGTTGATCACCGGCGGCGCCGGTGGCGTCGGTTCGATCCTGATCCAGCTCGCGCGCCGCCTCACCGGCCTGACGGTCGTCGCCACCGCCACGCGCCCCGAGTCGCAAAAATGGTGCCTCGACCTCGGCGCGCATGCCGTGATCGACCATTCCAAACCGATGAAGGAGCAGACCGAGAAGCTGAAAGTGCCGCCGGTCGCCCTGGTCGCGAGCCTCACCTTCACCGACCAGCACTACAAGGCGATCGCCGATTTTATCGCGCCGCAAGGCAAGTTCGGCCTGATCGACGATCCCCCGGAATTCACGGTCTCTGCCTTCAAGGGCAAGGCGGTCTCGATCCATTGGGAATCGATGTTCACGCGCTCGTCGTTCCAGACGGCTGACATGATCGCTCAGCATCATCTGCTCAACGATGTGGCAGATATGATCGACAAAGGCGTGCTGCGCACCACCCTTGACCAGACTTTTGGCACCATCAACGCGGCCAATCTGAAGCGGGCGCACGCATTGCTAGAGTCAGGCAAATCGCGGGGCAAGATCGTGCTGGAGGGATGGTAGCAGGCGGATTTGATGGCGGTCGATCACGGAATGCTGGTCGCGAGTGCAATGGCGCACCGGAGAGGATGAAACCGCGACCGCTATATGATTGGGTCTGATACAGGTTAGATCATCAATGACGACTGCTTCACTTCGACTCGAAGGAGAACAACGTGGCAAAGACAAAGACCCAGCCCGAGCCCGTCCGCGACCCCAAGGCCGATCATCTTCTGACCCCGCAAAACTGCGTTCTGGTCCTGATCGACTACCAGCCTGAGCAGTATTCGACCGTGACCTCATCCTCCCGTGAGGAGATCACCCTCAACGTGGTTGCGCTGTGCAAACTCGCTCAGGCCTACAGTATCCCCGTGGTGCTCTCGACGGTCGCGGTAGGCATGGGCGTGAACGAAGGCACGATTCCGGCGATCCGCGAGGCTCTGCCGGGAGTGGAAGAGATCGACCGCACGGGCGTCAATGCCTGGGAGGACGAGGACTTCCGCAAGGCCGTCCAAGGCACGGGGCGGCGCAAGGTGGTCATCGCCGCGCTTTGGACCGAAGTCTGCCTGGCCTTTCCGACCCTCGACATGCTGGCCGAAGGCTACGAGGTGTATCCGGTTGCCGACGCTGTGGGCGGCATCTCGCCGACCGCACACACGCGTGCGTTTGACCGAATGATTCAGGCGGGGGCAAGACCCATCACTGCGATCTCGTTCGGCTGCGAGATCATGCGCAACTGGGCGCGCGGAGATTCCGACAGTCTGCGACACGTCATGCGATGGTATTTCCCCGAGCATCGCCATCTGCACAAATCAGCTTGAGGGACGCAGAGGTTGTGCTGCGGACTTATGGAAAATGTGGCGCCCTCCCCGGCTAGAGGGTGGCAGGAGGCCCAACAACAGGGTTGATCGGGACGTCGATTCAAGGGACGCTGCTCCATCGATCCGGGATGGCTGTCGCCGAAAACCCGGCGCGAATTGCCGGGGACACGGAAGACAGGAGACCTGTTTCGACATGATACGGATGTTTCTGACGGCCGCGATAGCGTCGGCCTGTGTGGTGGGCTGTGCCTCGATCGCAACAGCGCAAGGTAGCTACCCCGAAAAACCGCTGCAGTTGATCGTGCCCTTTCCGGCGGGCGGCGCCTCCGACGTCGTCGGGCGCATCCTTGCCGGCGAGCTCGAGACCCGTCTGGGCAAGCCCGTCATCGTGATCAATCGCCCCGGCGGCGGCACCACGATCGCCGCCAAGGAGGTCGCCATCGCGGCTCCCGATGGCTACACCCTGTTCTCCAGCTCGAATTCGACCTTCACCTTGCAGAATGCGGTGAAGGAGAACGTGCCGTATGACAGCGCGAAGGATTTCGAGCCGATCGCCCAGACCGGCACCATAACGATGGTGCTGGTCACCAATCGCGACAATCCGATCAAGGACGTTGCTGCGCTGGTTGCGGCGGCCAAGGCCAATCCAGACAAGCTATCGCTGGCTTCCTTTGGCGTGGCGACCATTTCGCATTTTGCCGGCGAGCTGTTCAAATCGAGTGCCGGCATCAAGATGGTGCACCTGCCCTACAGGGGCAGCGCGCCGGCGATGAACGACCTGATTGGTAAGCACATCGAGTACCACGTCGATACCGTGATCGCGATCAGGCCGCAAATAGAAGCCGGCACGGTTCGCCCGCTGGCGGTGTTCTCCGCCAAGCGCTCGCAGTTCCTCCCCGACGTTCCGACGCTCGCCGAACTCGGTTATCCCAATATCGACCTTGTCTCCTGGGGTACCGTGGTCGTGCCGAAGGGAGTCCCGCCGGCCATTCGCGATCGGCTGACCTCGGTGCTGGAAGAGGCGATCGCAAGCCCTGCGGTGATCGAGCGCTTTAAGAAGGTCGGATACGAAGCCGGCTTCAAGCGTTATTCGGACTGGCCGGGTTTCATCGCCAAGGAAACCGCGGAGATGAAAGAACTGGCCCTCAAGGGCGGGATCAAGGAAGAGTAATCCCGACATGACCGAGCCGTGCGATCTGCCCGCGGTAACGGCCCGGGCGCTGATCGGCGAGCGCAAGCTTTCGCCGGTCGAACTGATGGACAGTTGCATCCGGCGGATCGAGGAGATCGATCCCGCCGTCAATGCGGTCATTGCGCGCTCGTTCGAGTCCGCGCGCGCAACGGCGCGGGAGAGCGAGGCTGCCGTGATGCGCAGCGATGCGCTCGGCCCGCTGCACGGGCTTCCGCTCGGGGTGAAGGACCTGATAGACGCCAAGGGGCTGCCGACGAGTTTTGGCAGCGTGCTGTTCACGGACAACATCGCGGCCGAGGATGAAGCTATCGTTGCGATGCTCAAGCGCGCGGGCGCGATCGTCATCGGCAAGACCAACGTCCCCGAATGGGGCGCCGGCGGCAACACCCGCAACGCGCTTCATGGCGCCACCGGCAACCCGTTCGATCCCGAGCGTTCCGCCGCCGGCTCGTCCGGCGGATCGGCGGTCGCGCTTGCCACCGGCATGGTGCCGATCGCGACTGGGTCGGATACCGGAGGTTCGGTGCGAAACCCCGCCGCGTTTTGCGGTGTCGTCGGCTTCCGCCCCTCGCCCGGGCTGATCGCCAGCAACAGCCGCAACATGGCATGGCTGCAAATCTCACAGCTTGGACCAATGGCGAGAAATGTATCGGACGCCTGCCTGATGCTTTCCTGCATGCTGGATCGCGACGCGCGGGATCCGCTATCGGCGATCCTTCACGCCGGCGGAACGCCCGAACGTGCGACCTATCGCAATCCGCCAAGGGTCGATCTCGCTACCTTGCGGATCGCAGCGACATCCGATTTCGGATTTGCGCCGACGGAGCGCGCCATCGCTGCGACATTCGAGAGGAAGCTCGCGACATTCGGATCGGCGTTCCGCAGCCTCGAATGGACCCATCCGGACTGCAGCCATGCCGACGAGGTGTTCCGCATCCTGCGCGCCGTCGCATTTCTGGGGCGTCACCGTGAACTCGCCGAGAAATATCCGGACAAGGTGGGCCCCAATATTCGCGACAATGTCGCCGAGGGGCTCGGCTATTCCGCGCTCGACGTGGCGCGTGCGCTGTCGCTGCAGACCGCGCTCTATCGGAGCTGGCAGACATTCTTCGGCGCGCATGATTTTGTCATCGCGCCAACGGTCACGATCAGCCCGCGGCCGTGGTCGGAGCTCTACCCAGCCATGATCGACGGCACGCCGACCAAAAGCTATTTCCACTGGCTGGCGCTGGCCTATGCCGTCACCAATGCCGGACATCCGGTGGTGGCGATACCGGCCGGCCGCGACGGCGCCGGATTGCCGTTCGGTATCCAGATCATCGGCCCGCGCGGCGGCGATGTCGCAACGCTTGCCGTTGCCCGCGAGATCGAGGCGCTGCTTGCCGCCAATCCGGAGACGGCCCGCCCCGTCCCCGATCTCGCCTGGCTGCGCCGTCAGCCGCCAATTTCCTCCCGGCCGGGTTTTCTAGATTTCGACTGAGGCGATACTCGTCCGTGGCTCGCTTGCTGGAAAACGGCGTGCCGCGCGGCAAGATCGCCTGGCGTGATGGCCGATGTTCGCAGCGCAGCGCGAGCAGTATTCTCGCGCTGCAACGAGTTCCGGACCGTGAAAAAAAATGGTGCTTCGCGACGGCGGCTCCTTCCCCGTCGCCTGAACACCCATTCATGAAAATTAAATCTGCCGCCAAAGCCGTTTGGAAGCCGGCACTTAGGCAACGAACTTCACTCGAATGTGTTTAGCGAGTGTCTGTTTTTGCAAAAGAATGAACTTCGCTCGAATGTAATGTGGCTGGCGTCTGTCTTTAAGGAAAGGAGTGGTCCATGAGGAAAGCACCTTTAGCTCTGGCTGCTGCGGCGGTCCTGGGCATGACGGCCGTAACGGCGCCATCGCCGGCGGAAGCCCACTGGCGCGGAGGGGGATGGGGACCAGGCTTGGCCGGCGGACTTTTGGCGGGAGCGATAATCGGCGGCATCGCATCCAGCGCTTACGCCTATGGTCCGGGTTACGGATATTATGGCGGCTACCCGGGCTATTACGGCGGGTACGCGCCGGCTTACTATGGTGGGTATTACGGCGATCCCTACTATCCTGTGGTTCGCTATCGTCGCGTGATCCGCCCGGCGTACGCCTACTATGGCGGTCCGCGATTCTATGGTCCGCGGTATTATGGCGGCTATTGGCGTCGCTGGTGATCCGGCAAAATGAAAAAGGGCCGCCCGATTGGCGGCCCTTTTTTGCATGGCGCTGCGAGAGCACCTTAGTCGATTTCATGCACCACGGTACGGGTGCCTGGATCGACCAGCATCACGCGGTCGTTCGAGTAGACGTAGCGATACTTCGTCACTGACGGGCCCCAATCCGAAGGCACCGGCACGAGTTCGACGTCGGTCGGCACCTTGGCGCCAACCACGATCCGTTCCCGTGTTTCCACCGGACGGATCTTGTGCTCGGTCACATAGCTCTTGATCCGGGTGCGATATTCCGGCTCGATCCGGACTGTCGCGCCAGCGGCTCCGGTCGTCGTCTCGACGGTAGTAGTCTGCGCATTGGCCATCGTCGCAACCAGCGACGCTGCCGCCGCAATCATGAATAGCTTCTTCATCTGGTTCCTCCTCAAACCGCATCAATGCGGCTGCAGGGAAAACAGATTTTTCTCGCTCTTGTTCCGAGAGGAATGCGGCACTGCAATGCATTGAATGCGCAAAGTTATCGCCTGATGCGCCGCTCTCAGCGCGACATCGCATTGCAACCTCAAGCCAGCGGCACGCCCTCAACGAAGATCAGCCGCCGATCGAGCGCCGTCTGCCGCACTTTCAGGGCCTCCGCATATTCCGGCGATGCGTACCATTCGCGTAAACGTTGCATCGTCGGAAATTCGACGACGATGATGGTTTTCGGCGGCGGGCCGCCTTCGATCAAGTTTGCGCCGCCGCCGCGGACCAGATAGCGACCGCCATAGTGCGCTATCGTTTTCGCGGCGGTGGCGCGATAGGCCCCGAAGCTTGCCGCATCGCGCACATCGACTTCGGAAATAACATAGGCCGACATCTCGCACCTCACGCGATGGTCTGAATCAATCCGCCTTCTGCCCGCAGCGCGGCGCCGTTGGTGGCGGAAGCCTCTTTCGAACTGACGTAGATCACCATATTGGCGATCTCCTCGACGCTGGCAAAGCGCTGGATCAGCGATCCAGGGCGATGCTGCTTGATGAACTGCGCGGCCGCATCCTGCTCGGACTGGCCGTTCTGCCTGGCGAGATCGGCAACGAAAGTCTCGACGCCTTCGGACATGGTCGGCCCCGGCATCACTGAATTGACGGTAACAGCGGTACCCCGGGTCAATTCGGCAAGACCGCGCGAAACGGCGAGCTGCGCCGTCTTGGTCATGCCGTAATGGATCATCTCCTTCGGGATCATCAGCGCCGACTCCGAGGCGATGAAAACGATACGGCCCCAATTCCGCTTCAGCATGCCCGGCATGTAGGCGCGCGACAAACGGATGCCGGACATCACGTTGATATCGAAAAAGCGGCTCCAGTCCTCATCCGGAATATCGAAGAAGTGCTTCGGCTCGAAGATGCCGGCGTTATTGATGAGAATGTCGACATCAGGCAGCGCCGCAACCAGGGCCTTGCATCCCGCCGCCGTCGAGACATCAGCGGCAACACCCCGCACCTTGCCGCCGGCCTTGTCAGCAGTCTTGCCGAGCGCGGCAACCACGGCATCGACCTTGGCTTGCGTCCGGCCATTGATCACCACGTCCGCGCCTGCAGCAAGGAGGCCCTTGGCAATTGCGTGGCCGATACCGGAGGTGGAGCCCGTCACCAGCGCCGTCTTGCCCGAAAGATCGATTTTCATCCGTCATCTCCATCGTTGATGACAGCGATATCGGGAGCGGCGGATACGATCACAATTGCAGCCAGCGCGCGTCAGATGCGCAAATAAAAAGCGGCGCCCCGGGGGACGCCGCTTTCGAAACGAATGTAGACGGAGCTTACGCCGCTTCCGCTTCCTTTTCCTGCACCGGGCCGGAATCCTGGCCCTTGGCATCGACGTCGCGGTCGACGAACTCGATCACGGCCATCGGGGCGTTGTCGCCGTAGCGGAAGCCGGCCTTGATGATGCGGGTGTAGCCGCCCTGGCGGTCCTTGTAGCGGGTCGCCAGCGTGTCGAACAGCTTCTTGACCTGATCCTTGTCGCGCATTTCCGAGATCGCCTGGCGGCGCATGGCCAGCCCGCCCTTCTTGCCGAGGGTGACCAGCTTCTCGACGATCGGGCGCAATTCCTTCGCCTTCGGCAGCGTGGTGACGATCTGCTCGTGCTTGATCAGCGCCGCGCACATGTTGGCGAACATCGCCTTGCGATGCTCGGCGGTGCGGTTGAGCTTACGATGAACCTTGCCGTGACGCATTGAACTATTCCTTCTATTCGTCGCGACGGTTCGTCGGACTTGTTGCTCAGGTGGGCTGCCTGCGTTCGCCCGTTAAAAAGCGCGACGAAACATCATCGCGCTCTGGCTTGTTGTTCGATCAGTAGTGATCTTCGAAGCGCTTGGCGAGCTCGTCGATGTTCTCCGGCGGCCAGCCCGGCACTTCCATGCCGAGATGCAGACCCATCTGGGCCAGCACTTCCTTGATCTCGTTCAGCGACTTGCGGCCGAAGTTCGGGGTGCGGAGCATTTCCGCTTCCGACTTCTGCACGAGGTCGCCGATGTAGACGATGTTGTCGTTCTTCAGGCAGTTTGCCGAACGCACCGACAGTTCGAGTTCGTCGACCTTCTTGAGGAACGCCGGGTTGAAGGCGAGATCGGGGATGATCTCCTGCGCCACTTCCTTGCGCGGCTCTTCGAAGTTCACGAACACGTTGAGCTGGTCCTGCAGGATGCGAGCGGCATAGGCCACCGCGTCCTCCGGCGAGATCGCGCCGTTGGTCTCGATCGTCATGGTCAGCTTGTCGTAGTCGAGGATCTGGCCTTCGCGGGTGTTCTCGACCTTGTAGGAGACCTTGCGCACGGGCGAGAACAGGCTGTCGACCGGGATCAGGCCGATCGGCGCGTCCTCGGGCCGGTTACGCTCGGCGGCGACATAACCCTTGCCGGCGGCGACCGTGAACTCCATGCGGATTTCCGCGCCCTCGTCCAACGTGCAGATCTGCAGGTCGGGATTGAGCACCACGACGTCGCCGACGGTCTGGATGTCGCCGGCGGTGACAACGCCCGGGCCGGACTTCTTAACGACCATGCGCTTGGGGCCTTCGCCCTGCATCTTGATCGAGATGTCCTTGATGTTGAGCACGATGTCGGTGACGTCCTCGCGAACGCCCGCGATCGAGGAGAACTCGTGCAGCACGCCGTCGATGTGCACCGACTGCACGGCGGCGCCCTGCAGCGACGACAGCAGGATGCGGCGCAGCGCGTTACCGAGCGTCTGCCCGAAGCCGCGCTCTAGCGGCTCGGCGACCACAGTCGCGAACCGGGTCGCGTCGGTGCCCGGCGATACCTGCAGCTTGTTCGGTCGAATGAGTTCTTGCCAATTTTTCTGGATCGTCACTTTGTCACCCATGGGCCAGTCGATCTGCCTTCAAATCACCGGCGTTGGAGATCGCGGATCAGTCCGCGGAAAATTCCAAAAGCAACTGCGGGCGGCAAAACCGCCCGCAATCGAATGTCAGACGCGCCGGCGCTTGCGCGGACGGCAACCATTGTGCGGGATCGTCGTCACGTCGCGGATCGACGTCACAGTGAAGCCCGCCGCCTGCAGCGCACGAAGCGCCGATTCACGGCCCGAACCGGGGCCTGCAACTTCCACTTCCAGCGTGCGCATGCCGTGTTCCTGCGCCTTCTTGGAAACGTCTTCGGCCGCGACCTGCGCGGCATAGGGGGTCGACTTGCGCGAGCCCTTGAAGCCCATCGTGCCGGCCGAGGACCAGGCAATGGTGTTGCCCTGCGCGTCGGTGATGGTGATGGTCGTGTTGTTGAACGACGAATTGACGTGCGCGATGCCCGAGGCGATGTTCTTGCGTTCGCGACGGCGTACGCGGGTGGCTTCCTTGCCCATTACCTAAAACCTTCCTGTGATCTCAAACGCCGCCGTACTGCCAGCGGCTACACCTAAGAAGCGAACGGTGAGCGGCGAATAATTCTATTCGCTGCTCACCATCTGCTATTCGAAAAATTACTTCTTCTTGCCGGCGATCGACTTGGCCGGGCCCTTGCGCGTGCGCGCGTTGGTGTGGGTGCGCTGGCCGCGCACCGGCAGGCCGCGACGATGACGCAGGCCGCGATAGCAGCCGAGGTCCATCAGCCGCTTGATGTTGATGCCGGTCTCACGGCGAAGATCGCCTTCGACGAGATAGTCGCGGTCGATCACTTCGCGGATCTGCAGGACTTCCTGGTCGCTCAGCTGGCTGACGCGACGATCGAGGGGGATCTTGACCTTCTCGACGATCTCGGCCGCGTTCTTCTGGCCGATGCCATGAATGTACTGGAGCGCGATCAGAACGCGCTTGTTGGTCGGGATATTCACGCCGGCAATACGGGCCACGGACTTCTCTCCTGTCGCCGATCCCTCATGGGCCGGCCTTAAGTTCTTGCTATCTCGGGCAGGTTTCCGCAAACGCGAACACGACGCCCTTCCCCTCATCTGCTTCGGGGCCCGGCATCGTCAAAAACTATCCGACTTGGATGCGGGGCTTATTAAAGGATTCAACTCGGTTTCGTCAACCGCCTCTATCGCTTAGCTCGCTTTTTCGTGACCTTTTTGGCAGGCCTCGAAGTGGTCTTTTTTGCTGCCTTTTTGGCCTTGGCGGTTCCCCGCCCCTTGGCCAGCGAAGCGGCCTTACTAGCCGCCCTGGAAGCCGGTTTGGTGGCCTTACGGGCCGTTTTGACGGCCTTCTTGGCGGTTTTGGCGGCCTTTTTGCCCGTGAGCCCGGCAGTCTTCCTGGCGGCTCCCCTGGCCTTCCGGGCCGGCGCCGCCGCTCTGGGTTCCACCGCCCCGATCGCCGACAGGATCCGGTTGATCTCGCGGGTGACGTGCTCGATGGTCATCATCCCGTCGACCGTCAGGAGCTTCCGGCGCTCGGAATAATAGTGAATCAGCGGCTCGGTCAGCGAACGGTAGTTCGCCAGCCGCTTCGACAGCACTTCGGGGGTGTCGTCGATTCGCACTTCCTCGCCACGGGCCCGCATCTCGGCGACGCGCGTCTCGACGCGGTCCAACAGCGCGCTCTCGTTGACGCGCAGTTCGACCACGGCGTCGAGCTTGATGTGCTTCTTCTTCAGGAGTTCGTCGAGGGCGGCCGCCTGCGGCACCGTGCGCGGAAAGCCGTCGAGGATGAAACCGTTCTTCATGTCAGGCTGGTCGAGACGGTCGGAGATGATCCCGATCACGATCTCATCCGGCACCAGCGCACCGCTCGCCATGATATCCTTGGCCTGCAGGCCGACCGGCGTTTGGGATGCGACCGCCGCGCGCAGCATCTCGCCGGTCGAGAGCTGGATGATGCCGTACTTCTGAACCAGCCGCTGTGCCTGGGTTCCCTTACCCGCACCCGGCGGACCCAAAAGGATCAATCTCATGACTTTTCGCCCCCCGGCTTGGTGAGCGAAACGCCGCACACCCTCTTATTGAAATTCAGACCGCAGCGTTTCCGCGAGATCAGCGGCGGCGGCCCCTCAGCTTGGATTTCCTGATCAGCCCCTCATACTGATGGGCCAGCAGATAGCCCTGCACCTGCGCCACCGTATCCATGGTCACGCTGACGACGATCAGGAGCGAGGTACCGCCGAAATAGAACGGCACCGACGCGTAGGAAATCAGGATCTCGGGAATCAGACAGACGATCGCCAGATAGATCGCGCCGAGCACGGTAACGCGCGACAGCACGTAATCGATATATTCGGCAGTGCGCTCGCCCGGCCGGATGCCCGGGATGAAGCCGCCATGCTTCTTCAGATTGTCGGCGGTCTCGGTCGGGTTGAACACGATCGCGGTGTAGAAGAATGCGAAGAACACGATCAGGCCCAGGTAGAGGATCAGGAACAGCGGACGGCCGTGGCTGAGCTGGGTGTTGAGCCACTGGAACCATTCAGGGCCCTTGCCGGCGTTGAAATTCGCAACGGTGGCCGGCAGCAGCAACAGCGACGAGGCGAAGATCGGCGGGATCACGCCTGACGTGTTGAGCTTGAGCGGCAGATGCGAGGACTGGCCCTCGAACATCTTGTTGCCGACCTGTCGCTTCGGATACTGGATCAGAAGCCTGCGCTGCGCGCGCTCCATGAACACGATGAAGGCGATCACGGCGACCGCCATCACGATCACGACCAGGATCAGGGCGGTCGACAGCGCGCCCTGGCGTCCCAGTTCCAGCATGTTGGCCAGCGCCGAAGGCAGCTCGGCGACGATGCCGGCCAGAATGATCAGCGAAATGCCGTTGCCGATGCCACGCGAGGTGATCTGCTCGCCGAGCCACATCAGAAACATGGTGCCGCCGGTCAGCGTGACCGTGGTGGAGATCAGGAAGAACATCCCGGGGTCGCTGACGACGTTGCCGGCGCCCTGAAGTCCGATCGCGATGCCGTAGGCCTGGAACGTGGCGAGAACCACCGTGAGGTAGCGGGTATACTGGTTCAGCGTCTTGCGTCCCGCCTCGCCTTCCTTTTTCAAGGCTTCGAGCTTGGGCGATACCGTCGTCAGGAGCTGGATGATGATCGATGCCGAGATGTACGGCATGATGTTCAGCGCGAAGATCGCCATGCGGTTGATACCGCCGCCGGCGAACATGTTGAACATGCCGAGAATGCCGCCGGCCTGCGACTTGAACACCTGCTCCCAGATCGCGGGATCGATGCCGGGCAGCGGGATGTAGGTGCCGAGCCGATAAACAAGCAGCGCACCCAGCGTGAACCAGATGCGCTTCTTCAGTTCGTCGGCTTTCGCCAAGGCGCCGAAATTGAGGTTTGCCGCAAGTTGTTCTGCTGCTGAGACCATGTTCAGGCTTTCTCCCGCCGCCCCTCAAACCGCCGCCCCTCCCCCGGGGCGATCGGCAGACGCCGGACATTATTTGGTGCTCGGCTTCGATAAGTCCATTGCTCTCACGTGCGGATCGCCCGCGACAAAACGGGCGATGACGCAGATGTTACGCCGCCTCGCCTTCGTCCTTCTTGGCCGGGGCCAGGATCTTCACCGTGCCGCCGGCCTTCTCGACCGCCGCGACCGCCGATTTCGAGGCGCCATGCACCTCGATCGCGAGCTTGGCCTTGAGTTCGCCGCGGCCGAGCAGCCGAAGGCCGTCCTTGGCGCGACGGATCACGCCGGCCTTCACCAGCGATTCGACGGTGACGGTTTCCTTGGCGTCGACCAGCTTGGCGTCGATCGCCTCCTGCAGCCGGTCGAGATTGATCTCGGCGAACTCGAGCCGGAAGATATTGTTGAAGCCGCGCTTCGGCAGGCGGCGATGCAGCGGCATCTGGCCGCCCTCGAAGCCCTTGATGCGCACGCCCGAACGCGCGGTCTGGCCCTTGCCGCCGCGGCCCGAAGTCTTGCCCTTGCCCGAACCGATGCCACGGCCGACGCGCATGCGCTTCTTGCGCGAGCCGGCGTTGTCGGCGATATCGCTGAGCTTCATCGTTAGTTTCCCTTATCCTTGGAGCATGATCTTAGCCGAAAACCGGTACCCACTTTTCGGGATCATGCTCCGATCTTACTTCTCGCCGACGACGCGGACGAGATGTTGAACCTTGGCGATCATGCCGCGAATTGCAGGCGTATCCTGCAGCTCGGTGACACGACCGATCTTGTTGAGCTTGAGGCCGATCAGCGTCGCACGCTGCGAGTGGTGGCGGCGGATCGCGCTGCCGGTCTGCTCGACCTTGATCGTCTTTGCGGCCTTGGCCATCGTCTTAACTCCAAAGAGCGCTTGAAAATCGCGCCGGTTATTCAGCCACCACTTCGGCATCGCCGCCGACGCGGCGCGACTGCAGCGTGGACACCTTGATGTTGCGGCGTGCGGCCACCGAACGCGGAGAATCCTGATGCTTCAGCGCGTCGAAGGTGGCGCGAACCATGTTGTAGGGATTCGACGAGCCGATCGACTTCGCCACCACGTCCTGGATGCCGAGCGTTTCGAACACCGCGCGCATCGGGCCGCCGGCGATGATGCCGGTACCGGCCGGAGCGGCGCGCAGGTAGACGCGGCCGGCGCCGTGGCGGCCGGCGATGTCGTGATGCAGCGTGCGGCCTTCGCGCAGCGCTACGCGCGTCAGGTTACGCTTCGCCGACTCGGTCGCCTTGCGGATCGCCTCGGGAACTTCGCGCGCCTTGCCGTGGCCGAAACCGACCCGGCCCTTTTGGTCGCCGATCACGACCAGCGCCGCAAAGCCGAAGCGCTTGCCGCCCTTGACGACCTTCGCCACGCGATTGATGTGGACGAGCTTGTCGACGAACTCGCTGTCGCGCTCTTCGCGATCCCTGCTCCGTTCGCGTCCGCCGCGTTCGCGTTCACCTGCCATGGTGTTTTCCAATCTTTAGGGGAGTAATGCCCCTGTCCTCGTAATTATCCAAAACAGTTCGTTAGAAGCTCAGTCCGCTTTCGCGGGCCGCATCTGCGAGCGCCTTGACGCGCCCGTGATAGAGATACTGACCGCGATCGAACACCACTTCCTTGACGCCCTTCTGCACGGCGCGTTCCGCCAGCAACTTGCCGACGGCCTTGGCCGCATCGATGTTGGCGCCCGTATTGCCGCCATCGCGCATGGTCTTTTCCAGCGACGAGGCGGAAGCGAGCGTTTCGCCTTTCAGGTCGTCGATGACCTGGGCGTAGATATGCTTCGACGAACGGAACACCGACAGACGCGGACGTCCATTGGCGGACCGGCGCAGCGAGTTGCGCACGCGCTGCTTGCGCCGGGCATTCGTGACCTTGATTGACATGACCGGCTCCGTTACTTCTTCTTGCCTTCCTTGCGGAAGATGAATTCGTTGGCGTACTTCACGCCCTTGCCCTTGTAGGGCTCCGGCGGACGGTAGGCGCGGATTTCCGCGGCGACCTGGCCGACGCGCTGGGAATCGGTGCCCGTGATCGTGATCTCGGTCGGCTTCGGCACCACGATGGTGATGCCTTCCGGGATCGCGTAGACGACGTCGTGGCTGTAGCCGAGCGCGAGCTGCAGGTTCTTGCCCTGCAGCGCAGCACGGTAACCGACGCCGGTGATCTCGAGCTTCTTCTCGAAACCCTTGGTGACACCCTCGACCAGGTTCGCGACCTGCGCGCGCGCAGTGCCGTACATCGCCTGCGCGCGGTTGGTCTTGAGCTTCGGTGCGACCTTGACCTCGCCGCTCTCGAACTTCACTTCAACGTCGTCATGCACGACGAACTGAAGCTGGCCCTTCGGCCCCTTCATCTTGACGGTCTGCCCCTCGACGGTCGCCGTCACACCGGACGGGATCGGAACGGGCCGTTTGCCAACACGTGACATGGCTCTAAATCCTTCCTCAGAACACCGTGAAGAGAATTTCGCCGCCCACATTCGCGTCACGCGCGGCGTGGTCAGCCATGATTCCCTTTGGGGTCGACAACACCGAAATACCGAGACCGTTGTTCACGCGCGGCAGGTTCTTCACCGAGGCGTAAACCCGACGGCCCGGCTTGGAGACCCGCTCGATCTCGCGAATGACGGGCTCGCCGTCGAAATATTTCAGCTCGATCTCGAGCTCGCTGCGGCCCGAAGCATGTTCGACGCTGGCGTAGCCGCGGATGTAGCCCTCGGACTTCAGCACTTCGAGCACGCTGGCGCGCATCTTCGAGCCCGGGGTCGACACCTTGGACTTCGAACGCATCTGCGCGTTGCGGATGCGGGTAATGAGATCGCTGATCGGATCGTGCGTTGACATCTTGACGACCCTCCTTACCAGCTCGACTTCACGAGCCCGGGAACCAGGCCCTTGGAGCCGAGTTCACGCAGCGCGATGCGGGAAAGCTTGTTCTTGCGGTAGTTCGAGCGCGGACGACCGGTCAGCTCGCAGCGGTTGCGGATCCGCGTCGCCGACGAATTGCGCGGCATCTGGGCGAGCTTCAGCGTCGCCGCGAACCGCTCTTCCATCGGCCGGGTCTTGTCGGCGATGATCGCCTTCAACTTCGCACGCTGCGGGGCGGCGTTCTTCGTCATCCGCTTGCGCCGGTTGTTCTTCTCAATCGAACTCTTCTTTGCCATGCTTGGCTCCTGGGTTTCCGCGTTTGAGAGGCTTTAGTGGCTTCTCACTGCCGGAACGGGAAATTGAATGCGGTCAACAAGGCACGCGCCTCGTCGTCGGTCTTGGCCGTGGTGCAGACCGTGATGTCCATGCCGCGGGCTTCCGAAACCTTGTCGAAATCGATTTCGGGGAAAATGATGTGTTCCTTGAGGCCGAGCGAGTAATTGCCGCGACCATCGAAGCTCTTCGGATTGAGGCCACGGAAGTCGCGCACGCGGGGCAGCGCCACGTTCACCAGGCGGTCGATGAATTCGTACATCTTGGCCTTGCGCAGCGTAACCTTGCAGCCGATCGGCTGGTTCTCACGCAGCTTGAAGGTCGCGATCGCGACGCGCGAATAGGTCACGACCGCCTTCTGGCCGGCGATCTGCGTCAGTTCGCCAGCCGCGGTCTCAGCCTTCTTGCGGTCGTTGACGGCATCGCCGACGCCCATGTTGAGCACGACCTTGTCCAGCCGCGGCACCTGCATGACGTTGGCATAGCCGAACTTTTCAGTCAGCTGGCCACGAATGCTCTTGTCATACTCCGCGCGCAGGCGCGGTGTGTAAGCGGTATCAGCCATCGATCTCTGCTCCCGAGCTCTTGGCAATGCGTACCTTCTTGCCATCAGCCTGAATCTTGAAGCCCACGCGGGTCGGCTTTCCGTCTTTGCCGACATAGGCGATGTTGGACAGGTGGATCGGCGACTCCTTGGAGATGATGCCGCCTTCCTGGTTCTGGGTCTGCTTCTGGTGACGCTTCACCAGGTTGACGCCGCGCACCAGCGCCTTGTTCTCGGCGGGGCGGACCTCGAATACTTCGCCGGTGCGGCCCTTGTCGCGGCCGTTCAGCACGATGACCTTGTCACCTTTCCGGATCTTGGCAGCCATCACAGCACCTCCGGCGCAAGCGAGATGATTTTCATGTGGTTCTTGGCGCGCAGCTCGCGCGGCACGGGCCCGAAGATACGGGTGCCGACCGGCTCCGACTGATTGTTGATCAATACGGCGGCGTTGCGGTCGAAGCGGATGACCGAGCCGTCGGCGCGCCGGATGTCCTTGCGGACCCGGACCACGACGGCCTTCATCACGTCGCCCTTCTTCACCTTGCCGCGCGGAATCGCTTCCTTGATCGACACGACGATAACGTCGCCCACGGTGGCATAGCGGCGCTTGGAGCCCCCGAGCACCTTGATGCACATGACACGGCGTGCGCCTGAATTGTCGGCCACGTCGAGGTTGGTCTGCATCTGAATCATTGATGCACCTCGTCCTCTTTCTGTTGCGCTCGAATTAGCGCCTAAAATTTTTCCTGATTACCCGTCCGGCCAAGCCGAACGAACTCAGGCGGTTTTCTTCTGCTCGCCCCGGACCACGGTCCAGCGCTTCAACTTGGAGATCGGCTTGCTCTCCTCGATCCACACCATGTCGCCCGGCTTGAACTCGCTGTTCTCGTCGTGCGCGTGGTAGTTCTTGGAGCGGCGGATCGTCTTCTTGTAGATCGGATGGGTGAAGCGGCGATCGACGCGCACCACCACCGTCTTGGCTTGCTTGTCGCTCACGACCACGCCCTGAAGGGTACGTTTCGGCATAATAAGGCCTCTTACTTCTTCTTCGCGCGCGTTTGCGCGGCGATGGTCTTGATGCGGGCGATGTCGCGGCGGGCTTCGCGCAGCCGCGAGGTGTTCTCCAGCTGCCCGGTGGCGCGCTGGAAACGCAGATTGAAACGCTCCTTCTTCAGATTGAGGACGGCGTCCTCTCTCTGGTCGTCGCTCATCGCGCGGATGTCTTCAACTTTCATCGGGGCCATGACGTTACTCCGCAATGCGCGCGACGAAGCGCGTCTTGATCGGCAGCTTGGCGGCGGCAAGCGAGAGCGCCTCCTTGGCGGTCTGCACCGTGACGCCGTCGATCTCGAAAATCACGCGGCCGGGCTTGACCCGCGCCACCCACAATTCCGGCGTCCCCTTGCCCGAGCCCATGCGGACTTCGGCGGGCTTCTTCGACACCGGCAGGTCCGGAAACACGCGGATCCAGACCCGGCCGGCGCGCTTCATGTGACGGGTCAGCGCGCGGCGCGCGGCTTCGATCTGGCGGGCGGTGATGCGCTCGGGCGCCATCGCCTTCAGGCCGAATTGACCGAACGACAACGTCGCACCCGAAGTCGCAACGCCGTGGATACGGCCCTTATGCGCCTTCCGGAACTTCGTTTTCTTTGGTTGCATCATGGCTTTAAGCCCTCAAACCTTCTTCTGATGTCTCACGCTGCGTCGCGGCGCGGACGTGCGGTGTCGCCTTCGGCCATCTTCTTGTCCTGGGCCATCGGATCGTGCTCGAGGATCTCACCCTTGAAGATCCAGACCTTGACGCCGCAGGTACCGAACGTGGTGAACGCGGTCGCCACGCCGTAATCGACGTCGGCGCGCAGCGTGTGCAACGGCACGCGACCTTCGCGGTACCACTCCATGCGCGCGATTTCGGCGCCGCCGAGACGGCCCGAGCAATTGATACGAATGCCTTCGGCGCCGAGACGCATCGCCGACTGCACCGCCCGCTTCATGGCGCGGCGGAAAGCGACGCGGCGCTCGAGCTGCTGGGCGATCGATTCGGCGACCAGGGTAGCGTCGAGCTCCGGCTTGCGGATTTCGACGATGTTGATGACGACGTCGGAAGCCGTGATGTCGGCAACCCGCTTGCGCAGCTTGTCGATGTCGGCGCCCTTCTTGCCGATCACCACACCCGGACGCGCCGAGTGGATCGTCACGCGGCACTTCTTGTGCGGACGCTCGATCACGATGCGGGCGACGGCCGCCTGCTTGAGTTCCTTGTGCAGGATCTCGCGGATCTTGACGTCTTCATGCAACAGCTTGCCATATTCGTTCTTGCCGGCGAACCAACGGGAATCCCACGTGCGGTTGATGCCGAGACGCAGTCCGATTGGATTGATCTTTTGACCCATCGTTTTCTCCCGCGCCGCTTTAAGCGCTTGCCTCGGCCTCGACCTGACGAACCACAATGGTCAGGTGCGAGAACGGTTTATAGATACGCCCCGAACGGCCGCGGCCGCGCGGTGAAAAACGCTTCATCACGATGCCGTTGCCAACATGCGCCTCGGCGACGACGAGATCGTCGACCTCGAGGTCGTGGTTGTTCTCGGCGTTCGCGATCGCCGATTCCAGGCACTTCTTGACGTCGACCGCGATCCGCTTGCGCGAGAACTGCAAATCGGCGAGCGCAGCCGAAGCCTTCCGGCCGCGGATCAGCTGCGCGACAAGATTGAGCTTCTGCGGGCTGACGCGCAGCATCCGGGCAACTGCCTTGGCCTCGTTGTCCGCGAGGACACGTTCGCGCTTTGGTTTGCTCATCGTCTATTCCTCAAGCCTTCTTGGCTTTCTTGTCGCCAGAATGGCCATGGAAGGTACGGGTCGGCGAGAACTCGCCGAACTTGTGACCCACCATTTCCTCGTTGATCGATACCGGCACATGCTTCTGGCCGTTGTAGACACCGAACGTCAGGCCGACGAATTGCGGCAGGATGGTCGAGCGGCGGCTCCAGATCTTGATGACGTCGTGACGGCCCGACGCGCGCGCAGCATCTGCCTTCTTGAGCAGAGAGGCTTCGACGAACGGGCCTTTCCAGACTGAACGTACCATGTCCGGCGTTCCTTACTTCTTCCGCTTGTGGCGGCTTAGGAGGATGAATCGATTGGTCGACTTGTTCGAACGGGTCTTCTTGCCCTTGGTCGGCTTGCCCCACGGGGTGACCGGGTGGCGGCCGCCCGAGGTGCGGCCTTCGCCGCCGCCGTGCGGATGGTCGATCGGGTTCATGACGACGCCGCGGTTATGCGGACGCCAGCCGAGCCAGCGGGTACGACCGGCCTTGCCGATCGAGATGTTCATGTGATCGGGGTTCGACACCGCACCGATGGTGCCGCGGCAACGACCGTGCACCAGGCGCTGCTCGCCCGAGTTCAGGCGCAGAATGACGTAGTCCTGGTCGCGACCGACGATCTGGGCGTAGGTGCCGGCCGAACGTGCGATCTGGCCGCCCTTCCCGATCTTCATCTCGATGTTGTGGATGATGGTGCCGACCGGCATGTTGCCCATCGGCATGACATTGCCGGGCTTGACGTCGACATAGTTGCCGGCAACCACGGTGTCGCCCGCAGCCAGACGCTGCGGCGCCAGGATGTAGGCCTGCTCGCCGTCCTGATACTTGATCAGCGCGATGAACGCGGTGCGGTTCGGATCGTACTCCAGCCGCTCGACGACGGCGGGAACGTCGACCTTGTTCCGCTTGAAGTCCACCAGGCGGTAGGACTTCTTGTGGCCGCCGCCGCGGAAACGCACGGTGATGCGGCCGGTGTTGTTGCGGCCGCCGTTGCCGAGCTTGCCCTCGGTCAGCGCCTTCACCGGTTTGCCCTTGTAGAGGGCCGAACGGTCGACCATCACCAGCTGGCGCTGGCCCGGCGTCGTCGGATTGTATGTTTTCAATGCCATCGCTGTGTCGCCTTATAGTCCGGTAGTGACGTCGATGCGGTGGCCCTCTTCGAGGGTCACGACAGCCCGCTTCACGTCCGACTGCGAACCGAAATTGCCGCGGAACACCTTGGTCTTGCCCTTGCGGACCAGCGTATTCACGCGCTTCACCTTGACGTCGAACAGCTTTTCGACGGCTTCCTTGATTTGCGGCTTGGTCGCCTTGCTGGCGACCCTGAACACGACCTTGTTGTGCTCGGACGCAACCGTCGCCTTTTCGGTGACGACGGGCGCTACGATCACATCGTAATGGCGCGGATCGATATTCTTCATTTGAAGCGCGCCTCCAGCGCATCGACTGCCGCCTTCGTCAGCACGAGCTTCTGACGACGCAGAATGTCATAGACGTTGATGCCCTGGATCGGCAGCACGTCGATATTCGGAATGTTGCGCGCAGCGGTCGCGAAACCGGCATGCACCTCGGCGCCGTCGATGATCAGCGCATTGGTCAGGCCCAACCCTGAGAAATGACCGACCAGCGCCTTTGTCTTGGCGTCCTTGACCTGCGCATTGTCGATCACGATCAGGCCGCCGTCCTTGGCCTTCGCCGACAAGGCATGCTTGAGCGCCAGCGCGCGCACCTTCTTCGGCAGGTCGGTCGCGTGCGAGCGAACCACCGGACCGAACGCACGGCCACCGCCGCGGAACTGCGGCACGCGGGCCGAGCCGTGACGTGCACCGCCGGTGCCCTTCTGCTTGTACATCTTCTTGCCGGTGCGCCAGACGTCGGCGCGGCCCTGCGTCTTGTGCGTTCCGGCCTGGCGCTTGTTGAGCTGCCATTGCACGCAACGCTGGATGATGTCGGCGCGCGGCTCGAGACCGAAGATCGCGTCCGAGAGCTGGACCGATCCGGCTTCCTTACCTTCAAGGGTCGTGACTTTCAGTTCCATCTCACGCGCCCTCCTGCTCGGCCGGAGCCTGAGCCTGCTCACCGCCGGCGACCTTGAACTTGCCGGGCTTCGGAGCTTCCTTCGGCAGCGGCTTCTTGACGGCGTCGCGCACCGAGATCCAGCCGCCCTTGGAGCCGGGAACGGCACCCTCGACGAGGATCAGGCCGCGCTCGACGTCGGTCTGCACCACACGCAGATTAAGCGTGGTGATGCGATCGACACCCATGTGACCGGGCATCTTCTTGTTCTTGAAGGTCTTGCCGGGATCCTGACGTCCGCCGGTCGAACCGATCGAACGATGCGAAACCGACACACCGTGGGTGGCGCGCAGACCGCCGAAATTCCAGCGCTTCATGCCGCCGGCAAAACCCTTACCGACCGAGGTGCCGGTGACGTCGACGAACTGGCCGACCACGAAATGGTCCGCCTGAATCTCGGCGCCAACCGGGATCAGCGCGTCCTCGGACACGCGGAACTCGGTGACCTTCCGCTTGGGCTCGACCTTGGCGACCGCAAACTGGCCGCGCTCTGCCTTCGGCAGATAGACGGTCTTGCGGGTACCCGAACCGAGCTGCAGCGCGACATAACCGTTCTTCTCGGTCGTGCGGTGGCCCAGCACCTGGCAATTGCCCAGCTTCAGCACGGTCACAGGGATATGTTCGCCGGTCTCCGTAAAGACCCGCGTCATCCCGACCTTTTGTGCGATCACTCCGGAGCGCATCGGCGTGCTTCCTGTTCTTTCTGTCCGCTAACTTCGGACGATCCTGAAAATCTTAGAGCTTGATCTCGACGTCGACACCGGCGGCCAGGTCGAGCTTCATCAAAGCATCGACGGTCTGCGGGGTCGGATCGACGATGTCGAGAAGGCGCTTGTGGGTGCGCATCTCGAATTGCTCGCGGCTCTTCTTGTCGACGTGCGGTGAACGGTTGACGGTGAACTTCTCGATGCGGGTGGGCAGCGGAATGGGTCCGCGAACCTGGGCACCGGTACGTTTCGCCGTGTTCACGATCTCGCGGGTCGACGTATCGAGGATACGATGGTCGAACGCCTTGAGACGGATGCGAATATTTTGGCCGTTCATTGCCGTTGTCTCTTTCTTCGTCGCTTGATGCGAGTAGTGAGCGGCGGATAGCGAATGAAACCATTCGCTATCCGCTTTTCGTTTTCTCTTTACTCGATGATGGAGGCGACGACGCCGGCGCCGACGGTGCGGCCGCCTTCACGGATCGCGAAGCGCAGCTTTTCTTCCATCGCGATCGGCACGATCAGGTGCACTTCCATCGCGATGTTGTCGCCCGGCATCACCATTTCGGTGCCTTCGGGCAGATGCACGACACCGGTCACGTCGGTGGTGCGGAAGTAGAACTGGGGCCGGTAGTTGGTGAAGAACGGGGTGTGACGACCGCCCTCTTCCTTGGTCAGGATGTAGGCCTCAGCCTTGAACTTGGTGTGCGGCTTGACCGAACCGGGCTTGCACAGCACCTGGCCACGCTCGACTTCCTCGCGCTTGGTACCGCGGAGCAGCGCACCGATGTTGTCGCCGGCCTGGCCCTGATCGAGCAGCTTGCGGAACATTTCGACGCCGGTGACGATGGTCTTCTGGGTGTCGCGCAGACCGACGATTTCGATTTCCTCGCCGACCTTGACGATGCCGCGCTCGACGCGACCGGTCACAACGGTGCCGCGGCCCGAGATCGAGAACACGTCTTCGACCGGCATCAGGAACGGCTGATCGATCGGACGCTCCGGCTGCGGAATGTAGGAGTCGACGTTCTTCATCAGCTCGAGGATGGCGTCGTGACCGAGCGCCTTGTCCTTGTCTTCAAGGGCAGCCAGCGCCGAACCCTTGATGATCGGGATGGTGTCGCCCGGGAATTCGTACTTCGAGAGCAGTTCGCGGACTTCGAGCTCAACGAGTTCGAGCAGTTCCGGATCGTCGACCATGTCGCACTTGTTCAGGAACACGACCAGCGCGGGAACGCCGACCTGACGGGCGAGCAGGATGTGCTCGCGGGTCTGCGGCATCGGGCCGTCGGCGGCCGACACGACCAGGATCGCGCCATCCATCTGGGCTGCGCCGGTGATCATGTTCTTCACGTAGTCGGCGTGGCCCGGACAGTCGACGTGGGCGTAGTGCCGGTTGGTGGTTTCGTATTCGACGTGGGCGGTCGAGATCGTGATGCCGCGCGCCTTCTCTTCCGGCGCCTTGTCGATCTGGTCGTACGCCGTGAACGTCGCACCGCCGGTTTCAGCCAGCACCTTGGTGATCGCTGCGGTCAGCGATGTCTTGCCATGGTCGACGTGACCGATGGTTCCGATGTTGCAGTGCGGTTTATTACGTTCAAACTTTGCTTTGGCCATTTGACTCTCCGTTCAGTCGTTAGCTTTGAACCAACGACAATCAGGCAAACTTCTTCTGGACTTCTGCCGACACGTTCGCCGGCGCTTCAGCGTAGTGATCGAATTGCATCGTAAAGGTCGCGCGTCCCTGGCTCATCGAGCGCAGGTTATTCACGTACCCGAACATGTTCATGAGCGGCACCATCGCGTTGATGACGTTGGCGTTGCCGCGCATGTCCTGGCCCTGGATCTGGCCGCGCCGCGAATTCAGATCGCCGATGACGGAACCGGTATAGTCTTCCGGGGTCACCACCTCGACCTTCATGATCGGCTCGAGCAGAACGGACTTGCCCTTCTGCAGCGCTTCGCGGAATGCCGCGCGCGATGCGATTTCGAAGGCCAGAGCCGAAGAGTCGACGTCGTGATACTTGCCGTCGACCAGCTGGACCTTGACGTCCACCACCGGGAAGCCGGCGACCACGCCGGAGCCCATCACGCTGTTGAGGCCCTTTTCGACGCCGGGGATGTATTCCTTCGGCACCGCGCCGCCGACGATCTTCGATTCGAACTCGTAGCCCTTGCCGGGCTCGTTCGGCTCGACGATGATCGACACTTCGGCGAACTGACCGGTACCGCCGGTCTGCTTCTTGTGCGTGTACTTGACTTCCGCGCGCTTGGTGACCCGCTCGCGGAACGCCACCTGCGGCGCGCCGATGTTGGCGTCCACCTTGTAGGTACGGCGCAGGATGTCGACCTTGATGTCGAGATGGAGTTCGCCCATGCCCTTGAGAATGGTCTGGCCGGACTCCTGGTCGGTCGACACGCGGAACGACGGATCTTCGGCGGCGAGCTTCGCAAGTGCTACGCCGAGCTTTTCCTGGTCGGCCTTCGACTTCGGCTCGATCGCGATCTCGATCACCGGCTCCGGGAATTCCATCTTTTCGAGGATCACCTGCTTGTCGGGATCGCACAGCGTGTCACCGGTGCGCGCTTCCTTCAGGCCCGCCAACGCGACGATGTCGCCGGCATAGGCTTCCTTGATGTCTTCGCGGTTGTTCGCATGCATCAAAAGCATACGGCCGATACGCTCTTTCTTTTCGCGGGTCGAGTTCACGACGCCGGTGCCGCTCTGCAGGATGCCCGAATAGATGCGGCAGAAGGTGATGGTGCCGACGAACGGGTCGTCCATGATCTTGAACGCGAGCAGAGCCAGCGGCTCCTTGTCGTCGGCCTTGCGCACCACTTCATTGCCATCGTCGTCGGTGCCCTTGATCGCGGGCACGTCGACCGGCGACGGCAGATAGTCGACAACGGCGTCGAGCAGCGGCTGCACGCCCTTGTTCTTGAAGGCCGAGCCGCACAGCACGGGATAGAAGGCGCCGGTCAGCACGGCTTTACGGATCAGCCGCTTCAGCGTCGCTTCATCCGGCTCGTTGCCGTCGAGATAGGCGGCCATCGCGTCGTCGTCGAGCTCGACGGCGGCTTCGATCATCTTCTCGCGGTATTCCTTGGCCTGGTCGACCATGTCGGCCGGGATATCGACGTAGTCGAACTTCGCGCCGAGCGATTCATCGTTCCAGATGATGCCCTTCATGACGACGAGGTCGACGAGGCCCTTGAAATTGTTCTCGGCACCGATCGGAAGCTGGATCGCGATCGGCTTGGCGCCGAGGCGGTCAACGATGTCGGCGAGACACTTGAAGAAGTCCGCGCCGGTCTTGTCCATCTTGTTGGCGAAGACGATGCGCGGAACCCTGTACTTGTCGCCCTGGCGCCAGACGGTCTCGGTCTGCGGTTCGACGCCCTGGTTGGAATCGAGCACGCATACGGCGCCGTCGAGCACGCGCAGCGAACGCTCGACTTCGATGGTGAAGTCGACGTGGCCGGGGGTGTCGATGATGTTCAGACGCTTGCCGTTCCAGAACGCGGTGGTCGCAGCGGACGTGATCGTGATGCCACGCTCCTGCTCCTGCTCCATCCAGTCCATCGTCGCGGCACCTTCGTGCACTTCGCCGATCTTGTGGCTCTTGCCGGTGTAATAGAGGATGCGCTCGGTGGTCGTGGTCTTGCCGGCATCAATATGCGCCATAATACCGAAGTTGCGGTAATTCTCTATGGCATGAACGCGGGGCATGGGCTGTTCCTTAAAATCCGTGTTTCGCCGTTACCAGCGATAGTGCGAGAAGGCGCGGTTGGCTTCCGCCATCCGGTGCACGTCTTCACGCTTCTTGACGGCATTCCCCCGGTTATTCGATGCGTCGAGCAGCTCGGCCGAAAGCCGCTCCGTCATCGTCTTTTCGTTGCGATCGCGCGCTGCCGTGATGATCCAGCGAATGCCCAGCGCCTGGCGGCGAACCGAACGCACTTCGACCGGCACCTGGTAAGTGGCGCCGCCGACGCGGCGCGAGCGCACTTCGATGGTCGGCATGACGTTTTCGAGCGCCTGCTCGAACACCGGCAGCGGGCCCTGCTTGGTCTTGGTTTCGATCATGGCGAGCGCGCCGTAGACGATGCTCTCGGCGGCGGACTTCTTGCCGTCGTACATGATCGAGTTCATGAACTTCGTGATGATGACGTTCCCGAACTTCGGATCCGGGTTCACTTCACGCTTTTCAGCAGAATGGCGACGAGACATCTGATCTGTTCCCGCTTACTTCGGACGCTTCGCGCCGTACTTCGAACGACGCTGCTTACGGTTCTTGACGCCCTGGGTATCGAGGACGCCGCGGAGGATGTGATAGCGCACGCCGGGCAAGTCCTTGACGCGGCCGCCGCGGATCATGACCACCGAGTGCTCCTGAAGGTTATGGCCTTCACCCGGGATGTAACCGATCACTTCGAAGCCGTTGGTCAGGCGCACCTTGGCAACCTTACGAAGCGCCGAGTTCGGCTTCTTCGGGGTCGTGGTGTAGACGCGCGTGCAAACGCCGCGCTTCTGCGGCGACTGCTGCAGCGCCGGCACCTTCTTGCGTGACTTCTGCACCGCACGCGGTTTTGCGATCAGCTGGTTGATCGTCGGCATGTCAGCCTTCACCCTTTAGTTCGCGCGAAACCTTGAATGGCTTTCGCAGATTCTTCTCGGAACTAGCCGTTCCGTTCGGCCCGCCCTGCGTGAAAAAACATCCACGCAAAACGAAATCGCGCCAACCACCCATCGCTGAGCGGAAAGCGCTTCGACGCCACAGAGGACCGCAAGCACAGGCCGATCAGCGGTCGCTGTCCGGCCTGGTACCGAGGTCATGCATCCGAGTTCACTCTCAAGAGGACGTGCTCAAGAGAACTAAAATCGTCCTGGCATTGCCTAGCAATATGATCGACAGCGTTTGAGCGGCATTCGTCGAGGTTGGTGCCCGTCCAGGTCCCTTAGGAAACTTCCGTAAGGATTTGAAAGGGTGTTCCGTTCCGACGCTGGCGTTGCTCACCGCCTGTCGTTAAGTGGCCGTCTTCTATAAGCGGTGGATAGCTAAGTCAAGCGAAACGAGAACGCTGGAAACGCCTATGGCGTCTGCGGATTCAGTGCTTCGCGCGAATTCGGCAAGTTCAAAATGGCGGCGCCCCGCCTCCCTTGAGTCGCGCCAGCCGCTAATTTTACCCGGATAAAAATATCCGGAAACACTAAATACTGGTTCCACTTTTTCCCGGCTAAGCCTTTGTTTGCCTTTCGGGGCGCAAAACTACCGCTTCGAGCCCGGGAATCCCATGAAGTATACCGACATCGCGATCATCGGCGGCGGCCTTGCCGGCTCGACCGCGGCCGCCATGCTCGGACGCGCGGGAATTCCGACGGTTCTGATCGATCCGCATCAGGTCTATCCATTCGACTTCCGCGTCGAAAAAATCAGCGGCGACGAGCAGCTCGATCGTTTTTATCAAACCGGAATCGCCGATTCGGTGCTTCGCTCGGCCACCCATGACGGCGAAAACTGGATCGCGCGATTCGGCTACCTGCTCGACAAGAAGCCGAGCCGCCAATACGGCATCATGTACGACGCGCTGATCGGCGCGATCCGCGCCCAAATCCCGTCCCCCGCCGAACTGATCTACGCCAAGGTGACCGATGTCTCGACCAGCGCGGAGTGGCAGAATCTCACGCTGTCCACCGGCGAAACCATCTCGGCGCGGCTAGTGGTGCTGGCCAATGGCCTGAGTGTCGGGCTGCGCCGCAATCTCGGCATCGAGCGCCGGATCATCAGCGTCAGCCATTCCATCTCGATCGGATTCGACCTGGTGCCGGTCGGCCGCCCGGCCTTCGAATTTCCCGCCCTCACCTATTTTTCGGAACGGGTAAAGGAGCGCGTCGCCTATGTGACGCTCTTCCCTGTCGGAAACCGGATGCGCGCCAACCTTTTCGTCTACCGCGAGGTCGACGACCCCTGGCTGCGCGAGATGCGCCACAGGCCGGTCGAGACCATGAACGCCGCGCTGCCCAGGCTGCGCCGCATCACCGGCGAATACGGCGTTGCCGGCGACGTCAAGATCAGGCCCGCCGATCTCTATGTCTCAACCGGCTACCGCCAAGCGGGCGTCGTTCTGGTCGGCGACGCCTTTGCGGCCACCTGCCCGGTTACCGGCACCGGCACCGACAAGGTGTTCACGGACATAGCCCAGCTCTGCAACGTCCATATCCCCGTCTGGCTTGCGACCGAAGGCATGGGCGCGGACAAGATCGCTTCCTTTTACGACGATCCGGTCAAGCAGGCTTGCGACACCTGGTCGATGGCAAAAGCCATAAGCTTCCGCAAGGTCACGATCGAGAACGGGCCATACTGGCGTGCGCAGCGCTGGGCGCGCTTCCTGGCGTGGTTCGGTGAAGGCGCCGTGCGGCGGATGCGCAACCGCGTCAGCGCGGGGTCAAGCCGCCGGGCTCACTCCTCATCGTCATCCTCATCATCGTCGTCGTCTTCATTGTCGTCGTCGGCCTGACCGGCAGCGTTGTGCGGCGTGCGGCCCTGGTCGTCCCAGAGCTTGCGATAGACGCCGTTGGCCGCGAGCAACTGCGTATGCGAGCCGCGCTCGATCGCCTTGCCGCCTGAAATCACGATGATCTCGTCCATCTCGACCACTGACGTCAGACGGTGGGTCGACCAGATCATGGTGCGGCCCTCCGCCACGTTGAGAAGCGTGCGGTTGATCGCGGCTTCCGTGGTCTGGTCGAGCGCCGACGTCGCCTCATCGAGCAGCAGCAGCGAGGGATTGCGGATGATCGCGCGCGCGATCGCGATGCGCTGGCGCTGGCCGCCCGACAGCGTGTCGCCGCGCTCGCCGACCGGCGTGTCGTATTTCTGCGGCAGGCTCATGATGTAGCTGTGGATCTCGGCCTTGCGCGCCGCCTCCTCGACCTCCTCGTCGCTGGCGCCTTCCTTGCCGAGCCGGATGTTCTCCCGGATCGACATGTTGAACAGCATGTTCTCCTGGAACACGACCGCCATACCGCTGCGCAGGGATTCGCGGGTCACGCGGCGGATATCGACGCCGTCGATGGCCACGCGCCCCTCGTCCGGCGTGTAAAGACGCAGGATCAGGTTGAGCAGCGTGCTCTTGCCCGAGCCGCTGGGGCCGACGATCGCGATGCGCTTGCCGACGCCGAGCTTGAGGCTGAAATTGTCGAGCACCGGCGTCTCGCTGCCCTCGTAAGCAAAGGTAACGCGGTCGAAGGTGATGTCGTTGGTGATGCGCGGCATATCGGGCGCGCCCGGGCGATCGGCGCCCCGCGTCGGCTCATCCAGCAGTTCCTGGATGTGCCGCACCGCCGCCGCCGACTGGATCGACACCGGAATGAAATGCATCAGATGGGCGATGTTGTAGGACACCTCCCAGAACGCGCTCTCGAAGGTGACGAAGGTGCCGATGGTGATCTGACCCTTGGTGGCGAGATAGGCGCCGATCGCCAGTACCACGAGGTGCAGCAGCAATACTGAAATGGTGACGGTGCGCTCCACCATCGTGGAGAGGAAGACGGCGGACGCGGTCTTGATGCGCACTTCCTGGTTGCGCATGGTAAACCAACCCAGCGTGCGGCGCTGCAGGCTGAACGCCTTGATCACCGCCTGCGCGGCCACGTTTTCCTGCACCGTGCCGAGCAGCGCCGATTCGTTGAGCTTCTGCTCGTAATTCGCCTGCACCGCCTTCGGCGTCAGGATCCGCGGCCCGATCAGCGTGATCGGGAATACCAGCAAGGCGACCGCCGCGAGCTGCCAGTTCAAAAACAGCATCAGGATGATGCCGGCAATCAGTTCAAAGAACGGCAGCGCCGCGCTGTTGGCAAAAGTCTTGATCGAGCCTTCGAAGGCCGCAAGATCGATCGAAAAGCGCGAGAGTATCTCGCCGCGCTTGGTGCGGGCAAAATACGACGCCGGCAGGTTCTGGACATGCTCGAACAGCCGCGTCCGCACGTCGGCAATGATGCACGCCGCCAGCCGCGCATCCCAGCGCTCATACCAGACCGCAATGATCGAGGTGATGATGCCAGCGACCGCAAGCACGCCGAGGATCTTGTAGAGCGCCTGAAAGTCCTCCTCGCCGAGCGCGTCGTCGATCAGGAATTTGAGGCTCAGCGGCATGATGACGTTGAACAGCGTCTCAACGAGAACGCCGAAGGTCACGAAGACGAGAAGCTTCCTGTAATTGCCGAGATACGGCCTGACGAAGCCGTAGATGGTCGCCATCGCGCCGGCGGCTTCCTTGGCGGTGAAGACGACGAGGTCCTCATCATCATCATCGTCGTCGAGCTCCAGCTCGTCCTTTTGGTCGTCCTTGTCATCGTCGGGGGGCGCGACGGCCCCCTTACCGCCGGAAAGTGGCGCGACGGCCTCCAGCACGAGCTTCTTCGTCAGCTCAGGATCGTCCGCCGGCGCGGGATTCTGATCATCCGAGGAAGGAGGCTTGGGCGCCATGAAACCAACCGATGCTGCACGGCCGGCTTGACCGCAAATCGAACGCGGCAGCGGCGAGCGCTACCCGTGCGGATTCTATGCGATCGGGATCAATTCGGCAAACATTTGGCGCGACCGGCGCTGATCCATCAGGGCCGGCCGTGCCTTAATACACCGTTCGGACCTCAATCGTCCGATTCGACCTTGTCGAAGAACGAATAGCGCAGGCTGTCGGCGTCGGCGTACCACTGCCCCGGCCCCTTGTTGGCAGCCAGCGTCGCCGCCCACACCGCATCGGTGCAGTCGCGGCGGTGCATCGAGAGGTCGAAGCCGTTGCCGAAGAACAATTCAGACCATTCCCACCAGGTGCCGAGCTTCTTCACGCCGCGCAACAGGTCGTAACGGTCGATTAGCGCGGGGGCCATGTCGGACGTCACCGATCCGAACAGCAGCCCAGTCTTCACGACGCGGTTGAGTTCGCGCACCGCCCGCGGGACCTGCTTTTCGGCGACGTGACACAGGCTGGTCTCGAACACGAAATCGAATTCGCCGTCCTTGAACGGCATGTCGACGATGGAGCCGAGCTTGTTGTACTTTTTCAGCGCCTTCGGGGTTTTGGCGTGGATCGCCTTGTTGTTTTCGATACCCCAGGCATCGATGCCGCGCTCGCGCAGCGCGCCGACCAGTTCGCCGCTGGCGGAGCCGGCAACCAGCAGCTTGTAGCCCTTGGCCCTGTTCCAGACGATCTTGATCAGGTCCGTCAGATAGGCCGGATCGGTAAACCGGTCCCAGACTTCGCTGTAGGGGCCGACGCCGCGGTAATTCTCGAAATAGCTGCGGTCGATCTTGTCGGACGATACCCCGTCCTCTTGTGCGCGGGCGCGGCGCAGCCGCATCATCTCGGTCAAGATGATATCGGTGGCGGCGTCGGAGGAGTCGAGCAGGCCGTTCAGCGTCGAATCGAACAGATAGTCGCCGACCACGACGATTCCCGGATGCTCTTTCGGTTCGGGGCGATGGTTGGTCATGACGTCGCGCACCGGCAGGCCGCCTGGCAGCGCATTCACCGACGACAGCCAGCGGTGGATCTTGCCTTCCATGAAATGGTCGCGGGCGTTGCCGAGCGAGGCCGGCAACGATTTCAGCGCGGCGTCGATCAGTTCCTGATCGCTCAGATTGGCGAACGCCAGCGCGTCGGAACCTGCGATCAGCCAGTTCAGCACGCCGTGCTTGCCGACGTCGTGGCGGGCGCCCTCGTTGTACACGCAGCAGCCGCCGAACGCTTCCGACATGAACCAGGCGCCGGTGATCTTCTCGCCCCAGAACGGTTCGTCGAACAGGATCGAAACCCGAAGATAATGGGCCGGACGGTCGAAATAGGCGACGTGCTTGACCATCGACCTGCGCAGCTCTTCGCCATCCCAGCGCATGGTGGCGAGCCAGGAATGCGGCAGGCACATCAGCACCAGATCGAAATCCCGCGTCTCCGGCCCCTTCCCGTTCATCATATTGAGTTCGTAGCGACCAGAGTCGGTCTTGCCGACCTTGAGCACGCGATAGTTGAGCTGGATATCAGCATCGACTTCCGAGCGCAGGCACTCGATCAGTTGCTCGTTGCCGTTCTGGATCGAATACAGGCCGATATAGCCGTCGACATCCATCACGAAGTTCTTCAGCGCGTTCAGCCCGTTAGTGTTGTGGCTTTCGGTCGCGATATCCGATCGCGCCATCACCTTGAGGAAGCGCTTGGCGGTGGGATCGTCGACTTCCTTGTCGAGCACCTCCTCGCAGGTCATGTAGGCCCAGGGGTGCTCATTGTCGTGGGCGCCGACGCCCTCATAATACTCGATCGGCGATACCATATCGCTGCAGCGCTTGCGGAACGCCTCGATCGCGGCCGCGGTCTTCTCACCATATTTGCGGCGCATGCCCGGCACGTCGTGGAGCAGCTCACCGTCGAGGTGCACCTGCTCGGCGTCCATCGGTATCGTCTGCAGGCCGAAATGCTGGATCAGTTCCCGTAGCGGATCCGGGCCGGTCATCGAATAATCGTAGATTTCGGCGACCCCGGCCTCGTACATCGCCGGCGCGGAATCGAATTTCCGCGAGACGATCTTGCCGCCGACCCGGTCGGATGCCTCGTAGATCGTGACGCGGCAGAGATCGCCGAGCTTTTTCTTCAAATACCAGGCGCTCATCAGCCCGCCCGGGCCACCGCCTACGATTGCAAGATCCAACATGTCTTTTCCGTCGCCCTCCGGCCCCCCCTGCCTTCTGGAAGCAGCCGGTCTAAACCACAAGCAAAAGCCCTTTTCACCCTGAAGGGAAGATGAACAAAGCAGGTCTCCGCAACGCAGCAATGAAAGAAAGCAGCAAAAAGGCCGGCTTGTGCCAGCCTTTTGTCTTCGCACCGTATTCTTGCGGAAGCCGTATCCCGTCGGCGGAAGGGCCAGCGATTCCGCCCCTGGAGCCGGAGCCGTGGGTGCGGCCAGCTACCCGCTACGGAACGCCTTGCCGGCCAGCAGGCTGACCAGCTCCTGCTGGCGCGACAGGCCGGTCTTGGACAGTACGGCCTTGAGCTGGCTGCGCACCGTCTCCCGATTGACGCCTGTCGCGTCGGCAAGTGCATCAACGGTTTCGGCCTGGCCAATGCCTCGCGCCACGCGCGCTTCCGCCGGTGTCAGGTCGAACAGGCCTTGCAGGACCTCCGCGGTCGGCACCGCGGCGCGGTCGACCGGCGTTACCACCAGCAGCGCGGTGGCCTGGGTGAAGATATCGCGGGCGGCGCCGCGTACCGGGATGACATGCAGCACCATCGGCACGTGATCCACCGTCGCGGCGACCGGTATGGATTTCACGGTCCGGCTGCCGGCAAGAGGCAGCGTACCGAGCGCTTCGGCGAGCAGCGCATCCGCCGCAACGTCCGTCATCATCACGCGCTGGGCGCGATCCTGAAACAGCGAAGGCATCAGCGTATCGAACAGGCCGTTCGTCGCGAACACCCGGCCGGGCCCGCGCAGCACCGCGCCCGGCAGGCCGAGCGCCTGCAATGCATCGACCTGAGCAAGTGCGCGCTCGAAGCCAAGACGGTTTGCTGCAAGGGAAGCCCGGGCCAGATGCGGCCGCAGTCCATCCAGCAGATTGACGACCTGTTGCGGCACCGGGCCGTGATCCTGATGCCGCGGCAGCACAATCGCGATTGAATCGCCGCTCGGCATCGGAATGATCGTCCCGGCCCGGTAGCCGAGGCCGTGTTTGCGGTAAAAATTGCAGTAGACTTCGTTGGTCGCAATCTCCTCCTCCGAGAGGAGGTCATAGTCCGTGACGAAGCCTGCACGATTCAGCGCGATGGCGCGCGGCAGGTTAGGATCGCGTTCGCTCCATCCCTCTGTCAGGAAAACCGGCATGAGCGCGTCATATTCGACAGAATTGACCGCGCTTGTGTAGCCATCCCGCACGCCGAACAGAAAACCGCCGTTGCCGCCGACCGCCGCACCGAGTTCGCCAAGCAGGGCTGGCCAAAGCGAGGGGATGAGTCCGGCCTCATAAATGCGATCGATCAGGCGTTCTGGATCAATTGATGCGTTCATGGGGAATCGAAGGGGATCGTCAACATGGCCGGACTGCACACCGTGAGCTGGTAGCACGTATCACCCTTATGGGTGAAGCACGGGTCGCGCCGTTGAAAAAGGAAAAGCCGGCTTCGCAGCCGGCTTTTGTTGTTGATCGGAACCAGGTGGAACGGAACCCTTACTCCGCCGGCGGCAACGCCAGCGGTTCCGCTTCCGGAGCGGTCGGCACGATCGTCGCCTGCTTCTCGCGCTCGTCGAGGATCAGCTTGTCGCGCTTGACCGCGACTTCGCGGATCTTGGCCATCGAGGCGCCGGTGCCCGCCGGGATCAGCCGGCCGACAATGACGTTCTCCTTGAGGCCTTCCAGCGGGTCCACCTTGCCGTTGACGGCGGCTTCGGTGAGCACGCGGGTGGTCTCCTGGAACGAGGCCGCCGAGAAGAACGAGCGGGTCTGCAGGCTCGCCTTGGTGATGCCGAGCAGAACCGGCGTTCCCGTGGCGGGCTTCTTGCCCTCTTCCTTGGCCTTCAAGTTGAGCGCGTCGAACTCGATCTTGTCGACCTGCTCGCCCGAGATCATGTCGGTGTCGCCCTGGTCGGTGACCTCGACCTTCTGCAGCATCTGACGGACAATCACCTCGATGTGCTTGTCGTTGATGAGCACGCCCTGCAGCCGGTAGACTTCCTGGATTTCGTTGACCAGATAGGCAGCGAGTTCCTCGATGCCCTTGATCGCCAGGATGTCGTGCGGCGCCGGATTGCCTTCGACGATGAAATCGCCCTTTTCGACGATGTCGCCGTCCTGCAGATGGATGTGCTTGCCCTTCGGGATCAGGTACTCCCTGGTCTCCTCGGTCTTGTCCATCGGCTCGATCGAGATGCGGCGCTTGTTCTTGTAGTCGCGGCCGAAGCGGATCGTGCCCGCGATTTCCGCGATGATCGCCGCGTCCTTTGGCTTGCGGGCCTCGAACAGTTCGGCCACCCGCGGCAGACCGCCGGTGATGTCGCGGGTCTTGGCGCTTTCCGTGGAGATACGCGCCAGGATGTCGCCGGCCTTGACCTTGGCGCCGACGTCGACCGACAGAATGCCGTCGACCGACAGCATGTAGCGGGCATCGCCGCCACGTGCGAGCTTCAGCACCTTGCCGTCCTTGCCCTTGACCACGATGGCCGGGCGCAAATCCGCCCCGCCCCGCGACGCGCGCCAGTCGATGACGACGCGCTTGGCGATACCGGTGGATTCGTCCAGCGTTTCCGAGATCGACTGGCCTTCGACCAGATCCTCGAACCCGATGGTCCCTTCGACTTCGGTGAGAACCGGCCGCGAGTACGGATCCCACTCCGCGATGCGCTGGCCGCGCTTGACCATGTCGCCTTCATCGACGTGCACGCGCGCGCCGTACTGAATGCGGTGGGTCGCACGCTCGGTGCCGTCGGCATCGGTGATCGCAAACACCATGTTGCGAACCATCGCGACCAGATGACCTTCGCTGTTCCTGGCGATGGCCTTGTTCTTGATGGTTACCTTGCCGTCGAAGTTCGACTCCACGAACGACTGCTCGTTGATCTGCGCCGCGCCGCCGATGTGGAACGTGCGCATCGTCAGCTGCGTGCCGGGTTCACCGATCGACTGGGCGGCGATGACGCCGACCGCCTCGCCGTGGTTGACCGGCGTGCCGCGGGCCAGGTCGCGGCCGTAGCACTTGCCGCAGATGCCGTTGACGAGTTCGCAGGTCAGGGCCGAACGGATCTTCACTTCCTGGATGCCGGCCTGCTGGATGGCGTCGACATGCGTCTCTTCCATCAGCGTGCCGCGCTTGACCACGACCTTGTTGGTCGCGGGATCGCGCAGGTCCTCGCCCGTGGTGCGGCCGAGGATACGCGACGCCAGCGAAGCGACAACCGTGCCGGCATCGACGATGGCGCGCATCTTGATGCCGAGCTTGGTGCCGCAATCGTCCTGCGTGATGATGCAGTCCTGCGCCACGTCGACCAGACGGCGGGTCAGGTAACCGGAGTTCGCGGTCTTCAACGCGGTGTCCGCGAGGCCCTTGCGGGCGCCGTGGGTCGAGTTGAAGTATTCGAGCACCGACAGACCTTCCTTGAAGTTGGAAATGATCGGCGTCTCGATGATTTCACCCGACGGCTTCGCCATCAGGCCGCGCATGCCGGCGAGCTGACGCATCTGGGCCGGCGAACCGCGCGCGCCCGAATGCGCCATCATGTAGATCGAGTTGATGTCGGCGTCGGCGCCCTTCGGCGTCTTCTTGGTCGAGGAGATTTCCTTCATCATCTCCTTGGCGATTTCTTCGGTCGCCTTCGACCAGGCGTCGACCACCTTGTTGTACTTCTCGCCATGGGTGATCAGGCCGTCATTGTACTGCTGCTCGAAATCCTTCGCCAGCGTACGGGTGGTGTCGACGATCTTCCACTTTGAGTGCGGCACCACCATGTCGTCCTTGCCGAACGAGATGCCGGCCTTGAACGCATTGTAGAAGCCGAGCGCCATGATGCGGTCGCAGAAGATCACGGTCTCCTTCTGGCCGCAGTGACGGTAGACCTGGTCGATCACGCCGGAGATTTCGCGCTTGGTCATCAGCTTGTTGATGATATCGTACGAGATCTTCTGGTTCTTCGGCAGCAAGGTGCCGAGCATGACGCGGCCCGCGGTGGTTTCGATCCAGCGCCTGGTGGTCTTGCCGTTCTCGTCGGTGCCCTCCCACCGGTACTTGATCTTGGTGTGGAGGTGGATGACCTTCGAATGCAGGGCGTGCTCGAGTTCGGCCATGTCGCCGAAGATCTTGCCCTCGCCGGGCAGGCCTTCGCGCATGATCGACACGTAGTAGAGGCCGAGCACGATGTCCTGCGACGGCACGATGATCGGCTGGCCGTTCGCCGGGTGCAGGATGTTGTTGGTCGACATCATCAGGACGCGCGCTTCCAGCTGCGCTTCCAGCGACAGCGGAACGTGCACGGCCATCTGGTCGCCGTCGAAGTCGGCGTTGAACGCGGCGCAAACCAGCGGGTGCAGCTGGATCGCCTTGCCTTCGATCAAGACCGGCTCGAACGCCTGAATGCCGAGGCGATGCAGCGTCGGCGCGCGGTTCAACAGCACCGGATGCTCGCGGATCACCTCATCGAGAATATCCCAGACCTCGGGACGCTCCTTCTCGACCAGCTTCTTCGCCTGCTTCACGGTGGTGGACAGGCCCTTGGCGTCGAGCCGCGAATAGATGAACGGCTTGAACAGTTCGAGCGCCATCTTTTTCGGCAGGCCGCACTGATGTAGGCGCAGTTCGGGACCGACCACGATCACCGAGCGGCCCGAATAGTCGACGCGCTTGCCGAGCAGGTTCTGCCGGAAGCGGCCCTGCTTGCCCTTGAGCATGTCGGCCAGCGACTTCAGCGGACGCTTGTTGGCGCCGGTGATGACGCGGCCGCGGCGGCCGTTGTCGAACAGCGCGTCGACGGCCTCCTGCAGCATGCGCTTTTCGTTGCGGATGATGATGTCGGGCGCGCGCAACTCCATCAGCCGCTTCAGGCGGTTGTTGCGGTTGATGACGCGGCGGTAGAGGTCGTTGAGATCCGACGTCGCGAAGCGGCCGCCGTCGAGCGGCACCAGCGGACGCAGGTCCGGCGGAATCACCGGCACCACGGTCAGGATCATCCACTCCGGCTTGTTGCCGGAATAGCGGAACGCCTCGACGATCTTCAGCCGCTTGGCGAGCTTCTTGTGCTTGATGTCGGATTCGGTCTCGTGCATTTCCGCGCGCAGGGACTGCTCGAGCTTTTCGAGCTCAAGCCCCTTCAGCAGCTCGCGGATCGCTTCGGCGCCGATCATGGCGGTGAACGAATCCTGGCCGTATTCGTCCTGCGCCTTCAGGTACTCGTCTTCCGACAGCAACTGACGGTCCTTGAGCGCGGTCAGGCCGGGCTCGAGCACGACGTAATATTCGAAGTACAGGATCCGCTCGAGATCCTTCAGCGTCATGTCGAGCAGAAGGCCGATGCGGGACGGCAGCGACTTCAGGAACCAGATGTGGGCAACGGGCGCGGCCAGTTCGATATGCCCCATGCGCTCGCGCCGGACGCGCGACAGCGTCACTTCGACCGAGCACTTTTCGCAGATGATGCCCTTGTACTTCATCCGCTTGTACTTGCCGCACAAGCACTCGTAATCCTTGATCGGCCCGAAGATGCGGGCGCAGAACAGGCCGTCGCGCTCCGGCTTGAAGGTCCGGTAGTTGATGGTCTCCGGCTTTTTGATCTCGCCGTAGGACCAGGACAGAATCTTCTCCGGGGACGCAATCGAGATCCGGATCTGGTCGAAGACCTGGGCCGGGGTCGTCGGATTGAAGAGATTCATAATTTCTTGGTTCATCGTCTTCTCCTCGCGTGCCGATCGTCACCGGCAGCAAATTCGAAACTCTTTTTTAGTGCGCGCCCCGCTCAACGTCCGAGAGAAGCGCGAATGCCCGGCCGATCTGCGCGAAGACATGCTTCGCGCTCCTGGCCGGACATGGAATCTTTAAGCGTTACTCAGCAGCCTCGGACGTGGTCGCCGGCCCCACCTTGGAATTGTGCAGGTCGACATTGAGGCCGAGCGAGCGCATTTCCTTGACCAGCACATTGAACGATTCCGGAATACCCGCCTCGAACGTGTCGTCGCCGCGCACGATCGCCTCGTACACCTTGGTACGGCCGGCGACGTCGTCCGACTTCACGGTCAGCATTTCCTGCAGCGTGTAGGCCGCGCCGTAAGCTTCCAGCGCCCACACCTCCATTTCGCCGAAGCGCTGGCCACCGAACTGCGCCTTGCCGCCCAGCGGCTGCTGGGTGACGAGCGAGTACGGTCCGATCGAACGCGCGTGGATCTTGTCGTCGACCAGATGGTGCAGCTTGAGCATGTAGATGTAGCCCACGGTCACCTTGCGATCGAAGGCGTCGCCGGTGCGGCCGTCATAGACGGTCGACTGGCCGGAGGCGTCGAAGCCCGCGAGCTTCAGCATCTCCTCGATGTCGGCTTCCTTGGCGCCGTCGAACACCGGTGTTGCGATCGGCACGCCGTGGCTCAGGTTCCTGCCAAGCTCCATCAACTCGCCGTCGTTCAGCGTCTTGATGGTTTCATCGTCGCCATAGATCTTCTTCAGGGTCTCGCGCAACGGCTTGAGGTCCTGCTTCTGATAGTAGGCGTCGATGGTCTGGCCGATGCGCTTGCCGAGGCCTGCGCAGGCCCAGCCAAGATGCGTCTCCAGAATCTGGCCGACGTTCATGCGCGAGGGCACGCCGAGCGGATTGAGCACGATGTCCGCGTGCGTGCCGTCCTCGAGGAACGGCATGTCCTCGATCGGAACGATCTTGGACACCACGCCCTTGTTGCCGTGACGGCCGGCCATCTTGTCGCCGGGCTGGATCTTGCGCTTCACCGCGACGAAGACCTTGACCATCTTCATCACGCCGGGTGGCAATTCGTCGCCACGCTGCAGCTTTTCGACCTTGTCGAGGAAGCGCTGTTCAAGGCCCTTCTTCGATTCGTCGTACTGCTTCCGCATCGCCTCGATTTCGCTCATCAGCTTGTCGTTCGGCGAAGCAAACATCCACCACTGCGACTTCGGATACTCCTCGAGCACGGCGCGCGTGATCTTGGTGTCCTTCTTGAAGCCCTTGGGACCCGCGATGCCCTGGCGATTTTCCAGCAGCTCCGCGAGGCGGCCGTAGACGTTGCGGTCGAGGATCGCCTGTTCGTCGTCGCGGTCCTTGGCCAGACGCTCGATCTCTTCCCGCTCGATCGCCAGCGCACGCTCGTCCTTGTCGACGCCGTGACGGTTGAACACGCGCACTTCCACGATCGTGCCCTGCACGCCAGGCGGCACGCGGAGCGAGGTATCGCGGACGTCGGAAGCCTTTTCGCCGAAGATGGCGCGCAGGAGCTTTTCTTCCGGCGTCATCGGGCTTTCGCCCTTCGGCGTGATCTTGCCGACCAGGATGTCGCCGGCACGGACTTCGGCGCCGATATAGACGATGCCGGCTTCGTCGAGGTTCTTCAGCGCTTCTTCCGAGACGTTCGGAATGTCGCGGGTGATTTCCTCAGGGCCCAACTTGGTGTCGCGGGCCATCACCTCGAACTCCTCGATGTGGATCGAGGTGAAGACGTCGTCCTTCACGATCCGCTCCGAGAGCAGGATCGAGTCTTCGAAGTTGTAGCCGTTCCACGGCATGAACGCGACCAGCACGTTGCGGCCGAGCGCGAGTTCGCCGAGATCGGTCGAGGGACCGTCGGCGATGATGTCGCCCTTCTTGACGATGTCGCCAACCTTCACCAGCGGACGCTGGTTGATGCAGGTCGACTGGTTGGAGCGCTGGTACTTCATCAGCCGGTAGATATCGACGCCCGACTTGGTGGGATCGAGATCTTCGGTGGCGCGGATCACGACGCGGGTGGCGTCGATCTGGTCGATCACGCCCGAGCGTCGTGCGGCAATCGCAGCACCGGAGTCACGGGCCACCACGCCTTCCATGCCGGTGCCGACGAACGGCGCCTCGGCGCGAACCAGCGGCACCGCCTGGCGCTGCATGTTCGAGCCCATCAGCGCGCGGTTGGCGTCGTCGTTCTCGAGGAACGGGATCAGCGCCGCGGCCACCGAAACGAGCTGCTTCGGCGACACGTCCATATAGTCGACCTTGTCGGGCGTGATCGGCAGCACTTCGCCGGCGTGACGGCAGATGATCAGGTCCTCGGTGAAGCGCCCCTTGGCGTCGAGCGGCACGTTAGCCTGCGCCACGCGATAACGGCCCTCTTCCATCGCCGAGAGGTACACGACCTCCTCGGTGACGCGGCCGTCCTTGACCTTGCGATAGGGCGTTTCGACGAAGCCGTACTTGTTGACGCGCGCGAACGTCGCCAGCGAGTTGATCAGGCCGATGTTCGGACCTTCCGGCGTTTCGATCGGGCAGATGCGGCCGTAATGCGTCGGATGCACGTCGCGCACCTCGAAGCCGGCGCGCTCGCGGGTCAGACCGCCCGGTCCAAGCGCCGAGAGACGGCGCTTGTGGGTGATCTCCGACAGCGGGTTGGTCTGGTCCATGAACTGCGACAGCTGCGAGGAGCCGAAGAACTCGCGCACCGCGGCAGCCGCCGGCTTGGCGTTGATCAGGTCCTGCGGCATCACGGTGTCGATATCGACACTGGACATGCGCTCCTTGATCGCGCGCTCCATGCGCAAGAGGCCGATGCGGTACTGGTTCTCCATCAGCTCGCCGACCGAACGCACACGGCGGTTGCCGAGATGGTCGATGTCGTCGATCTCGCCCTTGCCGTCGCGCAGATCGACCAGCGTCTTGATGACGGCCAGGATGTCTTCCTTGCGCAGCGTGCGATGGGTGTCGGGCGCGTCGAGTTCGAGGCGCATGTTCATCTTGACGCGGCCGACCGCGGACAGGTCGTAGCGCTCACTGTCGAAGAACAGCGACTGGAACATGGTCTGCGCCGAATCGATGGTCGGCGGCTCGCCCGGACGCATCACGCGATAGATGTCGAACAGCGCGTCTTCACGCGTCATGTTCTTGTCGGCATGCAGCGTGTTGCGGATGTAGGCGCCGACATTGACGTGGTCGATGTCGAGCAGCGGCAATTCCTTGTAGCCCTGCTCGTTGAGCGCCTTCAGCGACTTCTCGGTCAGTTCCTCGCCGGCTTCGGCATAGATTTCACCGGTCTTCGGATTGACGAGATCCTCGGCGAGATAGTTGCCGACCAGCTCTTCGTCCGACAGACGCAGCGCCTTGAGGCCCTTTTCCTGCAACTGGCGCGCCGCGCGCACCGTCAGCTTCTTGCCGGCCTCGAGCACGACCTTGCCGGTATCGGCGTCGATCAGGTCGTTGATGGTGGAATAGCCGCGGAACCGCGCGGCGTCGAACGGCACGCGCCAGCCTTCCTTGGCGCGCTTGAAATTGATCTTCTTGTAGAAGGTGGACAGGATCGTCTCGCCGTCGAGACCGAGCGCGTACATCAGCGAGGTCACGGGGATCTTGCGGCGGCGGTCGATGCGCGCGAACACGATGTCCTTGGCGTCGAACTCGATGTCGAGCCAGGAACCGCGATACGGAATCACGCGCGCGGCGAACAACAGCTTGCCGGACGAATGGGTCTTGCCCTTGTCGTGGTCGAAGAACACGCCGGGCGAACGGTGCATCTGGGAAACGATGACGCGCTCGGTGCCGTTGACGACGAAGGTGCCGTTCATGGTCATGAGCGGTATATCGCCCATGTAGACGTCCTGCTCCTTGATGTCCTTCACCGACTTGGCGCCGGTTTCCTCGTCGATATCGAACACGATCAGGCGCAGCGTCACCTTGAGCGGCGCAGCATAGGTCATGCCGCGCTGGCGGCACTCGTCGACATCGTATTTCGGCGGCTCGAATTCATAGCGGACGAATTCCAGCATCGAGGTGCCGGAGAAATCCGAGATCGGGAACACCGAGCGGAACACCGCCTGGAGGCCCTCGTCCAGCCGGCCGCCTTGGGGTTCCTCGACCATCAGGAACTGGTCGTAGGACGCCTTCTGAACCTCGATGAGGTTCGGCATTTCGGCGACTTCCTTGATGTGTCCGAAAAACTTGCGAACGCGTTTGCGACCGGTGAATGTCTGCTGCGCCATCGTGGCCTCTCATTTTCGTCGCCCTTGTGGGCGAACCTTCCGAAGCGCGACTGCCATCGCCCCCGGGTTGAATTTCGAATCGCTCAAAAGGAACAAAGCTCAATTTCAGGAATTAAGTCCTGAACTCGCACCTTAGACCTTCAAAACGCAAAACGACGCGCGGGGCGCATGACTGCACCCGCCCGTCTCAACTTGCCGCTTCACGGACTGAAAAAGCCCGAAATCTGACTGTCTCCCAACGGCTTACGCTGGGAACCCTGCCGTCCCCACCGCCTACCGCCTTTTCCTGCTGCCGCTCCGATATGGGGCGGAATCGTGGAGATTCGAGGGGCTAACCCCGCGAATCCCCACACTTTTCTGTGTAGTACGCTTACTTCAATTCCACCTTCGCGCCAGCCTTTTCGAGCTGGGCCTTGAGCTTGTCGGCCTCTTCCTTGTTCACGCCTTCCTTGACCGGCTTGGGCGCGCCTTCGACGAGGTCCTTGGCTTCCTTGAGGCCCAGGCCGGTGATGGCGCGGACTTCCTTGATGACTTCGATCTTCTTGTCGCCGGCGGCAGCGAGAACGACCGTGAACTCGGTCTTCTCTTCAGCCGGAGCAGCGGCAGCGCCACCACCCGCGGGACCGGCAACCGCCACGGCGGCAGCGGCGGACACGCCCCACTTTTCTTCGAGGAGCTTGGCGAGTTCGGCAGCTTCGAGCACGGTCAGGCTCGAGAGGTCGTCGACGATTTTCTGTAGGTCAGCCATTGATCAGTTTCCTTAAACGTTTGGTTCGAACCAGGTTTGATTTGCGAAGGGTCAGGCCGCTTCGCTCTTTGAGGCATAGGCCTGGACGACACGCGCGAGCTTGGCCGCGGGCGCAGTCGAGAGCTGAGCGATCTTGGTCGCCGGCGCCACCAGGAGGCCGACAAGCTTTCCGCGCAGTTCGTCGAGTGACGGCAGCGAGGCAAGCGCCTTCACACCGTTCACATCCAGGACGGTTTTACCCATCGAGCCGCCGAGGATGACGAACTTTTCGTTCGCCTTGGCAAATTCGATGGCAACCTTCGGCGCCGTTACCGGATCGTTTGAAGTCGCGATCACGGTCGGTCCCTTCAGCAGGGAGCCGATGGCAACGACATCCGTGCCTTCAAGAGCAATTTTGGCGAGACGGTTCTTCGAGACCTTCACCGACGCGCCCGCCTGCTTCATCTGCATGCGCAGCTTTTGCATCTGGGCCACGGTGAGGCCGGAATAGTGGGCGACGACTGCGACGCTCGTGGTCTTGAAGACCTCGTTCAGCGCCCCAACCGCGTCCTTTTTTGCCGCTCTTTCCACAGCAAGCTCTCTCCGGTTGGCGGCCTTCGCAAGAAGCGAGACCGCCGGGTTGCACCCATCGTCTCGCCCAAAACCTGACCTCTAGACACCAGTCTCAAGGACACGCCGGGCAGGACGACATTGATAAGCCTGCCCTCCCGAACCAGATGGTGCGGGGTGTCGAGGTTCGAACCAAATCAGCCAGGGCGCCACACGAGGCGACGCTGAAGCGAAATCCGGTCTTCACCCGTCTATGCAGGCTGTAAGATTAAGCCGTTGAAGAAACTTGCGTTTCGGCACAAATTTCAACTTGGGCGCCTGCAGTCTCGGACAGGATCGAGGCCATCCGGCAAGCCGAAAGACCCCTGCCGCACTCCACCGAAGCGATGGGTTTTCCTTCCTTTCGAGCAATCCATGCGGATGTCCTGAAAGGAATGATCTCCTACCGTGTCGGATTTTCGTAATGCGCGCACGAACGTGCCAGCAACTGCCAGCACGCCCGGAAGCGGTTGTTTACCGAGTCTTGTCCGGCTTGCCAAGGGCAAAATTCACACCAGTTCATCGGCCCGGCCGGAACAAAAATTTTCGCCCCGAATCGCAGAAAATTCTTTGACGAATTCTGTCACACCGGGGGCTCCTGGTTCGTCTTGGCCGCAGGAGGTTCCCATGCGGCGTCAGTTGGCGGCAATTCTTGCGATACCCACGGTTCTGAACGGACTGGCTATGCTGGTGGCTGGCCCCCTCTGGTACGAAACCGTACCCGGTGTGCCGGACACCGGCCCGTTCAACCCACATTTCGTTCAGGACATCGGGGTCGCGTTCCTCGTGGCCGGCCTGGCGCTGGCCGCCCGGGCATGGCGGCCACGGTATTGGCCGGCGGCCGTCGCGGGCGCCAGCTTTCTCACTGCCCATGCCCTGCTCCACTTGGTGATGCTGGCGGGCGGGCACACCCATCATCCCACCTTCGACCTCCTCGCCATCGTGCTGCCGTCAGCAGCCGCCCTCTATTCCGCCTTTCCCAGCCAAGGAGAAAATCATGCGTAGTTGGATCGCGCGCCGCACGCTGCGCGCATTTGCCAGGCGTTACGGGTACGACGTCAGCTATATGGAAATGATGCTGAACGTATCCCCTGCCGCCTTCTTCAAGTTCGCGCCCCTCATGAAGGCGGCCGCCCACCGCGAAGCGGTCCCGATCGAGGCGACTTTCGCAGCCAAGATCGTCGGCGCCCTCGCGGAGGATTGTGGTCCGTGCACGCAGCTGGTCGTCGACATGGCGCTGGAAGCCGGCATGCCCAGGGACCAGATCGAGGCGGTTCTCCGCCGCGATCCCCGGGCGATGAATGAGGCGACGACGCTTGGATTCCGGTTCGCCGACGCCGTGGTGCGCCGGGCCGCCGAGGCGGAGGACGAGTTTCGCGACGCCGTCCGGGCCCAATGGGGCCAGAAAGGCGTAATAGATCTGACGCTGGCGCTGCAAATGGGCCGCATGTTCCCGATGGTGAAGGCGGGCCTCGGCTATGCCAAGGAATGCCGCCGCGTCACCGTGAGTGGACACAATGTCGATGTCGTCAAACAGGCCGCATGATGACAACCCGCTGGCGCCCCATCGCGGGCGCCTGCTCGGACTCGCCTATCGCATGCTCGGCAGCCGTAGCGACGCGGAAGACGTGGTGCAGGATGCCTACCTCCGTTTTGCCGGGGCGCAGGACGTTCACAACACGGAAGCCTTTCTCGTCACCGTGGTGACCCGACTCTGTCTCGATCGCCTGAAGAGCGCGAAGGCGCAGCGGGAGATCTATGTCGGCCCGTGGCTCCCCGAGCCCGTGTTCGACGCGGAAGGCCTGTCAGCCGACGCCGCCACCGAACTGGCCGACGATCTCTCATTCGCCTTGTTGCTGGCGCTGGACCGGCTGTCGCCGATGGAACGCGCGGCCTTCCTGCTCCACGACGTCTTTGACACGCCGTTCCCCGAAATCGCCGCCATGCTCGACCGCACCGAGGCGGCTTGCCGGCAACTGGCCTCGAGGGCCCGCCGCGCAGTGCGCGACAATCGCCCGGCCCCGGCGCGCGCACCCGACAATCACGCCCGCCTGCTGCAGGCATTTGGCGAGGCGGTTACCAGCGGTAACGTTGCGCAGCTCGCCGCGCTGCTGCGAGAGGATGCCGTGGCGCTCACCGATGGCGGTGGCCGCAGGACGGCAGCGCGCAATCCGATCATCGGCGCCGACAAGATCGCGCGCTTCTTCATCGGTATTGCCGCCAAGAACGCCGGCCACGACATGCGCATCGAGCCTGCCATGATCAACGGAGCCTTCGGCGCCCTGCTCTACCTGGACGGCGAACTCGACAACACCATGAGCATGGCAATCGACGGCGAGAAAATCGCCGCGATCTATATCGTCCGAAATCCCGACAAGCTGCGCCATCTGCCGGCTGCCAGAATGCACTGACGATCAGCCGAGCGGCACCTTGTATGGTAGCGGCTTGCCGGCGAAGAACGCATCGAGATTGGCCAGCACGCAGTCCTGCATCGCCACATGCGATTCCAGGGTATGGCCGCCGATATGCGGCGAGAGCACGACGTTGGGCAGCGCCGTCAGCGCGTCAGGCGCATGCGGCTCCTTCGCATACACGTCGAGGCCCGCCCCGGCGATGGTCTGGTCGGTCAGCGCCGCGATCAAAGCCGGCTGGTCGATCACCGAGCCGCGCGAGATGTTGACGATATAGCCGTCCTTGCCGAGCTTCTTCAGGACATCGGCACCGACGGCGTGATTGGTATCCGCCCCCGCCCGCACCGCGATCATCAGCACGCTGCACCATTCGGCCAGCCCATCGAGCGTCGGAAAATATTGATAGGGAACGTCGTGCTTGCTGCGGCTGAAATAGCCGACCTCGGTCTCGAACGCGGCGACGCGCGCCGCGATCTTGCGGCCGATCTCGCCCATGCCGTAGACGCCGATTTTGCGGCCCAGCATCCCGGCCTGCGGTCGCATCATCGGTGACGGCTTTGCGGCGGCCCAGCTGCCGCCCCGCACATAGTCGTCAGCCGCGAGCAGTCGCCGCGTGGTGGCCAGCATCAGGGTGACCGCGATGTCGGCGACGGATGCCGCATTCGCCCCCGGGCTGTGGCCGACCGCGATGCCGCGCTTCGCCGCCGCCGCCAGATCGACGCCGTCATAACCGGTGCCGTAGCAGACGATGGCGCCCAATTTCGGCATGAGATCCATCGCCTCGCCGCGAAGCGGCGTGCCGCCGGCCGTGATCATCGCGCGAATGTCGGCGAGCTGTTCGGCGGAAAACACTTCATTGGGCGGCTTGCCGGCCGCGTTCAGGAGCTCAAAACGCTCGCCGAAACGCTCCATCTGGGCTTTTGGAAAACGCGAATAGATCAGGACCTTCTCGGGCATTGTTGTTCCTTCTTGGCAAGTCCGGCACTGCGACGATTACGCAATTGCCACATCAAACGCAAAGGGCGGAATCGGTCACCCGATTCCGCCCTTTTTTATTTTATTCGCGAAGCCGCGAGGAACTAGCCGAGCAGCGTGCCCGGCTCGACCTTGACGCCCGGGCCCATGGTGGAGGAGACCGCCACGCGCTGGATGTAGGTGCCCTTGGCGCCGGCGGGCTTTGCCTTCGCCACCGCGTCCGCAAGCGCTTTCACGTTCTGCACCAGCTTTTCCTCGGAGAACGAGGCCTTGCCGACGCCGGCCTGCACGATGCCGGCCTTCTCGACGCGGAATTCGACCGAGCCGCCCTTGGCGCCCTTCACGGCGGTGGCGACATCCATCGTCACGGTGCCGATCTTCGGGTTCGGCATCATGCCGCGCGGGCCGAGCACCTTACCGAGGCGGCCGACCAGCGGCATCATGTCGGGGGTGGCGATACAACGATCGAAATCGATGTTGCCGCCCTGCACCTTCTCGACCAGGTCTTCGGCGCCGACGACGTCAGCACCTGCTGCCTTGGCTTCTTCCGCTTTCGCGCCGCGGGCGAACACGCCGACGCGCAAGGTGCGGCCGGTGCCGTTCGGCAGGTTGACGACGCCGCGAACCATCTGGTCGGCGTGACGCGGGTCGACGCCAAGATTGATCGCGATCTCGATCGTCTCGTCGAACTTCGACTTGGCGCGTTCCTTGACCATCTTGATGGCATCCGCGAGCGGATAGAGCTTCTCGCGGTCGACACCCTCGCGGGCCTTCTTCAAACGTTTTCCGATTGCCATGGCCCGTTACCCCGCAACTTCCAGACCCATCGAACGGGCGGAGCCCTCGACCATCTTCATGGCCGCATCGATGGAATCGCAATTGAGATCCTTCATCTTCTTCTCGGCGATCTCGCGCACCTGCGCGCGGGTCACCTGGCCGGCCTTGTCGCGGCCCGGAGCTTTCGAACCGGACTGGATCTTGGCGGCCTGCTTGAGGAAGTGGGACATCGGCGGCGTCTTCATCTCGAAGGTGAAGGAACGGTCCGCATAGATGGTGATGATCACCGGGATCGGGGTGTTCTTTTCTTCCTTCTGCGTCTGCGCGTTGAACGCCTTGCAGAATTCCATGATGTTGAGACCGCGCTGACCAAGCGCGGGACCGATCGGGGGCGAAGGATTCGCCGCACCGGCCGGCACCTGCAATTTCAGGTATCCGGTCACTTTCTTTGCCATGTATCACTCCTGTTGTGCCGGGTTTCGAAGCCGGCGGTTTCAGGTTCGTGGTTCGGATCAAGGACGGTTGGCAACCGCCTCTTCCTCCCACGGCCTCTTGATACGCGAAGACGCTTCGCGCTCTCTAAGTGCGGAGACGCGCTCCGCGCTTTTGCCGATCAGACCTTCTCGACCTGACCGAATTCCAGTTCGACGGGCGTGGCGCGGCCGAAGATCGACACCGCGACCTTCACGCGCGAACGCGCCTCGTCAATTTCTTCAACCACGCCGGAGAACGACGCGAACGGGCCATCGGCCACGCGGACGTTCTCGCCGATTTCGAACGACACCGACGCCTTCGGACGTTCGACGCCTTCCTGCACCTGATGCAGGATTCGCATCGCCTCGGATTCGGAGATCGGCATCGGCTTGTTTTCAGCGCCGAGGAAGCCGGTGACCTTGGGCGTGTTCTTGATCAGATGGAACGCCTCGTCGGTCAGCTTCATCTTCACCAGCACGTAGCCCGGGAAGAACTTGCGCTCGGCATCGATCTTGCGGCCGCGGCGTACTTCGGTGACCTTTTCGGTCGGCACCAGCACCTGCTCGAACAGATCCTCAAGCCCGCGCTGCTTCGCCTGTTCCCGGATCGATTCCGAGACCTTTTTCTCGAAGTTCGAATAGGCGTGAACGATATACCAGCGCTTGTCCATGGTTTGGGTTCCGGTGCTCATCAGTGGACGCCCAGCAGGAAAGTGACAACGAAGCGGATCACCAGATCCGACATGAAAAAGAAGATCGACGCCAGTGCAACCATCACGAACACCATGATCGTGGTGATCGTTGTCTCGCGGCGCGTCGGCCAGGTGACCTTGGCGGTCTCCGAGCGCACTTCCTGCAGGAATTTGAACGGGCTGAAAGCCATCGTTGGTTACCGCGTCCTTCGTGAGACGATTGCAATTTAAGGCGAATCCGAACAGCCCTCTCGCGCCCAGCCCTCTCTCGAAGGATGAGCCGCCAAGCGGGCTCGATTGTTCGGGGGAATTCAAAGCCGCGCCGGATATCCGCATCTAGCGGGCCGGCTGCAGGTGGCGGGTATCTACTGCCGGCCGGGCAAAAGGTCAAGGTACGGGGTGCCGCGGGGCTGCCACCGCCCCCTGATCTCCTTGGGGCGGCGGCCGTCATTGGTTAATCACCAGTACCGCCATGCCTCAAATGCTTACAAGGCCGCGATCTGGTTCTTAAAAGCTGTCGGCTATCCTGCAGGCTCCAAAGGGGCGAGATTGACCATGGCTCAGTTAGGCCACGACCAGGAGCGACCCGCGGGCGAGACGGCCTGGACCGTTCTCGACGCGGCCAACGACCTCGGCGACATCCTCACAGTGGATGCATGCCGGCGGGTCATCGATGCCGACCTGCGGGGCGAGACCCCGGCGCGCTCCGACGTGGCTGTGCTCAGCGCGTTCTTCGCCTAAGTTCAAAAATCGGTCTAAGCATTTGATTTAGCTGGCAGGAGTGGCAGGGCTCGAACCTGCGACCCCCGGTTTTGGAGACCGGTGCTCTACCAATTGAGCTACACTCCTGCAGGGAACCGGCGCGTGCGCCGCTTCGCGCCGTTTCAAGCATAGGCCATGCCCCGATTGCAAGGGCGAAGCGATTGCTCCCACATCAAGAACTCTATCCAAGCCAGGGCTTCTGCGCCAAAGTTCGCGTCTGTCACAAACAACAAGCGCAACGGGAGACACCATGAACGCGCAGACCGCCGCCCGGCAGACGTCCGCCCCCCAGACCCCCGCCCTCCCCGACGCCAAGCCGGAAACGATCGGGCTCTCGAGCGTACGCCTGCAGTCTATGTCGGATGCCTTCCGGCGTGAGGTCGACAAGGGAACCCTGCCCGGCGCGACCGTGATGGTGGCGCGGCGCGGTCAGGTCGGCTGGTTCGATGCGATCGGCCGGCAGAGCCCGGCGGCGGCCACGCCGATGGCGCATGATAGCATCTTCCGTATCTTCTCGATGACCAAGCCGATCGTCTCCGTCGGCATCATGATGCTGGTCGAGGACGGCCACTTCGTCCTGGGTGACCCCGTCGCAAAATTCATTCCGGAGTTTGCCGAGCAGAAGGTCGGCGTCGAGAACAACGGCAAGCTCGAGCTGGTACCGGTGAAGCGGCAGATGACCGTGCAGGACCTGCTGCGGCACACCTCGGGCCTGACCTACGACCACACCGGCAACGGCCTGGTCCAGCAGCTCTACCAGCAGTCCCGGCTACGCAGCCGCAAGATCACCAACGCCGAACACGCGACCATAATCGCCGGCATGCCGCTGATCTGCCAGCCCGGCGCGGAATGGAATTACAGCCGCTCGACCGATGTGCTCGGCCGCATCATCGAGGTTGTCTCCGGCAAATCGCTCGGCGCCTTCCTGACCGAACGCATCCTGGCGCCGCTGCAGATGGCGGAGACCGCATTCCATACGCCGGAAGCGAATGCCGGCCGCCTCGCCGAACCGTTCCCGACCGATCCCTGGAATGGCGACAAGGTGCAGCTCTTCAACATGCTTGAGAAGCCTGCGATGGAATCCGGCGGCGGCGGGCTGGTCTCGACCACGATGGACTATGCGCGCTTCTGCCAGATGCTGCTCAACGGCGGTGCGCTGGACGGCAACAGGATCATCGGCCGCAAGACGCTGGAGCTGATGGCCTCGGATCACCTTACCGCCGGCGTGAAGGTCGACTCACCGCTGATGCCGCCCGGCCACGGTTTTGGCCTCGGCTTCGCGGTCCGCACTCACAGAGGGATAGCGCCGTTCCCGGGCTCGCTCGGCCAGTTCTTCTGGAGCGGCATGGCCGGCACGTTCTTCTTCATCGATCCCGCCGAGGACCTGTTCACGGTGTTCATGATGCAGGGCCCCGGCCAACGCGAATATATCCGCAACCTGCTGCGGGATCTGGTGTACGCCGCGGTGGAGTGAGCCCACCCATAACTGTCATGCCCCGCGAAGGCGGGGCATCCAGTACGCCGGGAATTCTCGATCATTCACAGCCGCCGCGGCGTACTGGATCACCCGCATGCGCGGGTGATGACACTGGTCGCGTTAGCCGCGTCCTATCAACTAATCGTCGCCCCGCCGTCGATCACGATGGTCTGGCCGGTCATGAAGTCGCCGGCCTTCGATCCCATCAGGACCGCGGCGCCCGCGATCTCGTCGGGCACGCCGATGCGGAGCAGCGGCGAACGCGCGGTGGACGCCTTCAGCGTCTCCGGATTGTCCCACAGCGCCTTGGCAAAATCGGTCTTGATCAAGCCGGGCGCGATGCAGTTCACGCGAATATTGTGCTTGCCGTATTCGCAGGCGAGGTTGCGCGCGAGCTGCATGTCGGCCGCCTTCGAGATCGCGTAGGCGCCGAGCACGGTCGACCCCTTCAGGCCGCCGATCGAGGACACGATCACGATCGAGCCGTCCTTGCGCTCGATCATCTGCGGCACGACCATCGAGATCAGCCAGTTGTTGGCAACGATGTTATTGTCGAGGATTTTTCGGAACTGGTCATCGGAAATGCCGCCGAGCGGACCGTAATAGGGATTGGATGCGGCGTTGCAGACCAGCACGTCGATCTTGCCGAAGGCGCGGTTGGATTCATCGACCAGGTTCTGTAGATTTTCCTTGCTGGAAATGTTCGCGGCGATCGCGACCGCCGTCCCCTTACCGAACTTTTCGTTGACCTCCTTGGTGACCTGGTCGCAGACGTCCTGCTTGCGCGAGGAGATCACCACCTTGGCGCCGTGTTCGGCCATGCGCTCGGCGATGGCACGGCCGATGCCGCGCGTGGAGCCAGTGATGACGGCGACTTTCCCGGTCATATCGAACAAGCTCATGTCTCTCTCCCCGATGTTGATCCAGCGCGATGCCGGCTTGGTCTTGAATTCGAACTAAGCGCGTTTGCGGTCCTCGACAACTCGAGGCTCAAGCGAGTTTCGTCTCCGGCGGCTTCACCTCGGGCCCTGCCGGCTGATGCATCGCGTTGTGCGAAGCGTCCGCGATCCAGGGCTGCTGGTTAACCATCGGCAGCCGCCAGCCGGTGTAATTCGCGCTTGAGAGATAATCGAGCCGCGTCACCGAACAATTGTCGATATCGAAGGCGAGACCTCTCTCTGGCTGACCGAGTGCAAGCCCGACAGCGGCCCTGATCGTGCCGCCATGCGCAACGACGATGACGTCCCTGCCCGCCTGCTCGGCGTTGATGCGCTCGATGGCGCCGCATGTGCGATTGTACAGGTCAATGAAACTCTCGCCGCCGGGCGCGGGTTCGTCGATCTCAGTAAGCCAGTGGCTGCCGATCGGCCGGCTGGCGAGGAACGCCGCGCGATTCAGGCCTTGCCACTCACCGAGATGCTGTTCGGCAAATGCATTCACGTGCGGCATATCTGACGGCTTAGGAAAGCCGGCGGCCCAGATAGCGTCCGCGGTCTGGTGCGTTCGCTTCAGATTGCTTGCATACCAGACCGCATTGCGCGGTAGGATTTTTCCGACCGCTTCGAACACCACCCGATCGCTGGTGTCACAGCCAAGATCCTTTTGCCCGTAAATGCAGCCGTTATCTTCGCGGACCGGCGCATGGCGAACCCACCACCATCGCGTCGCAATTACCCGCGGTCTGTCTGGATTGGACATCGCCAAAGCCCTTCAATACTGTTTGTTGTCGCTGTACGTCAGAGCACGCATCGTCTCAAGTGGCTTTGACGTTTGAAATCTTGTTTGAATTCCGCAAGGCGGCAGACGCCGACACGCATAATACCACAGGGAGAAACTCATGGGCCGCCTCGAAGGCAAATCCGTCGTCATCACAGGTGCTGGAAGCGGCATCGGGCGCGCCGCGTCGGTGCTGTTCTCCAGGGAAGGCGCGAAGCTCGTCATCGTCGATCGCACCGAGGGCGTGAAGGAAACCGCAAAACTCGTCAGCGATGCCGGCGGCATCGTCGAAGCCGTGATGGCGGATGCGGGTTCCGAAAGCGACGTGAAGGCCTTCATCGATAAGGCGGTCGCGAAATATGGCAGGCTCGACGCGATCTGGGCCAATGCCGGCGTCAGCGGCGGGCTGGTGCCGCTCGCCGAGCAGACCGTCGACCATTGGCAGGAAGTCTTGCGCGTCAATCTCATCGGGCCGTTCCTGGCGATCAAGCATTCGATGCCGCACATGATCAAGCAGAAGTCCGGTTCGATCGTCTGCACCGCCTCGGTCGCCGGCCTCAAGGCCGGCGCCAGCGGTCACCCTTACGGCGCGAGCAAGGCCGGCGTCATCAGCCTGGTGCAGACCACCGCCTACTCGCTGTCCGGCACTGGCGTCCGCATCAACGCGGTATGTCCCGGCCTGATCGAAACCGGCATGACCAAGCCGGTGTTCGACCGCGCCAAGGAGCGCGGCACCCAGGACAAGATCGGCCAGCTCAATCCGCTGAAGCGCCCGGGCCAGCCGCACGAACTCGCGGCGATGGGACTGTTCCTCGCCAGCGATGACGCCTCCTACGTCAACGGCCAGGCGATCCCGGTCGACGGCGGCCTCACCGCATCGATGCCGTACACCGGCAAGCCGATTTAGCCGCGACCTCGAACTAGGACGCGGCGCAGCGCGACGCTCCATGCCGCACCGCGTTCGGGGCACGAGACTGATTTTCTATGCGGAGATCGCAAAGAGGCTCCTGCCTTTCGCCGGCGAATAATCTGTTGGCACCAGCAAGCGGTCCTCGATCTGGCCGACCATCGAGCCGTGTTCCGCATGCGTCACGCGCTTGATGTCGGACCATTCGGTATCGGCCATGAAGGCCGACCATGCAGCAGTCTTGGTTGCCTCGTCGGGCCATTCCAGCAGGTAGGCGAACCCGGTCCTGTCGCCGAATTTGGTCTCCCACATCGCGACGATCCGGAAACCGTATCTGGTTTGCATGATGCGCGCGGCGTGATCGCGAAAGCGGGCGTGGAACGCAGCCTTGTTGTTCTCGAATATTTCGTAGATGCGCAGTTGCTGAATCATGACCATCTCCAATCAGCTTCGGAGATATGGGCGCCCGCGACGCGATCACAACCCGTCGGGCGGCAGGCCGGATGATTCCGCCGCCAGCGCGCGGTGGCGGATGCGCTCGCGGTAGAAGGCGTAGAGGCCGGACAGTACGATGATCGAGGCGCCCGTCACCATCATCACGTCGGGCGCGTCGCCGAACACGAGATAGCCGAGCAGCATCGCCCACAGCAGCGCGGAATAGCGGAACGGCGCCACCGCCGAGATGTCGCCAGTGCGCAGCGCCGTGATGATGCATTGGTAGCCGATCAGGAGCAGCACGGCGGCCAGCGCCATGAGGCCGAGCGCGCCTGTCGACGGCGGCGTCCAGCCGCCGAGCGGAACGAGGATCACGCCGCCGGCGGTCGTCACCGTCACGGCAGTCAGCAAGGTGATGAACAGCGACGGGATCTTTGCGGGGATCCGCCGGGTCGCGAGATCGCGCAGCGCGCAGAAGGCGACCGATACCAGTGCCAACAGCGAGTACTGGCTGAAGCCGGCAAGTCCCGGCCGCACGATGATGAGCACGCCGATAAAGCCGGCCACGATCGCCGACCAGCGCCGCCAGCCGACCGGCTCGCGGAATATCACGGCAGCGCCGAGCGTGATCGCCAGCGGCAGCGCCTGGAGGATCGCCGAGGTGTTGGCAAGCGGCAGATGCACCAGCGCCACCATGAACGAGATCGTGCCGCCGATCTCGCCCAGCACCCTGAGCGCCACTGGCCTCAGCATCAGCGTGTGCAGCGGCCGCAGCGCGGCCTGTTGGTACGCGAACGCCGCGACCAGCAGAACTGCAAACAGCCCGCGCACCAGCATCACCTGGCCGATGTTCATCTCTGACGACACCGCCTTGGTGATGGTGTCAACCACAGTGAACGCCGCCATGGACACCGCCATGAGCAGGCTGCCGCGAATATTCGGTGAGAGTGCCAATTGCTAGATCGCGCCGGCCTTCTGAGCGTATTCCCAGGAAGATTTCGACAGCGGCACCGTGCGCGCCGCCGATTCCAGCGCCTTGGCGTTCGCCGCGGTGCCGTCGCGAATACGTCCGGCGATACCCTGCGTAATGCCAGCCAGGCGGAACATGTTGTAGGCGAAGTACCAGTTGAGGTCGGGCACTTCCATGCCGGTCACGTTGCAATAGATCTGCGCGGCCTCATCCACACTCGGAATGTTCAACGCCTTGATATCGGCGTTGGCCAGACCCGGCATGGTCCATTGCATCAGGAGATAGGTGAAGTCGGCCATGGGATCGCCGAGCGTGGACAGTTCCCAATCGAGCACCGCCTGCACGCGCGGTTCCGTCGCGTGGAAAATCATGTTGTCGAGGCGATAGTCGCCGTGGACGATCGAAACGCGCTTCTGTTCAGGTACGGTTCGCGGCAGCCATTCAGCCACCTTCTCGAATTCCGGAATGTGTTGCGTCTCGGAGGCGCGGTACTGCTTGGTCCAGCGATCGATCTGGCGCGCGAAATAATTGCCGGGCTTGCCGAAATCGCCGAGGCCAATCGCTTCCGGGTTGAATACGTGGAGATTTGCCAGCGTCTCGATCTTGCTGGTGAAGATCTTGCGCCGGTTTTCCGGCGTCTGGCTCGGCAGCGTCGGGTCCCAGAACACCCGGCCCTCTTCCATCGACATGATGTAGAAGGTCGCGCCGATCACGGCGTCGTCGGTGCACAGCGCATAGGCTTTCGCGACCGGAAAGCCCTGCTTGCCGAGCGCTGCGATGACGCGGAACTCGCGATCGACCGCATGCGCCGACGGCAGCAGTTTGCCGAACGGTTTTCGGCGCATCACGTAGGATCGGCCTGACGTCTCGAGCTTGTAGGTCGGGTTGGACTGGCCGCCCTTGAACTGCAGGACGGTCAGCGGCCCCTGATAGCCTTCGACATGCTCGCGCATCCAGCGATCGAGGTTCGCCTCGTTGATGCGATGACGCTCCTCGACTTCCTTGGTGCCCGAGAACTCTTCGTCTTTCCTGACGCCGTCCGCCACGATGACGCTCCCTCAATTTTCTTAGACGTTGGGGAGCGCCATTCGTGGCCTCCCGTTAGTGCGTAGCGTTTGCATACTTCCGAAGTTCAAGTCTGGCAATGGCGCGATTGTGCACCTCGTCCGGACCGTCCGCCAGGCGGAGCGTACGGATGTGCGCATAATCCCGCGCCAGGCCGGCATCGTCGGAGACGCCCCCGCCGCCGTAAGCCTGGATGGCATTGTCGATGATCCTCAGCGCCATGTTCGGGGCCGTGACCTTGATCATCGCGATCTCGGCCTGCGCAGTCTTGTTGCCAACCTTGTCCATCATGTCGGCGGCCTTGAGGCAGAGCAGACGATTCATCTCGATATCGGCGCGCGCTTCGCCGATGCGTTGTTCCCACACCGAGTGCTCGATGATCTTCTTGCCGAACGCGGTGCGCGAGGCCAGCCGCTTCACCATCTTCTCCAGCGCCTCTTCGGCCTTGCCGATGGTGCGCATGCAGTGATGGATCCGGCCCGGGCCGAGGCGACCCTGCGCGATCTCGAAGCCGCGGCCTTCGCCGAGCAGGATGTTTTCCTTCGGCACGCGAACGTTTTCCAGCAGTACCTGGGCGTGACCGTGCGGCGCATCGTCAAAGCCGAACACCGGCAGCATCTTCTCCACCTTGATGCCGGGTGTGTCGAGCGGCACCAGGATCTGCGACTGCTGCTGGTGCTTCGCCGCCTTCGGATCGGTCTTGCCCATCAGGATCGCGATCTTGCAGCGGGGATCGCCGACGCCCGACGACCACCATTTGCGGCCGTTGATGACGTAGTGGTCGCCGTCCTTTTCGATGCGCGTCTCGATATTGGTGGCGTCCGACGACGCCACGGCCGGCTCGGTCATCAGGAAGGCGGAGCGGATTTCGCCGTCCATCAGCGGCCGCAGCCACTTCCGCTTCTGCTCCTTGGTACCGTAGCGGATGAACACTTCCATGTTGCCGGTATCGGGAGCCGAGCAGTTGAACACCTCCGAGGCCCAGGAGATGCGGCCCATCTCTTCCGACAGCAGCGCATATTCGAGGTTGGTCAATCCCGCACCGCGGAATTCGTCATCCTCATGCGCGTTCGGCGGCATGAACATGTTCCAGAGGCCTTCGGCCTTCGCCTTTTTCTTCAGTTCCTCGAGGATCGGGATCACCTTCCAGCGCGGGCCTTCTGCATCCTGCTTATCGTAGATCGGCACCGCGGGGCGGACATGCGTCTTCATGAACGCCTGCACGCGGTTCAGCCATTCCTTTTGCTTTTCGGACATATCGAAGTTCATGGGACGCTCCTCGGCTCTGGGCTTTCTGAATTCGTTGGGCCGCACTGTCCGCCCGCCGCTTTTGACCCGCAAGGCATTTTGCGAATTTCGCGACGATGGCAGTCCGGACTGGCTGGAGATGCGACACGTTCGCAAACGTTGTTGACTTTCCGGTCCTTCAAACGATAGTTTCATACAACTGTTTGAATTGCAACTCCCCGAACGGGGCCCAGATATGTCGAGCGATCGGACCCGGTCTGCCATCCTTGCCGCCGCCGAACGGCTTTACGCCGATCGCGGCTTCGGCGACGTGACGCTGCGCGACATCGTCGCCGAAGCGAACGTCAATCTCGCCGCGGTGAATTATCATTTCGGCTCCAAGGACGAATTGATCGCGGAACTGTTCGTCACCCGCAGCCTCGCCACCAACCGCGAGCGGCTCAACGAGTTGAAGGCTGCCGAGGAAAAGGGCGGCGGCCGCGCCCCGATCGACGCCATTTTGCACGCGCTGGTGGGCCCTACCCTGCGCGGCTGCCTCGGCCCCGACCGCGAAGGCTCGACGGCCGCACGCTTCATGATCCGCGCCTCGATTGAATCGGTACCGCCGATCCGGCGCATCAAGAACCGCGAGGTCGATCACTTGCGGAAATTCATCGCCGCGATGCGCCGCGCGATGCCCGGCCGCGACGACGCCGATCTCTATTGGGGCCTGCATTTCGCGCTGGCGATGTCGCATCACACCATCCGGGAAAAGGAGCGGCTGACGAAATTGTCGGAAGGCCAATGTGACCTCAACGACGTGGACGCCATCGTCGATCGCGTGGTCTCGGTCTCGGTGATGGCGCTGACGGGTAGCGAGGCGCCGGCGAAGAAGGCGCCTGCCCGGCCGGCGGTGCCAAATGGAAGGCTGACACGGCAGGACTTGTGAGCCTGGATGAACCAACGCGTGACAACGGCTCGCTCCACGTCATCGCGAGCCAACGGGTCGCGCGAATGCGCGCCCGATGACAGGCTCCGCGAAGCAATCCATTCTTTCTTTATGCCGGGGTCATGGATTGCTTCGCTTCGCTCGCAATGACGGTGGATATGGTTTCGCGTTCTCGCGGCGCTGATCGCCCGAGGGTTTGCATCTTCGTTTGCCCTCTTCGAAATAGAGGGCACAGGGAAGACCGGGTGCTTGCTGCACCCGCGGTCTCGCGTGCGATTTGCGCTAACAAAACTGCACACGAGCATACAGGGCAGCTGGAGGATTCCGGCCTTCCCTGCGTCGATCAGCCTGCCGGGAGTCGCTTCGGCATCTCAACGCCCGGAACGGTCAGGCTGGCTCCGCGGTTATAGCAGGCCAAGGAAGGAGCTGATCATGCCAAGCCAGCCGACCATCGCGCGCATCTGGCGCGGCCGGACGCGGCCCGACGTCGCGGACAGTTACGAAGCTTATCTGAAGACGGATGGAATCCCGCCGCTGGAGAAAACCGCTCTTGGCGTCCAGCTATTCCGCGAGGATCGCGCACACGAGAGCTGGTTCACGACCATTTCCTATTGGCCGGACCTCGACTCGATGACCGCCTTCACCAGGGGCGAGCCGACCAAGGTTCACCATCTCGACCGCGATCCCGAGTTCCTGATCGAACTCCCGGAGTTCATCCAGATCCACCGGATCGTGATCGACCGTCAGGGGCTGCGCTGAATTGGAGCGCCTACATCACCGCGACGCAATCGATTTCGATATCGAACGGCCCAAACCATTGGGGAACGCAAACGAAGATGCGCGCCGGGGGCTCTTCCGGAAAATAGCGCGCATAGATCGCGTTGACGGCGGCGAAGTGCTCGACCGAGGTGCAGTAGACGTTGCACTTCATCACGTTGCGCAGCGATGTGCCCGCGGTCTCCAGGCACAGCTTCAATTGCTCAAGGACGAGCTCGGTCTGACGCTCGATCGGGCCGGCGAAGAGCTCGCCGGTATCGGGATCGAACGGCGGCAGGCCCGAAACAAACACCATGCCGCCGCCGCGCGTCACCGGCGAGACCGGTGCGCTCCGCTTCGCAAGCCAGGACGACATCGGCTCGACGTGAATGACTTCCCGCTTCATCGTTGCGCCTCTCGAACGGACTGATCGAGGGTGCAGACTAGCGCAATCTGGCGCCGCCATGCTTCGATAAAGATGGAAGTGTCGATGTCGAAATCAGACGATCTTCTGCGCCTTCAACGCCTCGACCTTGGCCTCGTCATACCCGATCGTCGCCAGCACATCCTTCGTATCCGCGCCGAGCAGCGGCGGGGCGCGATATTCCTTTACCGGGGTGCCGGAGAAGGTGATGGCATTACGGATCAGCGACAGGTCGTGCTGCAAGGGGTGGTCGACCTTGACCTGCATGCCGCGCGACTGCACGTGCGGATCGTTGAACACCTGCGAGAAATCGTTGATCGGGCCCGAGGGAACGCCGGCCTTCTCCAGCTCCTCCAGCCAGTAGGCCACCGGCTTCTTCAGGAAGAGGCCTGCAAAGATCGCCATGATCTCCTTGCCGTGGACGACGCGATCGTTGTTCTTGAGAAAGCGCGGATCGGTCGCGAGTTCCGGCGCCCCGAGCACGCCGCAGGTGCGCTGGAACTGGCCGTCATTGCCGACCACCAGCATCAACTCGCCGTCGGTACAGCGGAACACGCCGGCCGGCATGCCGCCATTGCCCCAGGTGCCGCGCCGCGGCGGGGTCTGGCCGTTGACGAGAAAGATCTGCGCGTAATGCGATAGCGAGGCGATCACAGTGTCGAACAGGCAGACGTCGACATGCTGCCCCTCCCCGTCATTGGCCTTGCGGTGATAGAGCGCCGCCAGAATGCCGATCGAGGAATTCATGCCGGTCATGTAGTCGACGATGGAAGGACCGACCTTCATCGGCCCCGCGCCCGGCTCGCCGTCGAGATGACCGGTGACGCTCATCAGCCCGCCCATCGCCTGCAGGATCGCGTCGTAGCCGGCGCGCGGCGCGTAAGGCCCGGTCTGGCCAAAGCCGGTCACCGAACAATAGATGATGCCGGGGTTGATCGCCTTGATCGCTTCGTAATCCAGCCGGTAGCGCTTGAGATCGCCGACCTTGTAGTTCTCCATCATCACGTCGCAGGTTTTGGCGAGCTCGCGGACGATGTCCTGCCCTTCCGCCGTCGCGATATTGACGGTGACGGATTTCTTGTTGCGGTTGGCGCAGAGATAGAACGAGTTGTTGTTGTTCGCCTTGCCCTCGGGATCTTTCAGGTAAGGCGGGCCGAAGGCGCGGGCGTCGTCGCCGCCGCCGGGGCGTTCGATCTTGATCACCTCGGCGCCCAGATCGGCCAGCATCTGTGCCGACAACGGGCCTGCAAGCACCCGCGTCAGGTCGAGAATTTTGATGCCCGAAAGTGGCAGAGCCGACATGAATTTCCTCCGAATTTTTGGCGTGGTGGCGCGGGAACGTGTCCGGGCGCTGCGAAGCCAAGCCGATACACTATTTTATGTGACTGAGCCCTGCATTACCGGCATGACGCCATCCGTTCGGCGCCCGCTCTTGCGCGCTGGCGGCCGGACCCCAAAAGCACGACGGCCCGCCGAAGCGGGCCGTCTTGTCGTCAAACCGTGTTACCGGCTGGTCCGATTACCTGCTGCCGCCGGCCTTTACCTGCTGGCGCCGGCCTTGGCGCGGCTGGCCCGCCATTCTAGGAATTCGCGATACAGGGGATCGCGGTCCTGCGGCGCAAGGGCTGCGGCCGGTGCAGCAAACGGAGCCGGCGGCGGCGCCACGGCGCCTGATGCCGCCGACACGGCCGAGCCTGCGGGCAGCGGCATGTTGCGGTCGAGCCATTCCTGCGCCGCCTTGAAGCGGGTCCAGCCGGACACCGTCGCGCGTGGCGCCATTTCCTTCCACTTCGGATGGAACGGCGGACGCTGCAACTGGCCGACCTTGTCGAACATGGTGTCCACCAAAAGCGCCAGACGGCGGTAGCGGTCGCTGTTCGGCGCCCAGTTATACGACGCCAGCACCGCCTCGGCCGCAATCGTCTCCACAGAGCCGCCATCCGCGACCAGGTTCGGGTAGTCCGTCGACGACAGCTTGGACGGCAGATATTCCTCCTGCAGCGGCTTGGCATAGTCGACCGGCACCAGATGCAGGTTGCGGTCGTTGATCTGGTTCAGCCATTGCAGCGGCTTGCCTTCGATCGCCACGATGGCGTCGACCTCGCCCTTGCGCAGCATGTCCACCGCCAGCCGCGGCTCCTGATAGATCAGATGCGGCCTGATGCCGAGCCGGTCGAACACGTTGATCGCCGTCACGAAGGTCGAGCTGTCGGGCAAATCGACCACCACGGTCTTGCCGTCGAGATCCCGCATGTTGGTGATCGACCTCGGCGCCAGCACGTGCATTTCCTCGTTGAACATCTTGGCGACGTAGACGAACTGGTTGCGGATGTCCTTGGCGAAGTCCTTGCGGTCTAGGTAGGACAGCGTGTCCTTGCGGACGATGCCGGCGTCGACGCCCCGCAGCAGCAGGATGTCCGACACCGCTTGCACCGATCCACGGCCCATCACCGGCAGGATCCGCAGCGAGGTGCCATTGTCGAGCACCGAGGCGAGATCGGCGCCCACCTGGGCGTAGGTAGAGCCGAACGAACCGGTCATCAGGCTCACGGTATTGGCGTTGAGCTGGTTCGCCAGATCGCGCTTGGTGGCGGTGCCGTACTTGAAGATGGTCTTGAAGGAATCGCTGACGGCGCCCGCATCGACGCCGCTTCGCACCGGGCCGAAGTGCTGCCACTGGCCGTTGGTGAAGCGCATCATCCGCATCTGCTCGATTGGCGCGTGGTCGGACGGGCTGGTGTCGATCTTGATGCCCTGCACCATCATGGGAAGCTGGATACCCTTGAGCAAGCGGGCCTGCTTCATGATGTTTTCGCGCGACAGGTCGTCGCCGCAGTTCTTCAGGACCTCGACCGTCAACTTGCCGACCAGATAGCCGAGGACGGCCTGGCCGTTGGTCTTGCTCACGCTCGGAAGATAGCGCTGCATGAAGGCGCTCCATTCGCGGAACACCGCCTCGCCGGCCGCCGCCGCGTCTTCGCCCTCCAGCCTGTATGCCGCCGACAGCAGGCCTTCCGCATTTTGCGGGCCCGCCGGCTGAATCACGGCCGAGTACGAATTGGAGATCGACGCGGCGAACTGTAGCGGCCTCCAACCGAGTTCGGCGGCTCGCTTGATCGCCATGATCGCGAATTTCGGCGTGGTGAACTCGATGAGGACGTCGGCGCCGGAGGCCTTGAGCTTGGCCATCTGGGCGTCGATGGTGGTGTCGGTCACCTTGTATGGCGCCTCGGCCACGATCGCAATCTTGCCACCCAGGCCGTCCTTCAGGCCCTTCAGGTATTCCTTGCCCATCCCATCCTCCTGATAGAGGACGGCGATCCTGCTGCGGGGATGATTCTCCAGCAGATACTGCGCAAAAATTTGCGCTTCAGCCGTGTAGGTCGGCAAGAAGCCGATGGTCCAGGGAAACTCTTGCGGCTGGTCCCAGGCCGCCGCGCCCGACAACGCAAAAAGTTGCGGGACCTTTTTTGAGTTCAAATAGGGCTGGATCGCGGCGTTCGTGTTCGTGCCGATGGTCCCCAGGGCGAGGAGAACGTTGTCTTCCTCGACCAGCTTGCGGGTCATCGCCATGGTCTTGGTCGGTTCGTAGGCGTCGTCATAGGTGATCATATTGACCTTGCGGCCGTTGATCCCGCCTTCGGCGTTGACCTTGTCCAGATAGGCCGCGATGGTCTTGGCGATAACGCCATAGGCGGAGGCCGGACCGGTATAGGGCGCGGTGTTGCCAATCCGGATCTCCCTGTCGCTCGGGGGCGGCAGCCCCTGGCCAAAAGCCGGCCCCGCCATCGCGGCAAGCACTACCAGTGCCGCCGCGGCGCTGCGCCGAGGCGCGGAGAAAAGCCCGCGCAGACCGTCGCGGGTCCCAGACCCGGACAATTGTGCCACCCAACGAGTATCGATCAAAGCCCGCATCTGCCTGCGCCCCCTAAAGCAATATACCTGCGATTTCCCAGCAGCGAGAAGGATAACGTTTCAGCCCTACTCGCTGACATTGTGTCTCAATCGGATTGATTTTGTGTCAAGCCCAGTCGTTTACCAGAGCGCGGTTAGTCGATTGTGTGTTCTACCGCGACAATGCAGCACATTAGCGTTACCGAATCGGGATTCGGTTGCATCAACGAATATCGATTCGTCCTACGGTTGCAAATACAGCCTGCGGTCGATTTTGAAGGCCGACCGAGGATACCGACCGAAACACAAGACACGTTGCGCCGCCCCTATCCCAAAAACACGGCGGCCCGCCGAAGCGGACCGCCCTTATCGTCAAACCGCGTTATCGTCAATCCGCGTTATACCGGTTGGCCTGATTATATGTTGGTACTGGCCTTGGCGCGGCTGGTCCGCCACTCCAGGAATTCGCGATACAGCGGGTCCTGCGGGGCAAGGGCTGCGGCCGGTGCAGCCGGTACCGGTGCCGCGCCGGATGCCGACGACACGGCCGCGTTCGCGGGCAGTGGCATGTTGCGGTCGAGCCATTCCTGCGCCGCCTTGAAGCGGGTCCAGCCGGACACCGTCGCGCGTGGCGCCATTTCCTTCCACTTCGGATGGAACGCGCGCATTTCGCCCTCAGAAACGCCCCGAAATTGACGCCAACTTTTCACCGCGCGATCAAAGCGTGCGGCGCCTGACATTTCCCCGGATCACAACGCGCCTTCCGGGACGCCATGCGCCTCGCGGCGCCAGGCGCCCGGGCTGACGCCGACCGCGGCCGAAAACACCCGCGTAAAGTGGCTTTGATGGGCAAACCCTGCCGATATCGCAATCTCGGACAGCGGCAAGTCTCGGACAGTCATCAACCGCTTGGCCGCCTCCACGCGCTGGCGAAGAAGCCACTGGTGCGGCGGCAGGCCGGTGGAAATGCGAAATGCGCGTGAAAAATGGCTGACCGAGAGATCAAACTCGGCGGCGATTTGCTCCAGCGAGAGCTTTCCGTCGAGGTTGGATTCGAGCCTTTCGCAGGCTCGCTTCGCCTGCCACGGGGCAAGGCCGCCGCGGTGCGGATCGATGATGCGCTGCAGCCCGCCATAGGTCTGGGCGACGTGGGCCGCGAACGCGAGCATCATATGATCGACGAAAAGCTGGTTGGTTTCGTCCGGCCGACGCAGCGCTTCCAGAAACGACGCGCCGAGATGACGGACGACCGCGTCGTCATGGCCGATGCCGGGCTGATAGCCGAGTTCGCCAATGCGTGGCGCGCCGGTCTGTTTGGCGATGTCGTCGAGCGCCGTGCGCGGCAGATAGAAGAACAGGGAGTGGAACGGCTTGTCGATCAGATAGCGCGGATCGCGCTTCAGGTCGTACAGATAGGTTGCGCCGGCGCGGACATCCGTCTTGATCACGCATCGGCCGCGCTCCCAGCACTCGCAATCCCTGTAATCACGAAATTTGAGGCTGACGAGATAGGCATCCTCGGAGGGAAACGAGCCGGAAAGACCTGGCGCAGGGTTATCATCCCGGGTTTCGGTAACCGCGAGTGCAGCACTGCGCAGGGAGCGGGTTATCAGCGAAGGCGCGTCCTTCAGATGCAAGGGCTGCCCGAGCCTTTGTCCGTACACGCCTTGCAGTGACATAGGGGCGGCCCCACCCGTCGAATTGGATCGGGCACCATCGCCCGCGAGGTCGCTGCACATTATCGGGGATCGGTGAGCGGCCGTCCAGATTTTCCACGCGGAATAGCTGGTTGCCCCGAGTGCATGATCGAGCCTGCGATGTGACGGTTCTGTAAAATGAAAGTTTGATCGTCTTGCCCAAGCTTTGGGCGCTGGTGTTCATCGGCAATATCGTTGCTCAACACGAAGGCATTTGCAGGCGTCGCGGCTGCATTCGCTGCGACGGATCGCAACTGTTGGCTGCATATGGCATTGGCGAGATTGCAGCAGGATCGGGCAAAACATGGCTGCTTTAGGAAATACGCCGGACCTGCCAAGCATCTAGAACGCGCACCGAACGTAGCTTCGCACCAGCCCACAGACAGGGCCCAAGCGGAGCGAATCCATGGCCCCCTCAACGCGAGCACACCGCCATGAGCAAACCGATCTTGCGCGATCCTTCCGAGAATCTGCCGGCCGCATCCGAGGCTTGCCCGGGCGAATTATCGGTCGCCGAGCGGCTGCGTCCCGCCGATGCGGAGATGGCGCGGGTGCTAAGGACCGCCCCCCTTCGCATGGCTTCTGATCCAGCCAGTGGCGCGATCGCCTATTGGAAACATGATCCCCTGCACGATGTCGTCGAGCCCATGGCTGATCATGTCATCATGACTTACCCCGCCGGCTCACAGCGGCTGGAGCGGCGCACCGGGAAATCTGCTGCAATTGCAACAGCGCGTCCCGGGGTTGTGACGGTCATTCCGGCCGGCTCGACCTCCCGGTGGGACATTCACAAGCCCATGCATGTCGTCCAGCTCTACCTTCCCCACAGGACGCTCGAGCGTGTTGCCGGCGAAGCCGGCATGGCCGCTCCTGGCGATCTCTTGGAAAGAACCGGGCACACCGACCTCATTACATCCCGATTGCTGATGAGTGCGGCGGATGCGCTTGAGGGCAGCGCGGCCCTGGATGCCCTGTTCAGGCAGCAATTGACGGATCTCTTGGCCAACCGCCTGCTGGCCGCGCACGCCGGCTCGCCGATCATGTCTCAGCCGGTCGTGGGCGGCCTCTCGCCGATGGCATTGCGGCGCGTCATCGAGCGCCTGCGCGCTGATAGCGATGCGGACGTCTCTCTCACGGCGCTGGCTGCGGACGCCGGCTTGTCGCGTTTCCATTTCTGCCGCGCCTTCAAGGAAAGCACCGGCCTTTCCCCTCACGCCTGGCTGCGCCAGCACCGGCTCGAGCAGGCCATGAACATGCTGCGCGACACCGACGAATCCGTCGTCTCGATTGCAGCCGCGCTTGGTTACTCCTCCCAGACCGCCTTCGCCGCCGCATTCAGGAAGCTGACCAGCGAAACACCGAGCGAGTGGAGACGGCGTACGCGATAACAGCAACGCTCTGCGGGTAACGAAGTGACTTTCCCCTCGGGATCACTGCGGTTCGAGCGGCGGACCGGGAAATCGGTGGTGTTTGGAACGGCGCGTCCCCGCACGGTGACGGTCATCCCGGCCGGCTCCACCTCGCGATGGGACATTCCCGAGTCCTTGAACGTGATCCACCTCTACCTTCCGCAAACAACGCTTGAGCGCGTTGCGCTTGAAGCGGGCACGGCATCTCCCGGCGATCTGATCGATCGATCGGCGCATCCCGACCCCATTACATCCCGTCTGCTCCTGAGTGCGGCGGATGTGCTGGAAGGTAGTGCGACCCTCGATGCCCTGTTCAGGCAGCAGATGACCGATCTCCTGGCCACGCGCCTGCTGGCAGCGCATGCGGGTTCGCCTGCCGCGATCCAGCCGGTCATTGGCGGGTTGTCGCCGATGGCGATGCGCCGCGCCATTGAACGCCTGCGTTCGGACGTCGACGAACACTTCTGGCATCTGTACAGCCAAGGACTCCTGGACCGCCGAAACGAACTACGCCCCCGCGAGCGCATGACAGCAGGGAAGCGATGAACATGCTGCGTGACACCGACGAATCGATCGTCTCGATTGCGGCCGCGCTTGGCTATTCGTCGCAGACCGCTTTCGCTGCGGCGTTCTGAAAGCGACTGGCGAAAGCGAGCGATTGGCAAAGCGCAGGCGTTAGCAGCAATCGCTCTACAGGTACGGCAATCGCTCTGGCGCAACCGCAGCTTCTATCCGCTAGACCATCACGGTGCCCACATCCAACTGGATGGAGAAAAAAGATGATCTGGAAAAGCATCGACAGCCCCCGTGCGATCGCACCGGCTTCCGCGCGCTGGTCCGCGATGTCTGGTTTTGCCAGCAAGACGGCTGAGACAGTCTCCGACTTCGCCAGCGTCGTTCACAATCTGCTTATGGATGTACGCGATTGCTACCGGCCCGAACTGCACTACATGCGTGGCCCCGGTCCGAAATGGCGCGCCAAGAATCAGCCCTGGCTAAGATTCGATTCTGCCCCAGACGATTGGCGGAAGCGCATGCGTTAGCAGCAATCTCTCGACAGGTACGGCAATCGCTCTGGAGCAGTCACAGGTTTGGTCCGCTAGATAAAGACCATCGCAGTGCTCACCGCCTATAGGAGACAAACTATGGCCTGGAAGAATTTGATCGGCCCATGTGCAATCACATCGCGACGCAGGGTGGTCGCGAGCGCCCTCATGTACGGACTTTCGTTGTCGGTTCGCTTCACCTCGGCAACGGGCGAGGAGGTGGAAATACCGGCGCAGTCCGTGCAAAGGACCAATCCCGTGATTTCCATCATGGCCAGGAATGGCGCCCAGCTCCCCTACCAGGACTGGGGCCTGAGGTCCGCTCAGCCGATTGCCTTTCGAGAAGGCTCGCGGCTGAGTTCCGGAGGCTGCCGCGCGGCATGTGAATCCCCCATGCCGATATCGTCAATGCCGGGCTGCGTCTCTCCTTAAGAGCCCGCGATTTCGTTTCACATCTTCGCGTCGTCGTCGAGCGCTGTCCTCAACGAGATCAGCGAGCGGTAGCGCGCGGACTTTTGGAAGTTCAACCACAGGAGCAAACACATGCGACTAGTCATCATCGGCGCGGGCTTCTCCGGCATGTATGCCGCCCTCTCCGCGGCGCGCCTGCGCGATATCCAGGGCGTTTCGCCGGAGGAGCTCGAAATTGCGCTGGTTGCGCCCGAGCCGACGCTCGTCGTCCGCCCGCGGCTCTACGAGCCGAAGCCCGAAACAATGACGGCACCTCTGCTCGATGTCCTCAACGCCATCGACGTCGTCTACGTGCAAGGCAGTGCCGAGACGGTGGACGCCAAGTCTCGCATGGTGCAGATCACCACCAACAAAGGCACACGAAAGACCCTCTCCTACGATCGCCTGGTCGTAGCCACCGGCAGCCGGCTGTTCCGCCCCAACATTCCTGGTCTCGCCGAACACGGCTTTTCCGTCGACTCGTTCGATGATGCGGTTGCCCTCGACAAGCATCTGCACGACCTGGCCGATCGGCCGGCGGTGAACGGCCGCGACACGGTCGTCGTCGCAGGCGGCGGCTTCACCGGCATCGAGGCGGCGACGGAGATGCCCACGCGGCTGCGCGCGATCCTTGGCAAGAATGCCAAGCCGCGCGTCATCATCGTCGAACGCAACCCGGCGATCGCCCCCGATATGGGCGAAGGCCCCCGCCCCGTCATCGAGGAAGCCCTGCGGAAGGTGGGCGTGGAAACGCGGGTCGGCGCCGGCGTCGCCTCGCTGGACAAGTCCAGCGTCACGCTTTCAAACGGCGAGCACATCGAGACGGAGACGGTGATCTGGGCGGCCGGCATTCGCGCTGCGCCGTTGACCCAACAGATCCCCGCCGAGCGCGACAATTTCGGCCGCTTGCTGGTCGATCGCTGTTTGCGCGTGCCGGGCGTCCAGGGCGTGTTCGCCACCGGCGATGCCGCTCGTGCCGCCTGCGACGATGAGGGCAACTATGCGCTGATGTCGTGCCAACACGCCACGCGGATGGGCGCCTTCGCCGGCAACAACGCCGCAGCGGAGCTCCTCGGTGTTGCGACCAAACCCTATCACCAGAAGGCCTACGTCACCTGCCTCGACCTCGGCGAAGCCGGCGCGCTGTTCACGCGCGGCTGGGAGCGCAAGGTGGAGATGGTCGGCGACGTCGCCAAGAAGACCAAGCAGGAGATCAACGGCGTCTGGATCTATCCGCCCAAGCCCGAGCGTGCCGCCGCCCTCGCCTCGGCCGATCCGGAGCGGGTGACCGATCTCTAACGCGCGACGCAACACGGGCCGCGCCTTCCACGCGTGAAACGCGGCCGTTGAGAATCCAGCACCAAGATCGAACGTCAACATCGAACAATCGAGCCTTCAAAATGAACCAGATGATCCGCAACATCAGGCAGAAGACACTCAAGAGCCTGGACAACACCTCACACCCGGGCAGAGCGGGGACCGACGAGTTGGTTCCGTCGCGCTATGCACTGCAAATCGGTGAGATTGATGTGCTTGTGATCAGCGATGGGGTGCTAACGCCGCCATCCGAGTCCATGGCCACCAACGCCGATCCGGCCGTCCGGTCGGCCTGGCTGGACGACATGTTCTTGTCGCGGGACGCGTTTGATTGGGCGCTGAACGAGGTCGTGGTACGCAGCGGCGGCCAGACCATACTCATCGACGCTGGACTGGGGGAGGAGTACCCGGACTTTCCGCGGGCCGGGCAGTGGGGCCAGCGACTGGAGGCCGCCGGCATCGATCTTGGATCGGTGACCGACGTGGTGCTGACCCACATGCACTTTGATCACGTTGGCGGACTGCTCGTCGACGGCGTGAAGGATCGATTGCGCCCGGACCTGCGGATCCACGTGGCCGCCGCCGAGGTCAAGTTCTGGGCGTCGCCCGACTTCTCCCGCACCGCCATGCCGCCGGCGCTCGCGGACTTGGCTCGACGGGCGTCCAAGCAATTCCTGGACGAATACCGCAGCCAGCTGCGGCCGTTCGATGAGGAGTGTGAGGTTGCGCCCGGAGTCGTCGTCCGTCGCACCGGCGGCCACACCCCCGGGCACAGCGTGGTTCGCCTGGCGTCCGGCGATGACCGACTGATGTTCGCCGGCGACGCCATATTTCCGGTCTCGTTCGATCATCCCGAATGGCACAACGGCTTTGAGCACGACCCAGAGGAGGCGACCCGTGTTCGGCTCCAACTCTTGCGGGAGTTGGTGGCGACCGGCGCGTGGCTGGTGGCCACGCACATGCCCTTCCCCTCCGTTGGCCGGGTCGCGGCTGCCGGCGACCTCTTTCGTTGGGTACCGGCCTGGTGGGACTACTGACAGCTTGTTGGGTTAGGGCCGAACCAGGGCGCGTAGCAAACGCTTCATCCGATACGGGCCGCGTTTCCAGCGCGGGAGCGCGGCCCACTCACCCAGAACCCTTTTGGAGTTCGACCTCGATGAAGCACGAGACCGTGCGCGCGAGCGCGTTCGCCATGCCGCTGACGATGGCTCGGGAGCTGAACGGCGATGCTCATCGCATCGTCGCGAGTTGGACTGCGAGAGCACACGCCCGGTCGTACTCGTCGAGATTGATCCACTCGTCGATCGTATGCGGCTCGTTCTGCCCCGCGCCGAAGGTCACCGTCGGAACGCCGTGGCGGACCATCCAGTTTGCATCTAACCCGCCATTCGCGGCGCGGATGCTCGGTGTTGCGCCGATGCCGGACACCGCCGCGACCGCGCGTTTGACCACGGGCAGGCTCTCCTTCATGCGGAACGGATAATAGTCGGTCTCAGCCTTGAACTTGACGCGGCCCGACTTGCCATCGCTGTTGTTCACGCGCTTTGCTGCCTTCTCGAACGCCGCCTTGTAGGCCTTCGTAATCTCCTTGAAGAACTTGCTGTCGTGGCTGCGGCTTTCGCCGCGCACGTGCACATAGTCGGTGACAACATTGGTGGCGTCCCCGGCCGGCCGTCCGTCGCCGCCGGTGACGGGGCCGACATTGCTCGTGCCCTGCCGCTTGCGCTTCACCACCTTGCCGAACCAGCCACCGGCCTTCACATCGGCGAGCGCAAGCGCCAGGATCATGGTCGAACTGATCCCGCGCTCGGGTGCGACACCTGCGTGCGACGCGCGGCCGAAAATCTCGACCTGCCAGCGATCCGCACCAACGGCGCCGATCGTGACATTGGAGGCAGAGCCGCCGTCGTAGTTAAAGGCCATGACCGGCGAGCCGAGGTCGGCGGTCTTGACATGGCGCGCGCCGTAAAGCCCGCTCTCCTCGCGCACGCAGAACAGAAGCGTGATCGGCGGATGATCGAGCTTCTGTTTAGCAAGCTCGGCCGCCAGCGTAACGAGAACGCCACAGCCGGCGCGGTTGTCGCCGCCGAGCGCGGTCTTCGCCTGATTGACGATCTTGCGCCCCGCAAGCATCGGCTTCGCTCCGGCGCACAGCGGCACGGTATCCATATGAGTCATGAACATGATCCGCGGCTGGTTGTGCATTGCGCCCCGGCCGGGCAGATCGACAATGAGATTGCCGGTCTCTGTCGGCACGGGAATGCGTGTATTGGCGTCGTCGAGGCGGATCGCGGTCGCCGGAACGCCACTTTCCTGCAGCGCCGCGCTGAGCTCGCGCCCTATCGCTGCCTCCTTTCCGGTCACTCCCTCGACAGCGAGGAAGCGCATGAGGCGATCGGTGGCGGTTTTGACGTCGACGGGCATGACGATCCCTTGATGTGGCTTGCGGAGCTTGTAAGCATCGTTCGAGACGCGCTGCTTCGCAAGGCTCATTTGGAAGAGTCGGGCATGCCGAGCCGTAGGTAGCTCGCGGCCGGAAGGCACCCTACCCTTAGGATTCCCAGTCCGATGTCGGCTTCCAGGCCACCCGCATCAGCCAACCCGTTATCGGATGGGAGGCCGCTGCGTATGCCAGTCCGTCATCGACTGGAAGGCATGCGCGGCGCGTGCAAGCACCTCCTCGGAAAGATGAGGACCGACCAGTTGCATGCTCAGCGGCATCTGATCTGAAGCCATCCCCATTGGCAGCGTAATCGTGGGGCTCCCACTGAAGTCGAATACGGCTGTGAACCGCAAAATACTCAACAGCACGCCAGGATCGGCGCCATATTCACTCATTTTGGCAAGCGTCGGAATCGGCATCGGCATCGTGGGGACGAGTAACAGGTCGATGTCCTCGAACAATGCCGCCAGGCTGCCGGAGAATTTCAGCCGCTCGTGATGAATGGCCGCGATCTCGACACCGCTTACCGAACTGCCTTGCTCGATCAACTGCGCAAGGTCCGGACCGTACTCTGACTTGCGCGACGGATACGTCTCCAGGTGAGCTTCGGCCGTCTCCACCGAGCACATCGGAATCCACTGACTGACGAGCTTCTCGTAGGAGGGAAATTTGACTTCACGGATTTCTGCGCCGAGATCAGCCAGAGTGCGCTCCGCTTCCAACAGGGCTGCCACGACCTGCGCGTCTATTCCTTCCTGAATGTATTTGCGATCCACGCCAATCCTGAGACCGCGTACGCCATCGCCAATCCGAGCCGGATAATTCGGAACGGGAGCCAGCAAAGCCGTTGGGTCGTTTGGATCCGCGCCTGCGATAACGCCCAGCATCGCCGCGGCGTCCGCGGCGCTTCGGCACATCGGTCCGACATGATCAAGCGAGTCCGCCAACGGGAAAACGCCGTACCGGCTGACCCGGCCCCATGTCGGCTTGATTCCGGTCAGCCCGCAGGTAGCCGATGGAAACCTGATCGAACCGCCGGTGTCACTCCCGATCGATCCGTAGCAGAGCCCGGCCGAGGTCGCGACACCAGATCCGCTCGATGAGGAGCCAACCCAGTAATTCGCATTCCAGGGATTGAGCGGGGCCTGATCATCCGGATGATGGCTCGTATAGGCGCCTTCCGTCATCTTGAGCTTTCCGAGCGTTACCGCACCGGCGCGCTCGAGCCGGTCAACGATCGTAGCATTGAACGACGGTACGAACTTCGCATGAATCTTCGTGCCGCCCGCGGTCGGTGCAAATGTCGTGTAGCACAGGTCCTTCAGCCCGATCGGAACGCCATGAAGGGGGCCGCGCCAAATGCCCTTGATGATCTCGCTGTCGTGCTTCTTCGCCTGCGCCATGGCTCGCTCCGCCAGGACAACAGCATATCCGTGCAAGCCTCCATCGAGTTTAGCGATACGGTTCAGGATCGCTTGAGTGACCTCTGAGGGCAATGCCTCCTTGCGACGATACAGTTCGGAGAGTTCAGTGATGGATTTGTAGTGCAGCTCATCGGCAGACATATTGACACCTCATCGGGATTGCTTCGACGCAGTCGACGACGAGAGCGGCATCGCTTCACCGCGGCGCTCCCTTGCCATCCCGCATCGATTTTCAGAATTGTCTCACGCCCACGCGGGACTCGCCGCCGTCACGCCTAGAACTGGACACCACGTGTCAAGGCACCGTCCACAACAAGGTTCGTTCCCGTGATGAAGCTGGCGGCCCGGCTCGCAAGAAACACGACGCCATTCGCCATCTCCTGCGGCGTGCCCATACGGCCGGTCGGATTCAGCGCCAGCGCGGTGTTGTACAGTTCGGGGTTGTTGTCCTTGATCATGTTCCAGACTCCACCCTCGAAGTAGGTGTTGCCCGGTGACACGGAATTGGCCCGTATCCCCTTGCTGGCCAATTGGTAAGCAAGGCCTTGCGTATAATGGATGATCGCGGCCTTGAACGTGCCGTAGGGACCGCTTGCGAAATCGACCTCGCGTCCCGACACGCTGGAGATCGTCACGATCGAACCGGCGCTGCTTTTCTCCAGGTACGGCATCGCGGCATTCACCAGGCGTACCGTCCCCATCATGTCGGTAGAGAACTCCTTCTCCCAGCTCTCCTCGTCCTGCCCGATGGACAGTGCGCTGACATTGGCGACGACGACATCGACGCCGCCGAGCTTCGATGCCATATCGCTTACCCAGTCCTTGAGGGCCGCTCCGTTCGAAACGTCGACTGCCCCACCATGGGCCGCAATGCCTTGTGCCTTGAGCGCCGCGACGGCGCTATCCACGTCGGCCCGATTGCGCGAGCAAATCCCGACATTGGCGCCTTCGGCGGCGAACGTTTCGGCGATCGCCCTGCCGATGCCCTTGGTGCTGCCCGTGACGAGAACCCTGGCACCCTTGAGTCCCAAATCCATGTTCGACTCCCTCTCTGATTATTTCTCTTCAAATATCCCCCCTCGCAAACAAGAGCAGTTCGCGGGAGGTCGTCAGCTTCACAAGAGGAGCTGCTCGCGCACGCTCTGCGCATTGACGCCATCGCCGGCCAGCGATCGCGTGATCGTTCCCTTTTCCATGATGTAGCATCGCTCGGCGATCGCCAGGATCGTGTCGAGATTCTGCTCGACGAAGACGACCGTCGTCCCAAGTTCGTCCCGGAACGATTTCAACGCTTCGCAAATATGCTGCACGATGGACGGCTGAATGCCCTCCGACGGCTCGTCCAGGATCATCAATGACGGATTGCCTATGAGCGCCCGTCCGATGGCCAGCTGCTGTTGCTCGCCCCCCGACATAGTGCCCGCAACCTGCCGCCGGCGTTCCTTCAATCGCGGAAAATACTCATAGACCAGCTCCGGCAGCTTCTTCCCCCTGGGTCCGCCGATCAGTTCACCGACCTGCAGATTCTCCTCGACACTCATCTGCGGAAAGACATCTCGCCCCTGCGGGATATAGCCGAAGCCGGCACGTGCCCGTGCATCCGCCTGCAGCGGCGTCACATCCCGGTCCATGAACGTGATCGTCCCCCGCCACGTATCGAGAAGGCCGATGAGGCATCGCATCAGCGTGGACTTGCCCACGCCGTTACGGCCGATCACGCCGACGATCTCGCCCCGGGAGATTGACATGCTCACGCCCTGGAGGATTGGGGTCGCGCCGTAGCCTGCCCAGAGCCCCGACACCTCAAGAATCCGATCAGTGGTCATGCGTCTTACCAAGATAGATTTCGGCGACTTTCTCGTCCCGAATGATGGTTTCGAGGCTGCCGCGCGCAAAGATCTTGCCGAGATGCAGCACCGTGACACGTTGGGCGATCTGCCGTACAAACGTCATATCGTGCTCGACGACGAGAACTGTCATGCCCTCGGCATTGAACGACTTGATGAGCTCACCGGTCCTGAACGTTTCCTCCGGCGACATGCCGGCCGTCGGCTCGTCCAGCAGCAGAAGCTGCGGTCGCAATGCCAGCGCCATTCCGATCTCGAGCCATTGCTGCTGGCCGTGCGAGAGGGCGCCGGCAAGCTTGCCGCTATCCGGCGCCAGATTGAGAAGCGCGAGCAGCCGTTGTTCCTCGACGTCGCGTTGAACGCCTGAAAACCGCGCCTGGAGCGCGATTTGAATATTTTGCCGAACCGGCAGCTCCTTGAAGACACTCGGCGCCTGCATCTTGATGCTCATGCCGCGCTGCACCCGCGCAAAGGGCCGCTCCTCGGTAATATCGATGGAATCGAACAGGATCGTGCCTTTGGTCGGTGGATAAAGACCAACGATCAGCTTGAACAGCGTGCTCTTCCCCGCCCCATTGGGGCCGATCAGGCAGTGCACCTCGCCGGCATTCACAGTCAGATCGACATCGGAAACGGCGGTCAATCCACCGAAGCGCTTTGTCACACCCTGCACATCGACAAGCGCCATGGTCACGTCTCATCCGGTTGCAGGCGGCTGGCGTCCGCCAGAGCTTGGCTCGCGCCGCGTCGCCGGCGCCCAGTCCATCGATCAGCAACAAGCTTGCCGACACCGAGGACAAAGCCCTGCGGCGCCAGCATCACGGTGGCAAGCAGAAGGGCTCCCATCAGCACCAGCGCCGCCTGCTGGCTATAGACCGTGATGGTCTGGAAGCCGAACAACAGCAGGAACGAGCCGACCAGCGTCGCTGTCAGATCGCTTCGGCCGGAGAATGCGACCCACACGATCGGCATGGCCGCCGCCGGCAACCCGATACTGGACGGGGTGATGAATTGACCCCAGGACGTGTAAAGGGCGCCGCTAAGGCCCGCGAGCCCGCTTCCGATGGTGAAGGTAAGCAATTGATATTTACGGACGTCGTAGCCGAGCATTTCAGCGCGCTGCGGGTTCTCTCGCGTCGCAACGATCACGTTGCCGATGCGCGAATTCACCAGCATGCGCAGCGCAAGGTAAACGATCACGATCAGCGCCACCATGAAGTAGTATAGCGCAGAACCCTCGATGTAGAAATCGCCGATGGCGAGCGGGTCCATGCCCTTCATGCCGTTATAGCCGTTCAGCCGTGCGGGGCCGATGTGCCATTCCGGCCCGGCCGTCTGTCCAAGGAAGAACGCCAGCACCAGCGTCGCCGACAGGGTCACGATACCGAAGAAGATGCCGTTGATACCGCCCCAGATCATGAAGTAGCCGAGGATCCCCGCTGCGATCATCGCAATGACTATCGACAGGACGAGCGCGGCGATCGTCGCCGACCCACCTCCCATATTGATGGCCAGCACGCCATAGGCATAACCGGAGATGCCGAAGAAGAGCGTCTGGCCGAACGACAGCATGCCGCCATATCCCCACATCAGACAGAGACCGAGCGCCATGAAAATCCAGATCAGGAAATACGAGAAATTGCCGACATCATAGGAGTCCGCAAAGACCGGATAGATCAACGCGGCTGCCAGTACGACGAGGAAGCAGGACCAGAAAGTCCGTCCCCGTCCTAAGGTCTGCGAACCATCAAGCAGCTTGAACATCAACTCTCCCGTTCAGCGTCCACGGCGGACCAACACACTGGAAATGCCTTCAGGCAGGACGCGAATGATAAGGATGACAGCAAACAGCATGCCGATCTGGCCGATGATTTGCCCATAGCTTGCATTCAAGGCCATTCTGATTATCGCGAGAAACACCGCCGCCGGCGCAGTCCCGAGCAGAACATTTGCACCGCCGACGACGACAGTGACGAAGCTCTCCACCACAAATGTCGCCCCCATTGTCGGGATCAACGTCATCGTCGGCGCGTAAAGCGCGCCACAAAGGCCCGCGAGCCCGGCGCCGATGCCGAAACTGATCGCATAGATGCGTCCCGTGCGCGCACCCAACGCCCTCGCCATCGCGGCGTTCTGCATGGTTGCGCGCGCCATCATGCCGAAGCGCGTCTTCATGAAGGTCACATAGAGACCGATCAGAACGGCAACCGCACAAGCGAACAGCACCAGGCGATACGTCGAGAACGTGTAGCCGCCGATTGCGAAGCTGCCTTCCGGCGTGCCGATGCCCGTGATCGACGATCCGACAATCAGCAGCATCGATTGCGTAACGATCAGGCTGAGGCCCCAGGTCGCGAGCAGCGAATCCAGCGGCCTTTTGTAGAAGCGCCGTACCACGAGGTACTCGACGGCTACGCCGATCAATCCGGCTGTCACCGCGGCGAGCGCCTGGGCAATCGCAAGCGGCACGCCGAGTTTCACCAGTCCGACTGTCACATAGGCGCCGCACATGATGAATTCGCCGTGCGCCATGTTGATGACGCCCATCATGCCGAACACGATGGCAAGGCCCGCCGCCGAAAGGATCAGAAACGCAAAGACGTCGGCGAACTGGTAAAATACCGAGAATAGTTCAGCCGACATCCTGGTCTCCGGTTCTCTCTTCACGGCGCCGCATCGTCGCGGCGCCCGTGCAATTCAACGTCATGACGCGATTGAGCACGATTGCACGAGCAAGATTCATGCCCATCAGCGCGTGTCACGACTTCTTGGGAAGATGACTCGGCGTGTACTGATCCTTGTCATTCTTCTTGGTGAGATCACAGCCGATCTCACCAAGCCAATACGGCTTGATCGTTCCGTAGTCCTTCTCGACCTTCACTTCATGTTGGGGACCAACGGAGATCAAACGCATGCGGTGGGATGTGTGCTGGCTCTTCGGGTCAATACAGACCTGGCCTTCGGGCGCATCGATGCAGGCCTCACCTGTCGCGATCACCTTGCGCATGTCGTCGAGCTTGATCGACTTCGCCTTCTCGACCAGCGTCTTGTACATATAGAGGGCGTTGTAGGCATTGTAGCCCATGTCGTTGATGTAGAGTTCGTCGGCGAACTTCGCACGCCAGCGCTTCTTGAAATCGCTGGCTTCAGGCGTATCGATCTCCTCGAACCAGTTCGCGGTGGCATGCATGTTGTTGAGCGCCGGCGGCTTGAATCGCTTGTGCTCGAAGCCGAGCATGACCTTGATCGACGAGCCCATCGGCAGGTTGAGCTTGGCGGCGGCGGCCTGCTCGAAGAACGAGTCCTGGGCGGCGCCGACATTGATCGTCAAGATCCAGTCCGGCTTCGCCTTCTGGATATTCTGGATCGTCTGCGCGAACTGTGAAACGCCGAGCGGGATGAATTCCTCTCCGACGACCTCGCCACCGAGGTCCTTCATGATCTTCCGGTTCCACTCCGCCGAGATCTGACCGAAATTATAGTCGGCGGCGATGACGTAGACTTTCTTGCCGAACTTGCCGACCATCCACGGGATCAGCGTCGAGAACTGCTGCTCGGGTACCGCCCCCATGCTGATCATGCTGGCATCGCACACGCCGCCTTCATACTGGTTTGTATAGAAATACGGCGTGGTCGTTCGGTCGATGATCGGCCGGATGGCTTCGCGCGAGGCAGAGGTTATGCCTCCGATCAGCACATCGACCTTGTCGCGGCTGAGCAGGCGTCGCGCAAACTCCTGATAGCGGGCGTTATCGCCCTGCGGATCGAGATGGATGAGCTCGATCTGCCGTCCGAGAATGCCGCCCTTCTTGTTGATCTCCTCGACGGCAAGCTGCGAGCCGTGGAGTTTCGGCATACCCATGAACGCGAGATCGCCGGAGACGTCTTCCAGCAGGCCGATCTTCAACGGAGGTTCGGCCGCCTGAGCGACGCCAAGCGCCGCCGTCCCGATTGCGGCGCCAAGAAACGCTGTTCTGAGCAGATGTCCCGATTTCACTTAAATGTCCCTTCGTTGAAAGCTGGTGCAGTTCACGCCTTAAGATAATTTTTCAGGATCGACGCACCCATCGTGTATTTCGGGTCGACCATATTGCCGAGCCGCATTCGTCCGGCCTGGCTGAGCAGCATGTAGGCGTCGATCTCGTCAAAGCCGTAGTCGGCGCTCATCCATCGCGTGAGTTCGCGATAGGCGATGCGCGCCGCATCCTCGAGCGGGCGGGCGCTGCCGATCGTCATGATAAAGTCGCGAGTCTCCAGACGCGGCCAGGCAAAACTCCAGTTCTTGATCAGATCGACCTGAAGCGTGACCGTCGCACGCTGTTCAAGCGCGACACCGGAGAGTTCGCCGTCACCCTGCGTTGCATGGCAGTCACCGACGTAGAGAAGCCCGCCTTCGGTGTGCACCGGCAAATAGATGATGGCCCCGGGTGCGACATCCGGGAGGTCCATGTTGCCGCCGTGATAGTCCGGCTGCAGGGAAGAGATCGCCTCGATCTCGGGCGACACACCGATCGTGCCGATGAACGGCTCGTAGGGCAGCGTGATCTTGTCGTTCCATCGCACGCCGTTCCTGTCGACATGTAGCTTCCGGACACGTTCGGGCAGAGGCGGATTTAGCATCGCCGTGGAGCGGGTCCCGACGAGCCCGCCGAATTCCGGGATAATGCAGGTCGTTCCGGCCGGCTGTTCGCCGCGCGTCTCGACGTCGTGGATATAGACCGCGAGGCAATCGCCCTTCCTGGCGCCCTTGACCGCAATCGGACCGCATTGCGGATTCAAGTATGGAAAGTTCAGCTTCGCCGTGGGGCTGTCGCTCTCGCTCGTGAGCGCGCCCCCGAAAGCGTCTTCGGTTTCGACGACCACGATGCCCCCGGGATCGATCGACAAGGTCGGTTTCGCGTAGGGCCCGTAGACGTAATGAAAGCTTCCCTGCTGCTCGATCGTCAAACTATGGCGGGCGCCAACCACGCCGTTGGCGACGGCTCGCTTCGCCATGATGGAACTTTTCAACCAATCTTCTGCCATGCGGACGGCTCCTCGGATCAGAGAGCGGGATGACGCGTGTGCCAGTCGGTGACGCGCTGGAACGCGTCGCCCGCACGGACGAGACCCGCCTCGTCGAAGTGGCGGCCGACAAACTGGAAGGCGATGGGGCCGCCGTTCGGAGCGAAGCCGGCCGGAAGCGTAATGGTCGGGCTTCCGGTCATGTCGAACGGGCAGGTAAAGCGCAACAATCCGGCTATGAGCGACGCGTCTTCGCCGAGCGCAGCCATCTTGGCGAGCGTGGGCGCGGCGAAGGCCTGGGCCGGCACCGCGATAAGATCGACCGACTCAAACAGAAGGCGCACCGCGCCGCGAAACGCTTCGCGCCGCAGCACGACCTTCTGGTAATCGGTGCCGGACTGCGCAAGGCCAAGATCGAGCAATCCCGCAAGCCCGGGGCCATACTCGTCCTTGCGCGAGGGATAGGTCGCCTCGTGCGCGACCGCCGCCTCGACGCCACAAAGCGGAAACCAGTCATCGATAACCGCCTTGGGGTCCGGGAAAGTGATCTCGCTGATCTTCGCGCCAAGTTCCGCCGCGACCCGCAAACCATCGCTGAAGACTTTGCTTGCGGCTTCATCAGTACCTTCGCTGGTCCAACGCCGATCAACGCCGATGGTCACTCCCCGCAGATTGCCGGGCAGACCCGCAAGATAGTCCGGCACCGGCAAGGGCACAGAGGTGGTATCCTTGGCATCCTGGCCTGCAATCGCACCGAGCATTGCGCCGCAATCGACTGCATTGCGCGCCATCGGTCCGATATGATCCAGCGTTGCCGCGAGTTCGAACGCGCCGTAGCGGCTGACCCGTCCCCAGGTCGGCTTCAGCCCCGTGATGCCGTTGGCCGCCGAAGGAAACCTGATCGATCCGCCGGTGTCGGTTCCAAGAGATCCGAAGCAGAGGCCGGCCGCAGTCGCCGAACCAGAGCCGCTCGACGACGCGCCCGGCCACAAGTCGGCATTCCAGGGATTCTTCGGCGGGTCGATTTTCGGGTGGTGATCGGCGTAGGCGCCTTCGGTCTGCTGCAACTTGCCGAGGATGATCGCGCCAGCATCCTTCAGGCGTGCGACGACCGTGGCATCCTCGCTCGGGCGGAAGTCGCGATGGATGGTCATGCCGTGCGCGGCCGGTGCGCCCTTGGCCCAGCAAAGATCCTTGATCGCCACCGGCACGCCGTGCAGCGGCCCCCTGGTCTTTCCAGAAGCGATTTCCTTTTCGGCAACGGCCGCTTCCGCAAGCGCGGAATCCGCCATGACACAGGCGTAACTCTTGAGCCGGGCATCGAGCCGCTCGATCCGTTCGAGCATCGCCTTCGTCACTTCGACGGGCGAGAGCTTCTTCGCCTGTATCTGTCGCCCAACCTCAACCAACCCGAGGTAACAAAGATCTGTCGCCGGCATTGCCATACGCCCCCACGCTCGTCGCTTCTCAAGCGCACTCACGGCTCGATCACCGCGCATGCGTCCCCGGCTTGGCGGCACGCATGCATCGCCAACTACTTTTGCGGCAAAAGAAAAAAGCCACCCGCCCCTCCCGAATGAGGTGACGAATGGCTCTGATGCCGCGGCTATGATCTATCGCATGGACCCTGAATCGAACGGAGCACCGAAAGCAGGGATCGGGACGTCATCGGCCCGATCGAAGCAAGCAAGGTTCGACAGGAAGCCCTGTGGGACAAAAGTCTAAGTTCGTGTACTGCACGTTGTCAACGAGCGAGGATGCACAAATTTCGCAGGCCTCATGCGCAGCAAATGAGCAAGACTTGTCGCACCAGCATCGGCGATGATGACGCCTCAAGGCGTCGCCCAGCCGAAAGCCATCAATGACGAAGCCGTCGATTCCAGTTGGCATCATATGTTCGCAGTCCGGGCCCTATCAGGCCATGGGGCGAGAGATACTCAAGAGCGCCTTGATGGCGGTCGACGAGATCAACAGTCACCCCGATTTCGATTTCTCGCTCACGGCGCATGTCCGCGATCCGCACGGAGTCATTTCAGAATACCACACGGTCTGTGACGACCTTATTCGCAATACGGGCGTCGAGCATATTATCGGCTGCTATACGTCCGCATCGCGCAAGCAGGTGCTGCCAATCGTCGAGCGTACCGATCGCCTGCTCTGGTACCCTGCCCGTTACGAGGGTTTCGAATGCTCCGACAACGTCATCTATGTCGGCGCGTCACCCAACCATAACGTCCTGCCGCTTGTGCGCTACATGCTCGACAACATATCGCGGCACGTTTTCTGCGTCGGATCCAACTATGTCTGGACATGGGAAACCAACCGCGTCACGCGCGAACTGGTGACGGCGGCACAGGGAAGCATTCTTGCTGAACGGCTGCTCGAACTGGGCGAATGCGCGGTCGAGCACATCGTCGATGAAATCATCCGCCGCAAGCCTCCGGTCGTCTTCAATACACTCGTCGGCAGTTCGAGCTACGATTTCATCCGCGCTTTTCAGGCCGCCACCACGGCGGCCGGTCTCGACATTCCAATGCTGAGCTGCAGCCTATGCGAACCGGAACTCAAGATCGTTGGACCGGTATCTGCCGGATGCATCACCTCGTCGGCCTATTTCGAGAGCATCCAGCTGCCCGAGAACCGCGCTTTCGTCCAACGCTGGAAGGCGCGTTACGGTGAAGCGAGCAGCCCCTCCGTCGACGGGCAATCCGCCTATGTCGCGGTCTATCTGCTGGCGCGTGCGCTCCGTCGGGCAGGCACCTCCAGTATTGGTGAAGTGCGGCGTGCGGCGGCTGGCTATCGCTATAATTCACCGCAAGGGCCGGTCTGGATCGATGGCGACAACAACCATTGCGTTCTTACGCCACGCCTGGCCGTCTCCAACGCGCAAGGACAGTTCGACCTCTTCTGGGAAGCCGATGCCCCCGTCAAACCGGATCCCTATTTGACGCAACTCGACGTCGCCGCTGAGCCTGCGCGCGATACGTCAAGGAATGGATCGTCGCCGAGTGCGCCCCACTTGCGGATTGTCAAATGAGCAAGCCGTCCTCATTTTCCCTCCGCGGACGCAGGGCTCTCGTCGCCGTCAAGGATGAGCGTGACTTGTCGATCGTCAGGCGGCAGTTCGAACGCCTGGGAATCGACATCTTCACATGGGAGCCGGGTTGGGAGCCGGGCGGCGCCCTCGAATGCCATCCGGACGTGGCGCTGATCGACGATGAATTCCTGCCGCTCACCTCGCCCGCGCAGCGGGCTTTGCCTGGACGATGCCCTGTCATCGCCCTGCTGGGCACGGAAACTCCGAGCCGGCTGAAGCTTGTGCTGGAGCTCGATCCGGCATCGTTTCTCGTCAAACCGCTGCGCTCCGCGGGCATTTATGCGGCGCTGGTCATGGCGTTCGAGCGGACCGAGCGCACCAACGAGTTGAAGCAGCATGTCGTCAAGCTGGAAGAGCGCCTTCGCTCGCGTCGGGTCGTGCTCGCTGCCGTCCTTCAAGTGATGCATTCGCACTCCATCGCTGAACCCGCCGCCTTTGCACTAATCCGGCGAGCCGCCATGGAGCAGCGCAAAACAATTGAGCAAATGTCAGCGGAGATCGCGGCAAACGGCAGCCTACCCCGCGCGACCGGATAGATTCACCATCGCCTGGTCGCCGGACTTCGCGGCAAGTTCCGTACCGGTCGCGCACGGCAAGGATGCCCAGGGTCACGAAGTCTTTCATATGGCCACGCGGAGCAGCCCGCTGCCTACCTGCTTGCTCGAGTATGTCCAGTTCAGCTGAAGTTCAACGGTGTGTCGAGGGTCCTGGCTCAGTTCGTGTCACTCCACGCGCAGGGCGCTGTCTGCCGAGATCGGTCCTGTCAGGCTCATTCGTGCGGGCGGCAACGACGTCAATTCAATTTGCCTGCCGGCGAGACCGGCATATGCTCACAGCAATAAAAATTTCAGGGAGGCGATAAATGGCAAGGCATTTTATGGCGGCGGCTGTTCTTCTCATGGCGGCCGGAATGAATGGCGCACAGGCCCAGGATTATCCCGCGAGAACGGTCACGATTATCGTTCCGTTCGCAGCCGGCGGGCCGGCCGATATCACAGGCAGGATCGCCGCCGACATTTTCAACCGTCATCTCGGCCAGAAATTCGTGGTGGAGAATGTCGGAGGTGCCGGTGGCACCATTGGCGCACTTCGCGCCGCTCGCGCGCCGGCCGACGGATACACGATCCTGTCCGGCCACTTGGGCACCAATGCGCTGGCGCCGGCGTTCTATCCGAATCTGGGCTACGATCCGCAGAAGGATTTCGAGCCGATTGGACTGACCGCCGAATATCCCGAGCTGCTTGTCGTCCGCAAAGACTTCCCCGCCAATAATCTCAACGAATTCGTCGCCTATGCCAAATCCAACGCGAGCCAGCTCAATGTTGGGCACGCCGGACTTGGCTCAGTATCCTACATCGGCTGTCTCCTCCTCAACGCGGCCATCGGCATCAAGCCGACAATGGTTCCGTTTACCGGCACAGCCCCGGTGTTGAATGCGATGCTCGGCGGTCAGATCGACTATGAATGCGATCCGGTGCTCGGCACATTGAGCCAGGTGCGGGCTGGCACCGTCAAGGCGCTGGCAATCGCCGCCAGGAAACGCAGCCCGATGTTGCCGGATGTACCAACTTCCTATGAACAGGGCCTTCCCGAGTTCGACTGCGCTCCTTTTTACGCGGTGTTCGTACCAAGTGGCACGCCGCAGTCAGTTATTGATAGACTTGCGGAAGCCCTGAACAAAGGCCTCAGCGAAGATTCAGTGCAAAAACGGTTGGCTGATCTCGGCGCCGATATCGTGGAGCCTGACCGCCGTGGACCAAAGGCACTCGCGAACCTGATAAAAAGCGAATCTGCCCGGTTGATGCCGATTCTAAGAGAAGCGGCGGAGAAATAAGCGCGGCGAATGTATCTGCCGTTGGAACGCGTTCGCTTCCGTTAGAGCATTATCGGTTCTGATTGAAGCTCTAGATTCTTGTTTGACGCATTTTCTTCACGCGAACCGGTACCCACTTCGCTCGAAAACGCTATAGTAGCTCATCGACATTGGCTAATGCCCCGCCAGATAATCGGCGCGAACGGGCGCGGTGCCAGATGGCGGCACATCAAGGCGCACGGCGATGCCCTCCAGTTGCGGGCTTGGAGCTGGATAAAGCTTCATGACGAGCGGATCATGCCCCGGAACGATATGGCTCTCATCCGGCGCAAGCGCCCGCAACCGATCAAATCCCTCCAGCATTTCGCCGATATGGAGGGCGGTCGTAAACGGACGCTCACTGGCCATATTCTCGTAAAAATGACTGACATCGGAGGCAACGACGACAAATCCCCGGCGTGTCCTGACGCGAACGAACTGAAGCCCGGCGGAATGGCCGCCGGCCGCATGTATCGTAAGGCCGGGAGCGAGCTCGGCGTCGCCTTCATAGAACAAGACGCGCCGCGCATAGTTCAACCGTACAATCCCGCAGACGTCCTCGACCTCGAACGAATGCGACAACCTCGGATATCGCATAAAGCGCCCCGTGGCATACGCCAGTTCGCGTTCCTGGAGGTGGAATCGCGCGTTCGGGAATCGGTCGAAATTGCCCGCATGGTCGTAATGCAGATGCGTGAGGATGACATCCTCGACCTCGTTCGCACCGATGCCGAACGCACTGAGCGTCTCCACCGGACAACGCAGGAACGTCCGCTTTCGCTTCTTCGATACTTCCGCGTTGAATCCGGTATCGATGATAAAGGTGCGGCCCCCTCCCCTTGCCAGCCACATGAAATAGTCCATCGGCATCGGTCCGTCGTGCGGATCGCCGCCGATGAAATGCTCGCTCCGCCGCGCCTCGCGAGTGGCATAGCGGATAGCAAAGAGTTCGTACTCCTGCTCGGCCATGCTATCTCCTCATAGAGCGGCGATTCATCACTTTGCGTCGACTTCGTTGAACGCCTCGCGCGCATTCCGGAAGGCATCGATTCCCGACGGGATGCCGCAATACACCGCGACCTGAAGCAGTATCTCCTTGATCTCCTCCTTGGTGAGGCCGTTCTTCAGTGCTCCCTTGACGTGCAGCTTCAGCTCGTGAGGCCGATTCAGCGCCCCGAGCATCGCCAGATTGACGATGCTGCGGGTGCGACGGTCGAGTCCCGGCCGGGTCCACAACGCGCCCCAGCAAAACTCGGTCGACCACTCCGCCATCGTCCGGGTGAATTCGTCGGCGCCGGCGATGGATTTGTTGACGTACTCTTCGCCGAGTACTTCCTTGCGGACCTGCAGGCCTTTTTCGAACAACTCGCTCATCATTGGTTCCTTCCATTGTTTGAGTATTGCTTTTCAGGTGCGGCTCAGCCGTGTGCCCTCATCAGGCTTGAGACGTCAGCAAGCGTGTCGAGACGCCAAACATCGTCGATGATGCGATCGATATCCCAATCGCTTTGCCCCAGCCGCGCACAATCGCGCATTTTCGCTTCGATATCACGGTCCGACAGCGGATCGGCAAGACTGCCTTTCGCTTCCATCACGACCTCACTAAGCATCTCCCCCGACGCCATTTGGATAGCGACGCGCGCGGCGCCGTCCGGAAGCGAAGCGTCAAGCTCCGCCTTCACTTTCTGCCGCAAGGCCGCGATCTCCGGCCGAAATACGATCGCGTCCGAGAATTCGGTGATGCCGGCCGCGCCCAGCAGCAATGCACAGGCGGCACAATGATGAATGCTGACCCGCGCATCGCGTTCGTTGCAAACCGGCCGGTCGCCGCGCGCCAGCAAAAGCGCCGAACCCCGCACCGTGATGAAGGCGATATCGTCGATGCGCCGATCCAGCTTTTCCCGCAATTTGAAGCAGGCGTCGATCACGGCATGAAACACGATGCCCGCAGGATAGGGCTTGTAGGTGTTCTTCGCGATCTCCCAGGTCTTGCCGAGACTGTCCGTCAAACGCTCAAGATCAGGTTCGTCGCCCATGGCACGGGCCCAGCCGAGCGGCCCTTCGATGGCCCGTGGCGATGCGGAATAGCCTTCAGCCGCGAGCAATGCCGCAAACAGGCCGTTGCGCGCCGCATTGCCGACACTGACATTCTTGGCGGCGCTCGGAAGATTTTCGACGATGCCGGCCGATTGGCTTGCCGCAATTCCAATCGCATTGGAAATCTGGACTGCCGGGAGGCCGAGCAATTTGGCGCAAGCGGCCGCCGCGCCGAACACGCCGCAGGTCGAGGTGATGTGCCAGCCGCGCGCATAGTGTCCGGGAGATACCGCATTGCCGACGCGGCATTCGACCTCCACGCCGAGAATGAACGCGATCAGAACGTCCCGCCCCGAAAGCCCGCGCGCCTGCGCCAATGCCAGGACCGGTGCAGCAACGGGCGCTGCCGGATGAATGATCGTGTCCAGATGGGTATCGTCGAAATCGAGCAGATTGGCCGAAATCGCGTTGACGAACGCCGCGCCCATCGCATCGAGCCTCTCGGAGCGGCCGATGATCGCCGAAGTTGCGGCGCCGCTGAACGGCGACAGCACGCGCAAGGCAACGCCGACCGCAGGGTCATGAGCCGAACCGAGGGCCGTCGCAAAGAAGTTCAGAATCGAACGCTTCGCTTCGTGATTCTGCCTCGCGACATCCGTCCACGTTGTACCGGCAACGAAATCGGCGAAAATTGTGCCGACGCCTTGCGCTTCATCTTGCCGCACTGAGCGAATTCCCCGGAGCTTGTTTTTTCCAATCCTATTCCGGCGCATTGAGCCCTGTCGACAGAATTCTTATGCTTGACAGATTAACTGACAATCTGTGAGTTTGGTCAAACGCGGCCAGGGAAACCCTGCCGCGGCAAGAACAAGAAAGCGCCAGCGGCGCGACAGGGAGCGAATCATGGCAGCAGAAACAATCGGCTTTGTCGGAACGGGCCGAATGGGCGGACCGATGGCCGGGCGCCTGCTCGACGCCGGCTATTCGCTGTGCATTTACGATGCACAGGCTGAAGCGACCAAGCCGCTGGTTGCGCGCGGCGCACGGCTGGCGAAATCGCCCGCCGAAGTCGCGTCCAGCGCAGACATCGTGCTGGCCAGCCTGCCGACCCCCGACATCGTCAAGGCCGTTGCGCTGGGGCCCGATGGAATCGTCGCCGGAAACCGCGCGACCGTCCTGATCGACTTGTCCACCACCGGGCCCGGCGCCGCCAAATTGATCGCGAAGGGATTTGAAGCGCGCAACCTGACGCTGGTCGATGCGCCGGTCAGCGGCGGCATCAAAGGCGCGGTGAACGGCACGCTTGCAGTGATGGTGTCCTGCCCGAAAGCGACCTATGACAGGGTTGAGCCGATCCTGAAGCACTTCGGAAAGCTGTTTTACACCGGCGACAAGCCGGGCACGGCGCAGACCGCAAAGCTCGCGAACAACCTGATGGCGGCGGCAGCGCTTGTGATCACCTCCGAGGCGGTCGCGATGGGCGTCAAGGGCGGCGTCAACGCCAAGGTGCTGATCGACATCATCAACGCCAGCAGCGGGCGCAACAGCGCTTCGGAAGACAAATTCCCTCGCGCCGTGCTTCCCGGCACCTTCGATTTCGGCTTTACCACCGGCCTCTCCTACAAGGACGTGCGGCTCTGCGTCGATGAAGCCGAGGCCATGGGCGTGCCGATGGTCTGCGGCTCGGTGGTCCGGCAGATGCTCGCCATCACCAACGCCAAATATGGCGCGTCTTCCGATTTCACCTCGATCGCGAAAGTGCTGGAGGAATGGGCCGGCGTGGAAATGCGCGGCTAGACCCGGGTCAACGGCGCGCGAGGACGATTGCCATGACAATCGGATCGACCGGATCAAGCAAGGTGTCGTTGGCGCGGGCGTTGGCACGCACCGCGCTTGCCGTCGACCTCGGCCGTTTTGACGCTGATGTCATCGCCAAGGCGAAAATCTGCCTGCTGGATTTTCTTTCCTGTGCCTTCGAGGCGAGAAACCATCCATGGAGTCGCCAGGCCATCGGCATCGCGCGCGAGGTCGGAAACGGCGCAACCGTCATCGGCACCCGCACCCTCGCCTCGCCGGGCGACGCGGCCTTCGCCAACGCCACCATGGGCCACGGCCTGGTGCGCGAAGACATGCACGCAGCCAGCATCTGTCACCATGGCGTGGTGATCTGGCCGACCCTGCTCGCTTTGTCGGAACGAACGCCGCTGTCCGGCGCAACGTTCGTTGGCGCCGCGATCATCGGCTATGAGACCGGCGCACAGATCGGTCGCGCACTGTTTGCCGCCGACCTCGCGCGCCTCTACCGGCCGACCGGGCTTGTTGCGCCGCTCGGGGCAGCCCTTGCGGGCAGCTATGCTCTCGGCCTGACCGAAGACGTCGCAACCAGCGCAATTGCCATTGCCGCAAACACGTCGTCCGGCCTGAACGAATGGCCGCGCGCCGGCGGCTCCGAAATGTATTTCCACCCAGGCTTTGCGGCGCGCAACGCGATTGCCGCGGTCGAACTGGCCGAGGCCGGCGCGTGCACCTCCGAAACCATCCTTGAGGGCGAAGCCGGACTGTTCGCCGCCTTCCGCCGCCAGCCTGCCCCCGCCGGGATCCGATTGTTTGCCGGCTCCCAGCCCGAGATCATGGCCGTCTACAACAAGCCCGCTCCCGCCTGCAATTTCGCACAGACCGCAGCGCAGACAGCGTTACGTGTCGCGCGCGAACTCGGAACATCCGAAGACATCGCGACCGTTGCGATCAGAGTCCCCGAGGCGGCGGCCCGCTACCCCGGCTGCGACTCCAAGGGGCCATTTCACAACGCGCTACAGGCCAAGATGAGCATTCCCTTCAGCGTCGCAGCCGTGCTGGCGCGCGGTGCGCTCGAAGAGGACAATTACGCTGATATTGACGATATCAGGATCCTCCGCCTCGTCGAACGAACCGAGCTGCAAAGCGAGCCCGGTCTCACCGCCGCGTTCCCGGCCAACCAAGGCGCCGAGATCCGGGTTGGCCTCCGCAACGGAAACACCGTCCATCAGCGTCTCGACAACGTGATTGCCGCGACGCCCGAAGAAATCCGCACCCGCTTTCGGGGTGCTGCCGCCGCCGTTATCGGCGACAAGCAGGCGCGGCATCTGGAAGAGTTGATCGACAATTGCGCATCACTTCCGGACAGCCGCGTCATCGCCGCCCGGTGCCGGCTTGAGCCGACCGAACAACGGCTGCGGCCAGCGTCATGATCGATAACGACAAACAGAAAATGGGGGGCATCATGTTCAAACCGGAGACCGCCGATACGGCCATACCGATAATAGCCGGTGCGAAACACGGATGTTCCGTTCCTGTGCGAGGTTGCCGGTGACCCAGGCACTGGAAGGCTTCCTGCAGGCGTTGTCCGCCGGGCTTTTGATCGGCGCGGTCTACGGCCTGATGTGCGTCGGGCTCGGGCTGATCTTCGGCGTCATGCGGGTGATCAACTTCGCGCAAGGCGATTTCATGATGCTCGGCATGTATGCGGCGTTCTATTTCTTCACCGCGCTCGGCGTTCAGGCCACTTTCGGCAACACCTTCGGTCCGTTCGTCGCGATCGTGCTTGCGGGCCCGGTGCTGGCCGTCTTCGGTTACTTCGTCCACCTCACCCTGATCTCACGGGTATCCGGCACGCGCACCTCTTCACTCGAGGGCGAGGGTCACTACGCCCAGCTCATTCTTACGCTGGGGATCGCACTGATCCTGCAAAATGGTGGTCTGCTCGTGTTCGGCTCGGTATTGGCCTCGATCCGGACGCCGCTGTCGAGTTCGGCGTGGGAGCTCGGACCGCTGTTTTATGACGTCAGTGTCTTCATCAACAAGGCGCGCGGGATCGACGCGGTCGTCTCGCTGGTGACGATGCTGCTGCTGACGCTGATGATCACGCGGTCGCGGATCGGAAAATCGCTGCGTGCCGCGGCCGACAATCCTACCGCGGCGACCTATATGGGCATCGACGTCGACCGTGCGCACCGCATTGCCTTCGCACTCGGCACCGGCATTACCGCGATTGCCGGCGGCCTGCTCGCCACCAACTACCCCTTTCACCCCTTTGTTGGTGTCGAATATGTCATCGTCATGTATGCCGGCGTCGTGCTTGGCGGCATGGGCAGCATCATCGGCGCCTTCTGGGGCGGCATGACGATCGGGCTGGTCCAGCAGATGTCGACGCTGATCCTGCCGACGCAATTGCAGAACGCCGCGATCTTCGTCGTGTTCCTCCTGATCATCTTCTTCCGTCCGCAAGGTTTCTTCGGGCGCATGGTCGAAAGGACATGATCATGCGCGGATGGCGTTCGCTGCTCCCTATCATCGTCTTCACCGCGCTCTATGCCACGGTGTCGCTAAGCGTGACCAATTCCTATTACCAGTTGGTGATGACGCTGGTTCCGGTTTGGGCGATCTTCGGCTTGTCGTGGAACCTGCTTAGCGGATACACCGGGTTGATCTCGTTCGGTCATGCCGCCTTCTTCGGCGTCGGGGCCTATGCCGTCGTGCTCGGCCAGATCCATTTCGATCTATCGCCGTGGATCATGATCCCGATCGCGGCCATCCTCGGCGGCATCGCCGGACTGCTGATCGGCTTTCCGACCTTCCGCCTGCAGGGGCACTACTTCGCGCTGGCGATGCTCGCCTACCCGCTCGCCATTCTCTACGTGTTCGAATGGCTCGGCCTTCAGGAAGTCACGCTGCCGATCAAGCGCGATAATCCGATCGCCTATATGCAATTCGCCGATCACCGTCTCTACACGCTTCTGGCGCTGGCGATGATGCTGGCCACGATCCTGCTGACGCGTGCCATCGAACGATCGCGCTTCGGCATGGCGTTGCTCGCGATCAAACAGAATGAAGCCGCCGCGGAAGCCGCGGGGATCAACACGCTGGCCTGGAAGCTCCGTGCCGTCACGCTCAGCGGCGCCATCGCCGGAGCGGTTGGCGGGTTTTATGCAGTCGTGCTGCTGGTGGTGACCCCGCAATCCGTGTTCGGCATGCTGGTGTCGGCACAGGCGTTGACGGTCGCCATGTTCGGCGGCGTCGGAACGGTCTGGGGTCCGGTGATCGGATCGGTGATCCTGATACCGCTGGCCGAAACGCTCAATGCCGAAGCGGGCTCGCGCTTTCCCGGAATTCAGGGGGTGATCTATGGCCTCGCGATCATATGCGTCATTCTTCTCGCGCCTGAGGGCCTGTTCTGGAAAGTGCGAGACTTCCTGCGCAAGCGGTCGGCACCACCGGCTGCGGCAACGTCGAGCGCGCCGGATGTCCCGGTTGCGGTTGCCATCCCCGCCGCACCGGCACCAGCGCGTGCCAAACGATCCGTCGGAACAGGCGACGTCGTCCTGGAAGTTCGCAACCTGTCGCGCTCGTTCGGCGGATTGAAGGCCGTGCAGGATGTCAGCTTCAAGCTGCGGCGAAATGAGATCCTCGGGATCATCGGTCCCAACGGGGCCGGCAAGACCACGCTGTTCAACCTGCTGAACGGATTCCTTCGGCCAGGTACGGGCGAAATTCTCCTCGACGGGCGGGAGATGTCCGGCCGCAAGCCGCATGAGCTCTGCGAGGCAGGCATCGGCCGCACCTTCCAGATCATGCGCCCGTTCCTGCGCATGTCGATTTCGGACAATGTCGTGGTCGGAGCCTATGTGCGCGCCAAGACCGATGTCGAGGCAAGGAAGCTGGCGGCCGATGCAATTGCCCGCGTCGGACTGTCCGAGATCGCCGAGCGCATCGCCGGCGAACTCACGACCAAGGAATTGCGGCTGATGGAACTCGCCCGCGCGCTGGCCGGACAGCCGCGCATCCTGCTGCTCGACGAGACGCTCGCGGGCCTCGGACACGACGAGGCTGATGAGGTCGTCGCGGTAATCCAGCGGCTTGCCCGCGACGGCATGACGATCGCGATCATCGAACACACGATGCAGGCGATGGTTCGCCTGGTTGACAGTTTCCTGGTGCTCGACCACGGCGCCGTGATCGTCGAGGGCGAACCAGAAGCTGTCACCCGCGACAGCCGCGTTATCGAGGCCTATCTCGGCAAAAAATGGGTGGCCCATGCTCCGCATTGAAGGGCTGACCGCCGGATATTCCGCGATTCCCGTTTTGAACGGCGTCTCGATCAAGGTCGAGGAAGGCCAGTTCGTTGCGATCGTCGGACCGAACGGCGCCGGCAAGACCACGCTGTTCAAGACGATTTCCGGCATCGTGCGCCCAAGCGCGGGAACGATCACATTCAGGCATCACGACCTGCTGTCGATCCGGCCGGCGCAACGCGCGCATCTCGGCATCGCCCACGTACCGGAAGGCCGCCAGGTGTTTCCTTCGCTCACGGTGATGGAAAACCTCGAAATGGGCGCGATGACCGAGGCCGGCCAGCGCGACTGGAAACACAACATCGAGCGCATCTTCGAATGGCTGCCGATCCTGGCCGAGCGCCGCGGCCAGTTCGCGGGCACGCTGTCGGGCGGACAGCAGCAGATGCTCGCGATCGGCCGCGGGCTCGCAGGCTCGCCCAAGCTCCTGATGCTGGATGAACCCTCGATGGGCCTCGCGCCCACGATCGCCGATTTCATCTTCGAACGGCTGATCGAAATCCGCCGGCAATCGAACCTGACGATCCTGCTGGTCGAACAGCGCGTGGCGGAGGCCCTCGAATCCGCCGACCACGGCTACGTGCTCGAAGCCGGCCGCGTCGCACTCGAAGGCAACAACCAAACCTTGCGGGCGGACGACCGTATCCGCAAGGCCTACCTCGGCATGTAACCAACAAACGACACCATTGGGAGGACGAAAATGGGCCAGGACAACCGATCCGACAAGGTCTCGCAGACGTCGCTGACGCGACGAACCGTGCTTTCCGGTGCGGCTGCGATCGGCCTGTCGACGGTAGCTCGCGCGCAGCAGCCGGCGGAGGTCAAGGTAGGCCTGATCGTGCCGTTGTCGGGTATCTATACCCGTCCGGGCCAGGTGATGCGCATGGGCGCCGAGATGGGCATCGAGCACATCAACGCGCAAGGCGGCATCAAATCGCTCGGCGGCGCGAAGATGAAGCTTGTCGTAATCGATTGCGGCGACACCACGGAAAAGGCCAAGAACGCGGCGCAGCGCATGGTCGCACAGGAGGCCGATCTGGTTGCGGCGACCGGCTCCTATCTGAGCTCCTTCACGCTGGCTGTGACTGAAGTCACCGAGCGCGCCGAACTGCCGATGCTGACGCTGTCCTATTCGGATCTGCTGACCGAGCGCGGCTTCAAATTCATCTTCCAGACGGCGGCGCCTGCGAGCCGGCAATCGGAACTCGGCTTGCCTGAACTGATGAAGCTTGCTGAGGCTGCCTCCGGCAAGCGCCCGAAGACAGTGGCGATGCTGATGGACAACACGGCGACGTCGGTTGCGACCGCCAAGGCGCTCAAGGAGAAGATCTTTGCGCAGGAAGGCCTGCAATTGGTCGTGGAGGAAGTGTGGACACCGCCGCTTTCCGACGCCACGCCGCTGATCCAGAAGGTCAGGTCAGCCCGACCGGACCTGCTGCTGTTCATGCCCAACGCCATCTCGGACGCCAAACTCGGCCTCGAAAAAATCAACGAGTTCGGGCTTGGCCAGGGCAAGATTCCAACCGTGTCCTTCTCGATCACGATTGCGGAGCCGGACATGCTGCAAAGCGTCAGCACCGACGCCGTGCAAGGCATCATGACGGTTGTCGCCAACTGGGGCTCAAAGGGCCATGAGGCGCTGATCGCCGAGTTGAAGGCGAAGTACAAGGAGCCCTGGATGACGCAGAATGTCATCTCGACCTATGGCGACATGTGGCTGATGAAGGCCGCCCTGGAGCAAGCCGGCAAGGCCGACCGACTTTCCGTTGCGCAGGCGTTCCGCACCATGGATGGCGGGCCGTCGAAACACTACCCCGGCGGCCAGCTCAAGTTCGACGAAAAGGGCCGCCGTGTCGGCGCCGGTGTTGTCATCGTGCAATGGCAATCCGGCGTGCCCGTCACCGTCTATCCGTCCGACCTCGCATTAGCTGCTCCGTTCTGGCCGAAGAAATCTTGACTGCAACGCATCTCAAAAATTTCAGGGAGGAATAGTCATGACAAAAATTACCTCGGCCGCATTGACGCGGCGCAGCTTGCTCGCCGGCGCATCCGCCGGCCTGATCTCGTCTCGCGTGTGGGCGCAACAACCGTCCGAAGTGAAGGTCGGGTTGCTGGTGCCGATTTCCGGCCTCTATGCGCGTCCGGGAGCCGTGATGCGCCACGGTGCCGAGATGGGGGTAGAACACATCAATGCGCAGGGCGGCATCAAGTCGCTCGGCGGCGCCAAGCTCAAGCTGGTCGTGCTCGATTCCGGCGATACCACCGAGAAGGCCAAGAATGCCGCGCAGCGCATGGTCGCGCAGGAACCCGATTTGGTGGCGGCCAGCGGCTCCTATCTGAGTTCATTCACACTGGCGGTCACCGAGGTCACGGAGCGGGCCAATCTTCCGGTCCTCACCCTCTCCTACTCCGACCTGATTACCGATCGCGGCTTCAAATATGTCTTCCAGACATCGGCTACGGCGGGATCGCAGGCAAAACAGGCTTTGCCGCAGATCGTGAAGCTTGCTGAAACCGCTTCCGGAAAGAAGCCCAAGACGGTCGCGATCATCACCGACAACACCGCGGCATCGGTTTCCTCGGCAAAGGCGATGCGCGACGGCCTGCTCGCCGAAAACGGTCTGCAGTTGATCGTCGATGAAACCTTTACTCCGCCGCTCGCCGACGCCACCCCACTGGTTCAAAAAATCCGGTCGGCGAAACCCGACTTGCTCTTCTTCCTGCCGACCGTGATTTCCGACGCCAAGCTGCTGCTCGAGAAGATGAACGAGTTCGGCCTCGGGCAAGGCAAGATTCCAACCATCTCGTTCGGCATCGCCATTGCCGAACCCGACATGCTGCAGACCGTCAGCCCGGAATTGCTGCAGGGCCTCCTCACTTGTGTCGCGAGTTGGGGCGCCAAGGGCCACGAGGCGCTGATCGCCGAACTCAAGACCCGCTACAAGGAGCCCTGGATGACGCAGAACGCGATCTCCACCTATGGCGACATGTGGGTGATCAAGGACGCGCTCGAGAAGGCCGGCAAGGCTGACCGCGTTGCGGTCGCCGATGCGCTGCGCTCGATGGATGCCGGTCCGTCGAAATATTACCCGCTCGGCGAAATCAAGTTCGACGAAAAGGGCCGTCGCGTCGGCGCTGGGATGACCATCGTGCAGTGGCAAGCCGGCGTACCGGTCACGGTATTCCCGCCGCAACTGGCACTGTCCCAGCCGTTCTGGCCCAAAAGCTAGCTGAAGATTGGATAGCGATATGGACAAGGCGACATACGATCGAGGCCTCCAGATCCGAAAGAACGTTCTGGGCAATGAATTCGTCGACAAGGCGATCGCATCGGCCGACGACTTCAACCGTCCGATGCAGGACCTCACGACGGAGTATTGCTGGGGCTATGTCTGGGGCCGCGACGGCCTTACGCACAAGACCCGCAGCTTTCTCAACCTCGCGATGCTGTGCGCGCTCAACCGGCCGCAGGAACTCAAGACCCATGTTCGGGGCGCCCTGACCAACGGCGCGACGCGCGAGGAAATACGCGAGGTGTTCATGCAGGTCGCGATCTATTGCGGCGTGCCGGCCGGCGTGGACGCTTTCCGTAACGCCAAGGAAGTGTTTGCCGAACTGGACAAGAAGTAACCGGGGCCTGAGACGATGTTGAAGGGCAAATGGGCTCTCGTGACCGGGGCAACGGCGGGCCTGGGCCTGGCCGTGGCCGAAAGCCTTGCCGGAGCGGGAGCCAACATTGTCCTGCACGATCTGAACGAACCGGTGCAGACGAAAGATCGTCTACGCACGCAGTTTGGCGTCGAGGTGATTAGCATCGCAGCCGACCTGTCGCAGCGCACCGCCATAGAAGCGATGATGAACGACCTGCTCCGCCGCGTCAGCACGGTCGATATCCTGGTGAACAATGCGGTGGTGCGGCATTTTTCACCGGCCGAAAACTTCCCGCCGGAACGATGGGACGAAGCGCTCGCCGTCAATCTGTCGGCCCCGTTCCACCTGATCCGTCTCGCATTGCCCGGAATGAAAGAGAAACGCTGGGGCCGCATCATCAACATGGCGTCGATCTATTCGACCCGCGCGGTTGCGGACCGCATCGATTATGTGACCACCAAAACGGCCATTGTCGGCATGACCCGCGCCGTCGCGATCGAGACGGCAAAGAGCGGGATTACCTGCAACGCGCTTTGCCCGGGCACGCTGCCGACGCCGGCCATTCAGGGAAAAATCGCAGGGATCGCGGCCGCCGACGGCAGCACCGTCGAGGAAGCGACGCGCGATTATCTGGCGGCACGCCAGCCGACCGGACGGTTTGTCGCCATGGAGGCCGTCGGTGCGATGGCTGCCTTCCTGTGCAGCCCTGCCGCACAGGATGTCACCGGAGCAACGCTGCCAATCGACGGGGGCTGGTCCATCGCATGAGCACCGTCGGCCGTCTCACTCAGGAGATCTGCAATGGCTGAAGCATTGAGCCGAAATGCCGTGGTGACCGGCGCCGCCGGAGGCATGGGTCGCGCCATCACGAAAGCGCTGGTCGAAAGCGGACGCCGGGTCGTGCTGGCCGATCGCGACGGCGAATCCCTTCGTCAATTCGCCGGCGAAATGGGCGGCGGCACATTTCCGATCCAGCTTGATATCACCGACCCGACCAGCGTGGATCGCCTGCCCGACCTCATCCCGGACTCCTTCAAGCCGATCGACATTCTCATCAACAATGCCGGCCACGACATTGGCGGCCGGACGCGCTTCGATGCCGGCGCGGCCGACGATTGGTCCGGAATCATCCAGACCAATCTGATCGGCCTGATGCGGGTGACCCGCAGCCTGCTGCCCGACATGGTCAGGCGTAACGCAGGCCACATCGTCAACATCAGCTCAATCAACGCCGTACGCATCATTCCCGACATGGCTGCCTACAGCGCCAGCAAGGCGGGCGTACACATGTTTACCGAAACGCTCCGGGGAGAGCTCGCGGAAACGGCGATCCGGGTCACCGAGATGCAGCCCGGCCTGACCAGGACCAACATCATCCTCACCCGCTATCGCGGCGACCGGGAGAAGGAAAAGGACTATTTCGACCAGTTCAAGATGGCGCTCGATCCGGCCGATATTGCCCGGTCGATCGTCTTTGCGTTGGACCAGCCGCCGCATGTTCAGATTGCGGAGATGATGATTCTGCCCGTAAATCGCTATTGAACCAATGCCGGCACCAAGGCGGTAGACAATGGACAAACGCGGTGAATTGCAATCTACGCTCCGGATCGAGGACGTTCCGACCGTCCGGTCGAGGGTCGCCCAGAAGCTGCGCGAGGCGATCATGTCCGGAAAGCTAAAGCCGGGCCAGCGCCTGGTCGAACGGGAGCTTTGCGAGATGACGGGTGTAAGCCGGCCGTCCATTCGCGAAGCGCTCCGGTTGCTGGAAGCCGATGGTCTCGTCAATACGGTCCCTCACCGTGGCCCTGTCGTCAGCACTATCAGCCTTGAGGAAGCAAAGCAGCTCTACGCAGCCCGCGCCGTCCTCGAAGGATTTGCCGGACGAGAGTGCGCGCGCCTGCACGATCCCGCTGTCGTTCGCCGGATCGGGGATGCCCTGACCAAATTGAAAGCCGCATTCGCCGAAGGCGATCTCATGACGGCTCTCGAGGCCAAGACGGAGTTCTACGCCGCGCTGATCGGCGGCTGTCAGAACGCCTTCATCGAGCGAATGCTCAGGCCGCTGCACGACCGGATCACGCTGTTGCGAATTACGTCGATGTCGCAGCCGAAGCGAATTAACAAGAGCCTTCGTGAGGTCACGGCGATCTGGCGCGCCATCCAGAACGGCGATCCCGACCTCGCTGAGCAGTGCTGTGTCGATCATATCAAGGCGGCGGCCGTGGCCGCGCTCAGCATGATCGAGCGAACATCCGCATCGGACGAAAAGGTGAACGCGGACGAATGACCGATCCTTTTCCCGATCGAGCTACGAAGGGCCACAAGGCCGATAGGAAGCTGCCATGAAGTTCGTAAAAGGCGTTCTCCTGATGTTGCTGCTGTCGCCGATGCTGCCGGCATTGGCGCAGGAATTCCCAAACCGACCGATCACCATGGTGGTTCCCTTCTCGGCCGGCGGCCCAGGCGACGTGATCGCGCGCCTGCTCGGCAGCTCAATGAGCGCGACACTCAAGCAGGCGGTAGTGATCGAGAACGTCGTCGGCGCCGGTGGCACTATCGGCACCAACCGGGTCGCCAAGGCCGCACCCGACGGCCACACTCTCTTGCTCATGCATGTCGGCCAGGCGACCGCGCCCTCGCTCTATGCGAAGCTGCCGTTTGATCCCGTCGGCGACTTTGCCCCGATCGGCCTCGTCACCGACGTGCCCATGATCCTGGTGGCGCGAGCCAATTTTCCCGCCAAGGACCTGAAGGAACTGGTCGCATATGTGCGCTCCCAGGGCGACAAGGTTACGTATGGCAATGTCGGCCTCGGCTCCGCATCGCATCTCTGCGGGCTGATGTTCATGAGCGCCATCGAAGCCAAGCTGACGCCGATCTACTACAAGGGCGGTGGTCCCGCGCTCAACGATATCATCGCCGGTCACATCGACGTCTATTGCGATCCGGCAACCGGACCGACGCCTTATATTCAGGCCGGCACCATCCCGGGCTTCGCCATTACCAGCAAAAAGCGCGTCGCGACCTTGCCGAATGTGCCGACGTCTGCCGAGGCTGGTGTACCGCAATTCGACGTCACGACCTGGTATGGGATGTATGCGCCGCGCAATACGCCGAAGCCGATCATCGATGCGCTCGTGAACGCGCTGCAGAAGGCACTCGCGGATCCGCCTTTGGTGAGCCGCTTCGCCGAACTCAGCATGGCGCCCGTCGAGCAGGAGCGCGCAACGCCAGCGGCGCTCGAAGCCCTCCTCAAGAGTGAAATCGACAGATGGGACCGCATCATCAAGCAAGCAGGCATCAAGCCTCAATGAACGAGGTCCGATGGGCCAGGATTCCATCGGTAGAGGGCTCGAAGTGCGCGAAGGCAGGTCGCACCAGATCGAAAATCAATCGCGGTCTTGCGCTGAGCGGGCCAGCTTTGCCGGCCGGACACGTCGACGGCCGCGCTGATCTGGCGCCGCCCTCCACCGAACCGGGTGTCCTAGACGGAGGAGTCCGGATCGACGATCGCCGGACGCGATACGACGTAGGCAGCACCGGCCAGGAACAGCACCGCCACACCCGCAGCAAGCGGCATTGACGGATCGACGCTATACCAGAATACGACGAACCCGATCGTCATCCCCGCGCAAGCCATGGCCTTGGCCGGACGCGGGATGGCCCCGGCGGCGCGCCAATCCCGCAGCGGTTTGCCAAATGTCGGATGATCGAGCAGCCATGCCTCCAGCCGGGGCGAGGAACGCGCGAAACACGCCGCTGCCGCGATCAGGAAAACCACTCCCGGCATCAGCGGCATCACCAGGCCGATCACGCCGAGCGCGACCATCACCCAACCCAGACAGAAGTAGATGATGCGCATCAGACCTGCCGCCCATCTGTCTCTTCAAGCAAGGATCGCTCGCTCCCGGCTGACGCCTTGGCCGGGCATCAGCTTCTTCACGGCAGGAATGAAATGGAGCGGGTGAAGGGAATCGAACCCTCGTATTCAGCTTGGAAGTCGGGAAATTCCGCAATCCGTGCAAGGGCCATTCCGACATTTTGCAGCCTTCCGAAGGATTGAGACCATTAGGGAATTTCTCTTTGTCGGAATGGCGACTACTACCCTTCGGTTAAATTCATCATGAGACAGCTTTGGGTAGCTCCGGCAAACGAGAGGCAAAATTGATTCGCCCTTTGAATAGAGCTCAATGGCCGCTTTGCGCCGCCAGAAGCAGCCATTAAAAAAACAGACGTGCGGGATGTCTGCTTTTCATCCGGAAGCAAAAACGCGTCACTCACGGCGCTAGATCAGCTTTGTGCCAAAGGCCCGACATTATTCGATGAATTCAAAAACGCGCATATCCGCCACGTAAGGTCGGTGAACCGACAGGTGGCGCAGCCCTGCTGTCAACGGAATTACTTTTCCCCTCCGGCTCTCTGCCTTTCCACGTTTGGCCCGCTTACTCATATATTTCTCCAGGTCACGTTGCTTGGAAGGCGTACCCAGCAAAAATTTAACAAACTTCGAAGCGATTTCACTCAGACTGGAACTCTTGGCGGTGGTTAACGCCAAACTCTTGTTCGGCAACATAAAAAGTGGACGGAGCGCTCTTTCGTTAACGGCCGCTTTGCGCCATGAAGCGACATTCGCTCCCGCAAGTCCGCACTCTACTCCTCGAAGCTGCTTGGGGCTGCGCACGCGAGAAATTGCAATTTCAGCCATTGTAGAGCAGCCCCTGCGGCCGTAAAGGCCGCCCAAAGCTCACCGGTTATGCTTGTCGCTCGCTTGACGATCAACGTCGTTCGCAAGAGTTTACGCTCCGAGACTGACACTTCCGAAAAATGCCAAAGGTAGACCGTTTCCGAGAATGCAGCATGTACGTTGCGGTTTCGATGAGATGGAGTTGCGGGTGGAACAGTCTCCAAACAAAGGCGCAGCTGTTGCTGGAACAATTGGCCTTGGGGACTTAACAGTCAACCGATTGGGCTTCGGCGCAATGCGCCTATGCGGAGATGCAGCTTGGGAAGACCAAGGGATCGAGGGCATGCCAATCGGGTTCTGCATCGCGCGGTCGAGCTTGGCGTGAACTTTATTGACACGGCGGATAGTTACGGCCCCGAGACGAACGAGTCATTAATCTCGCAGGCGCTGTATCCTTACCCTCCGGGTTTGGTCATTGCCACGAAAGGTGGCTTGGTGCGACCAAATCGCCGATCTTGGGTCCCAGACGGTCGCCCCGACCATTTACGACGCGCGGTTGAAGGTAGCTTACAGCGCTTGCGGCTAGAGCGCATCGATTTGTATCAATTCCATGCGCCTGATCCCAATATGCCATTTATAGAGTCGGTTGGAGCACTGGTTGATTTACAGCGCTCAGGCAAAATTCGCCATATTGGCATTTCGAACGTCACGGTTGCGCAGCTCGAAGTGGCGCGCTCCATCACGCCAATCGTGTCGGTTCAGAACATGTACAATCTGCGAAACCGAACCAGCGAAGACGTACTCGCCGCGTGCGAGCGTCTTAGAATTGCTTTTCTGCCGTGGTATCCTCTGGGCGGCAAACGCGGCCTAAGGGCACTCAAGATAAAGCAAGTCGCCTCGCGTCGCGGTCTCACGCACGCAGCCTTATCCCTTGCGTGGCTGCTCGCCAAATCACCTGTTATGCTGCCAATCCCCGGCACTCGATCCATTGATCACCTAGAGGATAATGTGCTTGCGGCCGCCCTCAAGCTTGCGCCGGAAGACTTCGACGATTTGGGATGAAGATGCGTTTCATTGTCGGCTTGTTCGTCGATACTATGCCTGCGCGTCATCCGGGTCCTATTTCATGTTGCCGATTGGCTCCGTTTTCGGGCTCATGATGACATTCCTCGTTAATGCGCGCCGCCGCGCACTCTTGGCCGCGGCACGTTTAGCAACCAGTCCGTTTCGAACGAGTGGTGGCAAGAAGATGCACTGATTCGTAGCGGCAACTCGAAATATTCGAGTACCTCTTGGTAGCTCAATGCGTCGCCGAAGACCAAGATAAATGGTCCGGAAAGTCTAACCGCGTGATGCCCAAACAGTTCCTTCCCGAGGCGCCGGCAGCACTCAGGAACCAATCCGGCACATCCGGCATTCGTACATAAGTCTCTGTGCTGCCGCGTCCCCATCATGCCATGAGCGCTCCTGTAAAACAGGCTTTTCATATCGAGGAGATCTTCCCCTCAATTGACTGTGGCCGCTTTGCGGTCAAACGGATCGTGGGCGAGGCCGTCGAGGTCTGGGCAGATATCTATCGCCACGGCCACGATGTCGTTGCCGCCGACTTGATATGGCGCCGCGAGCCCGAATCCGATTGGCAGCGGACCGCCATGATTCACCACGGCAATGACCGCTGGGTGGGATCCTTCGTGCCTGAGAAGACCGGCCTCTGCAGCTACGCGATTGAGGCGTGGACTGACGAATTCGCGACGTGGCGACATGGCTTTGAGCAAAAACGCAAAGCCAATGTGGCGACCGAGCTTGACGCCATGGAGGGAGCTTCCCTGCTTACCCGCGCCGTGAGCGGCGGTCAGGAAGCTACAGCGAAGATTGCACGTGCATGCGAAACCTTCTTACAGTCGGGCAAGTGCGAGGTCCTGCTCTCCGATGACCTCAAAAAGGCGATGGCTGAAGGGCAAGAGCGTACGGATCTCACCCGATCGAAGCCGCTTACACTCATGGTGGATCGGCCCCAGGCTCGCTACAGCTCCTGGTACGAGATGGTGCCGCGCAGCCAGAGTCCTCACCCGGGACAGCACGGCACGTGGAACGACTGCATTGATCGTCTTCCCGACATCCAGGCCATGGGCTTCGATGTCGTGTATTTGACGCCCATCCACCCGATTGGACGCACGAACCGCAAGGGAGGCAACAATGCTCTCAGGGCGGTCGACGGTGATCCGGGCAGCTTTTACGCGATTGGCTCACATGAGGGTGGACATGATGCCATCCATCCTCAGCTTGGAAGCCTGGATGAATTTCGGCGGTTTGTTGCGGCATGCGCTGCCGCCGGCATGGAGGTCGCGCTCGACTTCGCTATTCAATGTTCACCGGATCACCCCTGGCTCAAGCAGCATCCGGAATGGTTCAAACGCCGTCCAGACGGCTCGATGAAATACGCGGAGAACCCCCCAAAGAAATACGAAGACATCGTGAATGTTGATTTCGAGTCGGACGATGCTGAGGGGTTATACCGAGCGTTGCGCGATGTCGTCCTGTTCTGGGTCTCGCAAGGCGTCAAAATCTTTCGTGTCGACAACCCACACACGAAGCCGTTTCGCTTTTGGGAATGGCTGATCAAGGAGGTACAAGCGCGCGATCCTGACGTGCTTTTCCTTTCGGAGGCATTCACCAGGCCCAAAGTCATGAAGGGGCTTGCCAAGCTCGGCTTCACGCAGTCTTACACGTACTTCACGTGGCGCACGGAAAGATGGGAGATCGAGCAATATGTGAACGAGCTCGCGGGCTACCCCGAGCGCGAATTTTATCGTCCTAATTTCTTTGTTAGCACGCCCGACATCCTGCCGTTCCACCTTCAGCGCGGCGAGCCATGGACGTTCAAGACGCGGCTTGCGCTGGCTGCAACGTTATCAAGCAACTACGGCATCTATAACGGTTTTGAACTTCTCGAGCATGAGCCGATACCCGGCCGCGAGGAGTATCTCAATTCCGAAAAATACGAATTGAAATCCCGCGATTGGGACAAGCCCGGAAACATCAAGCCTTATATCGCCCAGATCAATCGTATCCGGCGCGAAAACCCGGCACTGCAACAGACCTCCGCGATTCGGTTTCTGCCCGTGGAGGACAACTCGGTCATAGCCTACGTCAAACATTCTGCCGATCAGACAAACGTAGTCGTGACCGTCATCGCGTTAACGGGTGGTTTCCGGGAATTCTGGCTCCCGCTCGGTGATGTGCAAGTGCGGCCAGGCCATGGCGACTTGAAGCCCGTGACCGCGCTCGAAAACCTCAAATCCGGTCCGACCTCGCCCGTCGCCTATGGCGGTATGCGGCTTTGGATCGATCCCATACACGATCCCGTGCTTATTTTCCGATGCTTGGGTTAACGAACATGGGCACCGCCGGTGAAAACCTTGCGTTCTTGGACATACCGGAAGGTTCTTCATGGGTTGCGAATAGAGAGGTGACCGCAGCTCTCGAAAGACATTTTCTTCCGTCCTATCTCGCCAAAGCCCGGTGGTTCCCTGGTAACTCTGAAACGCGAATTAAGCCAAAGATCATTGCACGCCTTCCTTTCACCGCGGACTCAACCACTTTTGTCATTATCGAAACCAACCATCACGCGCGCTATCTCCTGCCCTTGCGGGTCGACTGGTCCGTTGATGCGGCTCCCGAACCGGATAAATCCATCGTGGCCCGTTTGCACCAGGGTGAGCGTGAAGGATTGCTGTGCGACGTCGCTGCTGATCCGGCTTTCATCCGACGAATCCTTGAGCACCTTCGACGGGAGGCCTCCATTGCCGGCTCGGGTTGGCGGCTAGACTTCAAGCCCACGAGCAAACTCGGGAGCCAACCACCGAATACTCCATCCCGGATCCGCGCAATTCAAGGCGAACAATCCAACAGTACGGCGCTGGTTGATCAGGACTATGTCGTCAAGCTGTATCGCCAAATCGAGCCCGGCCAAAACCCCGAAGTTGAGATGGGACACTTTCTGACCGAGGCGGCGAATTTTACGCATACACCTGCGCTGCTTGGCCACCTCGAGGCTGCTCATGCTTCCGCGAGTTATGCCCTTGGTATCGTCCACGCATTTGTGCCGAACCGCGGTGATGCCTGGACCTGGTCGGCCGACCGCCTCAGCATTTATCTCGATTCAATCGCGAAAGGCTCTGAAGAACGCGACAAAGCGATCACCGCACGACGGGATTATCTCCAGTGGGTGCGGCGTCTGGGATGCCGTGTGGCGGAGATGCATCGCTCATTGGCGAGCCGCGATGACATAGGGGCGTTCAAGCCTGAGGCGATCGACGAAGGCGATCTCGATTTCTGGATCGGCGACGTTATGGAGCGCGCTGCTCGTATCTTCAAGAGGTTGGAGGAATCGCCGCTGGATGTGAACGACCGCCCCCTCATGGAGCGCTTGTTTCGGGTCAAACCCCGACTGTATGATTACGCAGCTAACCTCATCCGTCCTTCGCTTGGCCGCTGCAAGATACGCCATCACGGCGATTTGCATTTGGGCCAGGTGCTTGTAGCCAATGAGGACGCAGTCATTATTGACTTCGAGGGCGAGCCCAGCCGACCCTTGGCAGACCGGAGGCGCAAGGCTCCTGCTGCGCGCGACGTCGCAGGTGTGTTGCGCTCACTAGACTACGCCGCCATGGCATCGAGGCAGCAGAGGCAGAAGTTAGAAAAGTTCAACACCCCGACGTCGCGAGCCTTATTCGCATGGCGCCAACAGTCCACAGATGGCTTTCTGAGCGCTTATCAGGATGTGATAGGCGCCTCGGTTTTGTGGCCCGACCGCGCCGACGATACGAAAGCGATGTTGAATTTCTTTCTGCTCGAAAAAGCGCTCTATGAGGTCGAATACGAGCTTTCCTACCGGCCGGCTTGGATTTCCGTGCCATTGCAAGGCGTCCTGCGCGTTCTCGAAGAAGGAGGCGTGGCCTAGACCTGAAGTGGAAATTCGGCAATATCCATGATGGCACCAAGACCCTGGCGGAGCCGTCGCGTCATGGTCTCTTCCGTCGCGAGGCCGAGCGCCAGCATTGATCGACCAGCGGCCTTTAAGCGATGGCCAAAAGGATAAGCCGTCACCGTCACATCCGGTACATGCGTATCAATGAGCCCGGCCCAGGCGCGGCCCTGCGCCACTTCGGGCAAGACGAATTCGACGAAATCATGATGCGCGTTATAAATAAGCAGCAGCGTCGCATCCGAGCCTTGCCGTTTGACGCCAGTGTCCTGGGCCCTTCCGTCAAGCAGCATACCGAAACATCGCGTGGCCGGATTGTCCCAATCCGCCGTTGTCATCTCCAGGCCGTTCGGAGCGAGCCAGCTTACGTCCTTCACGTCTAGTTCTTCATTGACGTTGCCGATGACGAACCTTGAGCGATGCAGGATGGGAAAGGCCTGCCGTGTCGCGATTAGCTTGCGGACGAATTCCCGCAACGCGCGGCCTTCGGCCGAGATACCGAGCCAGTTGAGCCATGTCGTGTCATTGTCCTGAGCATAGGCGTTGTTGTTGCCACCCTGGGTATGGCCAAACTCGTCACCCGCGAGAATCATAGGCGTCCCGTGCGACAGCAGCGCCGTCGCTAGGAGATTGCGCTTTTGCTGCTCGCGAAGCTCGATGATCTCTGGATCATCAGTCGGCCCTTCAGCGCCGTGATTCCACGAATGATTGTCCGAGTGTCCGTCGCGGTTGTCTTCGCCATTGGCCTCGTTGTGTTTATCATTGTAGGAAACGACGTCGTTCAGTGTGAAGCCGTCATGCGCCGTAACGAAATTGACGGACGACCATGGCCTGCGGCCACGCTTGTTGAAGAGGTCGCCCGATGCGGTGATGCGCCGCGCAAATTCGGGTGTCATGCCTTCATCCCCTTTCCAAAAGCGCCGCACGTCATCCCTGAATTTATCATTCCATTCCGCCCATCCAGGGGGAAATTGGCCGACCTGATAGCCGCCCGGGCCTACATCCCAAGGCTCGGCGATCAGCTTGACAGACGAAAGGATCGGATCCTGCCGACAGGCATCCAGAAAGCCGCCGCCTTCATCGAAACCGTAGGGCTCCCTCGCAAGAATGGTCGCAAGGTCGAAGCGGAAACCATCCACGCGCATTTCGGTCGCCCAGTAGCGCAGGCTGTCCGCGACCATCTGGAGCACGCGCGGGTGCGACAAGTTTACGGTATTGCCGGTACCGGTATCATTGATGTAGTAGCGCTTCTGGTCCGGAAGCAGGCGATAATAGCTCGCATTATCGATGCCCTTGAAGGAAAGCGTTGGCCCGAGTTCGTTCCCTTCGGCAGTATGATTATAGACGACGTCGAGAATCACCTCGATACCATGGGCGTGGAACTGGTTGACGGCTTCCTTGAACTCATTCGCAAAAAGCGTCTTGAGATAGCGCGGCTCGGGCGCGAAAAACGCAAGCGAGTTATAGCCCCAATAGTTACGCAGGCCCTTCTCCGTAAGATAACTATCGTCCACAAATGCATGGATGGGTAGAAATTCAGCGCTCGTGATCCCAAGCGCGCGAAGATAAGGAGGGATATGCGGATGGCAAAGTCCGGCGAAGGTACCGCGGTCGCCTTCCGGTACAAGCGGATGGCTTCGGGTAAAACCTTTGACGTGCATCTCGTAAAAGATGGTGCGGTCCCAGGACACCTCGGGCTTTGCCGCACGGCCCCAGGTGAAGGCGGGGTCTATCACGCGGCATTTTTGCATAAGATGCGCGCTGTCGCGTGAATCGAAGGACTTGTCCTTGTCCGAGTGACCGAGCTCATAGCCGAATAATTCTGGTCCCCAACGCAGCGCGCCCACAAGCTGCTTAGCATAAGGATCAATCACGAGCTTGTTGGGATTGAAACGGTGTCCCGCATCTGGCTCGTAAGGGCCGTGGACCCGGTAGGCGTAGACTGTACCCGGACGTGCGGTCGGTATATAACCGTGCCAGACTTCATCGGTGTATTCGGGCAGCTCGATGCGTTCGATCTCTTTCTTTCCGCTGTCATCGAAGAGGCAGAGCTCGACCTTGGTGGCATGAGCCGAAAACAGTGCGAAATTAACGCCAAGGCCATCCCAGGTGGCTCCAAGCGGAAAGGGCTTACCTTCCAGCACGGTAGCACGCCGAAGGCTTGCCGCCGCCCGGGCTAGTCTCTTATCCTTGACCTTGTTCATGAACAATCCCGGGACGCATCCCCTGCAACGCGCAAGGGCGGCTGTGCGCTATCCAGTAAAAGCGCTATCCATGCTTTGGTTCCCGTCACCCACCAGGCATAAAAAGCAGCCGCCCTTGTTCGGAGCGACCCTTGAACTCCCGCAGCTTTAGCGATCCAAAGTCTTTGTATGCCGCTCGATCCGGGCCCGTGTCTGAAGCGAAGGGACTCTACCGGCCATCGGCTACGTTCAATACTGACATTACGGACGGCGTGCCGGTGAGTTAGCGCAGAGCCATCTTTTGCAACTCGCCGCTCAATCCGTCGAGCATAAGGCTTGCGCAGGATTGAACACTGCGAAGCAACTTAACTTCGCCATGCCTCCTCCGACTGGTGTGGATGGAGCCTGACTTTGTCTTCCTCGTATTCCCTGATGAGGTCAGCGAGAGCTTCGCGCGTTAGCTTGTCATTGGTTGAGTTTTCTAATCTCCGACACGCTTCGATCTTATAGTCCAGCTCGCGGCACAAATCGCACATGCGCACCTCCTGTATCATATCGGGAGCACACACTATCTCCACCCGCGTCTTTGGCTGACCATTGCCGGTGATGTGCTACAATGCGATTAGACCGGCTTTGTTTCAAGGGAACGTCACCTGGGCGACTGTCCCCCTACCCCGCCGCCGGAGTCGGCGGTAATGCCGACCGCTCGCGTTGAACCAGCTATTGAATAAACGCCAGCTTGCCGATCACCGGGCGCGTCAACACGAATGGGTACATGTCCGAGGTGCCGATGGCGCGGCACAGGCTGTCCATCGCGAGTACGAATAGAAACCACGCCCGCGTCGCGGCATCGAAATCCTCGATCGCATAGTGTCCAACTCGACCCTCGCGCGCAGACCGCCAATGCAGTCGGCGGCCAGTCGACCTTCCTGACGCTCGTCAGTCGTTGACCAGGGTGCCGATCAACTGGAGTAGAGCCTGGTGTTCGGGACCGTTGGCGCCAGCTCGAAGGAATTTTCCGATTTCGATCAGGGACGCACGTCCCCCGGAGCTGGCATTGGGCTTGTGCTCCACCATCGCGACACCCGACTGCGGATCGCGGACCAGCCGCCAGACGTCACCGTTGGCGCTTTCGTAGAGAATTCTTGTCATGCCTTTTCAACCAGGTGATCTCCGAGGGGTTCCTGGAGGGGCGGGCGGAAGAACCAAAATCCCCGACGGACGTTGGATCCGCATGTCGGACGCTTTTCACTATTTCCGAGCCCATGCTGTCCGAGCCCTTTGCAAGGCTCGGGCGATGCCCGTCGGACGGATGAGGCATCTCCAGATCGTGGTAGGAAGGATCTATCACCTCCTGACGAAGGAGGCCGCATACGGCCCGAACCTACATCACATGGATGACTTTCGGGCGGCACAAAAGCTCGAGAAATCGCTCGACTGATGGGCGTGGCAAATTCGTCAATCGAAGCGGCGCCCGCGGAGAACTGTGTGCGCCGCAGGAAGAAAGCGGGGTTTCCGGCGGGAGACGAAAAGTTCTGGCAACCGTCGTGCATCTCCTGGAGACCACGTCCCTGGTTCGCATCCCGCTCCCGGCCGCCGTCGCGGCGACCCGCAAACGGAGATTCGGCCCGCTAGTTAGAGCGGAGATAACTATGGCTCAAGCGTTGTTCGGCTTGGGTCATGACGCGATTTCACTTCCGACGTCCAGCTGATCATCGGGCATTGGTGCTTCGTGCTCAGGCCCGAGGTCACTAAGGGCAAGCGGCTGCGCCGCGTGCCCGTCCACAAGCACCTCGTCGAGCAGGGTCCTCGAATACGTGGAAGAACGGCGGAAGATCGGCGTTCGTTCCGAACGGCGGTTGTGCGAGGAGGTGCACCTGAACCTCGCTTATCGCTGGTTCTGCCAGCTCGGCCGGAAACTCGCAAAGCTGATCCCGATCCCTGCGCTCCAGCCCGCTTAGGCACAACCAAGCACCCGTGCGCCGGTCGCATTGTCCGATCCCAAATTGCCAGTTCGCGGACTTCTTCAACACAATCCGCCAGAAGCTACCCTCCCCGCGGGATCGCGTCTTTGACTCACTACCGCGCAGTTCAGTATCGTCGACCTACAAACGTGCCGAGCAAGAACGCTATCACCAACGAGTGTAGGGGAGCCGCAAGCGTCATCCGGCGCAAGTGATCGGCCAGGGGTTCGGTAAGCGATCGCGACCTTGGCGCAAGCGGTGCGGAATTGCCCGTCATGTCGTCAGTCATGTCACGTATGGCCTCGGAAGCGTGCTCGATCCGCTCCTGGTCGCTCGTCAGCCCGGAAGCTTCGGTCATCGCAGAGGCGTCGGTCTTGTCCATGGGAGTTCTCCCTTAGCTTCTCTTCAAGCAACTGGCGTGAGAAACCTTAGTTCCTGGGGCCTTGGCCCTGACTCCACGTCGCACCTAGGGATCCCGCTCGCGTCAGTCTCCTTTTGGGTCAGACTCGGAAGTCTCTAACAGCGCAAACGTAGTCCGTTTTTCCTCCAGCAACCGACGTAGACCCGGACTTAGTTGTGGAGCCTCAAGAGGTTGTTCCCGGCTAGACCGAGTCGGCTGATGGGAGTGTTGGCCTTCAGGCTACCATGCGGCCGGTGCCAATTGTAGCGATGCAGCCAGTTGGGCAGTTCGGCCGTTCGCTGGTCTGAGTTCTGGTAGGCCTGCGCATAAGCCCATTCGCGAAGCGCGGTTTGGATGAAGCGCTCGGCTTTGCCGTTGGTCTTGGGCGTATAAGGCTTGGTGAAGATTTGGCGAAGGCCGAGGCGTTTACAAGCTGCTCGGAAGCTCTCTGAGCGGTAGCACGAGCCATTATCCGTCATCACGCGCTCGACGCGGACTCCGAGCCTGGCGAAATAAGCGACGGCGGCCGCAAGGAAAGCCACAGCACTTTCCTTGCGCTGATCGGTCATGACCTGGACGAAGGCGACGCGCGAAGCATCATCGATGCAGACATGGACGAACTCCCAGCCGATGCCATGGTGGCGGTTGATCGCGCCAGGATACCGCCCGGTGATGCGATGTCCCACCGAGCCGATCCGGCCGAGCTTCTTGATATCGAGATGGATAAGCTCGCCCGGGTGCTCGCGCTCATAGCGGCGGATCGGCTCGGCTGGCTCCAGCGCGGCGAGCCTATTCAGCCCGAGCCGGCGCAGGATGCGGCTGACGGTCGCTGCCGATACCCCGACCTCAGTAGCGATCTGCTTGCCCGTGTAGCGCTGTCGGCGCAACGCCTCGACGGCGGCACACGCGGCCGCTGGGGTTTGGCTTGGCAATGAATGAGGCCGTGAGGAACGATCCCGCAACCCATCCACACCTTCTGTGCGGAAACGGTTGACCCATTTGGCGGCGGTCTTCGGCGTAATATTGAACTGCCGCGCGGCGGCTGCCTTGCTCAGCCCTCCCTCAACAACGCTTCGCACCATGGCCTCTCGACCTTTGGGCGTCAGAGGCGCATTCTTGTGAGTGTCCATTCGGTCCCCCGCGAATCACTGTGTGTTTGGCGACATCAGCGTTCACGGCCGGGCCCGAATGGACAACCTCCTGAAAGTTCACACTTAGCTAGTTCGTCAGGTTCATGTTGGCTTCCGGGGATGGAATAGCTCTTCGACAGACTGTTTCGGGTCCTTGATCCGAGAGCGGTCCCTGCGATCGTTCCTTTGTGCTTCGAGCTTCTGCAGGAAGCGGAAACGCGGCGATCGGGTCGCGTGCCCTGATCGGCCGTGCTTGGTCATGCCGAAGCCCTTTTGGCCGCTGTGCGCCATTTGATCACCAACGAAAGCTGTGCGGCTCATTTCTTGCCATTCACGCGCTTCGCCGAAACCACGATCGGAGAGAAAGAATAGCCCTGATCATCAAAAGGCGCGAGGGGACGGTCGGTTCGCGGGAGCGAAATGCTGCAGTGCGGCGCACTCGAGTCGGCCAATAAGCGATATCACTCCCGTTTATTCGATCACCTCGGCTGGGTCACAAGCAACGCCGACGGAACCTTTAGGCCGAAGTCTTGGCGGTCTTGCTCGAAGGTTTAGCCTGTCGAAAGTCTGTGCCGTCTTGGCTGCGTGGGACTATCGTTCATTTGCAACGAGCGGGGCTGACGCTGAAGACGATTTTGGTACCAACCAAAAGCACCCCGACCATGCAATCCACGCTCGAAACGGCGGTGCTGCTCGCGCAGCGCACCGGCGCCTATATCGAGGGCGTTCCGCGTCGGTCGGCATGTCTCGAAAGTGCCCCACGAGCAGAAATATTTATTATTTAGCCATCCGCCAAGTGAACAGCACCACAGTCGCCCCGAGCGCCGCTGCAATTACCGACGTCACTATCCCGCCGCCGAGCGCGATAAGCACCGCGATGTGATAGCCAATCAACGCGCCAGCCGTACCCACCAATGCGCTTGTGACGATGCCGCGGGTTGATCCGGAGAATTGACGAGCAAGCCATGACGGCCCCGCAAGCCGGTCGAACAGAAAGCCAGCGGCAAGGCCGATTACGAGAACTACAACAAACGTTACGACGGGGTCTGGGGCGCGCATGTTAGGCCGCCTTGAGCGTGGTTTAGATAAGTTTACGCAAACGTTGGGACGCTTCAGTTCAAGCGTCACAGGAACGGTGCGCCCTTACGGGAGAGAAGTCGACCAATATGTCGTGAAATCAGCGACCCAAAAATTTAGGCCGACCACTTCCGGTCTACCCCGATATGCAGACACTCTCCGTGCCGGTTGGCACTTCGCAAAAGTGCCAAGAACCGACGTTGGAGGCCGTTGGATGCATGAGGTGCTGAATGATACCATTCAAGTAGTATCCATCGGATCGGAGGAACAGCATGACCCAGGCTCAGTCCGCGGCGTCGCAAGGATATGTACTTGGCCCCGCCGAAGGCGAACATCTCGTTCATTTTCGCGACGTCGGCAATATCTTCATCAAGGTCGGCCCTGCCACGGGCTCGGACAGTCTTGCCTTGGGGACTCAGCAGGTGACGGTCGGTGTGGGTATTCCGATCCACCGACACTTGCTGATGGACGAAGCCTTCTACGTTCTGGAAGGCAGCGGAATTTTCGCATTGAACGATACATGACACCCTTTCGAGAAGGGCGGAACGATATTCATTCCCAGGAATGCTTGGCATGGGTTCGCCAATCCCGATCACGAATTGCTCCTGCTCTGGATCATGGCGCCTGCTGGCTTGGATGGCTTTTTCCGCGACACCTGCAATCCGCCCGGGGTCCCGCCAAAGCAGCTGACTCGGGAGCAGGTCAACGAGATCGCCAGCAAATATGCAACGGAATACAGATAATCGGCCCTCGCAATATCCCAAGTGGCCGGCTGCGCCATTCCGACGAATACATAGTGCTTTAGCCGTTACTAAATTCCCGCGCGGCTGATGTCGCAAAGGGGTCAGCAACGGACATAAGAACGGGCTGGTTAGGTGCGCCCCCGTTCCCTTGATCAGACCTTTGAACGAACTCGCCCGCAGCAAGCCTTCCGATGTGATGTCCCGGTACTCAACATCGGCATAGAACTTTGGCTCTACCCATGTTGCCTTCGGCTTCCTGATAGGTCTGGTTAGCTTTGATTTCGGGCTGACCACAGTGTCGAGCTGCTTTCTGATCTGGCTTGAGACCGTGCGCGACCAGCCTGTCCCGACCTTGCCCATGTAGACAAGGTCTTTGCCTTCCTGCTTGCCAAGATACAGCGCGGCGACGCCGCTCGGGTCTTTGACAAAGCCGACGACAGGGAATTTCCCCTTGTGCACGGCCTTGACTGGCGCGACGTCGGCGTCTGGCGGCCGAGGAAGCATAGTTCCAATGTTCGCAATGGAAATGAAATCATCCAGAGCCGACGATGATGCGCTGGGGCACGTCACCCGCACCTCGCAATGGCGGACCGCCGCTCACCAACATCAGGGACACGTCGTCCCCGCACTGGCGAATGTGGGCTGAAGCCGGAAAACCGCTGCCTGGTCCGGTTCAACAGCTTTGCCGAGTACGCGCCGGAGCCGAACCCGGAGACGAAGAAAGGACGTGGTCTGGTTCGCGATCAACGATCGGCCGCTGACCTGCTTCGCCGGCATCTGGACCGAGTTCAAGGGCGACCGCGGAACGAAATCGAAACCGATTCCCGGCCCGCATAACGTCTACGGCTTTCTCACCACTACGCCGAATGCGGTCGTCGAACCGATCCACCCAAAGGCCATGCCGGTCATCCTGCTGATAGAGGAGGAGCACGACGTCTGGATGCGCGCGCCGTGGAATGAAGCCAAGGCGCTAGCGGCCGCTGCCGGATGATGCGCGGCGGGGATAAGGAAGACAGGGCTGCAGCATGACGGATAACGGTGGAAAACGCTGGCGCTGCTGATCAATGGAGGCGGCGCTCCCAGCACAGCAGCCACTCCGGCATCACGTCGAGCGCATGACACAGCTTTATCAGCTCGATCGGGTACAGCCGCGCGCGTCCGCGCTCCCAGCTCACGATCTGTGCCTCACTGTAGCCCGTCAGTTCGGCAAGCTCGCGGCGATCCATGTGGGCCTTGGCCATCGCACGCGTCAGGCGCTCGCCGATCCGTTGCTGCTTGGCAGCGTAATTCTCTTGAGGCATCGCCGCGCCTCCCTCTGTCCGACTGTAGCCTACACCAAAATGTTAGGAGACGGCAGACTTTCCCGCGCCAAAGGATGCGCGCCGTGGGACGAGGCGAAGGCGCTGCAGCGGCCGTTGCGGATGATGTGCTGAGGATCGTCGCGCGCGGGGTTGAATATGAAGATCGAGCAGCGGCGGCATGACGGGGTAGAGCCTAATCCAGAAGCCAGCCTTCCGCGGCGGCCGCCGCCCGAAACGACCACCAAGCGCGAATTTCGCTATCGTCTGACACGCCGGCATTGTTCAGCGCCTGCCTCGCCACTTGCCAATGGGGTTTGTTCTGATCTGAAAGCCGCATGTGCATCATAAATGAATAGGCGTCATCCGCGCTCTTGATTCGATTGGCGCCCGATGCTGGTTTCAGTTTCAGTGAGGAGAAAGCCATCTTCCGGCGCACCCATTTTACAAGACGCAGAGTATCGTTCAAAAAGTTTAGGCGCCGCTGGCAAGGTAATGCAAGGCAGTTTGAAACGCACGGGTGCCCCGCCTCCCCGGTCTAATAGAACTTAGTAATCAGCGAACGGTTGAGTGTCGCCGGTTTCCTGTTGCGTTGGAATATTACAATGCCCAGAACGGGCTGGTCACCGAGTACCGTGCCCTACGGCGCGGATCAGACGGCCTATCTAGTAGTTGATCGCTTTAGCAGCGGTAGCGTCTACCGTGAGAGCGAGTTCGAGCGGACCGATCTTGAAACAATCATCGATGATTTTCCGACAGGCCAGTTTAACGACCCGGTTCGCGTCGTTCGCGAGCGCACCCGCCGCCGTTGATGCAGTTTCATCATCCCAGTAGATCACCTCCGGCAAGTTGACCGTGTCCTTCTCGTTGAGAAGCGGCTCAACGTATCTGCAGAGGGCCGCTACACCGGCAAGTGTAGTGGGCTTGGAATTCACCAGATCGCAGCCAGCGTCATCCAACTGGTCCCAGGCATCGGCCCCCGCGGCCTCAAGGACGGCGAGTTGCGCCTTCTGTTCGTCGTTCATGTTGACGTCGTTGAAGGCAGCACGAACATCCGTAACCGCATCATGTGCGGCGACAGCCTGCCGGTGCGCGTCGATCGCGGCGTAGATCGGGTCGACCGCAGGCGCGGTCGCCGACACGGCGGTAGGGATCATGGCAACGGTGCCGGAGGCAACAACGGTCAGGAAGTGGCGCCGCGCTTGGTCGACGGGCGGAAACATGGGTCTTTCGATGGTCATGGGGGTTGCTCACTGGTTTGGCTTCTTAGGGCCTTTGTCGCGGATCAGCCGCGGCAGCCGGGGGCTAAGAACCTGCCAGTGAGACAGGCGCGACGGTTTTGGGCCTTGCGGCCTTGGACATGGCGGCGCCCCCCGGCCAAAAGGCCGAGACAGCCGTGATCCATGGTCACAGGACGCCCGAAGGCGGCGAGCAAATCAGGGATGACACGGGCAGCACTGGTTTCGGGTTCTTAGGCCCACGGGCATGCTGCGCCTGATTTGCTTAAAAAACAATTCCCCACCCCGGGGAAACGTGCTCGATTGGAGCGGAGAAACGACGTCTGCGGCGCACTTAAGGATTTCCGACCGTGCTCCGGACTTTTTTGACGCTGTGCGCACTCTGCTCATTGGTCTCGGCCTGTGCGAGCGGGCCCCATGTCGCCGACATGCCGCATTGGATCGGCGGATTGCCGCCGGACGCGCCTCCGCGACGTGGGACGCCGGAATATGATGCTTGGCAGGCCGAGCGCGCGAAGGAGGCTGCGAGGCCGAAAACCGGAAGTACCAGCCAGCCGACCCGCTGATTTGCGTTAAGAAGCCATCCGCCGCCTGGTCGAACTCGGGCTGAAGGGAAAAAGCAAATGATCAAGCCGAAGCGGTCTGCCGAGCAACAGGTTGCGGACGAGCTCGAGCGACGGGCTCTCCACCCGCTTTCGTCGAGGCAGACCATATCGGACAGCCAAGCCGAGCCAGAATTCCATGCAAACCACAAACGCCTTAGAGCAGAAAGGCTGGCGCGAGAGGCAGTCGAGATCGGGCTGAAGGCGAAGAAATGACAAAGCCGCCGGGCGGGCTTCAACCACCAAAGCCGACCACCAAAGCCGAGCGCGATGCGCGTAAGGCATTTCGCCAAGTCGATGCCAAGAAGGCAATGACTGAGCACGAGATCGCGCAGAAGGCCTTCACTAACAACCGTGAGCGTCTGAAGGCAGAGCGGCTCGCCAGGGAGGCTGCGGGGCCCCCGCCCGCGAAAACCAAAGGCTCCAAGGCGAAGGGAAAATGACACCATCCCCTTCCGGGGGCGCCTCTGCTTGCTTGCAAGCAGACTCTTTTACTTTCCCCAGCGTTTTTCCGCAGCCTTCTTGGCGATCTCTTTCCGCTTCTTCGCCGACATGCCCGCGGCCCGCGCCTTGCCGCCCATGCGCCCCAGCGCCACGGCGGCCGCGTTCTTGCCGTCCTCGGTGGTGATGTCCTCGATCTCGCCGGTGGCGATCTTGGCGATCATGATGGCGTTGCCGATGGCGGCGGCTGGCCGCTTCTCGCCCTTAGGACCCCTTGGCATCTCTATCCTCGAACATGCGGTCGATTAGCAACTGGATGGCTTTTCCCACCGCACCGTTTCTATCCTTGGCAATAAACTCGTTGATAGGTGCGCGCGTCCTGCCGTCCTCAGGGGAGACGTCATTCTCATAATCGATGAACAGCGCGCCATTGTCGTCTTGTACCAAATACCACCAAGAATCGCGCTGGCTCGACATGTGGCTGTGCAATACCCTGCTTTGACCCATTTCCACCTCCTGCATTGCGATAAGCCCAGCTATAGGTAATGCTTAGCGGTAAGCTTCCAAGGGAGGGTCAAATGCGGTAGCGGGCTCTTTCAGCGATGGCCGCGAATGTTACCAAGCGGCTTTGGGAAATCGGTGTTATCATTGGGGGTGTTGGAAGCGTGGGAGGTCACCCAAGTGAGGCGGTCTATCTGGGAGGAAAGCCATGGAATGGTTTAGCCGGAAGACATCGATAGCGGGTAGTCAAGTTCCCAATTGGATACTTGTTCTAGCGGCTCTCGTCGTAATCTGGATTATCTACTCATTCGTCGCGCGGTGAGTGAATGGGGACGAATGAGCAGATAATTGTGGCAACGGGAAGTGACGATAGCGCGGATTGAAAAGCTTGATACTGATTTGGCCGCCAAGTTCAGACGGGAAGGCAAGTTCTAAATTTCAAACTGAGGCACTACCGGACTTCACGGGCGGCCGGGCTTTGTAGCTTCTTGGCGCCCCATCGATATCAACAGGCCAGTAAGCAGGTCGGCGACAAGGAACACCTAAGGATCTTTGCGAGCGAGAAAGCCGCCGAGACATGGCTTCAGGAGAATGACCCGGAAGGCGTGGCGTTCCAGTATGAGGTGGAGTGAAGACAGGCGCCTATGCACCACCTTTTCGCGCGGGGCGTTCTGACGTTCTCACTTATGGAGCGAACTGAGATAGGCGAAGTAAGCCGAGCAGGCCGAAGCGGCGGCCGCGAGCGCTGCGATCACCACGGAAGCGAACATGATTCAGCTCCGCCACTGGTCCTGTACGGCGGCTCTTCGTGCCATTTCGGCCTTTGCGGTGAGGTGGATGAGACTGTCAGGCCGTGTGGACAAATCCTGCGCGAGTTCGGCGTTGGTCTTTTGGTGCGGTTCTTTTGCCATGCGTAAACCTCCCAATGGTCACGCATCATATTCCTAAAGTTCTGGCCCGGCGCGGGGCATTCCAAACCGGATGTAAGGCGGCTCTTGATACGCGGGCGTTCTGGCGATGATGGCGCGGATCGAGGTCATGAAGGCGCTGAATCGTCATGTCGAGAGGGTGTTCAATCCCGAGCGCAAGGATACCGATTGGGGGAAGCGGAAGCTCAAGAGGGACCAATCATGACCGTCTGGATCTACGTCGAAAACGCCAAGCAGGTTGGTGACCGCGATCACCTGAAGGTCTTTCGAGCCAGGACGCGGCCCAGAATAGTTCGAGGAAAACGATCCTGAAGGAGCTGCCTTCGAGTATGCAGTTCAGACCAACTGCTCAGAAAATCGCCTTGTGGGAACCTGATGTAAGACGTTTGCTCGTCGAGTAGGTCCGTGGCGCGACACCTAGGAGCAACCTCCCCTAGCCCCGCACCATCCACCCGCAAGAACCCCTGCTGTCTTACCCAGACCGGCGGGGGTTTCGATTTACGTGGGACACGTATGAAAAAATCCGCCCCGGATTCTCGAATAGCAATCTCGTCTCTTGCTGATCCTCAGCTTCGCCGGCGTGAATACATGACGTATCGGCGTTCGTGGAAGATGCCGGTGCCCAGCATGATCTGGCTGATTACAGGTCCTAATCTTTCGGAAGCGGTTCGACTAGCAAGCAGCGAAGTTCATCGATCTGCCGTGCAAAGTCTATTGCCTTTGCCTTCAACACTTCCATCGCATGGCCGCGATGGCCTTCATTTTCCAATTCTATGATTCGCTCGTTAAAATCGCTCAATTCCTTTTGCAGTTGCTGGATTTCGTGTTGAACCGGGAAACGCGCGGCTGGAATTTTATCGACTTTCTCTCCGGTCTCTGCACGCATCGCTAAGAGGTTACCGGTTCTTGGCCGCGGCTTGGTCATGGCCCCTCCGAATCGCAGGCAGTTCAGTGCATCATCCTACCTGTTCAGGCGACCTTCTCCACCTATTGTCTGTTGCTCTCAAATCCCAACCAGCGACTGGAATGGTTTTGGCTCCGTGCCGGGCTGGAGGCACATTGGCGCAGCTTTTGAGATGATCGACGTCGGCCGCCGCTCCGTTGGCGCCCATTTTGGCGGCGCGAAATATGCGCACGCCCTCTTAGGATTTTTTCTTCTTTTCGCCAGGTCTGAGGAAATAGACGCCAACCTGATTGCCAACGCAACCCTTGCGCCTCGGGTTGGATACCCCCCGGGACGAGGAGATGCCAGAGCGTTCATCAGGGTGGGGCCGTAAGTTCGACGAGCCGATCGCGCTGCCGGGCGGCGGCAAGCTCGTCCCTCACCCGCCGCCGCGATCTTGACGCGCTTCAAAGAGACCTGGTGATCGCAATCCGACCAGGCAATCCAACCGACACAAGCGGTTAAGATTTCGCTAACCTTACAGGAGCAAGACTTTGCCTGCCGGGGCTGGGCGCATCATGAAAGGAGAATCCCATGCCAAATCTGGAAGAGGCCATTCGCGAACGTGCCTACCACCTCTGGATCGCCGATGGTGAACCCGAGGGCCAGGCAGACATCTATTGGCTCAATGCTCAACGCGAAATTCTCACGACATCAGTTGAAAACTCAGGCAGCAACGCTGACGCCGCAGCGCCCACCGACACGAGATTGGTTGCGACGAAATCCGCCAAAAAGGCAAAGGTCGCCCGATCGGGAAAAAACAAAACCCGCGCCGCATAGTTTCATGCGAGCACCGTCACGCGGACCCGTAACGACGACTCCGTCATCAGCGGAGCGGGTAGCCCCGCTCCTATTCGTCAAAACGAATCGAGGCCGATTTTCAGGAACGGCGAGACAAACGGGATTGGACCGCCGAGAAGTACCGGCGCTTTCCCCGCGGCCGTTTCGTGGGAGCGCTCATCAACTGCCGCCCGTTCCAAGATCGCGCAGCGCCTGGGTGAAGTTCGACGAGGACAAGCCGTTGGCTAAGCAGGAAGCGATGATGCGCCGAGTGAGCGATCTCGGCAGTCCTGACCACCGCGGCGATCGTGGCGCTGCCGCCGCCCGCCAAGATGGCCTGGGCGACGTCATTTTGTCGATTGCCTTCGGAGGCAACGCAGGTTGCGGCGTGCGCTCGGTGATCTGACTGGATGATAGCCAATTCAACGCGGGAGCGCGCCTCTTCCATCTCCAATAGTCATCAGTTCGCGCCCCACCGGGGGGGCTTTTGCTCGCTTTCTTACAGCTACTAATCCAAGCTCCCGCGCTTTCGTTTTCACCGAACCAACGTAGCGTCCAAGAGATTTCGATATTTCTGCCGCACTATGCCGCTACCCGCTCATGGAGATCAGGGTCTTAACCTCTAGTTCGGTCCATTCCCGGGGCTTAGACAACTTCATCGCGAGCCTGATGATCAACGGAAAATCCAATGATGGGCTCCAATCTAGGCGAACAGGAGGCCAAGTGGGACCATGGACGATTTAGTCCCATAGGCGAGCGCAGTGCTCTCGCGACAGTGACATGGAAAAATCTTCGGCCTGATGGAAGCTTGGCAAGGCAGTGGCGGCAGTCGTACAACGTCATTCGCTTTGCCGAACGCTGGCGCATCCTACGGCGACATTTCACCTGAGCGTCACTCGACACCAGTAGCTCAGCGAAGGGAAATAGCTCAGCGAGCGCATGCATCTGCCCGCGAGTTTTAAAATGGGTTTTCGGTTTACCCGGAAGATGAGGCATGCGGGCGTGTATTGGGACTAACAGAACGACGGCAGTCGGCGGCGCTGGCCAGTGGTCACGAGAAGTCCTGCCTCAAAGTGGCGGCGATCTGTTCCAGCGCCCAGTCGACCTGATCGCTGGAGATAACTAGCGGCGGAGCGATGCGAATCGTGTGCCCATGTGTGTCCTTGGCGAGGATGCCTCGGGCCTGCAGGGCCTGACAGTAGCGACGTGCACCGCCCGCTTCCGGGTGAAGCTCGACGGCCAGCATCAGCCCGCGTCCGCGCACTTCCCGGATCGTGTTGCTGCGGATGCTGCTCAGGCCATCGAGAAAGCGGGTGCCCTGGGCGGCTGCGTTCTCGATCATCCCTTCCTCGACCAGCACGCGCAGCGCGGCGCGAGCCACCGCACAGGCCAGCGGATTGCCGCCGAAGGTCGAACCGTGCTGGCCAGGTTTCAGGGTGCCGAGCACCGCGTTGTTCGAAAGCACGGCCGACACTGGGTAAAAGCCGCCGGACAACGCCTTGCCGAGCAGCGTGACATCCGCCTCGATGCCCTCGTGCTGTTCCGCGAGCAGCTTGCCGGTGCGGCCGAGCCCGGTCTGGATCTCGTCCAGAATCAACATCACGTCGTGCGCGGCGCAGAGTTCGCGCACTTCTGTAAAGTAACCTGACGGCGGGATGACGACGCCCGCTTCTCCCTGGATCGGTTCGACCAAAAAGGCGACCGTGTTGGGCGTGATTGCCTTCTTCAGCGCCGCGGCATCGCCGAAGGCGATGATCTTGAAGCCCGCCGCGAACGGTCCGAAATGGTCACGTGCCGCCGGGTCGGTGCTGAAGCCGATGATGCCAAGGGTGCGGCCGTGAAAATTATCGGCGCAGACGATGATTTCGGCCTGCCCGTCCGGCACTCCCTTCACCTCATAGCCCCATTTGCGCACCGACTTGATCGCGCTCTCCACCGCTTCGGCACCGCTGTTCATCGGCAGCACCTTGTGGGAGCCGGTCAGCGCCGCGATCTCTTCGTAAAAGAGGGCCAGCTGGTCGTTGTGAAAGGCGCGCGACGTCAGCGTCAGCCGGCCCGCCTGCTCCACCATCGCGGCCAAGATCTTCGGATGGCAGTGGCCCTGATTCACCGCGGAATAGGCGGAGAGGCAATCGAGGTAGCGATGGCCCTGCGTATCCCAAACAAAGACGCCCTCGCCCCGCGACAGAACGACGCCGAGCGGTTCGTAGTTCTGGGCGCCAAAGCGCGCTTCCCTCGCGATGAAATCAGTGACCGATGGATCCATGTTTCGTCACTCCAGTTGGAGCGAACTGGCAGGCAGTGGGCTATCGCCATTTTCCAGCCTGCGAATGCCCGATGATCATCATCAAGTTACCACAGGCATTTTGCTTGCGGACACATTGGGTGACGCTAAACGGCACTGCCACTCCCTATCGGGCTGGACAGCAACAACCCGGCGGGCCTCCTTGCCAACTCTCATTATAAGATATTGACTAATAAGACGATTTGGCAATGCTCACCCCGAGAGACCGCACCGTGTGGTGCCCTCGGCTGGCAACATCCTGCGGACTTATCAACATCGGACGTCGAACCAGCGCTCTGGTGGGTCTGCTACTGTCGGTAAAGCGGACATCGGCAAAGCTTGCCGGCTAACCGACCACTTCCAACTAGCCTGCCTCAATCTAGGCCATGGCCTGAAATGGCGCGCCGGCCGGGGCCGACTACAATGGACCTATCATGTTATTCCTGCTCTTGTTTGGAACGCCCTCCAACTCGAGAGACTAGAATTTGGATCCTACTCTGCAAGACCTGATCGAGCGAATTGGATCAGAACATGTTGAGCGGCGACTGAAAGTCGAAGTCGAGCATGAGGCCCAGCTGTTCGGCCAGGGACTGATCATTTTCAATCTTGAAAACTGGTACGCAGCGCCGTGGATTGTCAGAACTGCGCTGAAGCTGACTGGACTTTATGGCCGTGCGCGTCGAAACGCTGACCACGTCGTTGTCAAACAACATAGCGTGGCTTTCGCCAATCTTCCCTCGGCATTTGACAATTTCACTATCCTTCACATCAGCGATCTGCATGCCGACATAAGTGTAGGCGCGATGCGGCATCTGGTTAGCGTGGTCGGCGGCCTTCAATACGACATTTGCGTCTTAACCGGCGACTATCGCGGCAAGACATATGGTCCATTCGAAAAAAGTCTAGAAATCATCGATGAACTGCAGGCCCAATTGAAGGGGCCAGTTTATGGGGTGCTTGGTAACCACGACAGCATCCGTATGGCCCCTTCAATGGAAGCCATGGGAATCTGCATGCTGTTCAACGAGTGCGAACCGATTGTTCGTGACGGACAACGTATTTTCCTGGCCGGCGTTGACGATCCGCATTTCTATCGGGCAGACGACATTGAGAAAGCCGCGTCGAAAATTCCTTCAGATGCCTTTTCGATTTTGTTGGCGCACACGCCGGAAGTCTACGATCGAGCGATGAGCGTCAGATTCGATCTCATGTTATGCGGACACACCCACGGAGGCCAGCTTTGCCTACCCGGTGGAATTCCGATCAAGCTGGAGGCAGCATTACCTAGATTCATGGGCGCTGGACCATGGCGCCATGGCGCCATGGTCGGATATACCTCGGTGGGCGCTGGCACGAGCCTTCTGCCGGTCCGCTTAAACTGCCCGCCGGAGATAACTCTGCATACCTTGCGCGATGGGCAGCAGCTCTAGCTCACGAGCAAGTCCGTTGCCGAAAAACAAAACGCGGTATCAAAATATCCCGTCGCGGTATCCAAGGAATGACCGCTTTGCGCCATTTGCGGACTCCAGCTAACGCAAACACGCTACTCATCCAACCTCGTCACAGCGGCAGATGGCCCGCGCTCACTAGCTCGCCGACTTACCTGGCATGATTTGCAGAAGAGGCTCCGGCCCGATCGAGATTTGACCGGTGAATGGCCGGTCGTGAGCGGCGATCAGCAGTACGGAGGTGGCCACTCCTGTCGCGAACAGCCCCATCGCTATCCCCGATGCCAGCCGATTGCCGCAGTGGACCACGGCGATCACGAGCAACTCGCATATCGCCTGCAGGTACAGGCTCCACCATTTCACCGAATTGACTTCTGCTTGGCTGACGATGATCCGTTGCCGGCGCGCATCGAGCGCGGACCCCAGTGCGCTGATTATTTCGCGCTGCGCGGTCTGCTGGCCCGGGTTCTGCGGAGTCATCGAGACAACGAACTGCAGCGCCTCGGCCAGAGCAATAGGAGCCGACCTCAGTGAAGCCGTTTGGCGCGCCATCATCGGCCATTCCACCGTTGCTGTTTGCTCAACGTAGTCACGAATCAGGTCACGCAACCGGCTTTCCTGTTCTGGCGGCAGGCCAGCCGCTAGAAGCACAACGGCTCTCAGCGCGCTGGCCTCTCGGCTGACCGCCGCACTACCACGATCACTGTCACTCCAGACCTGTGCAGCGGTGAAAGCAACAAACAGGCCGAATAGGATACCCAGCACCGGCAACATACCGGGAGAAATCGCCTGGAATGATTTTGCGCGCTCTCCCGTCGCGAGTGCCGAAACACTGGCGAAAATAATTATGGCAAGCAGATAGGTAAAGGCGAAGATAGCTATTGCCATCAACGGTACCGGCAGATTGTGTAACCAGTCGCTCATCATTGTCCCCGTTCCGCCTGGCGCCCGAATGGATCGGCTCCGGCCGCAACAGAATGGCGCCAAATCACGCGACACGCCGGTTGGCGTAGCGACATTGCCCCCTTGTTGTAGATCAATTCATGCGGTTTGACGACGGCTTCCACCGACGGTCGAACGGCCGCTTTGCGCCATGAGCGGCCGTCCCATTACCACGCTTTAGATGAATTGAGTCTCAGCACAAAAACGCCTTCGACAATTTTGAACATACGGCGGGGCCGCTCACTTTGAGCTTTCTTGAGATTTTCTATGCCCTCGCGCTGAGGGAGCAAGCGTGGTGACCCAGTTGCCATGCGATGGATGTCTAGTCGCCAGCCTCGCCCGAACCAAGCGTATTGGAGACGATCATCACAAATAAGAACAATCTTAAGTAGATCTTGAACACATTCGCTGATTTGCATCAGCCTTCAGCCGCGACGAGTCAAAATTGTCGGAATGGCGCCAGAACGAAAGTTTGAAAATTCCTGGCTAAGTCATTGAAATCGTTTTTGGAGCGGGTGAAGGGAATCGAACCCTCGTATTCAGCTTGGAAGGCTGCTGCTCTACCATTGAGCTACACCCGCGCTGGCGTTGACCTAACACGCCGTGCAGGCGGCCTCAACCCGCCCCGCCGCCCTGGTCCGAACATCCTGGGGAGCGGTCCATCTGCCGGTCCGGGCCCTTAACAGGGGCCGATTCGCCGCCTATATTGATGTTTCCATCAACAAAGAAAGGAGGTGATCCAGTGTCTTATACCAAGCGCTGTCACCTCGCTGGGATCGCCCGCTAGGCTGACGTTTTGGCCTGGCTCCGGGCGCTCTCAGGCCTGGACCAGCGAGCACAACAAATGGGGCGCGACGGGAGCCATCCCGCCGCGCCTTTTTGTTGCCCCGAAGCTCAAAGATCAAAAGCCGCAGAGATTGACGGAGCGCGGGCACGGGCCGCGGCGGACTTCGACGATGCGCTCGCCGCCATTGATGGCCGAACTGCCGTAGTAGCGGTGATGGCCGGTGACGTCGTGCCAATCGCCCGCTTGCGATGACGCCGGCTGCGATGCACGCAATCTGGCGGCATCGCAAATGATCGTGGCAGGCTGGCGTCGCATGACCGTCTCCTTGAATAGTGTGCGTTGGCTCGCGTTCTGCCCATCAGTCGAGAGCCCGCCACCTCTCGTTCAAGGGCAATCCGATATATCGTGTTTCCGGAATGTTTCGTGGGCCGCCGGAATGTCGGGACCGGGCGCGGCAAAACGTCCTCGGGAAGCAGCCAATCCCGGCCCCCGCATAAAGGAGAAAGCGATGCTCTACGCCATGCTGGCCTACCACGTCGAAGCCGAGGTCACGTCCTGGACGGCGGAGGAGGACGCGGCCCTGATGACCGAACTGCTGGCCGTGCATGACCGGCTGAACGCGAAGAAGCTGCTCGGGCCGGCGGCGCGGCTGGGCGCGACGGCAGAAGCCCGCACCTTGCGAGGTCCGGGCGCCGGAATGGTCATCGACGGGCCGTTTGCCGAAACGAAAGAGCAGCTGCTGGGTCTATATGTGCTGAATTGCGCCGACGAGGAGGAAGCGATCGGCATTGCGCGCGACCTGCACCGGGTCAATCCGTCCGCCGTCTACGAAATCCGCCCGATCAGGCTTTATCTCCCCGGAGAATCCTTGCCGGAGACCGCTCAAGAAGGCTGAGGCCTCGAGACGACGACGAGCTTTCGGAACAGGAAGACGGCGCGTTTTGCCACCCCGGTGATCACGGCGCCGATGAGGTTCTCCTCGCCGCTTGGTCGCGGCGGGCGGAAGAGTTCACGGGAGTAGCTTGCCCCCAAAGGGAACAAAAGCGAATTCGTTGACACAACCGATCGACGGCGTACGCTTGTCGGATCGCGTTGTGCGGGAACTTGCTCTGGCCTGCCGCCAGCTATCGCCCTTTCGGTATGAGCCGATCGGAACACAGGCACATCCATTCCGGTCGAAGAAAATGACGATCACGCTGCCGTCAATTTCTCGGCGTTCGATCCAGATCAGGCATCTCGCCTCTCATAGGTCTCGAAATCTGGCTGCATTCTTTGTAACGGAGTTCGTCCGATGCAAACCAGGGTCCGAACGCTGATTGCTCTTGTCCTGGCGCTTACGTCATTGGGCGCGATCACCGAGCGGGTGCGCGATCCAGGCGTGACCGACACTGAAATTCGCATCGGCAACGTTATGCCCTATAGCGGGAGTCTGGAGGTCTTCGGCGCGATTGGAAAAGCCGAAGCGGCGTATTTTGAGATGATCAACGAGCGTGGCGGGATCAACGGCCGCAAGGTGCGCTTCATCTCATATGACGACAAATCCGATCCATCGACCGCTCTAAGCCTCACGCGCGACCTGATCGAGAAAGACGACGTGCTCTTGATGTTCGGTTCGTTCGGAACGCCGGGGAATTTTGCCGTTCGCGCATACCTGAATGAAAGGCAAATTCCCCAACTCTTTGTCGCCTCCGGAGACGATCATCTGAGCGATCCGTCGCTGTTTCCGTGGACAATGGGCTGGCAGCCCTCCATTCGCGAAGAGGGACGCATCTACGCCAACTACATCCACGCGTTCTACCCCGGAAAAAGGATCGTAGCCCTTTGGCAGAACGATCATTTCGGTCGAGAACTGTTCAAGGGGCTGGAAGACGGGCTCGGTGACATCGCCCGGATGATCAGGGTCGACATCGCCTACGATATCGCAGACGAGCATTTGGACACGCACGTATCGATCTTGAAGCGATCAGGCGCCGAAATTTTCGTATTCGCAGGGGTGCCGGAAAACGCAGCGAAAGTCGCCCGAATAGCGGCGGATCTCAATTGGCACCCGGTGTTCATCTTGAACCATATGGCGTCATCGATCGCGACGGCGCCAAAGCCCGCCGGCCAGGAAAAATCCTTGGGCGTCATTACAGCCACTTTCTTGAAGGATGCGAATGATCCGGCCTGGAAGGACGAGCAAGCCGCCAGGGACTGGCAGACATTTGTTGAGAAATATAATCGGGCCGGCGGCAGAGACGACAGTAACGCCGTGTTCGGCTACGCCGCCGCCGAGACATTGGCCCAGGTGCTCAAGCAATGCGGCAACGACTTGTCTCGCGAGAACGTCATGAAGCAGGCGGCGGCCCTAAAAGACTATCAAGGCTCCATGTTGTTGCCCGGGATCAAAATCAGCACGGGACCTTGGAACTTCCGGCCGATCAAACACCTGCGGCTCATTCAATTCGACGGCCGCACCTGGCAGCCGATCGGCGACGTGCTCGAAACGGCTTTCTCCAACGCGCAGAAGTAGGCGATGTGTGTTTGAGCGGGCGGCTGGCGCAGAAGTTCAAGGAGATGGCTTACCGAGCCTTGGCTTGCGTATGGGCGGCACCAGTCCGTCTACGCTTTCGCTGCGCTCAAGCTACGCCGGACACGCTCCGACCAGACGGTCTCCGCGCGGCTGCGCCACGCGTAGCCCGTCAGGGCGAAGCGTGGTGGGGAAGGAAGGACTCGAACCTTCGAAGCCATACGGCGGCTGATTTACAGTCAGCTCCCTTTGCCACTCGGGACACTTCCCCGTCCGCCAGCGTCAGGAACCGGCCGCCCGAGTGGCGGAGGACCGGACCATGGATGACGCTGAGGCCGAAAGCCTGTTTCGAACCGGCTTCGACCGGCGCGTTTATGGGCGAAGCGGGATAGCAAAGTCAACCAACGGCGCCTGCCAAAAACGCATCTGATGAGGCCAAATTGCCATATTCCGGCCCCCGTGACACAAGCTCCCCATGAGCGATCGCGACCGAAAACCGCCGTTCCGCCGTGGCGGCGGTAAACCCTTCGAAAAAGGGCGGAAATTCGCCCGTCCACCGGGCCGGGACCGGGATTCGAGCCCTGACGGGCCGGTGATTCTTTATGGCTGGCACACGGTTTCGGCGGCCCTGGCCAACCCGGAACGGCAGATCCGAAAGCTGTTCCTGACCGAAAACGCCGCAAAGCGCCTAGCGGACGAGAATATCGACACCCGCGTTCCCCCCGAAATCGTCCGCCCGAACGCGATCGACCAGCGGCTCGGCCCCGACGCCGTGCATCAGGGGCTATTGGCGGAGGCCGAGCCCCTGCCCTCGCCCGATATCGATACGCTGGCTCAGGAAGGCATCGTGCTGGTGCTCGACCAGATCACCGATCCGCACAATGTCGGCGCAATCATGCGCTCGGCGGCGGCATTTGCGGTGAAAGCGATCGTCACCACGGCCCGGCACAGTCCGGAGGCCACCGGCGCACTGGCGAAATCCGCCTCCGGCGCGCTGGAGCTGGTACCGCTGGTGACCGTGCAGAACCTCGCCCGCGCGCTCAACGAGTTGAACGACCGCGGCTTCATGACGGTTGGGCTGGACAGCGAGGGCAGCGAGGACCTCGGCGCGGTGACGCTACAGCAGCCGCTGGCGCTGGTGCTGGGGGCCGAGGGCAAGGGCCTGCGGCAACTGACGCGCGAGACCTGCAGCGTGGTGGCGCGGCTCGACATGCCCGGCGAGATCAAGAGCCTGAACGTGTCGAACGCCGCGGTGCTGGCGCTCTATATCGGCGCGAGCCGGCTCGGCCTGATGAAATGAAAGGACAACGCCCGCCCGCAACTCAATGCGAACGGGCGCCGAAATCCTTCACCGATCGCGAGATCAGTAGTAGCGGCGCAGCACGCGCTGGCCGTGGTAGCGGTGCGCGCGATAGGGCCGGTTGTAGCCATAGCCATAACCGGAGATCGAGCCTTCGCGATAGACCGGACGCGGCGCCCAGTTGCCGGGACCGGTATAGGTCGGGCCCTGGTTGACCCAATAATACTGCTGCTCCGGATCGGGCAGACGTTCACGGACCCAGCCGCCGCAGGGGTTGCAGCCGGCATAGCCGTAAGCCGCGACCGGCGCGACATAGACAGGCGGCTGCACGCACGGCGCGTAGTAACCGCACGCCATCGCGGGGGCTGCGGCCATGACGGCAACTGCCGCGATCAATCCTTTAAGTATCTGACGCATTACTCTCTCCTGTCGATATTTTCGTTGGTTAGCGTGGAAAATGCTGCGGCCCTCGCCTTCGCTCCTGCGGCGCGTAGATGATCTCGGGCGGATTGACGGGGACGTTGGATTGCGCCGGCAGCGGCGCCGATTGCGCCGACCAGGATTGATGATAGCTCTCGGCCGGCTGCGGCAATCTGCGGTTCGCCGGCGGCTCGATTTCCAGCCGCCCGTAACCGGGCATGCGGCCGGCGCTCGGATAATAGCGGCCGACGTGCGGCACCGAATCGACATAGCGGCCACCGTAGACGGTCGGCTCGACATGGGTGCCTTTGCCCAGCCCCCAATCGCCCTCGACCACCGCATAGGATGCATCGACGCCGTTAATGATGACGGGTACGCCGGGGCGGCCTGGAATCACGATCTCGAAGCCGCCGCCGGCAAAGGCCGTCGACGTCATCGCCGCCAAAATTGCCAGTGTCGAGGCAACGCGCATCGCTTGGGATTCCGTTTTCCTGGAGTCCCAATTTAATCCGACACGCCGTTTCAGGGGTTAAGGCGGCCGGCCAAACTGCCGGTAAGGCTAACGCGCCAGCATGGATCGCCGTTCAATTGCGAGAAAAGTCGCTATCCAAACGTTAACGCCGAGGGGATCGGCAGGCCGACCCCGGGAGTTGGCGCCCGCTCGATTGTCATTTGCGCGGCAATATCGCACCATCCCGCCTTCTCCCGCTTCCTCCGAACTCCAGCCGAAATGCCTGAAATGACGACCAAAACGCCCGCGAAGAATGTGCTGTGGATCATGTGCGACCAGCTTCGCTACGACTATCTCGGCTGCACCGGGCACCCCGTTCTGAAGACGCCAAACATCGACGCGATGGCCAAGCGCGGCGTTCTGTTCTCGAAGGCCTATGTGCAGTCGCCGATCTGCGGCCCGTCGCGGATGTCGTTCTATACCGGCCGCTACATGCGCTCGCACGGCTCGCACTGGAACGGCTGGCCGCTGCGCATAGGCGAACCGACGCTCGGCGATCACTTGAAGAAGATCGGCGTCCGCAATGTGTTGGTCGGCAAGACCCACATGGCCCCCGACCTCGAAGGGCTGAAGAATCTCGGGATTCCACCGGACTCGATCATCGGCGTGCATGTGTCGGAATGCGGGTTCGAACCCTATGAGCGCGATGACGGCCTGCACCCGACCGGGCGGCCGCGCCCGGCCTACGACAATTATTTGCGCCAGCACGGCTACGACGCCCCCAATCCGTGGGAGCACTGGGCCAATTCCGGCGCAGCCGAGGACGGGAGCCTGCAGAACGGCTGGCTGCTGGTGCATGCCGACAAGGCGGCGCGCGTGCCGGACGAGCATTCCGAAACGCCCTACATGACGCGGCGCGCGATGGAGTTCATTACCGATGCCGAGGACGACGGAAGGCCATGGTGCCTGCATCTGTCCTACATCAAGCCGCACTGGCCCTACATCGCGCCGGAGCCCTACGCCAGCATGTACGGGCCTGAGGACGTGCAGCCGGTGATCCGCTCGCAGGAGGAACGCGCCAACGCCCATCCGGTGTTCGCCGCCTATATGGACATGCGCTACTCCCGCAACATGTCGCGCAACGAGGCGCGCGAAAAAGTCATTCCGACCTATATGGGCCTGATCAAGCAGATCGACGACCAGATGGGCGTCCTGATGCGCTTCCTCGAAGCGCGCGGCCTGCTCGACACCACCATGATCGTGTTCACGTCAGACCATGGCGACTATCTCGGCGATCACTGGATGGGCGAGAAGGATCTGTTCCACGAGCAATCGGCCAGGATCCCGCTGATCGTGATCGATCCGTCAAGCGCCGCCGACAGCACGCGCGGCACGGTGAGCGATGCGCTGGTCGAGGCGATCGACCTGGCGCCGACCTTCATCGACTATTTCGGCAGCAATCCGCCGGACCACATTCTGGAAGGACGTTCGCTGCTGCCGCTTTTGCATGGCAAGCGGCCGGCTGACTGGCGCAAGGTCGTGTTCTCCGAATACGACTACGCGATGCAGGACGTCCGCGTGATGCTGGGCCAGCCGATCGAGCGCTGCCGGCTGTTCATGGTGTTCGACGGCCGCTGGAAATTCATTCACGCCTCCGGCTTCCGCCCGATGCTCTACGATCTCGAAAGCGACCCGCAGGAATTGACCGATCGCGGCGCCGACCCCGCCTGCGCTGACGTCGTGGCGCGGCTGCAATCGGAGTTGTTCGACTGGGCGCTGCATCCGAGGATGCACATCACCACGCCGAATGCGAAGATCGCGGCATATGCTGCCCAGCAATTGCAGGTGAAGAACGGCGTGCTGATCGGCATCTGGGACGAGGCCGAGCTCGGCGCCATCAGGGAGAAGATCGGGATTATCCGCAGTTGAATTTCAGAGCGATCATCGGCCGCAGAGCCCAAACGACGAGAAATTTGCAAATAAAACCGACATGGCGAGACGCGGCTTTGACCCAATGCGAACGCGCGGATCGGTCGAAACGCGAGCGTCAGACACCTGTCAAGAACGTCTCAATCTCGCCGATGAACTTTGACCAGGCGGGCTCGCCCGGTATGGGGACGTGGTTTTCTGAGTCCAAGACCGCGAATCTTGCGTTCGGGACGGACGTGGCGATGCGGCGTCCCTCGTTAAACGGCGCTGCATTGTCGTTACGACAGTGAAGGACCAGGGTTGGGGCAGATACCTTCGGCAATAGATCGACGATATCGATCTCGTCAACGGCACATCGGTTCATGATCGCGTTTTCGACTGACGTCGAGAGGCGCAGCAGGTTTGCGTACCACTTGATCTGCTCGGCCGAAGCGCCGGGAAGAAAGACAGAGCTGAATATCCTTAGCAGAGCGGAGTTATCGTCGCCCCATCCCTGTCGCATGATGGCAATCCACGCTTTGGCGATTTCGGCCTCTTTCGGCGAGCCGCGTTTGTTGCGGCCCAACGCAAAGCCGCCGTGAAGGATCAGTTTCGATACACGTTCGGGATAGCGGGCAGCGTGAGCGATGGCGATTGCGGCTCCCTGCGATATGCCCAGGATGGCGTAACGATGCAGATGCAAAGCATCCACAACCGCGTCCAGGTCGCGCTCGAACGTTGTGAACGAAACATCGGTGATGTCTCGATCGGAAAGCCCAAAACCTCGACCATCGTAACGAACAAGCCGGACGCGGTCGACGAGGAAACGCCAAAGCGGTCCGCGGATAGGACTCTGCCAGTCGTACTCCAGGTGGGTGGCCCAGGTGGGAATACACACAAGCGGCATGCCCTGGCCCACACATGCAACGGCAATGTTGACGCCGTCTTGGGTTCGGCAGAATGTGAGCTCCTGATGACGCGAACCGATCATTGGAGGTCGGCTATCCAGTTCCCCATCGGATAATTCGGCCGCGAACAGATAGCCCCGGCGCGGGACGGTTTTGACGATCTCATGGACATCGTCGGACAGCGCCTCGCGGATGTCCTTGATGGATTGGACGAGACAGCCATCGGATACGAACACGTTGGGCCACGTCGCTCTGATCAGCTCTTCCTCTGAAACGAGCCTGCCAGCGTGCTCAGCGAGATAGCGTAGCACATCGAAGGATTTCGGCCGAAGTTGAAGCTCCCGCCCGCCGCGCATGACCGCGCAGCGCTGCAGGTCGAGGGCATAACCGTTGAAGCAGAGCACCCTGGGAGAGCCGGAATGCATCCTGACCTCCACCGCCTTCAAAATACGATCTTACCACCTTCACCGATATTTCGGCGGAATTTCATCGCGCCCTCACTACGCCAGACGCTCGCCGTGCCAGTGTCGGCCCAGCGTGCGGGCGCGCCCCTTCGGGCTGCTCCGGGCCCGTCGCCAACAGCCACCCAAACGCTTCGCCGAGCCACGATAGCCCCGGAAGGATCATCTGAGGGGGGAGGCAGCCATGAACCTTCTGCGTTCATTGATTTTGGTTCTTGCCACTCTGGTCATGTCCGTCACGGCGGGGCCGGTCGCACAGGCGCTAGATTATCCCATCCACACGGTTCGAATTGTCGTCGGTTTCGGACCGGGCACGTCTCCAGATATTGTCGCTCGCTTGCTCGGCGATCGGCTTTTCCAGGCATGGGGCAAGCCGGTCATCATCGAGAACACGGTGGGCGCCAACGGCAATATTGCCGGGGAGCGCGTCGCAAGGGCCGAGCCCGACGGCCATACGCTGCTGCTCGCGGCCGCCCCAGTTATTGTCATTAACCCGAGCCTCTATGAGAAGATGCCGTTCGACCCGGTCCGGGAGCTTGTGCCGATCTCTCAGTTATGTGCTTACGCAAACATCCTCATCGTCAGCAACAACGTGCCGGCGAAGAATGTGCAAGAGCTTGTGGCACTCGCACGCGCGCGACCGGGCGCACTCACCTATGGGTCCGCAGGATTTGGCTCGACGCTGCACCTCGCCGGGGAACTGCTGAAGTCCATGGCGAAAGTCGACATCCTGCACGTGCCGTATCGCGGTGCTGTCTTTTCCCAGGAGCTGGTCGCTGGACGACTCAGCATGGCGTTTGCTCCTCCTACCGGCGCGTTGCCCCTCGCGCGCGAAGGGAAAGTCAGGGCGCTCGCGGTGACGTCGTTGGAGCGCTATGCCGGCGCACCCGATCTCCCGACCATGGCAGAGTCTGGCTTCCCTGACTTCGACGTAACGGTATGGTTCGGCCTCTTGGCGCCTGCCAGAACTCCACCGGCCATCGTCGACAAGCTGCACCGCGAAACAGCGAGGATTCTTGCCATCCCCGACATACGCAAGCGCTTCGGTGATCTTGGAATCGAGCCGATTGGGAATTCACCTGCGGAATTCGCCGCCGCTATTGATGATGAGATTCCGAAATGGGCGAAGCTGGTTAGAGAAGCGGGTATAAAGCTGCACGATTAGATTGCGGTCGGCCGCGGAACTTGTCGCCGGCACCGGCTCCGCCCTTCGAGGAGAGCAATGAAGCCATATCGCCGCGACACCAGATTTGACCGGTTGTCATCCTTTCCCGACCGGGCATCGTGGCGCTGCTGCAGTTAGAGCTATTCGATTGGGCGCTGCATCAAAAGATGCACGTCACGACGCCAAACGCAAGGATCGCTGCCTATGCGGCCCAGCAACTGCAGGTAAAGAACGGCGTGCTGATCGGCATCTGGGACGAGGCCGAGCTCGGCGCCATCAGAGAGAAGATCGGGATCAAGCCATAAGACCAGTGATGCGCATTGCACGACGGATTAGCCCAGGCAAAAGACGTCCGGCGTTCTGTCTCGGCATCAAGTGAGCGTGAGGCGTGAGGCAGCTCACATTCGAGAACCGCGAGTTGATCTAAGGCCGTCGCAAACCCGGCTGCGGGAGACGAGCCATGCCATTGTTCAATAGCCAAATCGATTGGCAGGGAATCGGCACCATAGTGGTGGTTGGGCTTTTCACCCTATTCGCCCTTACGTTCGCCGTTGTTAGTTACGTGGAATGGTCATCGAATGCCGACTTGGCCGAGTCTATGAGCACGACCGAGTCATCGGCATCTGATCCGAACCATTCCAACAAATCTGCAGCGCAGAACCCGTCCGCCAAGGGCCGAACGAACTGCCCCCTCGATAAGAAATCGCTCCCAACTCAACTACTGCCCTTGCCGTAGTCTACACTTCAGACCAATTCGATCTCGTGCGCTTACGACGCATCGTGCGCGACGGACGATTCCATCAGCGGCCGGTCGACCGGAGTACGGTAGAGCTCGTTACTGTCTCCGTCGGTGACACGCACAGCACATCCGGTGGAACACAGCTCGGGGCGAACGATGCAAAGCTCGCTCGCGAGGCTTTCGGCCTTATCGATCGCGTTTTCTGTGTTTTCGAGATACATGCCGCCTGGTTTTTGAACTCCGCGCCTATGACGAGATCAAAGTTGAAGTATGGCATCAGTGCCCCCTGCCAAATTCAAGCTGCACGGAATCTAACTGAGTCTGGTGGGTTCCCCTCATTTCAATTTCTGCATTTGACATCTGATTGTAGCCGTCTGTTGCGCTTCGGTACCGCGACCGGGGCACGATTGCATTCTGCTCCGGGCGGCTGGCGCAAACCAGGGGGTCGGAAACGAGTGTTGCGGCGGCGACACGTCGCGTTGGTAAATTGCGGCCGCTCACGCCACGTTTATTGCGGTTCCGGGCGCGCCGGCGCTACGGTCGCCCGGCGAAACGCTTGCAGTCCCCTTGAGGAGCGCAATGAAGTCCTATCGCGGCAATATCGGATCTGTCGGCTGGTCATCCTGTTCCCGCCAGGCATCTTGGCGTCGACTGCAAACGATCGCGATCGCGATCTTGCTGCTCCTGCCGATCGGCGCAAGTCCCGTGCTGGCAGCACCGAATTCCGCGTCGGCAGCCTCGACTTCTCACGTCTATCTGCTCCGCGGCGTGCTCAATATTTTTTCTCTGGGTCTCGATGACATCGCGGCACAGCTACGGGCGCAGGGCATTCCGGTCACTGTCGCGAACTTCGCCTCCTGGTCGTCGCTCGCCGACGAAGCCGCCGCCGGATTCAAAAGTGGCAGGATCAAGACGATCATTCTGGTCGGGCATTCCTCGGGCGCGACCGCATTGCCCGACATGGTCGCCAGGCTGGACCAGCTTGGCGCTCCCGTTAAGCTGGCAATCGGCTTGGATTCGGTGTTTCGCACCAAGCTCTCGGGGCGCGTGGGACGCTACGTAAACTTCTACATCGCCAACGGCAACGGCGAGCCGGTCGCAAAGACCGCGCAATTCCAAGGCAAGCTTGAGAACATCAATGTGCAGAACGTTCCTGGCGTCGGGCACATGTCCATCGAAAAGAACCAGATCATGCAGCAGAAGGTGATAAGCGAGATCGACGCCGTCGTCTTCGGCCGATCTGCACCAGCTTCGGGGCCGCAGAAACCGCGGCAGCCTCGAGCGGCAGGCGCGGCGAGACCTGGCAGGGCAGACACCGCGGCGGTACGTCAGTAGCGCGACTGGCTCGGTTCCAGGCCGTCGCCGAAACGAGTGCCGCAAATTCTGCCAATTCCTCGACGATAGATCACTCGCAGAGCGCTGGGTGGCGTTGGGGTGTGCTTTGACGGCCAGAATCGCGGATGAAACGCGCATGAGCAGTCCGACGCGGGTTGCGGCCGTAGCGATTTGGGCGGCGCTTTCCGCCTTCGTTTTCTCGTTCGGTTGCAATCTGGCGCTCGCCGGTCCGGTCGCACGCTCGACCAATGCTGCCGCGACGACCGCCCCCGTCGCACTGCCAGCCGCGACCCAGCCGCAGGCGCGCGTCTACCTGTTCCGCGGCGCACTCGGGCCGATCTTTTCGCGCGGGATGGACCATCTAACCAAGCGCCTCGAACAAGCCGGCATCCAGGCTGACGTCTACGAATTCACCATTTGCCGGCTGATCGCGGATCAGGCTATCCGCGATTACCGTGACAATGCCGCTCCGGTCGTCCTGATCGGTCATTCGATGGGCGGACTTTGTGCCCTGACGTTCGCCGGGATACTGAAGTCCGAAAACATCCCGGTTAGCCTGGTGGTCACCATTGATCCGGCCCAAGCAAGCCCGAAGGTGCCGCTGAACGTCGAGCGTTTCATCAACATTTTCCTGTCCGACAGCGTATTGGGCGGCGGTGACGTGGTCGCCGAGCAAGGTTACCAGGGTCACTACGCGAGCTTCGATTTGAAGCAGCACGAGGAAGTCACCCACATCAACATCGACAAGATGGATTCCGTCCACGAGCAATTGGTGACGGCAATTGCGCAACTTGCGACGACGCCTTTGCCAACCGGTGGAGAGGCGGTGCCGCTGCGCTACGTCGTTCCTCCCGATGCCCCAATCGAGCTGTGGGACAGCGGCACGCAGCAATTCGCCCGTTCGGGCGATACGTTGCAGAGGCTTGCAGCACTTAACCATGTGCCGCTGTGGTCACTTACCCAAGTCAATCAGTACTCGGAGAGTGCGCCGCTGTCAGTTGGCCAGCGCGTCTTTGTTCCGCGCCGTCTCGCTCCGCCTGTCGCGACATCGGCGGCGACGCGACCGAAACGGTAACTTACAGGGTATTCTGCGGCGTCAGGTGGGCGGCAGGAACGGAATCAGCATCGGAACGCGCCGGCAATACGATCCATAGGCATCCGCACCGAGTTCAGCCGTGAGGAAGCCTTCCTCCATGCGGGCCTTCAACGACATCCCGAGCGAGATCAGCATCGCACCCAGCATCGCGGTCACTGTTCCGACCGCGACACCCGTCACCAACATCCCAAAGATAAGCCCCGTATAGATCGGGTGGCGCACAAATCCATAGGGGCCGGTATCGATGACCTGATGGCCTTCCTTGTGCGTGATCGCGTTCGACCAGAAACGTCCGAGATGAATTCTCGCCCACCATGTGAACGAGATCCCTGCAAGGACCAGGCACGCCAGCGCGTAGATGCCAACGCTGCCAAACTGCCAGAGCGGCTTTTCCCCCAGAACCTTGCCGGTCAATGGCAAGAAAAGAATTGCCCCTGCGAAAATGGGGAGCCGGTATTTGAGCGAGTCCCAGGTCATCACGTGTTTCTTGGTTTGACCGGACCAGAACGACGCCAAAACCCAACTGACGACCCACAAAATCCAGATGACGGCGAGCAACTGTGTGGGCCAGGTAGTGGTCCAGCCACTCAAGGCGAAAGCGAACCATTGGCCAGGATCGTGCAGCATGTTGCGGACCTTCAGTGAGCGATTGAATCAACCGCCAAACCGGCGCTCGATGTGAAGCGATCGAGCGCGACTACTCGGCGTTGAGCTCCATTCAGGCTGATGGTGGCCGGCATCAAGCAGATGCGCAATGGTTTCCCGCAACACAGGTTCGACGGCGCCCGGCGCATAGCCCAGCTCTCGTTGTGCTTTCTCGATCGACAAGGCCCCTGCCCGCAATGCGATACGAACGCCTTCGGCCGTACCGGACGGGGGCCGGCGCGTCACGTGATCGGCGATGAACTCCAGCGTTGCCGTGACCATTTCGGCGACCTTGCCGTTCACGTGAATGCACCGGACGCGACGTCCGCTGATCTCAGCCATGAGTTCGAGAACCTGTCTTAGCGGCATGCTTTCGCCGCCGAGAACGTAGCGATGTCCAGCCTGTCCGCGCTCCATGGCAAGGATCAGCCCTTCGGCGGCGTCGCGCACATCGACGAGGTTCACGACAAAATCAAGATGCAATTGAAGGCGTCGCTTGAGAAAATAGCGCAGCATTGCCGTCGGCGGCGTAACATTGTGATCGTAAGGCCCGACCGGCATGGTGGGACAGCCGATCACCACCGGGTATCCGGATGCGGCCGCCTGCATGGCGAAACGGTCGGCGAGCATTTTCGAGCGCGTATATGGACCCGGCATGTCGTCCGGCAAGAGCGCATCGTCAGCGACAGGAACCATCGATGGCGAGGCACGGAACAGAATGGATTCCGTCGAGCAGTGCAGGAAGCGCCTTATGCCGCGCTTTCGCGCCGTCTCAATGACGATTTCGGTGCCACCGCAATTGACGGTGTGAAAATCAGCTTTTCGCGGCAGCCACATCCCCGGTAGGCCGGCTAGGTGATAGACCTCGTCGACCCCGTCCATTGCTCGGTCCACCAGGTCGCGATCAAGTACCGATCCACTGACATACTGAACCTGCGTCAAGGCGCGGGGTGGTGGCTGAAGATCGAGAACCCTCACCTGCCCACCTCGCACGATCAGCGCCGCGACGAGGTGCTTTCCGATGAACCCACTGCCGCCTGTAACGAGTATGCGCGTCATGCTGCGGGTGCACTCAAGCTGAGCTATTTGAGATCACGATGTAGCACCTCGCGGTTGCCCCTGGATGATGATAGCGAGATCGCGCCGAAAGCCCAGCGCGATAAACAGCTTCGCCATGACAAACATTGGTCCGAGCAAAAGGTGGGTCGGATTGTCGACCAGCGCCGGCTGCCGCCGCTCGAACACGCGGTGCCCAACAATCTGCGATGCGACCCCAACGACAATTAGGATGGCCGTAAGTGACCACATGCCAGCAGTCGTCGCATGACTAACGATCACGGCAGCGACTGAGAGCAACATGATTGCGGCCCCAAGGATCGCGGCTCCGAGCGCGAAGTCGAGCAGGAACCAGTAGATGAGCACCGGTACGACAGCGATGGTCGCCGCGCTGGTCTGGAACCCGAATACGGTGATGGGCCACAGGCTGAGCGGAAGAACAGCGGCCAGGAACAAGAACGCGATGCCGAAGACATGCATCGCGCAATTCCAGGGGTCACGATGGTATTCAACGTACTCCGCAAGCTGCCGCCGAAAATATGAACTCATGCGGTGCTCTCCCTGCCGTCGGCAGCCGCGGCTAAACTGAATCAAACAAAAAGCCGACACCCCTGCCTCGATAGCTAGAGTTAAACTTGGGAATCATCGTCAAGTCAAAGCGCGGCCACGGTGGTATTCCCGGCTCATTGAGCGCGAAGACGCCGCAACGTAGACAAATCATGCGGTAATTCAGGCAACTAACATGGTATATGGGCCCGTGGAACCGGCACATCTTGCGACAATTTTTCCAGCAAATGTTGCCGTTCAGCCAAGCGTCCACTGAGCACTGGCGCGATTGTTCCCACGAGGAGGGGGCGACGGCCCCAAGCATCGCGCCAGGATGCGGGCCGCCTACCCGATCTCCGCAGCATCTGCGCGTAAGGTTACGGGTGCGAACGGCGATTCTAATTCGTGATCTTGTAGCCGGTCGCCTTCACGATCGGCTGCCAGAATGCGTGATCAGCCGCGAGCCTTTGCGTCAACTGCTCCGGCGTGGAGCCAACCGGAATCAGCATGACCGCGAGCAGCTTTTCCTTCACCTCGGACTTCGCCAACACCTCGGCGACGGCCGTGCTCAGCTTCTTTGCGAACTCTGGCGAGCTGCCGGCCGGCAGCCACATGCCGTACCAGCCGTCCGCCACCAGATTGACGCCGCTCTCCTTCAGAGTCGGGATGTCTGGCAAAAACGAAGAACGGGTCTCGCTGGCCACGGCGACAATCCGCAAACCTCCGGCGCGGTGCTGTGTGATCGTGTCGGAAACCGTGGTGATGCCAAACGGGAGGTGACCTGCAATCAGATCGTTGACCATCAGCGCCGAACCACGATACGGCACCTTGGTCATCGACAAGCCCAGCGCCTGCTCGAGCTGCCAGCCGGTGAAATGCGGGATGTTGCCGCTGCCCGGAGTGCCATAAGTCGCCTTGCCGGGATTCGCCTTCAACCAGACTGCCAATTCCTTGAAGTCTTTGACTTCGATCGCGGGGCTCGCGACCACGGCGAATTCGAAGCGGGTAAGCTGCGAGACCGGCACAAAATCCTTGGCGGAGTCGAAGCTCGGTTGGTTCTCCACCATGGGCAGCAGGTACATGGTCGGGCCAGTCGTCATCAGGATCGTGGTGCCGTCGGGATTCGCGCCCTTTACCGCCCGGATGCCGATCAGTCCGTCGCCGCCGGTGCGGTTCTCCACGATGAAATTGCGGTCAAGGAGCGCAGGCAGATATTGCGCCAGCTGGCGGCATAGCAGGTCGCCGCTGCCGCCGGCCGCAAACGGGAAGATGATTTTAGTCAGCGGGCCCGATTGCGCGAACGCCTTGCCCGTCATCGCTGCGAGCGAACATGCGGCGCTTCCGGCCAGAAAATTGCGGCGATCCATTGCTATCGTCCCTTACGCGAAAGCGGTTTCATAGACAGTCATAATTCCGATCGCGACGGTGGCAAGGCCCACCGCCCCCTGCAGGCCGCGATTGGCCCAGGTGAGCGAGCGGGCGGAGACCGCGAGCGGCACCGCGATCACCGTCGACAGCGCGCCCATGCCGATCATCGAGCCGACGCCGAACAGTGCGACGTAACCGAGGCCGAGCGCGGGACTGGACGCCTGCGTGACCGCCAGCACCAGAAGCGCAGCCGAGCCCGCCATGCCGTGCATCAGCCCGACCAGTAGCGTGCGCCAGCGGAAGCCATGATCGTGGGCATGGGCCGCACGGGCATGCGAGCTGGTTTCGCCGGCATGGCTGTGGGCGTGGAAGTGCACCGTGCCGTCGCCATGGCCGTGCCGGTGGAAATGCACCCGGTCGCGCCACAGACGCCACAGCACATGCGCCCCGAGGCCGACCAGCATGACACCGACGGCGGTCTCGATCGGCCGGGCAATGGTTTCGGGGATCGCGCGGCCGAGCAGGATGGCACAGCCTGCAAAGACGAACAGCGTCAGCGTATGGCCGAGCCCCCAGGTCAGGCCGTGCTTGACGATATCGGCCACATGGCTGCGGCGCGCGGCGATGCTGGAGACGGCGGCGATATGATCGGCCTCGAGCGCATGCTGCATGCCCAGCAAAAACCCCAGCCCCAGAATTCCGAACATACGCCCCCTGCTACCCGCTGCATCAGTTGAAGTTCAGCTCAAAGCTGAACTTCTAATTTTGATTTCGACGCGTTTTCTTCACGCGAGCCGGTGCCCACCTACGGATCAAGTCTGGGGGCATGCTTCGCTTGAAAATGCCATGAAATACCAGTTGGAAGCCTTTGTCAGGTCAAGACTTCATCGAACAGGCTCTTCATCGACGCCCAGGAGCGGCGGTCGGCCTGTTCGTTATACAGGGCGGTGCGCAGCATCGAGCCATCGGCGGCCGGGTTGGTGAAGCCGTGCAGCGTGTTGCCGTAGGCGATGACCTGCCAGTCCTTTACGCCGCCAGTGCGCATTTCATTCTCGAAATCCGCAATCTGATCAGGCGGCGCCAGGGGATCGTCCACCCCGGTGCAGACCAGCACGCTGGCCTTCACCAGCCCCGGTTGCGCCCGCAGCTTTGTCGCCAGCACGCCGTGGAAACTGACCACCGCCTTCAGCTCGGCGCCCTCGCGCGCCAGCTCCAGCACCACCGACCCGCCGAAGCAGAACCCGATCGCCGCCAGTCTTTGGCTATCGACCTGCGGCAACGCGGCGAGTGTTTCGAGCGCGGCGCGACCACGGGCGCGGAGTTTTTCCGGCTCAGCGCGAAGCTCGCCGACCAGGGTCGCGACTTCCTGCAGATTGGTCGCCTGCCGACGGTCGCCGAACATGTCGGCGGCGAACGCGACATAGCCGAGACCGGCGAGCCGGCGCGCGCGCTCCATCGCGAATTCGCCAAGCCCGAGCCCTTCGTGAAATACGGCGACGCCCGGCCGCGGCCCGGCAGCGTTCTCGTCAAGCGCGAGATAACCGCGCAAACTGGTTTCGCCGCAGCGGTAATCGACGTCGCGCACCTGCATGAAATTCCATGATCCTTCAAATGATGGGCAGCCGGAACTTCACATCGGTTTGACGATTGCACAACCCTCGAATCGGAACATCCGAAAACACCTCCGGTTGGGCTCTGACCTGACCTTCGGAGCAATCACAATGACAAGATCAGCAATTCTCGGCGCGCCGCCGCGATCCTTACGTCCGCGCTCGCAAGTCCTGCGATGGCGCGGGAGGTTATCTACAATCCCGGCTATTGCGCGCAGTTCTATCCAAACGCCAACTGCCAGAACAAGGGACCGGGAAATCCCTATACCGACAGCTACCAGCGGCAGGTCTCTCGAGACCAAGTCTATCGGGATCGCACCTGGCGGGACAGCTACAACCGCTGGGACAACAACAGCAGCTTCTGGCCGGGCGATGTCGCGGCCGGCGTCGTCGGCAGCGCGGCCGGCACGGTGGCTGGCATCGCGACCGCTCCGATCGGCGGCGATGCCTATGCCCACCGCAACGGCTTTGTCTGCATCCCCGGCACCTGGTTCCGCGGCGAGGATGGCCGGAGGCATCCCTGCCAGTAAGGCAAGCAGAATTTGCGAAGGGAAGCCGGCCAAATGTCCGGCTTTTTCATGCCGGGACGGATATCGGGGTTCTGGCCCTTTGCGGCCAAGTCTGGTATTCGAGCGGCCGAAGATCGGGGCCAATGCGGGATGTTCTCACCGCTCACCGATCACTCAATTCGCCGGTTTAGCTCAGCGGTAGAGCAGCGGTTTTGTAAACCGAAGGTCGGGAGTTCAATCCTCTCAACCGGCACCATGTCTTGCTTGAGGCCGCACCCAGCGATCTCTGAGAATGAAGCGAAATACGACACTATCCTCGAGCCGCGATCCGCCAGGCACTGATGGTTTGCAGCATGGTCAGGCCGCCGCAGCCCCCACGAGGCGGCGAACCGGATCAGCATGGTTCGCACGGTCACTTCCCCCGATGATCCTGCGCCGCTCTGGCTGCCATCCGCTCAACAGGTCCCAAAAATTAAAAACCTCCGGCAGGGCATTGCCGGAGGTTTCGGAGGTTTATCATAAAGAAGCTTTGCGTCTCCTTGAGACTAAGAGGCCGTCAAACGATTTTGGCGGCTACCTGGAGATCACAATACATGACTAACTCACATTATCAAATCACATTTTGAAACTAATTCGCTCGCCCACAGATAGAACGTTCTGCTTTCCGAGGATCGTCGTCCAACATCCTGAAGCACGGATAACAGCAAAAACCCCCGGCAGTTTCCTGCCGGGGCTCTCCTGGACTATCGTTAGATTATGCGATCAGAAGTTGCGCTGAACGCGAACGTTCAAGCTGACCGTATCCTGGTCCGCGTAGTTGTAGACGGCAGTCGGCTTGGGAGCCGTCGGCGTCAGAACCTTGGAACCGGTGAACTTCTGGTCGAGGTGGAAATAGAGCACTTCGGCCGAGAACGTCAGGTTCTTGACGGGAGTCCAGCGAGTGATCAGACCAATCTGCGCGAGATTGAAGTCGGGGTTGCAGCTGAAATCCGCAGACTGGGCGCCGAGGTTGCTCGCAGCGTAGGCCGCACAGTAAAAGTTCTTCGCCGTGCCATCATAGCGAATGGCAGCGTAGCCGCCGAACAGGCTGGTCGACCAGTATGGATCCCAGTTGTGGTTGAACGCACCACGGAAACCAAAACCTTCGGTCAGATGCAGCGTGCCGTCACCGCCGGCAAACGTCGGCAGATAGATGGCGTCGGTCGCGTTGGCGAAGCCGATGCTCTGGTAAGCGCCGCCACTGCCGCCGCCGAACATATTGAAGGCCCGTACGCCTGCGCTGGTGCCAATGATGTTCTTCATGTCGCCCTTGCCCCAGCTGGCATCCATCTTGATGTCGTCGCCGGCGCCAGTCGGGATGTTCTTGATCTGCAAGGCAGCCATCACCGAACCGCCAAACTTGCTCTCGGGGTGGCCAGAGATTTCAGAGAGACCATTCGCACCGAATGTCGGTCCCCCAAACGGCGTAACAAGGCCGCCGGTCACCACGTGTGTCAGAGCATTGTATGAACCGTTAACCTCATGCAATGCGCCCGAAATCTGGAACAGACCCCAAGCCTGATCGACCCGAATGTTGCCGACGATGTCGGGAACATGCGTGCCAGCGTAGGCGTTGCCGCTAGAGCCCGTGCCGGTAAGCGACGCGAGCGTAACGACGCCGGCGGCGGAGGTGTTCGCAAGGTTGTACACGCTGATGCGGTTGAACGCGAGCGGGTCGTCTAGACCGATCGTGCCCGACACGCCGTTGCCGAACTGAGCAGTGTACTGGATGTTGTTCGTGCCGGTAACGGTGTCATGACCGCCAACCAGGAACGAGGTGTTGTTGCCTGGATAACCATGCCAGGGCGTCGCATAGGCCGAAGCCGAACGACCGAAGGTGAATCCAGCGAACTGGATGAACAACATTTCCGTCGCGATCTGCTGGCCGTTGTTAAGGCCACCGGCTTGGCCGGTAGGTCCCACTTCTCTGAAGCTGCCGCTCGGCGAGGCGAACGACCAATCCAGCTGACCGAAGGTGCGAACCACGCCGTACTCGGTGGCAGTGCGGGTATCGATCGTGAACGCCAGACGGGAACGGGAGGCGAAGTAATCGCGATAGCGATTGCCCTGACCCAGATCGCCGGCCCAGGCCGGCTCATTGTAAGGAGCGCCGTTGAATGTTGTATCAACGCGCAGATAACCACCCAGCTTGATGCAGGTGTCGGTGCCCGGGATATAGAAGAAACCCGCGCCATACAGGGAGCAGATCCTCACGTACTCGACCGCTTTGGCCTTGACGGGAAGATCGGCTGCCTGAACTCCACTCATGGCGATCAGACCCGCCGCTGAGCCGAGAATAAGGCTCTTAACCATCTTCATGTTAAACCTCCAAGTTGCTCTGTAGGGAAGGTTCCGGATCCGCTGGGTGAAGCACCCTAAGGTTGGTTCCCTTGTCCCCCATAAAAACCCGCCCAGCCGCTTCGCGCCTTCGGACACTCCCGCATCAGCGCGAGGGACTTAAGCGAACCACCTAGAACGGGACGATCTAGGACCCCCCAGTCGTCACGAGGACTATGCCTTCACAACTAAGTTAATCAAAATACTTTATGTACTCATGCATCGTTATGGTCGGCGTCTGTGTCCTTGCAGCAACAGGTCGAAAACAGGACAATTGCTAGGAATCATACCGATGTTTAAGGTGATTTAGTTCAGTGATTTCATTATTGAATTTTCCAATGTGCATCGATGCAAGATCGGTGAAAAAAGGGGCATCGAAAAGCAGATGAATTCACGAGTCGTGGAGAAGAATTCCGATCAACCTCAGCCCTCTGCAAGGAATCAGGACCTGGCAAAGCGATTCGCGTGGGAGGTCGCTTCAATCAATGTGCACCTCCAGCAACTCCGGCATTTTTGGGCGAAGACCCTTGGCGTTAGTGGTCCGCAGTGGATGATTCTGATGGCTCTGGCGGACTTGGACAAAGGCGACGGAGTTCCGGTGAAGGTGGTGTCAAAGATGCTTCACGTCGACTCGTCGTTCGTGACAACCCAGTCGAAAATGCTTGAAAAGAAAGGCTTCATGCGCCGAAAGACCTCGGAGGACGACGCCAGAGTTGTAAAAATGTCACTGACGGACAAGTCATACAAGCACATCGCAAATCTGGCCTCCCAGCAGGAAGCCCTTAACAAATTTATCTTTGCGGAATTCAGCGATCGAGAACTCACCGAGTTCACCGGCAAACTCGCGTCCCTCAAGGATCAATTTGAGAAGGCCTGCTTGAAGGTTGCCATGGACATCTGAGTCTCGGGCGTTGGTGAGTGTTGGGTGTTAGTAAGTCTTGGGCGTCAGTGAGTCTCGGGCATGAGCCTGAACTCACAAACGTCCGACCTCGTGCCCTGCTAGAGATCTCACGAGGGTACTATCGAATTCGCTTGCGCTGCGCGGCTCGTTTCGAATCGGTCAGAAAGCGAACACCGAACTCCGGCCTGGACGATGTCCACTGTTGCGCGGGGCGCACTCCAAAGTTCCACGCGCCGTTTCCGGCTGCAATGCGTATTGATCCATATCAAGCGAGCCATCGATTCTTCTTCTTTGATTGATCCCCGACAGGGAATGGGGTGCTTTCATGGAAGATCTGGCATGCCACATTGATCAGCGGCGGAAGGCCAATCGCAGCACACTCGACCGCACCGCGGAGGCGCGAATTGGCTTGCGAAAACGCACGCCTTGGTTGAGTATTGATCAACCTAAGTAATAAAGTCAGATTTGATGGCCATTCCGGTCGGTCACTTTGACCAAAAAGGGTGGATCCAGTGGCCGGACAGCGAAGATCTGTCTGCCGAATTTCTGCGGCTTTTGGGTGCTGCTCAAGAAGGCGGCTCAACTGTTTCTGAATGCTTCCGCACGGCAAGCCGGATAGACCCGAAGGACCACGAATCCTGGTACCGGGAATGGAACAAGACGGCCGACGCCAACAATGAGCGAGGCAATACAGCTCTCGGTGCTGGACATTTTCTGACGGCCCAAAGCAACTGGCTGCGGGCCCTAAACTATTATAGCGCGGCCGTGTTCGATCTTGAATTCGTGGACAAGAGACTGCAGGCCGGTCTCGCCAAGATGCGGACCTGCGCCCGTCGCTACCTGGAGCATCGAACCCCTGCTGGCGAAGTTGTCGAGATTCCCTGGCTGAGCCGCTATCCGTTGGAGGGCTATTTCCTGCCTGCCCCAGCCGCGTCGGCTCAAACGCCTGTCATCATTTGCCTCGGCGAACCGGGACATCGAAAGGAAGAGTACCTCTACAAGACGGCGCGCCACGCCCGCAATCGCGGAATGTCGCTGCTGGCCACCGATCTTCTGGGAACGGATAACGGCGCACAGTTCGAAAATGTGGTCGGCCGTTCTGATCTGGAGACGGCTGTCTCCTATATAATGGACTATCTCACAACGAGGGACGACGTTGATAAACGTCGAATAGCGATTCTCGGCGATGGTTCGGGCTCTTTTGTCGCGCGCGGTGTTGCGCTTGACCATCGATTCGCTGCCGCCGTTTGTGACGGCGGCATTTGGGATTTGCAGGAGCGGGCGTTTTTGGCAAACCACATTGCGCCGCTTGATGCGCGCGCGAATCTCATACCCAACGGGATCGCACGAAATCTAAAGTGTCCGATCTTGATTACCATCGGCGAGCATGGCTGGCTGGAGCCAGAACACGTGAACGTCCTGATCGAGCAACTCAAGACGGATCAGCAGGATATCACGCTGAAAATTTTTACGGGGGCGGAAACGGGTGCCTCCCAAGGGCACGCCGACAACCCAACGCTTGCCAGCGAATTCATTTTTGACTGGATTGCGGACCGCTTGGAAAGCAATGCCGCTTCAAACCCATAGCTTGCGGCTCGGAGGAGCGTTGAGCGGCAGACGGAAGCGCTCAGCAAGCGCGAGGATCGCAATGAGGCCGCGGAAGCGATCCGGGGCTTGGTTGAGGGATCATGCTGCGTCCGGCCCTAACCGCAGCGAAATTGACACCACCATGTGCGCGTTGCCGGTCACGAACTGTCACCGTTTTGTCACCTCGCGCGCAAAAGCGCGGCAGTTATCCCCGGCCACCTCTCCACCCGCTTGATTCCACAAAAGGCGTTTGATGGAGTGACTTGGGCCGAGGTGTTTCATGAAATGGATGAGGGAACGCGATCTCCTGATCGCGCAAACGATGGCGTTCGTTCAATCGGTGACCGGCAAGACGCCGGAGACCGGGAATACGGTCACCACGTCGGTTGCCCCGCTCTCCGTCGAGAGATCCGAAACCACACGCGCGGCCGAAACCACCCGCGCGGCCGCGGCCCTTCCCGACATTGAGTTTCTGCTGGCGGCGACCCCGTCCGTTGCCCGGGCGCCAAAAGAAGCATCACAAGACATATCAACAGAAGTACCTCAGGAAATACCGCGGGAGATATCGAGGCCGGCCCCTCCTGCGCGTCCCGATCTGCGGGAGGAATTCCAGTCCGAGATCAGGGCGCGGGTCGCCAGTTTCCGCGCCCATCAGGAGCGGTTCAACCGCGAGCGCGAGGCCTATTGCAGCGCGACCATGGCGAAGGTCCACGCGGCTCTCAAAGAAGGCGAGCAGCCGACGCGGCCGGGCAAGTAAACCCGGGCAGACCCAGCGCGCAAAAACCGCGCTTCCCCGGCATCCGCACGATGTTCAGAGCCAATTCAGATCCAAGCCTTTCAGAGCCAAGCCTTTCAGAGCCAAGCATAGACCAGCGCCACGTTGGCCGCGCAGGCGGCCAGCAGGCAGACGGTCAGCGTGAGTTGGACACGCTCGCAGGAGGTCTGGAGGCTCGTTCTCATGGCCGGAAACATCCGGCGATTCTGGCGGTCGAGTCTCGGGGATTCTTTTTCCCGGGATTTACGACTCGTTAAAGACTCAGAGACTCCACGAAAATGGGCCGAAGCGAGCCAATTTGCTCCCGAAACGGCCTGTCGAATGGCTGCATGGCAGCCAAGCCTGAAACCCGGACCCCGCTTCCGCGTTGACCGTTTTATCGGAGTCGACAATGCCCTACGCGCTGTTCTCAAACGATGCCAAGCTCAGCAAGGCCTATCCCACCGCGGCCGACGTCTGGAAGATTGCCCAGAAGAGCGGCCTCGTGGTCGATGTCGTCTCCGAGCAAGACAGCACCGCCCCTCGCCCGGTGCTGGACCATGATTACGAGATCAAGCCGTGCCAGCTCGAGCCGCATGAAGACCCCGCCCGAAACAAGGCCGACGCCGAGCGCGACGCGCAGACGGAATTGCAGTTAGCGTCGTAAGGGCTGTGGCGGCCGGGTGGGCAACCCGGGCAAACGACGGCTCTCGGCGTATGGGCCCCGCTCGCCGGGGACGACATCCGAGGCGGAAAGAAAATCGATTTATGGCGTCGCCGAGACCAGCGATGCCTGCTCCGAAGCCAGAGTGACACAGGCCTTGCGCCGCTGCAGTCCCCTGATCGCGCCGGTTACCTTGCGCACCTTGCCGGCCCCGCACGTGGGATCCTGCACGAAGGCGACTTCATAGGGAGCAAGCATAAGCGGTTCGGATTTCAGGACAGTTTGGGCAAGGCACGGAAACGCCGCTGCGGAAAAGATCAGCCCTAACGCAAAAGCACGCATGTTCGTTGTCCCACCAGCCGGCCGGAACCATAATATCGGATCGTGACGAAAAGTTGCATGCAGCGCGAAAATTTTTTCGCGCCCGCCAAAAAGCAATCGAGGCACGCTCGCCCCCGACAATTCCCCCAACAAAAAGGCCGGCGTGAAGCCGGCCTTTGTCGTGACGATACGAAGCGCCGTATCAATATCTGGCGGCAGCAGGCCCACCCCAACCAAACCGGTAGTTCACGCCGACCTTGGCGGTGTGTTCGTCGTTGCGGAAGCTGCGACCGGCGATATCGGCAGGACCCGTCGTGAAGGTGGTGTTGCCGAAATTGTAATACTGGTACTCGGCCTTGGCCGACCAGTTCGGGGCGAACATGTATTCGAGGCCGCCGCCGACGGTGTAGCCGTCCTTGTGGCTGCCGTTGGTGGTGAAGCCTTGCGGCACGCCGGCCACCGAAACACCGAGATTGTTGCCGTCGCGCCAGGCGTAACCGCCCTTGGCGTAGAGCAGCGCCGGACCCCAAGTGTAGCCGAGCCGGCCGGTCACCGAGCCGAGCTGGTCGGTGTTTGACGTCACGAGGGTGCCGCCCGGAAACAGCACGCCATTATTATTGTTGTTCGGCAGCCAGCTATACTGGGCTTCGGCACCCATTACCCAGTTCGGCGCGAACTGATAGTCGAAGCCGCCCTGCACGCCGCCAAGGAAGCGGGCGTCGCTGCCCTGCAGGGAGTTGTCACCCGCAAAGGCGCCGCCGACATGGCCGCCGATATAGAACCCGGTCCAGTTATAGACGACCTGAGGCGCGGTATAGGCAGGCGCCTTGGCATAAGGCCGCGGCGGTATGTCGGCCGCAAAAGCTGGAGCCGCCATGGCGGCCAGCGCGGCAGCGCCGAGCAAAATCTTCTTCATACTCATTCCCCGTTACGGACGTTGCGGACCCAATCCAAACAACGTGACTTCATTTAGGTTGCTTAGCGGCAAGTGCCCGCGACCCGATGGCGCGCCACTGTGACGGCACAGCAACAAAACGCTTTAGTTCCCTTGCACATAAGGCTTTTCCCTCCATTAAGGAGGGTCGTTTCCCGCTTAGTTGATGTCCGGGATGACTAAGGCAAGGTTCAACCCTCGCCGAAAAGTGATCCGAATTCGTTCACGGTTCCGTCCCGGGAACAGCGCAAATGCGGACGCCCCGCCGGCAGGCTTCACGGCCGCCGGCGGGGCCCCTTGTTCCCTTGGCGGGGGCCTAGCTCCCTTGGGGCCTGGCTCCCTTGGGGCCTGGCTCCCTTCAAGAGCGAGCCACTTCGATGACGGCGTCGGCAAAGGCCTGCGGCGCCTCTTGCGGCGGGTTATGTCCGATCCCGCCAGTGAGGAGGCGGTGGGCATATTTGCCGGAAAACTTCCTGGCGTAGACCTTGGGGTCCGGATGCGGCGCGCCGTTGGCGTCGCCTTCAAGGGTGATGGTGGGCACGGCGATGGCGGGGAATTCGGCCAGCCGCTTTTCCAGCTCGTCGTATTTCGCCTCGCCCGGGGCGAGACCAAGCCGCCAGCGATAGTTGTGGATCACGATGGCGACATGGTCGGGGTTGTCGAAGGACGCCGCGCTGCGCTCGAAGGTGGCGTCATCGAAATTCCACTTCGGCGAGGCGAGCTGCCAGATCAGCTTTGAAAATTCGCGCCGGTATTTTTCGTAGCCCAGCCGGCCGCGTTCGGTCGCGAAGTAATACTGGTACCACCATTGCAGTTCGGCCGATGGCGGCAACGGCTTCTTGTTGGCCTCCTGGCTGCCAATCAGATAGCCGCTGACCGAGACCAGCGCCTTGACCCGCTCCGGCCAGATCGCCGCGACGATGTCGGCGGTCCGCGCGCCCCAGTCGAAGCCGGCGACCACCGCTTTGTCGATCTTCAGCGCATCCATCAGGGCGATGACGTCGGTAGCGAGCGCGCCCTGCTGGCCGTTGCGCGGCGTATCGCCCGAGAGGAAGCGCGTCGTGCCGTAGCCGCGCAGCCAGGGCGCGATCACCCGGAAGCCGGCCGACGCCAGCACCGGGGCGACGTCGACGAAGGCGTAGATGTCGTAGGGCCAGCCGTGCAGGAGGATGGCGACAGGACCACCGGCGGGCCCGGCTTCGGCATAACCGATCGTGAGGACGCCGGCCTCGATCTGTTTCAGCGCGGCAAACGAGGTGTGGGCGCCCGGCCTGATTGCGCCAGCGCCGGGCTTGGCGTCGCCGGGCTGCGCAAAGAGAGCGCCGCTCATGGCAAACGGCGCCGCCGCAAGCGTCACGGCGGCGGTACCGAGGAAGCGGCGCCGGTCTGGATTGGTGTGCTGGGACATGGATTCTCACTCCGGCTATATCTGATGCGATTGGATCGTATGCGATATAAAGGGTGCAACCCCGATGTCAACCCTTCCGATTTAATCGTATGCGATGCAGATGGGTGCAAGGCATCACAGTCTCGTGTGGAGGCCAGCATGGAATCCGCGAAGGAAAGGACTCTGCCAACACCGACCCGGCCAAGCCGCGTTCTCAGGCAGACGCGCGCGATCAGCGCGTCATTTTCTCCAGTTCCGCGAATGGCGCGTACGCCATCCCCGCACAGGGCTCGACGGCGTTTTCGATGATGCGGTCGAGGCGACCGTCGACGAAGAGGATGGCGCGTTCGCGCGGCTCGCGGTAGCTGCCGTCGGACTCGCGCGGACTGAAGCGGAGACAGGCGACATAGCGCAGCCGCCCGCCGATGACGCGCTCGACCGGCTCGGCCATCACGGCGTCGCGCACGCCGACGGGATCGTTGAGATAGGTCTTCAGGAACGACAGTATTTCGGCGCGGAAATTTTTGGGAAACGGCTGGCTGGAGACGCCGCGATCGTCGGTAAAGGTGATCGGCTTGCTGTCATCGACGGCGGCGGCACAGGCCGACAGCATGATCGGCAGCAACATCATCGCCGCGAATTTGGCCGAACGTCTCAAGCGAACTCTTCCCCTGCCCTTCGCCGTCTCTTAGACCGCCCGGCGGCGAAATGGAATTCGCAACTCGGTTATCTCCTCGCTTCGCTCTCGAAAAGTTGAGCGCGCGCGCCAGCCCACGGCCATTAGCGAAGCAAATGGCGCATGGGCTGGTCTGACATTCGCAAGGCGCGGGGGCAATGGGGGCGAAACGCGCGCCAGCGAATCAGATTCAGCTGCGTTTTGCGGCCGGCGTCACGTGCTTGACCGCGATGTGCTTCGCATGCGTCTTGTGCAAGCCGATGTGCTTGTGGTGGCGATGATGTCGATAATGCTTGTGATGGCGGCCCATCCTTGCATTGGCGTTCAGCGCCTTCGATTTGCCCTCAGCCTTGATGACAGGTGCCTGCGTGGACTTGTTCACCGGAGCCTGCGCGGTCTTGCCAGTCGTGCCGGCATGTGCAGGCGCGGCGAGAACGGAAACGGCAACGAGCGCTGCGGTAATGGTCTTGAGCATGGTTGTCTCCTTCTCCATGGGACCCGCGGGCATTTCCGGTCGAAAGGCCGGGCTCGCCGATCATGCAGGCGACGCTAGCGGTTGCGCACTGAACCGCTCCTGAATCGGACTTTTCGATTCCGTTCATCTGAATGACATCTTCGTCATGTCCGGTGACGGCGACCGCCGATGAAAATTGGCGAAATCGAGGGAAGCGGTGCGGGAATGTTCTCGGCCGCCGGGGGTTCAAATCAACGGGCTTCGGTGTAGGATTGCCAAACCGGCCATCAGGAGAGATGCATGAATAGACTTGCGATCAGACTTTTGACCCTTGCCATGTTGTCGCTCACGCTCGCGGCGGCCCCCGTCGTTAGCGTCGTCTACGCCGCACCCGATAACGATCCGCCGCCGCCGCCGAAGAAGAAGAAATCCAGCGAAGCCCGCCCGGGCATCGAGCAGACCGCATTCGCTAACGGTTATCGCGCCGCCTACGCCGCGATCTACGACCGCCACGACTACACCTCGGCGATTACGCAGCTCAAGGCGCTCGGCCGTGACGACCAGGCCGCCGTCGCCAACCTGATCGGCTACTCCTATCGCAAGCTCGGCGACTACAAGGTCTCGCAGATCTGGTACGAGCGCGCGCTCAAGGCCGATCCGAGCCACGTCAAGACCTGGCAGTATTACGGCCTGTGGCAGGTCGAACAGGGCAACCGCGACCAGGCGCAATATCACCTGAACCGGATCGCTCAGCTCACCGGCACGACAAGCGAGGAATATCGCTCGCTCGCCGCCGCGCTGGAAAAGCCGCCGGGCACGGGATTGGTTTATTGATGCACTAACCTCTCCACGTCATTGCGAACAGCCGGCGCAGTCGTAAGGACGCGCCGGTTTTTTGTTGTCACTTCATTACCGCCTCAACCTCCGCGCGGAACGCCTGACGTGCGCCGTCACGCGAATAGAACATGTGGCCGCCGGGATAGACGACGAGCTTCACCCGGTCCGCACTCGCATAGGCCGGCAACTGGTCGAGAAGGACCTTGGACGCGAAATACGGCGTGGCGAGATCGAACAGCCCGTGGCCGACCAACAGTTTCATTTTCGGATCGAGCGCGAGAATCTCGCGAAGCTGTGAAACCGACTCGGCCGGCCCGCGGCCGAAATCCCACGACCTGTTCACGCTGTTGCTGAGCAATTGGTACGAGCCATCCGGCCGCCAATTGAGCTTGCGCGTTGCGAGGTCGACGGCTGCGCTCGTCAGCGGCGCCATCAGGGGATCGCCGGACGGATCACCGAAATGCGCGGTGTTGGAATCCGGATAGGGGTCGAAGCCTGATACCGAGCCGTCGTAGCGCCCGGTCACCCGGCCGTTGCGCCGGTCGAATTCGCGGCGAAATTCGCCAACCTCGAAACGCCCGGCAAGCCTGCGGCTTACCGCCTGATCGATCCCGGTGAGCGTTGCCACCCTGTCCGTGAGCCGCGCCGTTGCCTCCTTGTCGGCCTGCCCCTTGAGGAGATCGACGATGAATTCGCCTTGTGCGTAACGCTCGACGTCGGCGAGATCGGCGCGCGTCACCCGCCCCCTGGTCTCGCCCCTGGCTTCACGGGCGACCGCCGTCATGCTCGGCAGGCTGTACATATATTTCAGCAGGCTCGAGCCGGAAAAGTCGCGGAAGTCGAGCAACGGCGACACCAGGATCAGCCCGCGCACCCCGACACCCTGCTCGGTCTGCAGATTGCGGACGATTTTCGGCCCGCGAATGCCGCCATAGCTCTCGCCCGCGACGAATTTCGGTGACAGCAAACGGTCGTATTTTTCCAGCCAGCGCCGGATCACGAGCGCGATCGAATTGACGTCGCCATCGACCGAAAAGAACCGCTTGCGCACGTCCTCGCCGGACGCAACGAAGCGGCTGTAGCCGGTGCCGACGGGATCGATGAAGACGAGATCGGTGAAGTCGAGCCAGGTCTCGGCGTTGGGCAGCAGATCAGGCGTCGCGGATGACACGGCGCTCTCACCCGTGATCGAGATGCGCCAAGGGCCGGCATCGCCGAACTGCAGCCAGGCCGAGGACGCGCCGGGGCCGCCGTTGAACAGAAACGTCACCGGCCGGCTTGCGCGATCGGCGCCGTCGAGTTGATAGGAGGTGTAGGCGATATCGGCTTGCGGCTCGCCCTTGTCGTCGAATATTCGGATCGAGCCTGCGGTGGCTGTGAAGTTGAGCGTGCGGCCGGGCAGCGCCAGCGTCTGCGTGGTGGTGGAATCCGGCGGCAGACGGTGTTGTTCGGCGGCAGAGGGCGCTGGCGCGGCGGCGCCCCGCCCTGCTCCGCCCTTCTGGCCCGATGGCGACGGTGTGGCCGCGGCCGCGGCCGGCTGCTGCGAGGTTGGCGAACTGGCCTCCTCGGCGCGCGCACTGCTTGCCCAACACACGACCAGAAGGGCAGCGGCAAGACGCGCGGGGCGCGTCGCCGTGAAACGAAAAGCCATGCCGTTTGCTCCCTGCGCGCCCCGCGATCCAGCCGCCCCGCGGATTCTGCCGTAACACTGCGACAATGAGGCCCTGATGCACAACAAGCACAAATCTTTTCGAAAATCACAATCCCGACAGCATCGCGTGAGAAAGCGGTCAGTGCGCCCGGTGGTTGTCCTCGCCGGCCGTCAGGTGCTATCGGTCGGTTCCGCCGGCGCACCGGCCAGGTATTTTTGATCATCCATGCAACCATTCAGGCGCTGGCGCGACTAATGAACCTGCGCTTTTCAATGGGGACTTAAAATGAAACGTTCGATTGCTGTTTGTCTTGGCCTGCTGGCGCTGGCCTCCCCGGCGATCGCAGATTCGCCGGTCGCGGTGGTCGAGGACGTCCAGGGCAAGGTCACCGGCGCGGAATTCATGGACTATGTGACGCCCAAGGCGGTCATCAAGATCGGCGACGGCGGCTCGGTCATTCTCAGCTACCTGAAGTCATGCCGGCGCGAGACGATCAGCGGTGCCGGCACCGTCGTCGTCGGCACCGAGGAGAGCGCCGTCCACCTCGCCGAGGTCAAGGCCGAGAGGACGAATTGCGATCCCAGCCAGGCCAACGCGACCACGCGCGAGACCAGCGGCGTCGCCGCCACCGTGCTGCGCAGTGTCGACAACACGGCCTCCTTGCCGCAGTCGCAGCTCACGCTTTACGGAGCATCGCCGCTGGTGGAAGCCAAAGGCCGCGGCAAGCTGGTTATCCGGCGCCTCGACGTGCCGGGCGAGCGTCAGGAGATTAGTCTTGGCGGCACCCAGCTCAAGGGACGGTTCCTCGATTTCGCCAGCGAGAACGTCGCGCTGGCTCCAGGCGGCCTCTATGCCGCAACGTTCAAATCATCGCGGATTGTCTTCAGGGTAGACCCGCAGGCCAGGGCCGGCGCGACGCCGATCGTCGGCCGGTTGCTGCGGATGGAATAGGCGTGACGGGCCATCCCGCTTGAGAATCCGGCGCAGCACGCGCAACAGGATGGTGGTTGCCGCCATCGCGCTGGTCTGCGCGGCGGCTTCGATTTCTCCGGTGGCCAGACCGATCCGCGGGCTCTCCCTCGATATCCTCACCGCCCTGCGCTGGGAGATGTTCGGCCGCAGCCATGATCCGGCCGCTTCGCCGGCAGTCGTCGTCGCGATCGACGAGGAAAGCATGCGCACCGCCCCCTTGAAGGGCGCGCCGATGCTGACCTGGACCGGAGAGATCGGCCGCGTGCTGTCAGCGACGCTCGAAGGCGGCGCCAAGGTGGCCGGCTTCGACATGGTGATCCAGAACTCGATCGAGCAGTCGGAGATTCCGTTCGGCGAGGGCATGCTCGGTGAGAAAGTCCGCGGCTTCGACCGCGACTTCCTTCGTGCGCTTGCCGTTGCGGCGGCGAACGGCAAGGTGGTGCTCGGAGAAACCCTGGGCGGCAACCAGTCGGTCAGGCCATCGCCCGGACAGCGCGTCGCGGTACGGCAGCAGCAGAACATCCGCCCGCTCAACGTTTTCGTCGACAGCGACGATATCGTGCGACGGCTGCCGCTGGGCTTCACCGTCAACGGGGCGAAGGTGCCCTCGATGGCGGTCGAGCTGTCGTCGCGGGCGCTGGGCGCGGCACCCGAGTTCGATGAGCGCGGCAGGCTGACGCTTGCCGGCTACCGCGTCCCCGGCCGGGTTCCGAACACGATGACGCTGAACTTCGAGGGCGGTGCCGACGACATTCCGACTTTCTCGTTTGCCGACCTGCGCGCCTGCGCCGTCAAGAACGACAAGGATTACTTTCGGCGCTGGTTCGCCGGAAAGGTTGTCATTTTCGGCAGCGTTCTCGATATCGAGGATCGCCGGCAGACCTCCAAGCGCTTTGCGACCGGCATCGAAGGCGCGCGCGCACCGCGCTGCGCGGCCGAGAGCACGCCGGTCATGGCCAGCTTCAGGATCAGCACGATCGCGGGCGTCTATATCCATGCGACGGCGGTCAACAATCTGATCTCGCGCAACGCGGTGGTCGAACCCGGCCCGCTGGTGCGCTTCCTGATCTCTACCCTGTTTGCGGTGCTGGCGGCGGTTGCCGCGTGGCGGTTTCGGCCGCTCAGCGCAGCATTGGCCTGGATGGCCGTGATCGTGGCCAGCATTGCCGGCGCCACGATCGCCTTCAACCATGCGCTGGCGCTGCCGATCGCCGAGCCGCTCCTGGCGAGCCTGTTCGCGCTTGCCGCCACCATCGGCTTCCGCTTCGTCATCGCCGACAAGGACCGCCGCCTGCTGCAGAAGAGCTTTGCGCTCTACCTCGCCCCGCACGTCATCAACCGCATGCTGTCGTCGAACAAATTGCCGGAACTCGGCGGCGAAACCCGCGACGTGACGGTGTTCTTCTCCGACATCGAGGGATTTTCGCTGATCGCGGAAAAGATGTCGCCCGACAACCTGATGGAGCTGATGAACGAATATCTTTCGGCGATGACCGACGTCATCGAGCGTCACGGCGGATATGTCGACAAATATATCGGCGACTCCGTCGTGGCGGTGTTCGGCGCGCCGGCGGACGACCCCGATCATGCCGCCAATGCGGCGCGCGCCGCGCTGGATTGTTGCGCGCAACTGGCCGAACTCAACGCTTCATCCGCCCTGTTCCAGGAATACAAGCTGGCGCAGCGGATCGGCATCAATTCCGGCGAGGCGCTGGTCGGCAATTTCGGATCACGGCGGCGCTTCAACTACTCGGTAATGAGCGACGCCGTGAATCTCGCCTCGCGGCTGGAGGGCGCCAACAAATTCTACGGCACCACCATCATCGCTTCCGAGACCACTGTAGCCCTCACCGGCGAAGCCTTCGCCTGGCGCGAACTCGACGCCATCAGGGTCAAGGGGCGAACCCAGGCGCTGAAAATCTACGAATTGCTGGCGCTGTCGGCCGGGCTGACATCCTCGCAAGCGGTATTGATCACCGACTACGCCGACGGGCTTGCGCAGTGGCGGGCCCGCGAATTCGGGCGCGCCGCGCAGTATTTCGGCCGTTCGGCCGACATCGACCGGCCGGCATCGTTGTTTGCGGCGCGGGCCCGGGAATTGGCCCAAAACCCGCCGGGCGAGGATTGGGACCCGATCCGGACGTTGCAGGAAAAATGACGCCCTGATGACCAGCGGTTTACGTTACCGGCGCGAAAGAGCCGCCCGGCTATCTCGACAAGCCTGCCTAAGGTGTATAGACGAGCGCGGCGCAATCCGGCGCCACCCAATCCTGGCGCTACCCGAGAGTTCGTCGTCCAATGGCCACCCCCAAGCGATACGACCGGATCGCCTTTGTCGCAAGCGCAAGCACCGAGGCGCAGGCCGCGCTGGCGCAGCTCGTCAAGCTCTACGGCAATCATGATGCCGACGATTCCGACGTCGTGGTGGCGCTCGGCGGCGACGGATTGATGCTGCAGACGCTGCATCGCCACATGCGCTCGGGCAAGCCGATCTATGGCATGCATCGCGGCACCGTCGGCTTCCTGATGAACGAATACACCACGCACGACCTGCAGACGCGGCTGGCGGCGGCGCGGGAATCCCTGATCAATCCGCTCCTGATGCGCGCCACCGACATCCATGGCACGGTGCACCTGCATCACGCCATCAACGAGGTCGCGCTGTTTCGCCAGACCAACCAGGCCGCGCATCTGCGCATCCTGATCGACGAGCACGAGCGGATGGCGGAATTGATCGCCGATGGCATCCTGGTGGCGACGCCGGCCGGCTCCACCGCGTATAATCTCTCGGCCCAGGGGCCGATCCTGCCGATCAACGCCGCGCTGTTGGCGCTGACCCCGATAAGCGCCTTCCGCCCGCGCCGCTGGCGCGGCGCCCTGCTCCCCAACTCCGCTTTCGTTGTCATCGAGGTGCTCGAGGGCGAGAAACGTCCGGTCGCGGCCGCCGCCGACCATGACGACGTGCGCGATGTCTGCCGCGTCGAGGTGCTGTCCGACAAGACGATCTCGATGCGGATGCTGTTCGACCCCGGTCACAGCCTCGAGGAACGCATCCTGCGCGAGCAGTTCGGGTCCTGACGCCCGCCCGGTGACCGCCCGTTGACCTTGAGGCGGGTTCCTATCCGAAAAAAGTAGCGCCATCGGGTATTCGCGCGAGCCTGATAGGCCGGCTTCGCAACCATTCCTTAACGAGCGCCGCGATATGGTTAACACCAGTATACTGTTTTGCTGGGCCGGGCCGGACCATGTATCGCATCGACTTCAACAAGCTGCGGTTTCTGATTTGCGATGACAATCCGCACATGCGCCGCATCTTGCGGACGCTGTTGCATTCGTTCGGCGCGCGCGAGGCCTATGAGGCCGAGGACGGCGCCACCGCGCTGGAAATGTACAGCCACTACGTGCCCGATATCGTCATCACCGACTGGTCGATGCCGATCTTCGACGGCCTCGAACTGGCGCAGATGATCCGGCAGCCGGAATCGAAGGGCAACCCCTACGCGCCGATCATCATGTTGACCGGGCATTCGGAGAAGCGCCGCGTGACCGTCGCACGCGATGCCGGCGTCACCGAGTTTTTGGCGAAGCCGATCTCGGCCAAGGGACTCTACCAGCGCATTCTCAACGTCGTCGCCAACCCGCGCCCCTTCATCAAGACCAAGACCTATTTCGGCCCCGACCGCCGGCGCAACACCAACAACGCCTATATCGGCCCCGAGCGCCGCGTCGGCGGCGAGGTGGAAGTCATGCAACAGCCGTCGCTGCTCGACAAGGCGCGCTCGGCCGTCTAGCGCCAGCCTGGAGAGACCATCATGGCGAAAGAAAAGCCCGGGACGATACAGGTCAAGTCGTTTGGCGATCACCACGTGATCACGCAGCCCAACTCCCTGCGCAAGGCATTGCTGCGCGTTCCCGAATCCGACCTCGACGATCCCGTCGGGCGCGCGGAAAAGGCGCTCGCCGGACTGTCCGGCGAATTCAAGAACTGGATGACGATCGAGGCCGACCGGCTCTCGGCGGCGCATGCGGTCGTTCTCCGCGACGGCTTCACCACCGACAACCGCGAAGAGCTGTTTCGCGCCGCCCACGACATCAAGGGCGACGCCGCCACGTTCGGCTTCCCTTCCGCGGGTGCTGCCGCCGAAAGCCTCTGCCGCATCATCGAACACGCGCCCGACCTCGACCAGGTCCCGGCGGAGTTGATCACCCACCACATCAACGCCATTCAGGCGATCGTGCGCGAACGCACCAAGCTCGACACCGCCACGATGGCGAGCAAGCTCAGCAAGCAGCTGCGCGGGGTCGCGGACGAATTTTTGCTCAAGGTCAACCGCGACCGCCCCGAACATCTCGAAGCGATCCTGGCGCCGAGTATTGTGCCGGCGGAGTGAGAGTCGCCGCTCTCTCGCGTTGTCGCAGCTTCGTAGGGTGGGCAAAGGCGCACTTGCGCCGTGCCCACCATTGATGTTTCCGATCATGCGTTGAAGATGGTGGGCACGCTTCGCTTTGCCCACCCTACGAAATTTTCGAATTTACGCCGCGATCAGATCGCGCTCGGGCGGCACGAACGCTTCGTCGGCGACCAGTTCCTCGCAAAACATGCGGGCTTCTTCGCGCGCGGACTCGGTCGCGAAGCGCCGCAGCAGGATCAATAGCGGCTCGGCGGCCTTGCGGTCGGTCTCACAATGGGTCAGCACGCGCTCGACCATGCGGCGGCGCAGCCTCGCCGCGCCTCCAATGGTATCGACATAGCCGGTTTCATGGCTGACCTCGAGCGCCACGCGAAACGCCGCGAAGGTCGATTCGGGAAGACCCGCACGGATCAGGAGCGCCTGCAGGCTGGCGCCGCCGCGGTCGTGCAGCAGCGCCGTCACGCGGGCCAGCGGCAGATCGGCCAGTTCGGCCAGCGCCGCATCGAACAGCTCGATATTGCCCGACAACAGCGCGCGCAGGATCAGGCCTGCCGTCAATTGCCCGGTGGCGCGCAGGTGCTGCACCAAGCCCTGCATGTCCTCACCGCGCGAACGCGCCGCGATGTTCATGGTCGAGCGCTCGCGCGCTTCGCTCGCAAGCCGCCCTGCCCGGTCGGCGCTCAGCCAGTTACGCGCGACGACGAATTGCGCCAGCGTGTCGGAGAGTTTGGCGATCAGCGCAACGCGGGTGGCGGCGGGAAGGCCTTCCAGCACCAGCATCGATTCCCGGATCGCGGCGAGATGGCCGTGACGTTCGACGATGCGGTCCCAGGAAAACGGCGCCAGTTCGGCGTAGGCGTTTTCGATCAGTTCGAGCGCTGCGGCCGCCGAGCCGACTTCGGCAATGGCAGCGGAAACCGAGGGCGGCAGGTTGATGCGGCGGGCAATGGCGCATTGCATGTCGCTGTTGCCGGTCGCGACGATGTCGACGAGGTCGGCATCGATCAGAAGCGGTGAATGCTCGAGTACCGGCAGCGCGATCGAGGGCTGGTCGAGCGAAAGCGCCTGCACGATCGCTGCCGGCGCGTCCGGGCTGCGCGAAAATACTTCCGCCATGGCCTGGCGGACCAGCGGCGACGGATCGTCGAGCAGCATCAGCAGCGCGCCTTCGGCGGCGATGCGATCGTCCTCGCTGAGATCTGAAATCAACCAGGCCCGCGCCAAAGCCCGCGTCGCCTCTGCCCGCTCGCCTGCCGGAGCGGTACGAATCCAACTAATGAACTGCCGAACGATCATGGTCCTGGCTTACGCAACCTGTGACGACACCGTGACGCGGTGCCACTATTAGAAAAAATAAACCACGACGCTTAACAAAGGGTTCACCATAAACGGCTGGTTTTATTGACGTTTTGTTAAGGGCGCGGCAACGCCTCGTTAATATTTGATGGCGTCGTCGGGATAATGGAACCTTTCCTCTCCCGGCTTCCGCGAGCCAACAACGATGAAGATCGCCGAAGCGTTCGAGCGGTTCACCAGATGATGGGCGTTGGCACATCCGGCAGGGAATCCCGCGCAAAGGACCCTGCTCCATCACCATTGTCGTCGATCAGGGTGAGTTGCGTAGGGTGGACAAAGGCGCTTTTGCGCGGTGCCCACCGTCTATCCACGTCGGTGTTCTTGAATGGTGGGCACGCTGCGCTTTGCCCCCCTGCAAACTAGCTGCTGAACGTGCCGTTGCGGTCGCTAAAGAGATCGAGCCGGCCGGGTGCGCGCACCTCGGGCTTGTGTCCCGACAACACGGTGCTCGCGGAGGCAACCGAGGTTGCTGATGCAACCGAGGTTGCTGACGCAACCGGGGTTAGCGACGAATTACTGCCCCACAATTCCTGCACCGCCGGCGAGATCGGCTGCGAGCGTTCGCCAGCCTGGAACAGCGAACGGAAGATCGGCTCGGGTGACGCAGCGGCAGTCTGCGACGTTGCGGCAACCGGCGTCACGCTGCGCTGATCCGGGAAGCTCGACAGATAGGCGGCGTTGTCGATCGCCGTCGTCGCCGGCGCGGCGTTGCTCGCGACCGTGATACGCCTCGGCAGATCGCCGCCGGCGGCCGCCATCGCGGTGCGCGTCACCGGCGAACTGGCGGCAGCCGCGTAGCGCGTGTTCAGCACCGAATAGACCTGGGAGACGCTGCGGGCCTTTCCCGAGCGGTCGTAGAAGATCGACTGGTTGGCCGCGGCCGCGTTCGGAAACATCCGCGCGGCGGAAGCGTTCGGATTGTCTTCGGCGCTCTGGATCAGCTTGCCGGCGCCGCCGACGCCCATGAAATGCGCCATATAGAGTTCGGCGTCGGTCGGGCGGCGGCCGATCTTGCCAGTCAATTTGAAACTGTTGGACTGGGTCAGCACCGCCGCCATCGACGAGGCGGCTTCCGGATCGTCGCGCAGCTTCATGATTGCCGCGCGCGCGTCGGGGTCGCTGACCGAATAGCTGCCGGAAGGATCTTTGGTGATGGCCTCGGCATATTTGCCGTAGCCGAGATGGGCGCCCGCCTCTTTCACCGTGCCGAGCCAGGTCTGGTCGATGAACTGAAACAGCCCCCGCGCCGACGAGGTGGTGGCGGCGGCCTTCGGGTTGAAATTGGATTCCATCTTCGCGGTGGCGAGCAGATATTCGAAGCTGGCGCCGGTGGTCGAGGCGGCCTGCCTGATCGAGCCCGCAATCTTCGCGCGCGTGGGATCGACACCTGCCGCAGCCGTGGCGCTCGTTGTGTCGACCGACATGTCTTTGGTGCCCCGCTCCTCGCGAAACGACCGCGCGGGCTCTCAAGGCCCTGGCAATCAGCGCCTATACGCGGTCGAAACTGCCGCAATTATAGTTAATGGCGCGTTAAGGGGCCCCTCGCCTCAAAAAAACCGCACCGCGGGTTGAATTTTTCGGTCGATCGACCGACCTATTAGTAGCGGTCGGACGGCCGCGGAATGGCGGGGAAGTGCCGGGCGACGGCTTCCCCGACTGATGAACATTGCACGGGCATCCGCCTTCAACTTTCCGGAAACAGGATCAGCTCATGAGTGATCACGCCATCAATCCTCCCTCTGCAAAGACCACCGCCGGCGGCCTGGTTGCGATGCTCTACGGCATCGTTACCTACCTGTTGTTTCTCGCCACCTTCCTCTATGCGATTGCCTTCGTGGGTAACCTGCCGGTACCCAAAACCATCGACAGCGGCCAGCCGGGGCCGTTCATTCCATCCCTGATCATCAACGTCCTGCTGCTCGGCCTGTTCGCTATCCAGCACAGCGTGATGGCGCGTCCCGCCTTCAAGCGCTGGTGGACACGCCTCGTGCCGCCTGCGGTCGAGCGCGCGACGTTCGTGCTGCTTGCCAGCCTCGCATTGCTCCTGCTCTATTGGCAGTGGCGGCCGATGACAGACATCATCTGGTCGGTGACCGATCCCCTTGGCGCGATCATGCTTGAGGCGATCTCCTGGATCGGCTGGACCGTGGTGCTCGCCAGCACTTTCATGATCAACCATTTCGAGTTGTTCGGCTTGCGTCAGGTGCTGGCGCGCCTGCTCAGGCAGGAGTTGCCGCCGGCCAAATTCAAGACGCCGATGCTCTATAAGTCGGTCCGGCACCCGATCTATCTCGGGTTCCTGATCGCCTTCTGGGCGACGCCCGTAATGACGACCGGGCATCTGCTGTTCGCCATCGCGACCACGGGCTACATCCTGATCGGCATCTGGCTGGAGGAGCGCGATCTCATCGCGCTGTTCGGCGACCAGTACCGCCGCTACCGGGAGCAGGTATCGATGCTGATCCCGCTGCCGGGACGCAGAGCGCGTGCGGATGATTTGGGTTAGTCGCAGCCACGATGCCCGGCGTCGCGCCGGGCATCGACGCCTGGATATCAAGACAGCAAGCCGCAGGCGAGACGGCGCGCCTAGCCTTTGCAGCCGGAATTCATGTAGCGTTTGGCTGAGATCAATCACATCGCGAGACAATATGGCGCGCACCGCAGTGAAGAAGATTGAGACCAGCACGAGCCTGCTCGAGGCGGCCAAGAAGGTGCTGCGTCATTCCGGCTATGCGGGCCTCTCGACCCGGGAGGTCGCGGCGGAAGCGGGTGTGCCGCTCAGCCAAATTCACTATCATTTTGGCTCCAAGCAGAACCTGGTCCTCCAGCTGTTCGAATATCTCAATGCCCAGCTTCTGGACCGGCAGAACAGATTGTTCGGAGACCCATCCCTGAAACTGTCCGAGCAGTGGGACCGCGCCTGCGACTACCTCGATGAGGACATTGCCTCAGGCTATGTGCGGGTGCTGCAGGAGTTGATCGCCGTGAGCTGGCATGACGCGGAAGTCGCCAAGGTGATCCGCGCCGGCATCATGGGTTGGATCGATCTGATCGTGGGCCTGGCACGGGCGGCTGAAGCGAAGATCGGCCCCCTCGGCCCCTTCTCGGCGGAGGAAGCCGGCGCGATCGCCGCCGCCAGCTTTATCGGAGGCGAAAGCCTGTTCCTGCTTGGCCTGGAGAAGAAGGGTTCGCCGATACGGGCGTCGCTTCGTCGCGTCGGTGACCTCATCCGGATTGCGGAAGGTACCTCGTCAGACAAGAGGTGAAGCATGCGCGCAAAACTGCCGGATCGTGAGGGGCTGGTTACCCGCGACGGCGTGAATCTCGCCTACGAAATCTACGGTGACGCGCCTGAAACCATGCTGTTCATCCCGCCCTGGAGCATCGTTCACTCGCGAATCTACAAGGCGCAGCTACCCTACTTCAGCGAGCGCTTCCGCTGCATCACCTATGACGGCCGAGGCAACGGCAAATCCGACCGGCCGAAGGATGTCACCGCCTACACGCTGGACAATTACCTGGCCGACGCACTCGCCGTCATGGATGCTCTCGACGTCGGCCAGTCGATCCTGGTCGGACTTTCGTTCGGCGGCCTGCTCGCCTCCATCCTGGCGGCGTATCATCCCGAGCGCGTCAGGGCAGCGGTTCTTGTCGGTACGGTCTCAACCATCGGATCTCCGCCCTACGCAAGGTTGGCCGCCTCGCACTTTTCGGCGGAGCGGGAAAGTTACGAAGGTTGGGACAAGTACAACCGCGATTACTGGCTGAAGAACTATCCTGACTTCGCCGAGTTCTTCATTCGCAACATCTGCAGTGAGCCGCATTCAACCAAGCAGATCGAGGACGGAATCGGCTGGGCCGTCGAGACCAGCGGGCCGACGCTGATCAACACGGTGGAAGCGCGCAACATTCCACCCCGCTTCGACGTCAGCGAAGAGATGTACCGCAAGATCCGTTGTCCGGTGCTGTTCATCCACGGCGACAACGACCAGATTCAGCTTCACGCGCGCGCGGAGGCCGCGCACACCGAGGTGAGCGGCTCGGAGTTCGTCACGATCAAAGGCGGCGGCCATAACCCTCTCGGGCGGTATCCTGCAAAGGCGAACACCCTGATCAGCGACTTTATCGACCGACGGCTCGGTATCACGGCGCCGGCGCGCGGGACTGTCCGGCGCAACGGGGCCGGGAAACGTGCCCTCTACCTTTCGTCGCCGATCGGCCTCGGGCATGGCCGCCGCGATATTGCCATCGCGCACGAGATGCGCAGGTTGCATCCCAATCTCAGCGTGGACTGGTTGGCGCAGGACCCGGTCACCCGCCTGTTAGAGGCCAGCAACGAGCATGTTCATCCGCTAAGCGCGCGGCTTGCCAGCGAGACGCGACACATCGAGCTCGAAAGCGGCGAGCACGAATTGCACTGCTTTCAGGCGCTCCGCCGCATGGATGAAGTGCTGATCAAGAATTTCATGACCTTCCAGGAGGCGGTCGAGCAAGGCGCCTATGACCTCGTGATCGCGGACGAGGCCTGGGACATCGATCATTACTGGCACGAGCACCCCGAGCTGAAGAAGGCGAAGCTTGCCTGGCTGACGGACTTTGTCGGTTACGTCCCGATGCCATCCGGCGGCGAGCATGAGGCGCTCCTGACGACCGACTATAATGCGGAGATGATCGAGCACATCGAACGACATCCGGCGGTGCGCGATCGCTCGATTTTCGTCGGCGCACCTGAAGACATCGCGCCGCTGTCGTTCGGCACAGGTCTGCCTCCGATGCGCGACTGGATACCAAAGCATTTCGATTTTGCCGGCTATGTCATCGGTGAGCATCCCCAAAACTTCGGCAGCCGGGAACAGCTTCGCGAAAGGCTGGGTTACCGCAACGACGAGCGGATTTGCATCGTCACCGTCGGCGGCTCGGGCATCGGTGCGCACCTGATACGACGCATCCTCCAGGCCTATCCGATCGTAAAGGCCAAGCTTACGGACTTGCGCATGATCGTCGTCGCCGGCCCGCGCATCGATGCAGCGGCCATGGTCGCGCCCGAGGGCGTCGAGATGCGCGCCTTCGTCGCCAATCTCGACCGCCATCTCGCGGCCTGCGATCTTGCGCTGGTGCAAGGCGGGCTCACCACCTGCATGGAGCTTGCCGCCGCCAGCACGCCGTTCGTCTATTTTCCGCTGCGAAATCATTTTGAGCAGAATTTTCATGTCGCTCACCGCCTCCGCCGCTATGGCGCGGGCATTCAAATGGATTTCGCCGCCTCCACGCCGGATATGATTGCCGATGCGATGATGCAGGCTTTGTCGAGCCCGGATAAGCCGAAACCAGTCGAGGCCGATGGGGCAAGGCGTGCCGCCCGCATGATCGCCGAGCTGCTGGAATGATCCGGCGTCCGGCCGGACGGACCGAAGCTATTCGTGGTAAACCGCCTTTGGATCGAACAGGCGGTCGGCGTCGACGAATGACAATCGCGCGCCGCCATCGGCAGAAGAATCGACCTTGCGGTAGAAACACGAGCGCCGGCCGGTGTGACAGGCGGCGCCGATCTGCTCTACCCTGATCCAGACCGCGTCCTGATCGCAATCCAGGCGCATCTCGACCACGCGCTGGGTCTGACCCGACGTCTCACCTTTTCGCCACAACGCACTGCGCGAACGGCTGAAGTACCACGCCTCGCCGCTCGCGATCGTCTTGCGCAGCGCCTCGTCATTCATGTGCGCGACCATCAGCACGTCGCCGGTCGCAGCGTCGGTCGCGACAACGGTCACGAGCCCGGACGCGTCGAACTTGGGCTGGAATTCCAGCCCTTCTTCGCGGTCATGGTTATGTTTTGAAGCGGACACGGAAAGCCTCGCAAACTTCAAGCGAGGTTACCGGCTCGGTCCTCGCACCAGGGACAGGAAACGCTGCTGTTCCGCCGGATTGTCGCGGAACATGCCGGTGAACCGGCTGGTGAACGTCATCGCGCCATGCTTGGCGACGCCGCGCACCGACATGCAGGTATGCTCCGCCTCGATCAGCACGGCAACGCCGCGAGGCTTCAAGACCTCGTCGATCGCGGCCGCGATCTGGGCGGTCAGGTGCTCCTGGGTCTGCAGGCGCCGGGCGAAGATATCGGTCAGCCGCGCCAGCTTGGACAATCCCACCACCCGCTCGACCGGTGTATAGGCGATATGCGCCCTGCCGTAGAACGGCATCATGTGGTGCTCGCATTGCGAGGTGAATTCGATGTCGCGGACCAGCACGAAATCGTCATAGCCGGCGGTTTCGCCAAAGGTGCGGTCGAGCACCTCGGCCGGGCATTGGTGGTAGCCCTGATAGAGTTCGTCGAAGGCTTCGACCACCCGGCGCGGCGTATCCAGCAGGCCCTCGCGGCCGGGATTCTCGCCGATATAGCTGAGCAAGACGTGCACGGCCTGTTCGGCCTCTGCGCGCGACGGGCGCGGCAGGTCGGCGCGAACGGCAGCCGCCAGGAACTCGGCCGGATCGAGCTCGGCCGGGCGTGTTTCCGGGGCCACATCGGGCGATTTGACTTCAGAAGGCTTCAAGTCAGGCGCCTTGCCGGGGCGGAGGGATTTGATCAATGCGTCCATGTCTTCTCCGTTCGACCGGCCCGAAGGACCGGAGTGTCACCGGGCAGACGGGGGCGGTTTTGCCGCCGGACGCCTGAGTCCCATCACAATACGTTGGCGGGCGAATTGGTTTCCATTTCGGCACGCCTCGGCGAAAGGCCGGGCTGTTTTTCGGCCGTTCCAGTCCATATATAGGAGGATGAAACCCAGCCGCCAAGGGCGCTCAGACCGCCGCCCGGGACACCGATTCTCATGCTGAACGACATCTACAACAAGCGGATCATCGAACTGGCGGGCAATATCCCCCGCCTCGGCCGCCTCCCCGACCCCCATGCCAGCGCCACCGCCCACTCCAAACTGTGCGGCTCGACCGTCAAGGTCGACCTGAAGATGGAGGGGCCCGTGGTCACCGACTTCGCCCATGACGTGAAGGCCTGCGCGCTGGGACAAGCCTCCTCCTCGATCATGGCAAGCCATGTGGTCGGCTCGACGGCTGGCGAGTTACGTGAACTGCGAGAAACCGTGCGCAAGATGCTGAAGGAAAACGGCGGTCCCCCGCAAGGCAAATGGGCTGACATCGCCCTGCTCGAACCGGTTCGCGACTACAAGGCCCGCCACGCCTCGACCATGCTGACCTTCGACGCCGTGGTAGATGCCATCGGCCAGATCGAGGCCAGAGCGAAGCAGCCGGCGCAGGCTTAAGGGATAAGTCCCGTTAAGGGATAAGTCCTGCCTAATACACCGTCGTCATGCCCGCCAACGGGTCTCGCCTGCGGCGAGCCCGATGACAGGCTCCGGCGGGCATCCAGTACGCCGAGAAATCCCGATCAATTACAGATGCTGCGGCGTACCGGATCATCCGCCTCAGTGCGCAATTGCGCACAAGGCGGATGATGACACCGCTTGTGTAGATGCGTTTTACTTCTGCTGCGGCGGGGCCGGCGCAGTCGCGGAGCCGCCGGTCGGAGCCGCGGCCTCGGCGGTCTTGGTGGATTTGCCCTGCGGTTGCGCGTCGCCCTCGACGGCGGAACTGGCGAAGCGGTCCTGCGGCTTGGCAGGCTTCGCCTCCGCCATCGGCACCGACGCATTGTCCTGCGGGAACACATCGGCGACCGCATCGGTCGTGACGAGATTGGTCAGGCGCAATTCACCGCCCGACATCTCGTGCAGATCTTCCCACGGCGGCACGCTGAGCGCGAGCGAGAGCAGATCGCCGGTGCCGCCCATGTCGAAGGTAAATTTCGCGAGCCGGCCGATGTCCCGCTCCACGATCATCAGGTCTTGCGCGGTGTAGGTCGCGGCCTTGGCGTCGTCGGCGCGATCGCCCATCCAGATCTGGTGCACGCGGACATGCGCGCCCGGCGGCACGTAACGGGTCTTGCCCGAGAGAAGCAGGAACACGCACATCGACTCGCAATGGGCTTCCGGCGTCACGCTCGCGCGTTCGCCTTGCGGGGCCTGCGTGCGCACGGTGGCGCCTACCGTGGTCAGCGCGCCGAGACCGCGGAACCGCCGGCCAAGCGCGATGGAATCGTTGACCGAGCCGCCGCTGGAATCCAGCACGATGGTCGCGCCGGCGAGCTGGCGGCCCTTGGCGAACTCGTCGAACTCTCTCGGACTATCTGATGTCACGATGCCGACCGCTGAGACCCAGCCCCTGCAATCGGGCTGGCAAGCATTCCACTTGAAATGCATCGGCTGCTTGCGTTCTTCGAGGGTGCCGCCGGCGTGCGCCGAGTTGCCCAGCGTCGTGATCGCGCCAGGCAGTGCGAGACAAAAGGCGGTGGCGCCGAGAAGCGCCCAGCCGCGAATTTTCAGCGACCTTGCAAACCTCAATTTGGTTCCTTCCCCCAAGCAGCCCCCTTTAGGGAGCGATGGCAACGGCCCCACTTCAACGCGACATGATTCTGTCATCGAAGCGTGGCTGAAACGGTAACTGTCCTGTCCTGTGTCGTCCATAATACCTTGGCGTGCTCCGGTATACTGCGGTGCGATAGTTGCGAACTGTGGCGTAAATATCTGCACGCATTGAGTTCCGCGCTTGGAACACCCGAAAAACTACGTACATAGTTCAGCATGGCGCCCGCGGATCATTCATCGTCACCTCCAAAACACTGCACGGATTGTGCCAACACTGTCCGTCGTCTGCCGCGCAATGCAGGGCGCGGGCTGATCTGGATCTACCGCCACACACTATCGCTGCTGGTTGGCTACAACTGCCGGCATCTGCCGACATGCTCGGTGTATGGCGACGAAGCAATCGAACGCTTCGGTCTATGGGCCGGCGGATGGATGACGCTGGCGCGGATCCTGCGCTGCCAACCCTGGGGCACATCCGGCATCGACAATGTGCCGCTGATCACACCTGCGGGCGCGCGATGGTATCTGCCGTGGCGTTATGGTCGATGGCGCGGCGTCAACGGCGGATGAATACGAAGCTTGCGGCACGCCTGCGTTCCGTCGCTCACCGCCAGAAGAAAAATCCGCCTCTCGGCTGCGGTCCGATGTCCGCCGGAGGACGCGGCTTTCGCACGCGCGGCGGCGGTGGTGGGAGTTCGGTCGACGACGTCGCATCGGAACTGGCCGGGCCGTCGTCGGGCAACCGCACCGACAGCAGCAAATTCGTTTCGGGCGTCCGCCAGCGATAGCCGATGCCGAAATCGATCGGCTGCGCGCGCCGGAACAGTGCGGCATATGAATCCTGATAGCGTCCCGGGAATTCGTCGATCGGCCCCAGATAACGGCCGAACGGGAAGAAGCGCCACTTCTTCGTGCTGTAATAGCCAAGCGGAATTCCGGAATCGTCCTGGATGATGGTGGCGCTGTTATTGAGCAGGAAGTCGCGCACCGTGGTGAAGTTGCCGGAATGCAGCAGATAGGAGGCGCTCTTGATCAGGCTGTTGCCGGGCGCGAGCGTCGCACAGAACTTCAGGAACCCGCTCCCCTTCACGCCGGAGTTGGAAAGATCGGTCGAGAAATAATACAGGGTCTTTTCCTGACCGTCGCTGCCGGCGAACATGATGCGCACGCCGCGCACGGCATTCGGTCCGGCATTCTCGCCTGCGAGATACGCCGCGCCCTGGTCGTCCAGCGAGATCGGACTGACGCTCTTCACGGTCATGCCCGAGCGCGCCAGGAACACGTAGAGGATCGGCAAGGTACCGCTGATCTGGCCCGCCTGCAGATCGGTCTTCATATCCTTGGTGATGAAGAAGCTGAAGCTCAGGATCGAACCCAGCGAGCGCTCGACATTGTAGAGCGCTGACGCAATGCCGCCGCGCGGCAATCGTGAGAGGTCGGGCACCGAGCCGACCGGCTCGAGCGCACTCAGCACGTAGGTCGACGCCTTGGAATGGAAGGCGTTCGCGTAAAGAAAGTCCGGGCCTGAGAACATGTAGAACATGGTCGGCTTGGGCGCCGCCAGATTGGTATCCGCCCAGGCGCGGATCCGTGACAGCTGGCGCTGCTCGAGTTGCCCAAACGCGGTGTCGAAGAATTTGGCGTGACGTTGCCAGGCCGGCTCCTTGGTGAGCGGCGCCAGCGGCGAATCCGCGGAAGGCATCATGCCGGCCAGAAATTTCGCGGTATCGTCCACCGTTGCGGTTTGGGCATGGACGGTAGCCGCAGCCGCCAGCAGCATGACAGCAGCAAGCGTCGCCGTTTTCAGGGAATGCAGCATGTTCATTCGCTACCCGCGGATACGGCCGCGGGGGCTTGATCTGCCCGCTTGCGGAAGACGGCGTAAATCAGGAGACCTGAACACATGATCAGAAGACCCAGCAGCGACTGCAACGGCCGTTCGGTCAAAAGGTAGTACATCATGAACCCTGTCACGAGCAGGAAAACCACAGGGGTTACCGGGTATCCCCAGGCACGGTAGGGCCGCGGCAGATCGGGGTGTGTGATGCGCAGCTTGATCACGCCGAGCACGGTGAAGAACGAGCAAAACAGCAGTGCAAACTGGATGAAGTCGAGCACCGCCTCGAAGCTGCGCGTAAACAGCATCAGGCTCGCGACCGTGAGCTGAAACAGAATGGCGTAAGCCGGCGCGCCGCCGGTCGAGCGGCGAGCGAACGCCCGCAGCACCGGAAGGTCCTCGCCCATCGTCATCATGACGCGCGGACCGATCCACATCATCGCGCTGATCGAGGAGATCAGCCCGAAGCAGATCATCGCGCCGACGATGCGGCCGCCGAATTCGCCGAAGATGTAGCTGCCGGAGATGCGTGCGACGTCGAGTTGACCAGCGAGCTTGTCGATCGGCGCGGTGTGCAGGAACACCGCGTTGAGCGCCACATACAGCACCAGCACGATCAGCGTTCCGAACAGCATCGCCCGCGGCACGTTGCGCTCGGGCAACCTCACCTCACCGATGATGTAGGTTGCCGCGTTCCACCCCGAGAACGAATACATCACGAACACGAGGCTGATCGCGAACGGCGCGCTGACGATATGGGTGAAGTCGGAAGCCGATGGCGCGAACGATACCGGCTGCGCCGTGCCGATCACAAATCCGCTGACCAGGAAGGCTACGATCAGCAATACCTTCAGAATGGTCGCGATCAGTTGAAAGTTCGAGGAATGCCGCACGCCGGTGAGTTGCACCAGCGACACCAGCCAGACCACGCCGATCGCCAGCGCCAGCGGCGGCGCGTTGGGCACGACCGACTTGCCGTACTCGCCGAATGCCATGGCAGCCAGCGCGACCGGTGCGGCGAAGCCGACGGTTGCCGACACCCAGCCCGCCACAAAACCGAAGGCCGGGTGATAGGCCCGGCCGAGGAAGTTGTACTCGCCGCTCGAGCGCGGAAACATCGCGCCCAGTTCACCGTAGGAAAACACCCCGCACAACGCGACGATGCCGCCTATCGTCCACAGCAACAGGATCGAAAAGCCCGAGGGGATGTCCTTGACCTGAAAGCCGAGGCTGGTGAAGACGCCGACGCCGACCATGTCGGCAACGACGATGGCAACCGCCACCAGTACCGAAACGCTGGAGCCGCTGCCGGAGCGCGAGCCGGGCCACGCCGGGCTTCCCGTTTCTGATGCCGCCATCTCGGACCGTACCTTCAGCGCCGCAGCCAGGAGCTGCCATCGTGCAGGCACACGCGCCTCAATTCAAGCAATGTTAACAATGGTTTAAATTGAGAGACAAAATAGGTTCTATGGTACCGCCAGCTTCCCCGTGGCACTGCTGGATTGCGAAAACATCGTGACGGTCCCACAATCGCGACACGATTGCATGGTCTCCTCGGGGCTTCCGGACGTGGGGAGTTTTTCCGGACGCTTAATGTCGCCTAAACGCGTGCGAGCTTACGCCGGTTGACGGTCGATCTTGGGACATTGGGGTGGATGGTCGGAGCAATTCCGAAATTCCTGACAGTTGATCGCGCCAACCGGGCAGTGTCCCCGGTCATGCCGCGCCGCGCCTTGCCGATCCCCTTGTCGTTTCCCTTGCCGCTCCGATGGCATTGGGTTGCGATGGCTGCGCTGTGCGTGCCGCTGGCGTTTGTCCTGGTTCAATGCGGCAAGGCGCCGAGCGCGGGAATGCTGGCGGCGAGCACGGATGGCGCAAAATCCCGGGCCGCAAAGTCCCGGACTTCAATCGATACGTTTGACGACCGTTTCCCGCAGCCGCAATTTGCCGACCGTTTCCCGACCGCCAATGAAAGCCTGCCGCAGGTCCAGCGCCAGGTTGCGCTGGCGCCTCAGCCGCGCGCCGCGCGTACCGAGCCCGTGAGGGTCGCGTCGCTGACGCAGACGTTGGCGCTGCCCCGCAGCGAGCGCGAAGAATTGACCACGCTGGTCAGCATGAAGTCCTCGGCCTTCCCCTATTTCGGCACCAATCCGCGCTCCGAAGAACCGTTCCTCAACATCTCCAAGGGCGACCGCAAGGGCCACCGCAGCTATGGCGGCCGGGTCTATTGGCAGGACGAGACCTACAACGACAGCCGCGTGCTGGTGCATGTCCCCGAGACGTTCGATGCCAGGAAGCCGGGCGTGATCGTGGTGTTCTTCCACGGCAATGGCGCGACGCTGGAGCGCGACGTCCGCGACCGGCAACTGGTGCCGCAGCAGATCTCGGATTCCGGCGTCAACGCCGTGCTGCTCGCGCCCCAGCTCGCGGTGAACGCCGCCGATTCCTCGGCCGGCAAGTTCTGGCAGCCGGGCGGCTTCAAGCGCTTCATCGATGAGTCGGCGAGCCACCTCGCCCGCCTCTACGGCGATCCAAAGTCGGCGCAGGCATTCGCGAACCTGCCGATCGTGATCGTCGGCTATAGCGGCGGCTTCCTGCCGACCGCCTGGAGCCTCGAGGTCGGTGGCGTCCCCAACCGGGTCCGCGGCGTGTTCCTGCTCGACGCTGTCTACGGCGAACTCGACAAGTTCGCGTCCTGGATCGAGAAAAACCGGACCGGCTTCTTCGTCTCTTCGTATACCCGCTACACCAAGCGGCACGACCAGGAGCTGATGCAGATGCTCCGCGACAGGGGCATCACGGTCACCGAGAGCATCGACGGGCCGCTGCGGCCCGGCAGCGTCGTGTTCGTGAAGACGCCCGACGGCGTCACCCACCGCAACTACGTCACGCAGGCCTGGACCGAGCATCCGGTCAAGGACGTGCTGGTCAAGATGGCGGCAACGCCCGCTTTGACGCAAGTCGCCAGCGCGCCGTACTCAAACCGGTAGCCGCCTCTTCGCCGCGCCATCGCGGCGTGTGAGCCGTCACCCGCTTTGATCATGTTCCGCTAAAGACTATTTTTCGGTTTGGTCAGGATCACCGCCACCAGCGCCAGTGCAACGAAGGCCGCGGCGACGTAACCCGCGGCATGGAGCAGATCGCGCGCGTAGAGAAACCCGCCTATCGCCGATCCCACCGCCTGCCCGATGTAGAGCACCGACGTGTTGAGCGACACCGAAGCGGATGAGAGCGCAGGTGCCGCGCCGACCAGCCGCACCTGCTGCATCGAATTGGTGGAGGCAAAACCGAGGCCCCAAATCGCGACCGACACAGCCATCAGCGGATAGATGCCGGCGCTGAGCGCCCAGCCGGCCACGCCCGCCAGCAACAGCACCGTGAAGAATACCGACGTCTTCCAGGCGCCCCAGGAATCGACGATACGGGTTCCGATCGCCGTGCCGATGACGCCGCATACACCATAGACCGCAAATACCAGCCCGATCGCATCCGGCCCTGCCCCCGTCAGCCTCGCCAGCAGCGGCGCCATGAAGGTGAACACCACGAACTGACCGGACATCTGCAGCGTGGTGATTAACAGCAACAGCACGATCAGCCTGTTGCGGCCGATAGCGGCCCATGTCTTGAGGTCGACCGGCGCGCCCATCAGCCCACGCGGCAGGCGCCAGGCCAGAAGAAGGAAGCTTACGCAGCCGATCAGGCCAATGCTGCCATAGGCCGCGCGCCAGCCATATCGGCTGGCGATGAAGGTGATCAGCGGCAGGCCGACCGCCGCCGCCAGCGACCAACCGAGAAAGATGTAGGCGATGGTGCTGCCGCGCTTTTGCTCCGGAACGATCAGCCCGGCAGTCCCGGCCGCCTGCGGCGTATAGAGCGCGCCGACCGCGAGCATCACCAGACGGATGATGAGCAGGCTGGTATAATCGGGCGCGAAGGCGGAGGCGAAGTTGGTAAACGCAAGCACTGCGAGCGTCGCCGTCAGCAAGGTGCGGCGATCGATCCTGGAAGTCAGCCACGCCGTAACGGGTGAACCGACGCAGAGCATGATCGCACCGAAGGTGATCAGCAGCCCCGCGGTGCGGATGCTGATATCGAGACCAGAGGACAATTCGCCGAGCATGCCTGCCGGCGCCAACACCGAGCAGCCGGTGACAATGTTGCCGAGCATAAGTGCGCTGGGCGCAAAGCGGCGTTCGGCCCGGACAGGCATGGGCACATGTTTCATGCACGTGCATATACGCGGCGAGCCGCGCCAAGAAAAGGCCGCGATGCCGGACTATTTGTCATCGCCGTCATGAGATTATTGATTTGATTCCGCTGATGCCTCGCGGGCTCTGCGTGCGTTGGCTGTGAAGAAGTAATCCGTTTTTCCGGGCAATGAGGCCCCGGTTGCGGCCCCCCGCGGCGGCTTCCATCACGCCCAATTTAGCAAATTGCCCGATTGCAGGCGCCGAATCCCCTGCTATACCGCAGCATTCCGCTTACCTGCGCTCGTTCGCAGGAGTGAGCTTTAGGAGACTGATATGCCTGACCAGAATACGCCTGCATCCGGATTCCAGTTCGGCCTTGCCAATTTGAAGCCGGCCGAGCCCCTGGAAAAAATCACCCTCACTTTCCCGGACGGCGCGAAGCGCGAATATCCCAAGGACATCACCGGGCTCGACATCGCCAAGGGCATCTCGCCCTCGCTGGCCAAGCGCACGGTGGCGATGGCGCTGGACGGCGTGGTCGTCGACCTCAACGATCCGATTTCGGGCGACGCGAAGATCGAGCTCATCAACCGCGACGATGCGCGTGCGCTGGAATTGATCCGCCACGACTGCGCACATGTGCTGGCGGAAGCCGTGCAGTCGCTGTGGCCGGGCACGCAGGTTACCATCGGCCCGGTGATCGAGAACGGCTTCTACTACGACTTCTTCCGCAACGAGCCGTTCACGCCGGAAGACTTCGCCGCGATCGAAAAGCGGATGCGCGAAATCATCGCGCGCGACAAGCCCTTCACCAAGGAGGTGTGGGATCGCGAGAAGACCAAGCAGGTGTTCCGCGACAAGGGCGAGGCCTTCAAGGTCGAGCTGGTCGACGCCATTCCCGGCGACGAGCCGATCAAGATCTATTTCCAGGGCGACTGGTTCGATCTCTGCCGCGGCCCGCATATGAGTTCGACCGGCAAGGTCGGCAACGCCTTCAAGCTGATGAAGGTGGCGGGCGCCTATTGGCGTGGCGACTCGAACAACCCGATGCTGACGCGCATCTACGGCACGGCGTTTGCCAAGCAGGAAGAGCTCGACGCTTACCTCAAGCAGATCGAGGAAGCCGAGAAGCGCGACCACCGCAGGCTCGGCCGCGAGCTCGACCTGTTCCACTTCCAGGAGGAAGGCCCCGGCGTGGTGTTCTGGCACCCGAAGGGCTGGACAATTTTCCAGGCGCTGATCGCCTATATGCGCCGCCGCCTGACCGGCGATTACAGCGAGGTCAACGCGCCGCAGATCCTCGACAAGGCGCTGTGGGAAACCTCGGGCCATTGGGACTGGTACCGCGAGAACATGTTCGCGGCGCAGTCCGCCGGCGACGAGGCCGAGGACAAGCGCTGGTTCGCGCTGAAGCCGATGAACTGTCCGGGCCACGTGCAGATCTTCAAGCATGGCTTGAAGAGCTACCGCGACCTGCCCTTGCGCCTTGCCGAATTCGGCGTGGTGCACCGCTACGAGCCGTCGGGCGCCATGCACGGCCTGATGCGCGTGCGCGGCTTTACGCAAGACGACGCGCACGTCTTCTGCACCGAAGCCCAGCTTGCCGACGAGTGTCTCAAGATCAACGAGCTGATCCTGTCGACCTACGCCGATTTCGGCTTCGAGGGCGAGCTCACGATAAAACTCTCGACCAAGCCGGACAAGCGCGTCGGCACCGACGAGATGTGGGACCATGCCGAGCGTGTGATGGCCACTGTGCTGGCGGAAATTCAGGCCAGCGGCAGCAATCGCATCAAGACCGCCATCAACCCCGGCGAAGGCGCGTTCTACGGGCCGAAGTTTGAATACGTGCTGCGCGACGCCATCGGCCGCGACTGGCAATGCGGCACCACGCAGGTCGACTTCAACCTGCCGGAACGTTTTGGTGCGTTCTATATCGATGCCGACGGCTCGAAGAAGGCGCCTGTGATGGTGCACCGCGCGATCTGCGGCTCGATGGAACGCTTCATCGGCATCCTGATCGAGCATTTCGCCGGCAACTTCCCCCTCTGGCTTGCACCGATCCAGGCCGTGGTGACGACCATCACCTCCGAGGGAGACGAATACGCCAAGGTGGTCGCGGCCGCAGCGCGACGCGCCGGCCTGCGCGTCGAAATCGACCTGCGCAACGAGAAGATCAACTACAAGGTCCGCGAGCACTCGCTGGCGAAGATCCCGGCCCTTCTCGTCGTCGGCAAGAAGGAAGCCGAGACCCATTCGGTCTCGATCCGCCGGCTCGGCAGCGAGGGCCAGAAGGTGATGCCGACCGACGAGGCGCTGGCCGCGCTGGTGGAGGAAGCGACACCGCCGGATGTGAAGCGGATGCGGTCGGCGGTCTGATCATAATCGGTCTAAATCCGCTTCCGCTGGAGCGGCTGTGCCACTATCTCTGGCACAGCCACTTCCTACGAAAGCGCCCTATTGTGCCCGATGCCATTGAGCTCCTGAAGATCCGCCGCTCGGTCAAGCCTCGCGAGATGAGCGGGCCCGGCCCCACGGCTGCCGAACTCGAGACCATCCTGACCATCGGCGCGCGGGTGCCGGACCACGGCAAGCTGACGCCGTGGCGCTTCATCGTGTTCGAAGGCGACGCCCGGGCGCGGGCCGGCGATGTCATTGCTCGGGTGTTTGCTAAAAAGAACCCGTCAGCCCCGGCCGCCGACATCGAGATCGAAAAGCGCCGGCTGATGGACGCACCGCTGGTGATCGCCGTGGTGAGCTTTACCCGGCCGCATCCGAAGGTGCCGGCCTGGGAGCAGGAATTGTCTGCGGGCGCCAGCGCGATGAATATCCTCACCGCCGCCACCGCACTCGGCTATGGCGCCAACTGGCTCACCGGCTGGTTCGCTTTCGACCGCGATGTGCTCGACGGACTTGGATTGAAGGCGGACGAAAAACTCGCCGGCTTCATCCATATCGGCACGCCGGCAAAGCCTGTCGAAGACCGTCCGCGGCCGGCGCTGTCGGATATCGTGACGCGGTTCTAGATTCAGCAAGAGGATGCATGCCCCGGACTACGCCGGGCATGAATGGTGTGCGCGGCATGAAATTAGGTTGGGCCGTGACGACGGACCATCTCATGCCCCCGGACGCAGGCGGCCTGAGTGCTTATATCCGGGGCCCATTCTACTTTGCATGGGGTTGTTTTCGGGATTTTGTGTCTAGGCCTGCGGTGTACCGCCGAAGGGTATCTGCACTGCGTCCGGCACACGAGATCGCTAGTGCCTCGCGCTAACGTGGCTACCTCGCCACGACCTCGACCTCGGCGTCGACGCCGTTGACGACGTTGAAGGGACGCTCGAACACCTTGCCTTCGTTCTTGGCAATCGCCCGGTATTCGCCTTCGGACAACACGACGCGCGGAAATGCGCCGATCGATTCCTTGATGACGTCGCCGCCCGGCGTGATCACAGACCACGCGGTGTTGGCGAGTGCCTCGCCGCCCCGGTCGCTGACGAGTTTTAGCGTGATCACCGCCGCGCGGTGGCTGACCGTCACGTCCGTCAGCTTGCCGGCCTGGACGCGGATGTCGGAGCGCACGACGGAGTTGGCGTCGCCATAGTTGGAAATGATGTAGTAGGTCCCCTCCGGCAGCAGCGCGACATCGCCTGCGGCCACGTTAGGCACCAGCGACTGGCGTTCGGCGCCGGCGCCACCTTCGAACTGGCTGCCCTTGTAGAGCGCAAACGAAATCTGGTTCGGTGGAATCTTGCTAGAGCCGACGCGGCCTTCGATGCGCAGTCCGCCGGCCGGAAGCACGAAGGCCACGCGATCGGTCTCGGCTTTCAGGCTCACCGCCCGCACCGCGCTGACCAGGCCGAGGGCGACGTGGACGACGTAACTGCCGGGCGGCAGCACAATGTTCGGGGTCGCACCGCGCTCCTCGCGGATCAGCTTGAACGTGCCGGTGTCGTCGGGCTTGTCGGCGAACACCCGCCATACCAGCCCGCCGTTGATAACCGGCAGATCCTTGCCGTAGCGCGCCGTCAGCGACAGCACCCCCTGATTTGGAGCTGCGGCCCCCGGTGAAGGCGCTGCCGGCGAGATCGTTGCGATCGACGGGGGCACAATGGTGGGCTGGTTCAGCGGCGCCGGAAGCGGCGGGATCGTTCCCGTCCCCGACGGTGGGGCCAGATTCATGGCGGGCGCGGTCTGGACATCCGGAACCGCGGCCGGCGGCACCGGTGGCGGGCGGTCCGAGAACATCTGGGCCGAGGCCGGGGCCGGAAGCAGTGCAACCAGCGCCAAGGCAATCGTCAAGGTAATCGTCAAGGCACGCATCAAGGCAAGCGCCAGCGCCGGAAAAGGCCATCCGCCCCGCCCGTTTCCAACGATACCGTGACCGCCCGAAATCATGGCCATGCTTTTCACTGAAAACGCGGCAAATTCAAGCCTCCGTCGCGCAAGTTCGGCCGGCGGCGCTGGCGGAACCGGCTCCGGCACCCAATGTTAATGCTGCGGTCGCGGTCCAGTCACATTCCCCGCCTAGGCCCGCTCTTGCAGGACATAAACCACGCAGGCGGATCGGGATGGACTGTTCTGGCGCGGCCGCGCCGCGGCGAATATCGTTGAAGCCGCAGGAGAGTTTACGTGTTGGATAGCTGGATGGGCCGCGGCCAAAAGGGCTCCGATGCCCAAGAAAAGGCCCAAGACAAGGTGGGGCTCGGCAGTATCCGCCGGCCGGTAATCGGGCTCGCGCTGGGCGGCGGCGCCGCTCGCGGCTTTGCTCATATCGGCATCGTCCGGACGCTGGTGGCCCACGGAATCATTCCCAACGTCGTGGTGGGTACGTCGATCGGCGCAGTGGTCGGCGGCGCCTATGCCGCCGGACATCTCGACACGCTGGAAGAATGGGCGCGCAGCCTGCAGCCGCGGACTGTCTTCTCCTATCTCGATATCCGCCTGAATGGCTCGGGCCTGATCGGCGGCGCCAAGCTTGCGGCCGAACTGCAGAACGCGCTGGGCCAGAGCCTGATCGAGAATCTGCCGGTGAAATTTGCCACCGTGGCGACCGAAGTGCGCACCGGCCACGAGATCTGGCTGACCCACGGCCCGATGGTGGATGCGATGCGCGCCTCCTATGCGCTGCCGGGAATATTCTCGCCGGTATTGGTCGGCGACCGCTGGCTGGTCGACGGTGCCCTGGTCAATCCGGTGCCGGTGTCGGCGGCACGCGCGCTCGGCGCGGAGATCGTCATTGCCGCCAATCTTTCCAGCGACGTCTTCACACACTCCACGACGATCTATTCCCACGGCCCGACGGCCGGCGTTTCGGTATCGGTGATGCCGGAAGCGCTGCCCGAACCCGAGCCGCGCAAACGCGGTATCGGAAAATTCTTCTCCGCCGAGCGCACCATGAAGCGTGAGTTCTTCGGCGGCGGCGGGCGGCCGGGCATCTCCTCGGTCATGGTCGATGCCTTCAACATTATGCAGGACCGCATCACCCGCGCACGGCTGGCCGGCGATCCGCCCGACCTCCTGATCTCGCCCCGCGTCGGCAAGATCGGCTGGTTCGATTTTCACCGCGCCGACGACCTGATCGCGCACGGCGTGCGCGCCGCCGAGCGCGCGATCGAATCGATCCAGGAAGCGATCCACATTCTGGCGCCGCCACAGGCAGGCGACGCCGCGCCGGCGGTGGAAAAGGCCGAGAAGGAATGACGTGGCGTTTTCAAGCGAAGTGGTTACCGGTTCGCGCTAAGAAAACGCGTCAAAACAGGCTCAGGCCGTTTTGATATAGTCGCGTAGCGCTTCCTGCTCGGTCTCGAATTCATGGACCCGGCGCTTGACGATGTCGCCGATCGAAATCAGGCCCACCACCTTGCCGTCCTCGATCACGGGCAAATGGCGGAACTTGCCGAGCGTCATCATTTCCATGATGCCGGCAACGGTGTCGGACTCGCGGCAGCTCACGACCTTGCGCGTCATGACGGCACTGACCGGTTCCTCGAGCACCCTGGCGCCGCGCTCGCCCAGCACCCGGACGATATCGCGCTCCGAAAGGATGCCCTCAAGGTGCCCCTGGTTCATCACCAGCACGGCGCCAATCTTGCGTTCGCCAAGCACCTTGATCGCGGCCGAAAGCTTGACGTCCGGCTCGACGCTCAGGATCTGATGGCCCTTGGTATCGAGAATTGAACGTACCGTCATTGGCGCCTCCCTGAATCCGTTCGCGCCCCTGGGGGCCCGACTTGTTCGCGAGTCTTCAATCAACAGTTCCGCGCCGGTTTCATTTCGGGGCGCGGTTTACAAGCGCGGCTGTCGTGCACGGCAGCGGCATAGGCTTGCGTTACAACTTTATGTGGATGATGAATGAAATCGTCCTTCGCCGCAAGCGACGATCAGACGCGGCCGGGCTCGTCCGGCGATGAGGCCTCGGCGGCATGATGCATCGCACGCGGCACCGGGTCGAACAGCGAAAACAACATCAGGCCGGCGAGAAATCCGCCGATATGCGCCTGCCAGGCGACACTGGCGCCCTCAGAGCCGATCGAAATCGACCCGAGGCCGAAGATGATGTTGACGCCGAACCACACCGCCAGAAATCCGAGCACGCGCGGGTTGCGCAACGCCCGGGCAAGCGACAGCGCTGGAACCTTCGCCGCGGCATCCGCATCCCCCCGGTGGAACGAAAGAAAACTTCCCCGCACGAAGGCGAAGCGGATGGCGGCGGCCATCGCGCCGGATACCGAGGCCGAGGCGCCGATCATCGGCGCGATCGCGTGCTCATGGGTGACGAGATGCGCCAGTGCGCCCGCCGCGGCCGTCACCGCCATGAAAACGAAGAACCTGGCAGGACCGAACCGGCGGGCCAGCGCGCTGCCGAACGGCAACAGCCAAAGCACGTTGAAGCCGATATGGCTGAGATTGGCATGCAGCAGGGAATAAGTGACGAAGGTCCAGACCTTGGCGCCGGCCCCGCCGGGGAAAGTGATGTTGAGCAGCGTGGAATCGTAGCGCTTCGGAATGAAGCCGAACACGTCGATGGTCCAGTTCTCCAGTTCCACCGGCAGCAGCACGCGCAAATGAATCGCTGCGATCAGCGCGACATAGGCCGTCAGCGCGCCCGGCAGCGTCAGGATCGGCTCGTGCGGGGCGTCCGGCGGCTCGAGCTGGGATGAGTAAGACTGGGAATCCAAAGGCCAGGACCTTGCAAGGCGGCTTCGAGGGGTATTGGTCCAGATAGGCGGCTTTGCCCGCCCTGTGCAAGTGCACAATCGACAATTCGGGGCCAGGGCGAATTCTGCAGGTACATGGACCCCGGCGCTGCGCCGGCGTCCGGGACATGATGTCGCCGCCAAAAGAACGAAAAGAAAAAGGGAGGATGCTGAGAACATCCTCCCTTGTCTTGCTGATCTTCTCGCGCCCCTGGAGCCGGGATTACATCCCCACCCCTCCCCGCGCGATGACCAAACTGTTTGACGCTGCCTGTGTACCAACTGCGCCGAGAACCCAGAGATAAGCCGGCGCCGTCTGATGCGTTCCACACTACGCACGCCGCCCCGCCTTCGCCAACCTCATAGTTAATTTAACGTTAACAACGCAAAGCCGTGACTCGCGCGGCCAAATCGCCTTCCCGGCATGGACGCTGCAAAGCCTGTCCTGCACAACACAGAAGGGAAGGCGTGTTGCGCAAAAGCGGGACAGAAGTGTCTCGCTTAAGGCAACCCGGGGCGAGGATTAGTTATGAAACACCCATCGAGCCGCGAATTCTTCGCCTATTGGGATGCGAAGCGCGGCGATGCGCGGGCGCCGGACCGCAGCGAGATCGAACCCGGCGCGGTGCGCGAACTGCTCGGCGACATCTTCGTGCTGAACTACGACAACGATGCCGGCTACCCGTTTCGCGTCGCCGGAACCCGGGTCTGCGCCCTGCTCGGCCGCGATCTGAAGGACACCAGCTTCTCCGCGCTGTTTACCCCGGACAGCCGCCGCGAGATCGAGGACATCGTCAGCTACGTCGCGGAAGAAATGCTGGCGGCGATTGCCGGCATCACCGCGACTTCGGACGATGGCACGACGGCGCATCTGGAGTTGCTGCTGCTGCCGTTCAACAACCGTGCGCATGCGCCGATCAGCCTGACCGGAGTGCTGGCGCCGTTCGAAGGCGACCTCGGCACGATCAGGGATTTCAAGGTGACGTCGTGGCGCTATCTGCACCGGCCGCAAAAGCTCGTTCCGCGCGCCTTGCGCAAGCTCGCCATCGCGCGCGGCTTCATGGTGTATGAAGGCCTGCGGTAATCACGAACCGACGGGTTCAACGAACGCCGCAGCACAACGCATGGTCGCGCGACCATGCTCGAAAACGACCCACAAAAAGCCTCCAAAAAATGCAACGCGAAGCATTGCCTAAATGCGAGGCGTCAGGCAGGGTCGAATTGCGACGTGGAGCCGGGCCACATCAGCCGAATACGCACCGAGAGGAATCTCGGAGGCGGTGAATTGGCGTAACCTCGGAGATATTAGAATGCCCTTCAAGAAACTGTTGCTTGCCGCTGCACTTGTCACTGCCGCGGTGGCGACGCAGGCCCATGCCGACGCGCTCGACTCCATCATGAAGTCGAAGGTGATCAAGATCGCGGTGCCGCAGGATTTTGCGCCGTTCGGCTCAGCCGGCCTCGATCTCAAGCCGCAGGGCTACGACATCGATATGGCCAATCTGATCGGCAAGGAACTCGGGGTGAAGACCGAGATCATCCCCGTGACCAGCGCCAACCGCATTCCCTATTTGCAGACCAACAAGGCCGACCTCGTGATCTCAAGCCTCGGCAAGAACGAGGAGCGCGAAAAGGTCATCGACTTCTCGATCGCCTATGCGCCGTTCTTCTCCGGCGTGTTCGGCACCAAGGCGATTACGGTTGCGAGCGCAGCCGATCTCAAGGGCAAGACCATCGGCGCCACGCGCGGTGCGATCGAAGAACAGGCGTTGACCGCCTCGGCGCCACCGGACGCGACCGTCAAGCGTTTCGAGGACAACAACGCCACCATCGCCGCCTTTGTGTCCGGCCAGGTCGACCTGATCGCTACCGGCAACACGGTGGCGGCCGCGATCGCCGAAAAGGTTCCGGCGCGCGCGCCGGCGCTGAAATTCGTGATCAAGGACAGCCCCTGCTATGTTGGACTCAACAAGAACGAGCCCGCGCTGCTCGCCAAGGTCAACGAGATCATCACCAAGGCAAAGGCTTCGGGTGATATCGCAAAACTGTCGGAGAAGTGGCTGAAAGCCCCCTTGCCGCCCGGCTTCTAAACGCCAACGCCGGGGCACCCGCGTGTCTTACAAACTGCAATTCGCCGAACTGCTGCCCTATTGGAGCGTGCTGCTGCAGGGGCTGATCTTCACGATCGTGCTGACGGTCGTGTCGACGGTGGCCGGCATCGCGGTCGGCACCGCCGGCGCCTCGGCGCGCACCTTCGGACCCGTTTGGCTCGGCCGCGTCGTTGCGGTCTACGTCGAACTGATCCGCAACACGCCGTTCATCGTGCAGCTGTTCTTCATCTTCTTCGGCCTGCCGGCGATGGGGCTCAAGCTCAGCGAGACTACGGCCGCCTTCCTCGCCATGGTGATCAATCTCGGCGCCTACTCGACCGAGATCATCCGCGCCGGCATCGAGGCCGTGCCCAAAGGCCATATCGAAGCCGGCCTCAGCCTCGCCATGACCAAATGGGAGGTGCTGCGCCGTATCGTGCTCAACCAGGCATTCCGCAAGATCTATCCGGCGCTGTCGTCGCAGATCATCATCGTGATGCTGGGTTCGGCGGTGGTATCGCAGATCTCCGCGGAGGACCTCACCTATGCCGCGAACTTCGTGGCGTCGAGGAACTTCCGAAACTTCGAAGTCTATTTGCTGGCGGCGCTGGCCTATCTCGTGCTGGCGATGCTGACGCGTTCGCTGCTGCGGGCGCTCGGCCGCGTCATCTTCAAGGCGAGGTGAACCATGCTGCAGTTCAGCTTCTGGGACATCCTCTCCAACCTGCTGATCGCCACGCAATGGACGATCGTGCTGTCGCTGATCGCGTTTGTCTGCGGCGGCATCGTAGGCCTGGTCCTGTTGTTCATGCGCACCTCAGGGATCGCGCCGCTGGAATGGTTCACCAAGACCTACATCGAGTTCTTCCAGGGCACGCCGCTCCTGATGCAGCTCTTTCTGTTTTTCTTCGGCATCGCGCTGTTCGGCGTCGAGGTGTCGCCATGGACAGCGGCGACGCTGGCGCTGACGTTCTGGACCAGCGCGTTCCTGACCGAGATCTGGCGCGGCTGCGTCGAGTCGATACCGAAGGGCCAGTGGGAGGCGTCCTCCAGCCTCGCGCTGAGCTACATCGAGCAGATGCGCTACGTGATCCTGCCGCAGGCCTCGCGCATCGCGGTCGCGCCGACCGTTGGCTTCTCCGTGCAGGTCATCAAGGGCACCGCGCTCGCTTCCATTATCGGCTTCGTCGAGCTGACCAAGGCCGGCACCATGCTCAACAACGCCACCTTCCGGCCGTTCCTGGTCTACTCGCTGGTCGCGCTGATCTATTTCTGCCTGTGTTTCCCGCTGTCCTGGTGGGCAAAAAAAATCGAAGGCCGCCTCAATGTCGCTCGTTAGCATTCGTGACGTCAGGAAGAGCTTTGGTGCGAACGAGGTGCTGAAAGGCGTCTCTCTCGACATCGCGAAGGGCGACGTGGTCGCCATCATCGGCCGCTCCGGCTCCGGCAAGAGCACCCTGCTGCGCTGTATCAACGGGCTGGAGACCTATCAATCCGGCAGCATCACTGCCGATGGGATCGAGGTCGCCGGCGCCAACACCAATCTGCGCGAACTGCGCCGCCATGTCGGCATGGTGTTCCAGCAGTTCAACCTGTTTCCGCATCTGACGGCGGCCGAGAACGTCATGCTGGCGCCCACCGTCGTCAACAAGGTGTCGAAGGCGGAAGCGCGCGCCACCGCCGCCGAAGTGCTGGCGAAGGTAGGGCTGTCGGAAAAGATGGATGCTTATCCGAGCGAGCTCTCCGGCGGCCAGCAGCAGCGCGTCGCCATTGCCCGTTCGCTGGCGATGCGGCCGAAGGTATTGCTATGCGACGAAATCACCTCGGCGCTCGACCCGGAACTGGTGAATGAAGTGCTGCGCGTGGTCGAGCAGTTGGCCCGCGAGGGCATGACGCTCATTCTGGTAACGCACGAAATGCGCTTCGCGCGCGACGTCGGCACCAAGCTCGTCTTCATGCACCACGGCAAAGTGCATGAGGAAGGTGTTCCGAAGGAGGTGTTCGCCGCGCCGCGAACGCCGGAATTGCAGCAGTTCGTGGGTCAGGTCGGCTGACCCAGGTCTTGAACCCATAAATCTACCGAGCGGACGGCTTGTCAGGTCCACTATGCGACGATCCTGGACGAAATTCCGCATCCATCGCCCCGAAACGACGCTATGTGCCAAAGGACTAAACCGCTCGCCCGGTAGGGCACTGCGGCGGGCGGCACAGCCAAGACGATAGCGCAACGGGGCGTCCTGTCTTGAGATCGAGGGGTTTCGACAACCTCACTCAAGACCCGCGTTACGGATCGATGAGCACTCCCGGGTTGAGCATGCCTTGTGGATCGAGTTCTCTTTTTGCCGCCCGAAGCGCGGCCGCGAAAATATCCGGGCGTTGGCGATCGTACCAAGGCCGATGATCACGGCCAACAGCGTGATGATGCGTGATCGTGCCGCCCGCCTCAATCAGCGCGTCGCTGGCCGAATTCTTGATCGCCTGCCATTGCTCCAGAAGCGCACCGTGGCGACCGAGTGCGTGGAAAGAAAAATAGGGCGCGGGCCCGTCCGGATAAACATGGGTGAAGCGGCATGTGACCTCGCCTTTCAGGCCGGTCGCTTCGACGATCGCACGCTCCGTCGCCGCCTTCACTTTGTCGTGGAAACTTTCGAACCGATCCCAGGTGATAGCGGTCTCAAACGTGTCGTTGATGAGACCGGCGGGTGTCAAAAACTCGCGCGCATATGGCATGCGAATAAAAGCGTTCCGCCAGATTCCTGCTGCGCCTTCGAGATGTGCATCGCTGCCTTTTGCGGCTTCCGGCGTCCCGCCATGGTCGGCGCAGCATTCGAGCGCTCGTGCCATCCAGGCATCCGGCGAATGGTCGCCGGATTCAAAGCCGAGCACCATGATCGCGACACTGCCGTCGGCCGCACCGGTGTTGAACGCCTCTTGCGCGTCAACGATGCGACAGTTCGATGGATAGAGGCCGGCCTGTGCGATGGCACGCAATGCGCGTGCCGCACCGAAGAACGAATGAAAACGAATCGATGTGCCGGCGCGGAATTTCGGACGTGGCTGCAATCGCATCCAGGCGCGCGAAATCACGCCGAGCGTGCCTTCCGAGCCTATGAACATGCGGTCGGGGCTCGGTCCAGCACCCGATCCCGGCAATCGACGCGTTTCGAGTATGCCGCGCGGCGTCACGACGCGCAGGCTTTCGACGAAATCATCTATATGCGTGTAGAGACTGGCGAAATGGCCACCCGATCGCGTCGCGATCCAGCCGCCAAGGGTTGAATATTCGAAACTCTGCGGAAAATGCCGCAACGTCACGCCGTGCGGTTTAAGCTGGTTCTCCAGCGATGGACCAAAGGCACCGCCTTCGATCAGTGCGGCGCGCGATATCTGATCTACCTCGACAACCTTGCCGAGATTGCGCAGGTCAAGTGTGACGGCCGCCTTGTAGCGAAGCCCATCTATTCGCGGCTCGACGCCACCGCAGACGCTCGACCCGCCCCCGAACGGCGTTAGCGAGGCGCTGACACCACCGGCCCAGTCCATCACAGCGGAAATTTCTGCTTCGTTTCGCGGATATGCGACCACATCGGGCGCGCTATCGTAGTCGCCGAGCATGGCTCGCACGTAGTCTGGATAGGATTTTCCGTAGGTATGCGCGACCCGGTCGTAGCGTTCGCTCGTACAGAAAGCGGCAAGTGAACTCGGCAATGCAACGCGCGGCGCGCGCAGTGCCAGGTCCTCGACACGCGGCACGGCTTTTGTCTCAAACGCATCGTGCGCGAATTTCGCGTGGTAACGGCCGAGCACGAAAGCCTGCTCCTCGGCAGTCATGCCTTCGTCTTCGCGGCCCCAGCCGTAATGTTTTAGCCTTGCACCGCTCATGGCATCCTCCCTGCTTTTTTCAGTTTGTGATTTCCGAGATCGCCGCGATATCCAGCGCGCCGCTGCAGTTCTGAGTGTTACCTCAACGCGCGCTGAAGGTGAGGCCGGCGCGCTCCTTCAGACGCTTGCGCAACGCCGGACCCATCAGGGCGCCCGGCGTCCAGATGCCGCCATCGCCCTGCACGTCGCGCACAAGGCAGAGAGCGCTCTCGGCGATCATCTTGCTGGCCGAGCCGTAGCCCGGATCGCGGTCGCCCGTGACTACCGCCTCGACCCGTCCGCCATCCGGCAGCTCGCCCAGGAAGAGGATGTCGTAGAAGCCCTTCTCGCGCTCTTCCCTGGAAGGGCCTGCGCCGCGCTTGAGACCGCCGGTCCCGAGCAAGGAAACCATCGTGGCGAACGTCTCCGTCGCCACACCAGCGATTTCCCCAAATCCCGGCGCGACCATCATCTCGTCGTAAACGAAGTCCGTGCCGTAGGGATGACCCAACAGGAAATTCGTGCGGTGCACATTCTTGGTGTTGATAGGCGCCATTGGGAACGGGACAAGCAACACGTTCAGGCTCGGGTCGTATTCGGGAATAAGGCCCGACGGCTGAGACGGCCCGGTGAACCCCGGCGTCAACGCGAAGGGATCGGTCAGCAGCCGGATCAGGGCCGGATCGCGCGCGGCGGCGGCCAATGTCGCCTGAGCGCTCGCCGCGGTGCCGCCAGACATGCCGCCTTTCACCTTGCGCAGGCGGGCCTTGACCCGTCGCGCCGGGCGTCCGAATTTCTCGCGCGCCTTCTCCTGCAACGTAAGCACGCCGAGATCGAACGGGATGGAATCGAAGCCGCAGGAGAAGACGATGCGCGCGCCGGTCAGTTTCGCCTCTTCGTGATGGGTGTCGATCATGCGCCGCATCCAGGCCGGTTCGCCGCACAGATCGACATAGGCCGTGCCCGTGGCCGCGCAGGCCGCCACAAGCTCGGGGCCGTGGAACTGATAAGGCCCGACCGCCGTGATGATCACGGCCGCACGCTCGCACATCGAACGCAGGCTGGCCGGTTCGGCGGCATCCGCGATAACCAAAGGCAAATCGTCTGGTGCGCCGATGTCGGCACGCACCTTCTGGAGCTTGTCGGTCGAGCGCCCCGCGATCGCCCAGGACGGAGCATCGTCGCCGCGATAGGACGTCGCCAGATACTCGGCGATGAGACGACCAGTGTAACCCGTTGCGCCATAGACGATGAGGTCGAAGTCCCGCTTCACGACTTGGTCCTCCTCGATATCCGGGAGAGCTAGCTTCAGATCCGTGTGCAATCGAATCGCAGGGCACGAGGACGCTCAGCACGAGCCATTTGAGGGGCCGCCGCTTCACTGAACCGTCCCATCGCATTTGACGGAGGATACCACAGTTCCTGCCTTGGGCGCGGACTCATTACGCACGCAGCACGGCGGCCCAAGTTTGGTTGAACCAGCGCGGAAAACTCAGGACAGCGTCACGTTATCGAGGAACGGCTTCCAGGAGAGCGCCTCACTGTTGGCCCTGTCAAATTGTCCCTCCTCTAAAAGCTTGCCGACACAGCTGAAGTACTCACAAAGGAATGATGCATCCGGCAATCGGTACACGTGCCCATCCGGGACCCACAGATGAAATTTCCTGGCGGAGGCAAATGCAGACATCATTGCAGGTTTGAGATCGCGCACATTGTCCGGCCATCCTGACGACGCGCTCCGAATTTTGATGCTATCTGAAAGACTGCGAAATTTAGAGCCAAGGCTCCGGAGCTCGGAAGCTTTCTTTTCATCCGTCTTCCGGTTCAACCATTCCAATGAGACGCCAAGTACGACCCCGGTCAAAAAGACCAACGCAAATTTAAACCAGCGCTGTTGGCCCAGTGCGAGAAGGTTATCAAAAGCGGGCGTAGCCACAGCGTTACGAAAAACCGTCGTAGCTACATCGTTAGGATCGGAGAAGACGTTTTCCTCCAACCATTTTTTTAGGATAGGCGCGATCAGTGGGATCAGCAGAAGACCCCAAATTCCAAACAGAAACTGTTTAAGCCATTTGGACATGGAGCCTTATTGTCTATCACACTGAACAGCCATCCAGCCGAATCAAAGGTTGCACCCGATCACACCGCCTAGCGCGACAGCAAATTGGTCTTGGCCACGTCGATCACCTCGTCGCCGCGGCCGCTTATCACGGCGCGAAGCACCCAGAGGCTGAAACCCTTGATCTGCTCTGCTGTGATCGTCGGCGGCATCGACAATTCCTGCGTCGCGGTGACGACATCGAGGACGGCCGGACCGTCATAGGCCAGCACGTCGCGGATCGCGTTTGAGAGTTCGCCGGGATCCTCCACCCGCACCGCGTGAATTCCCATGGCGCGGGCCATCGCCGCGAAATCGGGATTCTTGAGATCGACGCCGGTCTCGATGAAGCCGGAGGCCTTCATCTCCATCGCCACGAAACCCAGCACGCCATTGTTGAAGATCACGACCTTCACCGGCAGCTTCATCTGCGTCAGCGTGATCAGGTCGCCCATCAACATGGCAAACCCGCCATCGCCCGACATCGAGATCACCTGCCGCCCCTTCTGCGAAGCCTGGGCGCCGATGGCGTGCGCCATGGCGTTGGCCATCGAGCCGTGAATCCAGGAACCGATGAGGCGCCGGCGGCCGTTCATGGCGAGATAGCGCGCCGCCCAGATTGTCGGCGTGCCGACATCGGCTGTGAACACCGCATCCCCTGACGCCTGTTCGCTCAACAGGCGCGCCAGATACTGCGGATGGATCGGCTTCTGGCCGGGCGTACCCTGCGCGAGTTCGTCGAGCCCGGCGCGTGCCTTCTTGTAGTGGGCCAGGCTGTCGTCGAGATGCTTGCGATCGGTCTTCGCCTTCAGTTTCGGCAAGAGCGTACCGATCGTGGTGCCGACGTCGCCGACAAGGCCGAGGTCGAGTTTGCAGCGGCGGCCGAGATTCTCGGGGCGGATATCGACTTGCGCGATCTTCGCGTCCGTCGGCAGGAACTGCTTGTAGGGGAAATCGGTGCCGAGCATCAGCAGCACGTCGCACGCATGCATCGCCGCATAGCCGGACGAGAAGCCGATGAAGCCGGTCATGCCGACGTCGTAGGGATTATCGTATTCGACATGCTCTTTGCCACCGAGCGCATGCACGATCGGGCTCTTGAGCGTCTCGGCAAGCCGCATGAGAGCGTCGTGCGCGCCGGCACAACCGCGGCCACAGAACAGCGTGACGCGCTTGGCGCCGTTGAGGAGTTTGGCGAGCGCCTCCAGTTCGGGGGCGGCCGGCTGGACCATGGGCAGAGCCGGCAGCAACCCGGCATTCGGCGAGATGCCGCGCTTCGGCGCCGATCGCAACGCGACGTCGCCGGGAATGACGATGACGGCAACGCCGCGTTTCCCCACGGCCGCACGGATGGCGTTTTCCAGGACGTAAGGCAATTGCGCCGGATCGGAAACCAGTTCGCAATAATGGCTGCATTCCCGGAACAGGTCCTGCGGGTGCGTCTCCTGAAAATAGCCACCGCCGATTTCGGCGGACGGAATCTGCGCGGCGATGGCGAGTACCGGCGTGCGGCTGCGGTGCGCATCGAACAGGCCGTTGATGAGATGCAGATTGCCCGGCCCGCACGAGCCGGCGCAGACCGCAAGCTCACCCGTGATCTGCGCTTCGCCCGCGGCGGCAAAGGCTGCGACCTCTTCATGCCGGACGTGAATCCAGTCGATCGCCTTTCGCTTGCGCAACGCGTCGGTGAGGCCGTTCAGGCTGTCGCCGACTACGCCGAAGATACGCTTGACGCCTGCCTGGGCCAGGGTCTCTGCGATGAGGTCGGCAACATTCTCGCTTCCCATGATGGTCTGGTCCTTTCTCAGCGTCCGGTGAACACCGCCGCACGTTTCTCGAGGAACGCGTTGCGCCCTTCCACCGCATCGGCACTCAGGCGGATCTGCGCCTGCGTTTCGATCTCGCGGCGGAACTGGTCGGCATAGCTGGCGTGTTCGCTCTCGTCGATCAGGCGGCGCGTCGCGACGAGAGCGCGCGTCGGCCCGCTTGCCAGTTTACGCGCCAGCGAAAGCGCGCCGTCACGAAGCGCGGCATCGTCGAAGACTTCGCGGACCAGTCCCCACTCCCTGGCCTGATCGGCCGAGAGCGGCTCGTTGGTCATCATCAGTTCGAGCGCGCGCTGCCGGCCGACGAGACGCGGCAACAGCCAGGTCGAACCGAGATCGGGGACCAGCGCGATGCGGCTGAACACCTGAATGAAGCGCGCCGAACGCGCGGCAACGATCATGTCGCCCGCCATCGCAAGGCTGAACCCGCCGCCCGCCGCCACGCCGTTGACCGCCACCACGACCGGCACGCGGCATTCGCGCAACGCCTTGAACGCCGGCCAGTAATACTTCATCACGCCAGCGGCGATGTCCTCGCCGAGGATTTGCGCCGCCTTGAGGTTCTGGCCCGAGCAAAAACCGCGGCCGGCGCCGGTCAGCACCAGCGCCCTCACCTGCGGATCGTCGGTCATCTCGGCAATGGCTGCCGCGAGATCGCCCAACAGATCGGGCGTCATCGCGTTGAGGGTCTCAGGCTCGTCCAGTGTCAGCACGCCGACGCTGTCGTCGCGTTCCCGCTTAACTCCCGGCATTCGGTTCCTCCGTCCGCTGGCATTTTCGGCCGGGCCCGGCCGGACGCGAGAGTAACCCTAATGCCACCGCGCGCAACAATCGCCTTGTGACGTCGCACATCCGTTCATTCGGCCGAACGCGGCCCGCCGCGAGTGACCGGCTTCCGCATTACCATCCCCACGATTTGACACACAGGCCAGGTAAGCTCAGCCTGCGACGGCAACTTCGACGGGAGCGAATCGAGTCGCATGAAGCTGATGCCCGGCTCGGAGCGCATTTTCGCGGATGACGAAACCGACCCGCTCGACGGGAAGGTGCGCTGGTGCCCATCGAAATCGCTGTGGATCGGCGCGATGACCGCCTTCGCCGTCGTCCTTGGGCCGATGTTTCTGACCTGGAGTGCCCTCCTCCTCTTCGTCACCACCAGCGGCGTGACCCTTTGCTTCGGACACTCTGTCGGCATGCATCGGCGCTTGATCCATTCGAGCTTCGACTGCCCGCTATGGCTCGAACATCTCTGCGTCTATCTCGGCACGCTGGTGGGAATGGCCGGTCCGTACGGGATGGTGCGATTGCACGATTTTCGAGATTGGGCGCAGCGCCAGCCGCAGTGCCACGATTATTCCTGCCACCGCGCCGGCTTTTGGCGCGATGCATGGTGGCAACTGCATTGCAATCTTGTGTTAAAGCACCCGCCGGAATTCCGGCTCGAACCGAGGCTGGCGAACGACCGCTTTTACGCCTTCGTCGAACGAACGTGGATGTGGCAACAATTGCCCTGGGCGATCTTGTTCTTCATCATCGGCGGCTGGAGCTGGCTGGTCTGGGGCATTTTCGTTCGGATCAGCCTCTGCGTGACCGGCCACTGGCTGATCGGCCATTTCTCCCACCGAAGGGGCGGCCAGACCTGGGTGATCGATGGCGTCGCCGCACAGGGATACAATGTCGGACTTGCGGGGCTGATCAGCATGGGCGAGAGCTGGCACAACAACCACCACGCTTTCCCGCAATCCGCAAAGCTGGGGCTGTTGCCGGGACAGATCGATCTCGGCTGGTGGCTGATCAAGAGCTTCGAGGCTGTTGGCCTCGCAACCAACGTCAAGACGCCGGCCGACCTGCCACGGCGGCCGGGGTTGCGCCGCCTGGGAAGTCCCGGGAGCGCCGAGGCGGTCGGCGGCGCCTCGCGCGCAACGCCGTGAGGCCGGAGAACGTCGGACCCGCCGCAGCCAACCCCGATCCGCGTGAATGCCAACACTTGATGCAACCGCCGCTAACACATCGTTAACCCTGTCGGCCTTAGGGTCTTTCTGACGCCGAAGGACCGGCTGTCGGGTAGCGAAATGTCGTTTGCGCAAAAGAAAACAACCACCGTACCGTCCGCCGAGGAGCGACGGCGCTTTCAGCGCGTCAAAGTCCACCTGCTTGGCCGCTACATGCTGCCGGACCGCCGCGAATTTCCTTGCCAGATTATTAACATGTCGCCGGGCGGACTGGCCCTGCTGGCGCCCGGCATCGGCAATGTCGGCGACCGCGTGATCGCCTATCTCGACCATATCGGCCGGGTCGAGGGCAAAATCACCCGCATCATCGACAACGGCTTTGCCATGACGGTCGGCGCCACCGCGCGCAAGCGCGACAAGCTCGCCGCCCAGCTCACCTGGCTTGCCAACCGCGATATCCTCAATCTGCCGGAAGACCGCCGCCACGACCGTATCATTCCGCGCAACCCGATCGCGCTGCTCACGCTCGAGGACGGCAGCAAGATGACCTGCCGCATCATCGACCTCTCGCTGTCGGGCGCCGCCATCGCCGCGGAGAACCGCCCGCCGCTGAAATCGCTGGTCATGCTGGGCAAGGTGCAGTCCCGTGTGGTGCGAAATCTCGAGGAAGGCTTCGCGCTCGAGTTCGTCCACGAGCAAGTCGGCGAGGCGCTCGAAGAAGCGGTTACCGCGCGGTAAAGCGCGGGCCGACAAAAATCCCTGATTTTTCAGTCTCAAAGGCGGTATCTGCGTTACCGGATGCCGCCTTTTCCTGTCCGGGCACCGGCCAAAGTCGGTTAACGGAGGGCGCTTTTGAGGGCGCATCTGCTGCTATCGCAGCGTACAGCCCTTAATGCATCCAATTTGAATCAATTGCAGTTGTTTCAAATTTTACTCGAATTCGATTCAAGTATAGATCGAATTAGCCGCAGCTTTTACTTGTATTCACGTCAAATGTACTTGCCTGACTTAGCAGCGGCGCAAATCCTTTGTGCAAAACATGGTCCCAACAAGAAACGGGGGCCACAATGTTGTTCAGGGGACAGGGGAAGGGACTGGCGGTCATCGCCGTCCTGTTGGGGTTAAACGCTTCAATGGGCGTCTCGGCGAAAGCCGGCGAAGCTCTCTATGCCAGCCTGGGCGAGACCGCGCGTTCGCCGATCGGCTGGGTCGAATTCTGCGCCGAGAATCCCGGCGATTGCCGTGGCGGCGCATCACAGCCGCGCGACATCGTGATGTCGCAGACGGCGTGGCGGGATTTGCTGCGGGTCAACAAGTGGGTCAACGAGACCGTCAAGCCGATCACCGACATGGATCATTGGGGTGTGATCGAGAAATGGTCGTTGCCGACGGACGGTTACGGTGACTGCGAGGACTATGTGCTTCTGAAGCGCAAGATGCTGATCGACGCCGGATGGCCGCGCGAAGCGCTGCTGATCACAGTGGTGCGCGACAAGAAGGGCGAAGGCCACGCGGTGCTAACCGTGAAGACCGACAAGGGCGAGTTCGTTCTCGACAACCAGAACGAAACCGTCCTGGCCTGGACCGACACCGGCTACCGCTTCGTCAAGCGTCAGTCGCAGAGCGATCCCAATGTGTGGGTCTCGCTCGGTGACAGCCGCCCGGCGGTCGCTACCGCCTCGTCACGCGATCGATAACGACAGAAGGATTTTACGAACCCGCGACCCGGTCACATCCCCACCCCTCCCCGTCCCAGACCGGTTCGCGCGCGGCCAGCCTTCCCCCAAAGGCTGGCCGCACCTTTTTTGGGACAAGGATAGCTCGAAGCCTACGCCGCCAGCCCAACGCGCGACGTCGATTTTTGCCGCATGGGCTTGCCGCCGGGCGGTCCCGACGGTTTGTGGTCGAGCATCGAAAGCGCTTCGAGAACCTCGTCGATCGTCACGATGCGTCTCGCGCCCGCCAACTCGCGCAACGCGGGATTCGAAGTCACCGCCGCCGCGTCCGAGGCCCAGGACGCCAGGATCGCGCGCTTTTCGCTCAGTGAAAGTGTCGCGTCGGCAACCACATCGCGCGGGTGATCGAACACGGTCGCCGGATGCAGCACCGCATTAAGATCAAACACATTGTCTGCTTGGTCGATCATCGGTTTATCCTCCCAAAGGTAGAAAACGCTTCCGCCCGCAATGTTCGGGCGGGAGCCTTTTGGTTCCTTCGCGAGCCGCGACGGGCTTAAGCCGCCTTCGCCTCGATCTGCTGAACGTTGCCTGGCGCCGTGCCGTTGATCGCGATGCGGCGCGGCTTCATCGCCTCCGGGACTTCCCGGAACAGTTCGATGCGCAGCAGGCCGTCCTCGAACGAGGCGCTCTTCACCTGCACATGGTCGGCAAGGCTGAACTGGCGCTTGAAGGGGCGCGCGGAAATACCCTGATAGAGATATTCGCGCTGTCCCTGCTCGGCCTTGCGGCCTTCGATCGTCACCGTGTTCTGCTCGGCGGTAACGGCAATCTCGTCGGCCGAGAAGCCGGCGACCGCGAGCGAAATCTGATAGCGGTCTTCGCCCAGCCGCTCGATATTGTAGGGTGGGTAGTTATCCTCGCCAGCGCGTTGCGCGGTTTCGACGAGATCGAAAAGGCGGTCGAAGCCGATAGTCGAACGCCAGAGGGGTGAGAAGTCGTATGTGCGCATAGCCAAATCCTCCATAGAGCAAGTTGGATACGAGCGGCACCGGACACGACCGGTGCCCGTCTCAAGACCGGGCCCATCAGGCGCCCGGACCGCCGAACGGCGGCAGCAAAAAAAATTAGAAAACCGCCATTTGGTTTCAAGGGCCCCATAAAAATTTTTTGGCTTCCTCCCGGTTCGTCTCCGTTACGATTTTTGCGCTGCACGAACGATGTGCCATGATGGACGGCCTCACTGGGAGAACACACCGTGGCGCACAGCGAAATCGACGCCATCCGTGCATTGCTGGGTTCGAAGCCGCGGCCGGTCGGCTGGTCGGAGCGGCGGCAACGCATCAATGAGGTCGGGTCGACCTGGCCGGTGGCGTCCGATGTGACATGCGAGGCCGTCGATTGCGACGGCGTCGCCGGCGAGTGGTCGATCGTTCCGGGCAGCGAGCCTTCGCGCGTGCTGCTGTATTTCCACGGTGGCGGATACTGCTCCGGTTCGATTGTCAGTCACCGCCGCCTGGTCACGGAAGCCGGGCGCGCGGCAGGCACACGTACGCTTGCGATCGACTATCGGCTGGCCCCCGAACATCCCTACCCCGCCGCCCATGAGGACGCGCTCACCGCGTGGCACTTTCTGCGCCGGCAAGGCATTGCGGCCAAGAGTATCGCCGTCGGCGGCGACAGCGCCGGCGGCAACCTGACGCTCGGGCTGATCAGCCGTTTGCGCGCGGCGGGGGAGCCGCTGCCCGCCTGCACCTGGCTGGTCTCGCCCTGGACCGACCTCACGATGTCAGGCAGCACGCTCGCGACCAAGGACGCCGTCGATCCGCTGATTCACAAGGCCTATCTCGACGAACTCGCGGATGCTTACGCACCGCCCTCCATCGGTCGGAGGGATCCTCTGATCTCGCCGCTGTTCGCCGACCTCAAGGCCTTTCCGCCGATCCTGATTCAGGTCGGATCGGCCGAGACCTTGCTGGCGGACGCGGCGCGGCTTGCCGAGGCCGCCGGCGCAGCCGATGTCGATGTGACGCTGCAAATCTGGCCGCACATGATCCATGCATGGCCGGTCTGGAATGCTGGCCTCCAGGACGGTCGGCGCGCGCTGGCGTACGCCGGTCAGTTCATCCAGGCGCATCTCCGTTAGCCCAAGGGCCATTCCTGCCGCCCCAGACCCTGATCTTGCGGGGTTTTGCCCGGAATCCCGCGGCCTCACGGCAAATCCCGGGTTTTAGCGCCGTCTAGCCTGTGCTATTTTGGAACTTTAGAATCACGTCCGGATTTGGAGTCGCATGATCGAACTCGCGCCCCGGAGTGCCAGCCCCATCGCGCGTTTCGGTGGACAGCCGATTGCGATCGCCGCTGCGGCCCTCGTCATTGTTGTGGTTGGCGCAACCTCTATCACCCTCTGGCGTGCCTATACCGGCAGCGCCCCCGAGACCGAACGCGTGGCTGCGACCCGGCAGTTGCAGGCGCGCGCCGCACAGGCGTCCGAACAACTGGTCGAGAAGACCAAGGGTCTGGAAGCGACGCAGCAGGAATCGATCGATCAGTTGCAGGTGGTGCAGGATCAGTTGCTGACCGTGCGCCGCCTGCTCGCCGCGCAGCAGACCGACACCAGGAAGCTTTCCGAGCAGGTCGGAACGCTCACCGAAGCAATCGATGGCCTGCGGCAATCTTTTGCCAGCGCGCAAGCCGCCGAACCCGCCGCGGCTCCGGCGCCACGCACGCGGTCAGCCAAGGCAAAGCCCCGCTCAAACCGGAGCGCGAACCGCAGCCGCGCCAAGGCGCGCGGCTGACCCTATAGCCGCCTCACAACAACCGTCATTGCAGCTACCTTGGGAGGCGGTCCGATTCGGGCCACTGCACCAGGCCGCGGACGACGGGATATTTTCCACCGCTACGGCACGCCTTGTCGCAACTTTTTTCCGCCTTTGTGAACTGGTTCACATATCCACGTGAGAATCCCGGGCATCCTGAAATTCACCGGATGGCGTGAGCCGATTTCAATATCCGGGGCTGGCAAGGTCGTTGACGGTATACTGCGTCGACGGCCTTGTTTTTTTGTGCCCGATTTTTGGGCCGTTGCGCCGTGCGCCTCCTACTAACCGGCTGGTTGAGCTAGACCAGCGCAGCGCCTCTTCGGCGGCACGCAGAGCCTGGACACAAAATCGCGAAAACAACCCCATGCAAAGTAGAAGGGGCCGGCTCGCCGCACTCGTGCTGCTTGCGTCCGGGCAGGAGAAAGAAAAATGGTCCGTTGTCACGGCCCAACCGAATCTCATCCCGCTTTAGCCCGAAATCTGTGAGCTGAAACAGGGGCGCTCAATAGCTTGCTGACGCCTGCAGCGACACGCGCCAGGTGCCGACCGGGGTGTGCAGCCCGTCGGTCATTGCCCTCGCCGCCAGCAGTTTGGAATTGAAGTTCGACCCGGCCGCAAAGTCTAGTCCGCCCCCGACCGACGACAGCGTGGAGCCGCGCCGGAAATACAGGTCCCGCCCCCACCCGACGTCGGCCAACAGGAACGGCGCCAGCGTGCCCGGCATCCAGGCGGGCATGCTGGGCATCGCGACGTAGAGCGAGTTGCGCAAGATCAGGGCCTGGTCGACCGCACCGTCTTCGGTCACATAACCGCGCACGGCGTGGATCCCGCCGAGCCCGATGCGTTCGGTGTCCGGAAGCGGCTTGGAGGATGCCAGCGCGGATACTTCCGATTTCAGCGACAGGCCCTTCGGCAGCGGCGTGACGCGGCCAAACTCGAGGGTGACGAGATTGGTCTGCACGTCGGTGACACGTCCGTTGGTGAAGGCGCTCCAGGCACCCGAATTGTTGCCGGACAGGATGCCGCCGGGATTGGACTTGAAACGGACGTCGAGCGTGTTGGCGCCCAGATTGTCCGACCAGCGCCCGTTCCACCCGACCACCAACTGGGCAACATCGGCGCTGCCCTCCGCGACAGGCGTACCATCGAAGATGGTCGTGCGTAGCTGGTGCTTGAGTTCGACGCCACCGAGGAGATCGCCGGCCGCAGGCGGCAGCAGACCGGACAGCGCGGTCCGAACGATTGCCAATGCCTGGCCGGTTTGAGTCTTGATCCGGAACAGATCGTTGGGCCGCTCATTGGTCAGCACATGATCGCCCACGACTTCAAGACTCGTGCGTAATCCGAGCGGCGTGAGCAGCCGCCCCGCCTGACTGACATATTTGGCGTCGTCGGGCCGGCTGAACAGTCCGTCGTCCATCCAGAAATTGCTGCTGCCGGTGAGTTGATAGGACGCGAAGATATCGGCGGACGGCGCCCCGCTGGCGCCGACATAATAGCGATTGCGGTCGGTCAGGAGCGTGCCGCTGTTGGCATAGCCGGCGTACACCTGCCACGGCTTGCGGTCCGTCACCTGGATGTTGACGTCGGTCAGGCCGAGATCCTTGCCAGGGCCGAACACCGCTTCGACTTGCCGAAACGGATTGCGGTTGGCCCAATCGAGATCGGTCTCGAGTTTGCGGGCATCGATTTCCTGTCCGGAGACCAGGCGGATGCGGCTTTGCGGATAGCTCTCGGCCGCGGCTCCCGTCACCTTGACGCCGGCAACCTTGAAGACGATCACGCGCAACTGGAGCACGCCGGACGATACTTCCTGCGGCGGCAGCGTAACCGATACGAACGGTCGCCCGGCCTCGCGGTAAGCCGCGGCCACCGCCGCCTGCACTTCGGCAATCAGCTTGCGGCTGAGCGGCCGATCGACGAATGGCGTGAGTTGCTCGCGAAGCGCGGCGCCGTCGATTCCGCTGACCTGACTTACATCGACACCCTTCACACCGCTGACCGGTGTCGCGCCGGCGTTTGCTCCAATCAGAACGATGGCTTGAACATTTACGCCAAGCGGCGTTGCGTCATCGCTCTTGAGCAGATCGTTGGTATCGATCTTGATCGCCGACGCGCGACGCGGCGGCTCCGGCGGCAGATTGCGCTCCACCACTTGCGCCTGCGCAATGCCATCAGGCGCGATCGCAACCGTGCAGGTCATGATCAGCGCGCAACAGGTGCCGATTCCGCTTCCATGATGCGCGGATGTTCGCACCCGTTGCGTCATGCGCGATCCGAAATGTCCTGAAAGCGACGCCATCATGACAACCGGAGCCTGCCGGGGCTTCGGGATATCGACGCGTGAGTCTGCATGTGCTGCACGTTTCCGACGTTCTGTCGCACACGGCGAACAATGAATAAATCAACCAATATGGTTTATGGATTAAGAACGGTTTAAGGTTGAGTTCCACCTGTGACAAAATTACAGCGCGAATGGTTGAAACCTATCCGCTTACACCAACTTATGCGTGTATCGACAGATTCGAAATGTGTGTGGCCGCTTGCGCTGGCCTCACGCACGCACTCAACATCAATTGTCGACAAAGGCTGGCAGCCGATTGCGATCGATCATCGTATCGACGAATCTGGCGCGTTCGCCAATCCGCCGATTGTGCGGATGAGGAAGCTCAAGGCATTGCCTGGATTTGCAGATGATTGCGGGAGTCGATTGCTCGATGCTCACGGGCTCGCGCATCTGCTCGGGCGGTTGCGGCGCGGGCAAAGCCATCCGCGACTTCACGTAAGCTCCAAGTTCTGCGGTCGGTACGCGAGGGGCCGCCACAGGCGTAACCGTGAGGTACACTCCAACGAAGGCGAAGGCGTAGTTCGATGAGGCCGCCAGCGTTCCCTGCGTGATGCCGTAGACGCCGGCAGCGCTGGAAGTCGTCGCCGATGTCGCGAGCGCTCCTGATAGCATGTCGCCATTGACGAGGCCCGAGCCACCGACCTGATAGGTCAGCGCAGGATTGGCTTCGCCATAGGCGCGGCTCTTCGCATCGGCAGTCACCGTGATCGCGCGCGGCGTGATCGTCAGGCTGGCACCGGTAAAAGACGATATCGTATAGTTCGGCGAGCCGAGCGTGCCCTGCGTGATGCCGTAGATGCCGACATTGCTGGTTGTCGTCGCTGACGTCGCCAGCGCGCCCGACAGCGTGTCAGCATTGAAGAGGCCTGAGCCGCCGACCTGATAGGTGAACGCCGGATTGGTGTCGCCATAGACACGGCTCTGGGCGTCGGCCGTCACGGTGATCGAACGCGGCGTGACGGCCAATGTGCCGGGTGCATCGATGAAGCGATAGGCTTGGCCGGAGGCACTAACGGCACCGGCGGCCGTGGCGGTGATCGCGTAGCTGCCGACATTCGATACCGTCGTTGCCGCCGTAGATACCGAGACGCCGGTGATGATCCCGGCCGTATCGCCGGCATGCAGGCCGTAGATCGAATAGGTGAACGCGGGGTTGGCGTCGCCATAGACACGCGATGCATTGTCCGGCGCGACCCGCAGCACGTAATTGACGCCGTAGAGCTGCGGATAGTAGCCGGCGCTCGGCGCGGACCAGACATTGGCGAAATCCCAACCCGCATAGGTCGACGCATAGTTTGCGGGATCCTGCATCTGGCTGGTGGTGAGGCCCGTGATGCCGGTGCTGGCGCCGCTGCCGACGGCATTCGCCCTGCCGGACGTATCGGTGTCCCAGTAGGACGACGTAACGGCCCCCGTGCCGGTGGCCGATCCGATCAGGCCGCCGGCCATTGCGGTGCCGGAAGGCGAGATGGCGCTGACCGCACCCGTCGCATAGGTCTGTGTGACCGTGCCCGTGCTGCTGTGGCTGCCGATCAGTCCGCCCGCCATTGCTGTCCCGGCCGCGGCGGTGGCGGTGGCCGCACCGACCGCGTAGGACTGCATCACGGCGGCTCCGCCGACGTTCCTGCCGATCAATCCACCCGCTGTTGACGTGCCGGAAACCGAGACCACGCTGACCGCGGCGCCGGTTGCGTAGGACTGCGTGACTGTGCCCGTGCTGGAGTTGATGCCGATCAACCCGCCGGCCGCTACCGTTGTAGCCGCGAGAGCGGACGTGGCGTTGACGGCCCCTGTCGCATAGGACTGAGTGACGGCTCCGGAGTTGCTGCCGATCAGTCCCCCGGCTGTCGATGCGGTGGCGGCTGCCGTGGCTGTGACCGCTCCAGTCGCGTAGGACTTGCTGACCGAAGCTCCCACGGTGTTGATGCCGACCAGTCCGCCCGCGAAAGCTGTCGCGGTCACTGCTCCGGTTGCATAGGACTCAACAATGGTTGCCGGCGGCGTGCCGCTGTTGAAGCCGACCAGGCCGCCGACTCCCTGGCTGCCACCACTGACTGCCCCAGTGGCATAGCTCCTGAGGATGCTGCCATTGTTGTTACCGGCGAGGCCGCCGGCGCGCGTGCCCGCGGTACCCGCCGTCACGTTGCCGATCGCGTAGCTATCCTGGATGGTGCCGTCCACGTTGTTCCATCCGATGAGGCCGCCCATGGACGAACTGGTGGTGGTTGTGCCGGCGACCGCGACGGCCGCCCAGCTACTGGCGACGCTACCTGAGGATTCGCCTGCCAGCCCTCCGCCATAACCACCGGCCGTGACCGTGCCGGTCGCGGAGGCATTGCTGATGGTCCCCCTCGACATGCCGGCCAGGATGCCGACGCGCGCCGCCCCAGCGACAGTTGCGGCTTGCAAGCTGACATTGCTCAGCGCAGCTCCGGCTCCGGCATATCCGAAAAGTCCGACATAGTTAGTCGACGGCAGATCGATCGCCAGGTTCGAGATCACACGGCCTTGGCCGTCAAAGCCCCCCGCGAACTGGTTGGAATAATCGCCGATCGGCGAGAACCCGCTCGCCGACCACATGCCGGGATACTTGCCGCCCACGGCAAGGCCGCTCGAAAAATCAATGTTGGATGCGAGCGTGTAGCTCACATCAAGATTCATCGCCATCAACTGAAGCTGATGTGCGTTCGCGATATTGGTCGAATATTCCCACTGGCCGAATGGGCGGGTCCGGCCATCGACCAAGAACCAGCCGGTAGAGGTATTGCCGGGGACAAAATCGAAATCGCTATAGGCGATCTGCTTGAAGGCGTAGTTGGCCGCGGCGGATTGCGCGGGGTCGCTGGTCACGGCCGTCGCGCCGGCCGAACCGCCGGAGCCGACGCCGGACGCCCGGCCCGTCGTGTAGCTATCCCAGTAGGATTGCGTGATCGAGTTGCCGTTGAAGCCGACCAAGCCGCCGATAGCGCTCGGACTGCCGCCCGTGCCGGTAACGGCACCCGTCGCATAGACCTGGGAAATCGCGCCAGCGCTGACGTTGCCGCCGCCGAGACTGGCGATATTGTTCAGCCCGACGGCGCCCCCGACGTAGAGCGGTCCGCTCACGGTGCTGCTCGAATATCCATTCGACACGGTCTGAAAATTGTAGCCGACAAGACCGCCGGCGCCGGCATTGGTGGCGGTGACCGATCCGCTCGAATAGACATTCGTGACCGCCCCGTAGTTCGAGCCGACGATCGCGCCGACAGCAGTCCCGCCGGTTACGGTCGCACCGATGACGCCGATGTTGCTCACCGCGGCGCCGGTGCCGAGGTAGCTGATCAGCCCGACATTTTGGCTACCCGGCCGATTGATGAAGAGGCCGGAGATCGTGTGGCCCTGGCCGTTCAAGTTTCCGGTGAAGCTGATCCCGGCTCCGATCGGCTCGAACCCGGTGCCGCTGTTCCAGCCGGACGTGATTGCAGCATCGATGTCGCGGCCGAGCGCATAGGTGCCGGCCAGGCTGTTCTTCATGTTCTGCAGGTCATAGACGGTGTTGACCAGCATGTTGGTCTTGAGCGTGGCGCCGCCGGTGACGTTGCCGCTGAAGTTCGTCTGCGTCGGCGCCGTGTACTTGGTGGCATTGACGGTCGAACTGCTGCCGGTCGGGTTGTAGAAGATCGAGACGGTCCCCGCCGTCGATATCTGCCCGCCGCCGAACGTCACGGTGCCTGTCCCCGTGCCGGAATTGTCGGCGCTCAGCACGACACCACCGCCGCCGGTGCTGGCGATGTTGGCGTTGATCGCGATGTTGCGATAGGCGCTGAGTGTCAGCGTTGCATCGCTCGACCAGTTGATGCCGCTTGCCACCGTGATGTCGCCGTTGCCGCCGCTGCCGGACGCGCTCGTCAGCTGGGTGACATCGCTGCCCGCGTCGAGCGCGGTCGCGATGGTGCCGGCGAGCGTCGCGTCGATCGTCAGATCCACGGGATCGAGCAGCCATGCACCGCCCCTGCCGGCATTGACGCTGCCACCGGTGAAGTTGAACACATGCCCCGAGGTCTCGATGAAGCCGCCGCGCAGACCCCGGGTGCTGATGGCGCCGGCAAACGACGTCGTGCCATCCGACCACACCACCACATTGCCGCCGGTGCCCGACGTGCCGTCGGCCGTGATCGTCGCACCCGCCTCAACCGTCGTGCTCTGTGCATTGGCGATGGTCTGCGGCAGAAACTTGAGCGCGGCGTCCGATCCACCGGCCCGGTCGCCGCCAATCAGCACGGTGCCGCCCGATGTCCCGCTGGCATCGAGCGCAGCGCCCGACGTCAGGGTGATGTCCGTGCCCGTCACCACGACGGTGCCGCCGGCGCCGCCGTCGCCCTTCGCCTTGATCGTGCCGCCGACCACGACCTTGTTGCCGCTGACGACGACGTCGCCGCCGCTGAACGAGCCCCGCGCCGCGTTAGCTTGCAGGCGCCGCGCCACAACTTTCTGCGTCACATTGACCGAACCGCCCTCGGCCGTGAGAAAAATTCGTCCGCCCTTGCTGGCGACGCCTGTTGCCGTGATGGCCCGCCCGGTGTTGCCGGCGAGCGCATAAATGTTGCCGCCATTGGCGCGCAATTCTACTTCGGCGGCGCGGATCGCGCCGCTGTTACGGATCTCGCCGTCCTGCGCCGGACGCCGCACCAGCACCTTGCCGTTGCCGAGCGAGCCGTCGCTCAACACCACCTCGCTGCCGGACGCCATCGCGGCGGTGCCGTTGCGCGCGCTCAGCGAGCCGTCGTTACGAACCTGTCGCGCGATCAGGACGACGTCGCCCTTCGACGCGCCGATCTTGCCGAGATTCACCACCGAGGCGTTGCTGTTGCCGCTGAAGGTCAGCGATCCTCCGGCGCGGAACTCCGCATCCTTCACATCGAGCGTCGAGGCCACGAAGCTGCCGCCGGTATTGATCACGCCGCTCGGTCCGACGACGATGCCCGACGGATTGACGAGGTAGACCGAGCCGGTCGCCGACAGGACGCCGTTGATCGACGACGGCACATTGCCGGTCACGCGGTTGAGCGTCGCGCCGCTGCCGTTATCGAACTGGACCTGGTGGCCCTGCCCGATCGAAAAGCTCGACCAGTTGACGATGCCGGTGCGGCTCGACTGGGTGACCGTGAGACTGCTCGGCGAAGTCGAACCGATCGCAACGTTCCCGCTCGCCACCGTTCCGCCGGTCGGCAGCGATTGCGCCATCGCCGGCTGCGCGCAACACAAGCCCCACAACAGCGCGATCAAGCTGACGGAAGCTCGAAACTCTCGTGTGCACGATTTGAGGGCCGACGAGAGATCTGACGTGGATGAGACGATCAATCAAGCCACCATCCGCGACAGGTCGCGGCACTACAAGTTTCCCGCCTCCACAAATTCTTTGCCAGACATGCGAAGGTTCCATGTACGCGCGGCAAAGTTCCATGCGACCATCTAAGGATGCATCAACTAATAGTCGCAATTTTTCGGAAAATTGCGAATGATGGCTGGTGACGGCAGACGCCAAAGCATCGCGCGCAGTACGCGATAGCGCACGACGCTGTCGAGATCGCCTATCCGACGTGATCGCTCTTGCGGTATGGCTTGGGTATCCGATGCGGCCTGGACGTCCTCTGCTCGATTTCCCAGAACATCCAGACGAAGGCCGCACCCAGACAAATCACGATAATCAGAAATAGCAACGTCAATGCCGGGGCTGTGAGCATGTTCAACATCCCTGATCAGATGCAAACGGCGCATCAGCAAACGGAATAAAAACCACGGCCTCGGTGATGAAAACACCGAGGTCGCGCTATTCATGCCGCTGTGATCTCGCCCTCGAAGTGCTCGACGCTTTCGGCGTCGGATCCTCGCAGATCCCGGGTTAAGTCTAGAACGAGTTCTCGGAGTTGACTTGGCCTATTTTGCTCCTTGTCGTGCGACCGGACGTCCCAGGTCAGCCGCATACCTGAACGGGCCGAATGCGCCAGCCATATGGAGTAAGCACACTCCGGCGAACGATGTAGCAGCCGCTATCGCCGTAATAATAGGAATCGTCATAGCCGTAATAGCCGTAATCATAGTCGTTGTAATAGCCGTAGGGTCCGTAGAGCCCGTAGCCCAGGCCAAGGCCAAGGCCGACCGCTACCACCGGAAATCTGCGATGCCGGAATCCGGGATGGAAGCCGCCGCGGAAGCGGTTGACGGCGAAGGTGCCGCCGCGAAATCCGGCTGCTGGCAAAGCGGCCGAACGGAAACCGCCGCCGATCGCGGCAGCACGGAAGCCAGGTCCTCCGATCGCGGCAGTGCGGAAGCCAGGTCCGCCCACTCCAATCCCGCCACCGCGTAAGCCCGCACCACCTATTCCGATCCCGCCACTGCGGAAGCCGCCGCCACCGATTCCGACCGCGCCGCCGCGGAAACCGCCGCCACCCATTCCCATCCCGCCGCCGCGGAAGCCGCCGCCACCCATTCCCATCCCGCCGCCGCGGAAACCGCCACCGCCACCGCCGCCAAAACGGGCCGAAGCTGTATCCGGGGCCAGCATGGCGACTGAGGCGGTCACGAAAAAGGCGACCATCATTTTGCGTAACATGACACATCCTCCGTGATCTTGAGTTCGAAGGCTCGACGCTCTCGGCGTCGGATCCTCACAGATCCCGCACCAACCTTAGGACGGGTTCTCCGAGACGGCTGGGCAATTTTGCTCACATCTGCGCGACCTGCGCTCCGGGAGATCAGCAGCCGCGACAAATGCTCTTCACCTTGCGATCGATCATCTTGTTCTCTTCGGAGATTGCGGTGTCGACGTCCTTTTCCGATCTTCCCGACCCCGTGGTTACGCCGCTGCCAGTGTTGACGCCGCCGCCAGACGACTGCGCAGTGCCGGCGGTGTTGGTCCCAGGCGCAGGTGGAGACGCGCGCCTGGACGCGTTCGCCGCGCCGCTTGGATCTTCGCCGGCATTGTTAAGTCCTCCGGGAGCGGCAGGCCCGGGAGGAACGCCGCTGATGCCTTGCGAACCGGCGCCGGCAGAGCCTGCGCTCGGCGAGCCGGCGGCGCTACCGCTGCTGCTGCCGGCAGACGACCCGCCCGCGGATCCGCCTGCGCTCTGGGCAAACGAAGCGACCGGGGATATCAGGATTGTGATTGCCGCAACTGCGGCGGCTGCAGATACCAGCTTCATGGGAAATCTCCTTTTCGGAGCAACGACGGCGGCCCGGCCGTTGTTCCTGCCGGAACGATTCCGCCGCCCGATCATTCACTCACATCCGCTCGATGCCCGGAGTGGTCACGCTTGCGCAAATTGATCGCCTTCGACGACGACACGCTCGACAAGCTCACCCAGCTTGCACGCGATCGAATGGGGACGTTTCAGGAACTGGCCGACGAAGCCTTTGCCGACCTGCTCAAGAAGCACGGCATTCCCATTGATCTGAAGGATGCGCTGCGAAAGAGTGCGAGGCTTTCCAAGGACGCGACGCCGAAGACGACAAGATCGAAAACCGGAAAGGCGCCATCATGAATTCCGACCCGGATCCTTTCGAGCAGGGCCAGCGCGCCGCACGCCAGAACATGCCGGCGGAAGCCAATCCGTATCAGGATGGCAGCGACGAGCATGCGCTCTGGGCCGCCGGCCATGAAAAAGTCGCCGGCGCCCGCGCGGCAAGGGAAGGCGAAGGCACCTGAGCCCGAAAGCAGGCCGGCGTCGTCAGCCGATTTTCTTCAATCCGTTTTTGAAGCGCGGACCGTTGAGCGCGTAGAATTTCGCAGCACTTCCCATCGCCGTCACCTGCTCCGGCGTCAACGTGCGGACCACGCGCGCGGGCGAGCCGATGATCAGGGAATATTCGGGATATTCCTTGCCTTCGGTGATGACCGATCCCGCGCCGACAATGCTGCCGCGACGGATGCGAGCGCCGTTCATCACGATCGAGCCCATCCCGACCAGCGCGTCGTCCTCGAGCGTGCAGCCGTGCAGGATGACATTGTGGCCGACGGTGCAGTTCTTGCCGATCGTCAGCGGAAAGCCGCGGTCGGTGTGGCAGGTGGAATTGTCCTGCACGTTGGAGCCTTCGCCGATCTCGATCCACTCATTGTCGCCGCGCAGCACCGCGCCGAACCACACGCTGGCCGAATTCAGAAGGCGCACCTTGCCGATCACGACGGCGGTATCTGCGATGAAATAGTTTCCGTCTCCAGGGAGTTCAGGTCCCTGTCCGTCGAGTTCGTAGATCGCCATAGCAAAAAGGTCTCCGTCAGAGCGTTTTCGAGCGAAGTGGCTCCCGGTTCGCGGGAAGAAAACGCGTCAAAACAAAAGGCTAGAGCTCCGTTCTGATTCAATCAGAACGGAAATGGCTCTAGCGGAGACCTTGGCACAGCCGCTGGCGCGGGATCAAGCGAGCAGGCCTGAAGCCTCAGGCCAGCACGCCGGTGGCACGCAGCGTCATCAGGAAAAACGTGCCGGACATCAAGCTCCAGAAGCCTGAAAGCACGGTCGCCATCATCACGAATTCGAAGCGGCGGCGCTCGATCTTCGCGCCGCGCAACGTGTTGCGCATGATGATGAAGGGTGCGGCGAAAACCAGAAACGGCACGGCCGCAAACGTCTTCGGCGCCACGCCTTCGCCAAGCAGCCCGAACCCCGCCGGCCGCGCCGCCATCGCCTGATAACCGCTGGTGAGCGCGCCCGCGAGCGCGAAGCCGATGAAAAGGGAGAACAGGGAATTCAACGCATCGGGCGACATGGTGGCAACTTCCCCTACTCGAAAACCGCGCCCTGCTTTCGCAAAATTGGGCGGCGGCCGCCACAGCATCCTTAAGGAAAGGTTAACAACGGACCGCAGGGACCTCGTTTGCGCATGGCTGTCGGGGGCCGGACTCCCGCGAAATCATGAGGAAATCACTCGCCCCGTGGCATATTCGCGGGATGATTCGCCTGGCTCTTCCTCGACCGATGCTTCGTTCATGACCTTGCTTTCGACGGCCCAGCACATTGCCCGCGACACCCGCAGGGACCCGCGCTCGCACATGATCCTGATCATGGTCGCGGTAACCATTGCTGCGAGCGCCGTTGCGCTGGTCGCCTATTTGCTGTGGCCGACCTGGGTGGCGCGCCCTGCCAGCGCCCCCGGTCGGTTGCCGGTCAGCGTCGGCGCCACGCTCTTCAACGTGCCGACAGCGGCGATCCGCCGGAAGATCCAGCGCCACTCCGGGCCGCAGGAGCGGGTCGATCTCAATTTCGTCTTCCCGTCGCTGGAACCGCCGGATGCGCCGAAGCACGTCAGCGCCGATACGATCGAAGAAAAGGTACAGCCGATCGACAGGATCTTCCTGTCGATATCGGCCCACCACGATACGCTGGCGCCGGACGCGCGGGTCCGCACGATCTATCCGCGCTATCTCGAGCAGGCTTCCACGCTGGTGGAAGATGGATTGACGATGCGCACTTTTCGCGACGGCTCGCCTTACGCCAATGAGGACCTGTTCTCCGCCGCTACGCCGAGCCTCAATGCGCGCTGCTCGCGCGACGGCCAGACGCCCGGCATGTGCCTGAGCGAGCGCCGCGTCGACGGCGCCGATCTGACGTTCCGCTTTCCGCGCAGCTGGCTGCCGCAATGGCGCGACGTTGCAAATGCGATGGAGCGGCTGACGGCGCAGATGCAGGGACCGAAGAGCTAGGCCACCCCGTAGAGTGGGCAAAGGCGCGAAAGCGCCGTGCCCACCATCGCAATTCACGATTACGAAAGTAAGCTGGTGGGCACGCTTCCGCCTTCGCTCTTCGAGCTACGGCGGACAAGTCACTTTGCCCGCCCTACGACATCGCGGCACGCGCCTCACCCGACGTCGGCCAGATCTTCCTCGAGGATCGCCATCTGAAACTGGAACGAGCGATCATCGTCCTCGTCATCGACGAACAGCACGCCGATGAACTCCTCGCCGATATAGACTTCGGCAGAGTCGTCCTTTTTCGGCCGCGGCACTACGCGGATCTTGGGATTGCCGAATACGCGCTTGAGATAGGCGTCGAGCTTCCTGACTTCCTGAACGTCCACGGCGGTCTCCAATCGGATTCTTTGAATTTCCGGGAGGTTTTTAGGACGAGACGGCGCAGACTACCAGCCGTAACTTCACAAATACGGCTGCGAGAAAGTGTGGAAAATCAAAGCCCGATCGCGCCGAGCATCTGATCCATGGTGCGCGAAGGCTCTGCACAGCCGGCCTCGCCGACGATCTTGGCGGGGACACCGGCCACCGTGACGTTGTGTGGCACCGGCTTGACCACCACCGAGCCCGCGGCGATGCGCGCGCAATGACCGATCTCGATATTTCCGAGAATCTTCGCGCCCGCCCCGATCAGCACGCCGCGCCTGATCTTCGGATGACGGTCCTCGTTCTCCTTGCCGGTACCGCCGAGCGTGACGCCGTGCAGGATCGAAACGTCGTCGTCGATCACGGCGGTCTCGCCGCAGACGAAGCCGGTCGCGTGATCGAGGAAAATACCGCGGCCGATTCTGGCGGCGGGGTTGATGTCGGTCTGAAACACCGCCGACGAGCGGCTCTGCAGATAGTAGGCGAAATCCTTGCGGCCCTTTTGATAGAGCCAGTGCGCCAGCCTGTGTGTCTGCAGCGCGTGAAAACCCTTGAAGTAGAGCAACGGATCGATGAAGCGCGAGGTTGCGGGATCGCGGTCGTAGACTGCGACCAGGTCGGCGCGGAACGCGTTGCCGATATCGGGTTCGTCGCGCAGCGCCTCGTCAAAGGTCTGGCGGATCAAGTCGCCCGACAGCGCCGAATGATCGAGCCGCTCGGCGAGGCGATGCACCACCGAATCTTCCAAGCGCTCGTGATGCAGCACGGTCGAATAGATGAAGGACGCCAGTTCGGGCTCGCGGCGGACGATGTCCTCCGCCTCGCCCCGGACGCGATCCCAGATCGGATCGAGCGCGGCGAGCTTCGATGCTTGCGGATTGACCTGATGCACTGCCATGATTGCTCTCGCAAATTCACTGGTTTGGTTGCTATTATAGCACGGCGGGCGGACTTCTGTCCCCGGCAGGCTTCGGCAAATAAACCCCCGCCGGATGCCCCCTGGGGTCAGTTCAAGGTGGTCAGCGATTTCCGGAAATCAAGCCGGCCGGCGTCCGACTATTGGTGAATTTCGGCGGACCCGTCATTCGGCAGATGCTGCCCTGATGGGGGAAAGCCACACCAGCACCCAGATATTGCGGGCGCGGACCGCTGCGGATTCGCGGTCGACCTGGATCGCGGCCATCGCCATCCCGTTGATGTTGCTGGCCCCCGCCCTGTGGAATGGCTATCCCCTGCTCCAGTGGGATACCGGCGGCTACCTGGCGCGGTGGTATGAAGGCTATCTGGTGCCCAGCCGCTCCACGACGTTCGGCCTCTATCTCCATTTCGGCGAGGATTCGAGCTTCTGGATCAACCTCGGGTTCAACGCACTGGCGACGTTGTGGATCCTGCAGTTGACGCTGCGCGTGCTCGGCCAGTCCCAGCCGTTGCGGCTCCTGGCCATGAGCCTCGTGCTGGTCCTGACCACCTCGCTGCCGTGGCTCGCCAGCACGCTGCTGACCGACATTTTCGCCGGCCTGTCCGTGCTGGCACTCTTCATCCTGGTCGCGCATGGCGAGCGGACATCGATCCCGGAAAAATGCCTGCTGTTCGGTCTCACCGCTTTCGCCGCCGCGACGCACAGTGCAACGCTCGCGGTGCTACTGGGCCTGTGCTGCATGGGGTGGATCGCGCGTCCCTTTCTGCGCGGGCGGATTTCCGTTGCCGGACTGACACAAGGTAGCCTCACCATCGTCGCCGGCGCTGCGCTGCTGCTGTCGACCAATTTCGCATTGTCCGGAAAACTGGCATGGACGCCCGGCGGTTATGGCGTCGCCTTCGGGCGGATGCTGCAGGACGGCATCGTCGCGCAGTATTTGCGCGATCAGTGTCCAAAGCAGAGCTTCAAGCTCTGCCCCTATCGCAATCAGCTTCCCGCCACCGCCGACCAGTTCCTGTGGGGCAACAGCATGTTCAACACGCTCGGCCGCTTTCAGGGATTGAGCGATGAGATGGGCTTTATCGTGCTGCATTCGCTGGCCGAATATCCGACCTGGCAAGCCAAGGCGGCGCTGACGGGGACTGCGCAGCAACTGGTTCAGGTCGCCACCGGTGAAGGCATCGGTGTCTGGCTCGGCCATACCTACGGCATCGTCGAGCGCTTTCTTCCCGCGCAGGTGAAGCCGATGCGCGCGGCGCAGCAGCAGCGCTGGCATTTCGATTTCACCGCAATCAACCGGATTCACGTTCCCGTCGCGCTGGCCTCGATGCTGCTGGCCGCGATCCTGTTCGGCCACGGCGTGCTGCGCCGGCCGCTCGACGATCTCACTTTACTCGCCGGTACGGTTTCGTTCGCCGTGCTCGGCAACGCGTTCATCTGTGCGGTGATATCAGGCCCGCACGATCGTTACGGCGCGCGCATGGCGTGGCTTGCGACTACGGTGTTGCTGATCGCGGCGATCCGGCATTTCACCGGTGAAGCGCGCAAGCGCTCATTGCCGCCGCGACAGGAAGTCGGTGACGCCGACCTTGTAGACCTTGTCGCCGACGGCGCGCATGTGATCGCGGTTCGGAATGTCGAGCACCTCGGCGCCCGGAATGATTTTCCCGAGCGCCGCGGCTGAGCCCGCGATCTCGTCTTTGGTGCCGACCGCGATCAGGACCGGGACGCCGATCCCGGCGGCCTCCTCCGATGTCATCAGCTGCCGCGAACCGCGCAGGCAGGCAGCAAGCGCGCGGCGGTCGGAGCGGGTCTGGTCGGCGAAAGCGCGAAACGTCCGACCGACCGGGTCGGCGACGTCCTCCAGCGACGGCGCCTCCAGCGCGATGGCCACGTTCTCGCCGGGGCCGCCGCCCTCGATCAGCCCGATCCCGATGCCGCCGAGGATCGCCGAGCGCAGCCGCTGCGGCTGCTCGCGGGCCAGGATCGCCGTCATTCGCGATCCCAGCGAATAGCCCATGATGTCGGCGCGTTCGATTCCCAGATGATCCAGCAGCGCGATGACGTCGCTTGCCATGATCGCAATTTCGTAATCAGCGGAATCGTACAGCTTTTCGGAATCGCCGTGGCCGCGATTGTCGAGCGCGATCACGCGGCGGCCGTCTTTCCTCAGATCGGAAACCCAGGTCGGATAGACCCAGTTGACGTTCTTGCTGGAGGCGAAGCCGTGCACGAGAACGATCGGATCGCCCTCGCCTTCGTCGAGATAGGCAATTTCGACAGCGCCGTTGTGAAAACTCGGCATCATCAGTTCCATGTTTTGGGGATCGGAATGGGCGAACTTGCAATGACTGCAAGTCTAGCCTTCGAAGTCTAGCCTTGCGCGACAGCGCCCGCCAGAGCAGGGCCGGACGGCAAGCCTGCCGCCGCCTGCCGTCTCAATCGCCGCGCCTTCTTGCGACGCAGCCACGCTTCGGTGGCCCGCTCGGTGGTCGCCTTGATCGACGACAGAAAACCGAACAGCGCCAACAGCGCACCGAACAGCCACATCGTCAGATTGAAGGCGCCGGTCGCCAGCAGCAGCGCGCCGCGGCCGAGCACTTTCAGAATCGCGCGAGTCTGGCCGCCCTTGGATTCGGCAAGCCGTGCGGCGCGCGCGACGTCCTTTGGCCCTTGCGCGATGCGCAACGTATCAAGCGCCCCGCGCGTGCCGGCCTTTTCGCCGACGCGTCCGACGTCTTTCGCCAGCCGCACCAGCGCGCCGGCCTTCTCGGCACGGAACGCCGCCTTGATCGCGGTAATGGTTTCTCCCGGCCGCAGCACCGAGCCCTTCGCGACCGCCTGCTGCAGGACGGGCGCATCGACGACCTCGCGCACCGAACGCCCGGCCCATTGCGTCAGCCCCTCGCCCAGCCGTCCGACCTTGCGGGCTCCCTTGACCATGCTGAGGCCGGCGCGCACCGGGCCGACGCCGCCGACAGACACATAGGTCGCGGCGGTCACCGCGAGCCCTACCGTCGCCAGGCCCAGCACCAGCCGGTCCACGTCCTCGCCCGTCGCCAGATGCTTGCCCTCGCGCACGACGTCCCTGATATCGCCGTACACGAAGAGATCGCCGGCGACCGTACCCGACAGGCTCGCGACGTCGTCGGTCCTACCGGTCACCAGACCGGTGGCAAAGCGCTTGGCAAAATGCGAAGCCGAACCCGCGTCGGTAACGGCATCGCTGACGCGCTTCGACAGTTTGTCGCTGACGAGAATGCCCTTGTCGCGGGCGAGTTCGACAAAGCTGTTGGCGAGATCGGAATCACCCTCCGCGAGGGCCGCCTCGATATGGTCGGCGACCAACGACTGATTGCTCCGCAGGGCCGAATTGATGTGGATATCGGACAGCACCGCAGGGTCGTCCTGCGCCGCCAGAATGGCTGTGGCCTCTCGGGCGTGCGGCCACAGCGCCGCGCACACCGCCACGCTGAGCGCCATGCACCCTAACGCCCCTGCCAGCGTCGAACCGACCCGCAACCGCCTCATCCCAAAAAGCCCAATGTTTTCGTCTTTCTCAAGATGGTATGCCGTTTTTAAGACACAACTGCCCCGACGAAAGAAGGGCTTTTCTCCCACGACAAGATTGTGTCGAATTTGCATGAGCAGATGTGCGGCGGGACCTCCCGAATCGGCTCCAAGAATCGGCTCTAGGAATCATCGGCACCCGCCATTATGGATGGTGCGCGGCATTTCGAAATTGCCGCGTCGCGTTGATTGCGTGCGCCCGTCGTTGCTATCCAAGGTGAACCTGATGTCCGACCATGTCGTTCCGCATTTCCATAACGACGCCGGAGTCTCGGTGATCGAGATCGGCTCGCAGGAATTCATGTGCGTGGGCGCCAACCCGCCGTTCGACCATCCGCACGTGTTCCTCGACCTCGGCAACGATAACGAGATCATCTGTCCCTATTGCTCGACGCTGTACCGCTTTGCCGCCGACCTCGCCGCGGGTGAGGCCCGCCCGCCGGAATGCGTCCTGAAGGACAAGGTCGCCTGACCTTTCGGTGGCTGCCGCGCGCACCATCATCGTTGCTGGTGCCGGGATCGGGGGACTGACGGCAGCGCTTTCGCTCGCCGCGAAAGGCTTCCGCGTCATCATTCTGGAGAAGGCCGAACGGCTGGAGGAAGCCGGTGCTGGGCTGCAGCTTTCGCCCAACGCCAGCCGCATCCTGGTCGACCTCGGCCTGCGGTCGCGGCTTGCGCCGCGTGCCGTGACGCCCGAGGCCATCAACATCATGAGTGCGCGGGCGGGTGGCGAGATCGCCCGCCTGCCGCTCGGCGAAGCCGCCAGCCTTCGCGCCGGCGCGCCCTATTGGGTGATGCACCGCGCCGATCTGCAGGGCGCCCTTCAGGCGGAGGTCAACGACCATCCGGACATCGATCTGCGGCTCGGCTGCCAGTTCGAGGACGTGACCTCGCACGCCAAGGGGCTGACCGTGGTCCAGCGCCGCGGCAATGCACGCCAACAGGAGCTGGCCGTGGCGCTGATCGGAGCCGACGGCATCTGGTCGGCGGTACGGAACCACTTGTTCCCGGCGGTGCAACCGCAGTTTTCCGGCCTGATCGCCTGGCGCGGAACCCTCGATGCGACGACGCTGCCGCGCGAATATACCGCGCCGCGGGTGCAGCTCTGGATGGGGCCGGACGCGCATCTGGTTGCCTACCCGATCTCGGCGGCGCGCCAGATCAACGTGGTGGCGATCGTGCCGGGAACCTGGAACAGGCCGGGCTGGAGCGCACCCGGCGATGCCAACGAACTCAAGAGCGCGTTCGCCTCGCAGCGCTGGCCCGCGACCGCGCGGATGCTGATCGGCGCCGTCGACGGGTGGCGGCGATGGGCGCTGTTCACCCTGCCCGACATTGGCGAATGGACGGACGGTGCGATCGCACTGCTTGGCGACGCCGCGCATGCAATGCTGCCGTTTGCCGCGCAGGGCGCGGGAATGGCGATCGAGGACGCCGCCGTGCTCGCCAAATCCTTAAGCGAAAGCCCGGGCGGCAATATCGCGGGCATCCCGGCAACCCTGAAGCATTATGCCCGGCTGCGGCGCGGCCGCGTGCTGCGCGTGCAGCGCGCCGCGCGGCAACAGGGGCGCATCTATCATCTCACCGGACCACTGGCGCTGGCGCGCGACGTCGCCATCAAGGCGATGGGCCCGCAGCGCATGCTGGCGCGGCAGGACTGGATCTATGACTGGCGAGTGTGAATCCGCGGGCTCTACGGCCCCCGGATTACGCTTCGCTCCATCCGAGCAACGACACCTTAATTCGCGCTACGGCTAGCCTTCGAACGGCTGCCCTTGGCAGCGGGAGCCGTGATCGATGGCGGGACCGGCGCAGGTCTGGCTTCCGGTTTCGATTCCTGGCACCTGTTCTTCTGCCAGGCTTCATCAGCCAGCTTCGACTGTCCGCGCAGCGCAATATAGTCATTGCGATAGGCCATCTCCGCCACCACGGAGCCGGCGACGCCGGTTTCGGCCTTCGTCATCAGCCCCTGCACCTCCGCGGTGCGGGCGGCAAGGCTCTTGCGCTCGGGCTCGAGCTGCTTGCAATCGTAGAGATCGTACTTGGCGGGGTCGGCGAAGGCCGGGGAAATGGTGTCACTCATCCCGGCGCAGCCGGACAGGCCGGCTCCGAGCGCAACCAGCGCCAGCGTGGCAAGGCTGTGCGAGAATAACCGGCGATGGGACAGCGAGTTGGGCATCGGACCTTCGTTAAGTGGATTATGTTGAGATTGCCTAAAGCTCGCCGCAGGTAAACACCCCAAGTGTCCGCATTGAGGCTTTGCTTTGGCGGCGCGCTCACTTAAAGGTGGGGGGCGTTTTGGCCAGAGACTATCCCAATTCCACTTCTCCGGAAAACGCGCTAAGTATCTGATCTTCTGAGACTAAGCGGACGTGGCGGAATTGGTAGACGCAAGGGACTTAAAATCCCTCGATGGCAACGTCGTGTGGGTTCGAGTCCCACCGCCCGCACCAGCCTTCGCTCGCGAAGCGAGTGAAGGCTGCCGCGCCGAAGCCGACAGGCGAAGGCGGGCTTTGCCTCCGCGAGCTACGGCTTGGCAAGCCACGCCCTGACGGGCTACGCGTGGCGCAGCCACGCGACGACCGTAAGGGCGGAGCGTGTCCGGCATAGCCTGAGTGAAGCGAAGGCGACGACGGACTGGTGACGTACGGGGGCATATGCCACAAATCGCTCTTTTCGAAATGCGCCGGCTGGAAATGCTGAGCAACACCATCTTTGGCGTTGCCATGACGCTGCTCGCCTATGATTTGCCGAAGGCCTCCAGCTTCAAGCAGGCGCCTGACTGGCACGACCTGATGCGTGTTTATGCGCAACCGATCATCGCACTGATGATCAGCTTTATCGTCGCCGGCATGTTCTGGTTCAGCCATCACCGCCGGCTCGCGGTTGCGCCGGAAGGCGGCCGAGGCGTGGTGTTTCTCAATCTGTTTTTTCTGCTCGCGATCATCATCCTGCCGGTGACCAACGGACTCTATGGCGCCTATCGGCTCGATGGCGTGCTGGCTGTCCTCTACGGGTTTCACCTCACCATCATCGCCGTGCTGAACGCGGTGCTATGGGTTCTTGCGCTCAGGGGCCGCAGCGATCCGCATTTAATGGCGACAGCGCTGTTTCCGGTGTTCGTGTTCGTCCTCGGGACGGCCATGGCGTTGGTAGCCCCGCGAATTGCGCAGTTCGTCTGGTGCCTGGCTTTCCTGGCACCGCTGGCGGGCTGGATCGCCGGACGTCGAGCTGGCTAAGCGATGTGGTCTCATCGCGTCGGGGGCCGACGCGAAACCTTCGCCTCGCTCACCGTCAGCAACCGGCCCGCCTCCTCGGCAATCATCCGCTCCATCTTTTCCTGAAATTCCTTGCGCGGCAGGCCGGGCGCGATCGGCGGCAGAAACGACAGTGTGATGATGCCTGAGTGCATCGTCAGCTTCTTCTTGTCCCAAAACAGGCCGGAATTGCACGCCGCCGGCACGACTGACACGTCGAGGTTCGTGTACAGGGCGGAAATGCCGGCCGACTGGAACTTCATAGGCTCGTCGATCGCCTGACGCGTGCCTTGCGGAAACAACAGCACCTTGCGCCCCTCGCCAACCGCGCGCCTTGCTTCATCGACCATCTGGCGCAGCGCCTGGCGGCCTGCCGAGCGATCGACCAGGATCATCGGATAGCGCTCCAGAAACCAACCAACGAGCGGGAGCTTCCTCAACTCCTTCTTGGCGACGATGCTGGCGTCCGGAAAGATCACGCAGAGCGCGGCTGTTTCCCACAGCGATTGATGATTGCAGGCGATGATGCAGGGTCCATCAGGAACGTGCTCCCGCCCCTCGACGCGATAATCCAGCCCCACCACGTACTTCATCAGGAACAGGATGCCGTTCGCCCACACCTGGGAGACCGCGCGCACTGTCGCGCTGCTCGCATTGAACAGCGCCATGAACGGCACCGATAGCGAAACGACGACCGTCAGGATCACTACGGCGGCATCGAATAGAATCGACCTCAGATAATGCAAACGTCCGTCCCTCGGGCCTCTATGCGGCTTCCAATACAGCACTTTTCCCGGGTTGCACAATTCCGGCCACCCCACTGAAATATGTCTCACCACGGATCGGCCCGATTGCCCGTCCAGGATCGCCTCATGCCGGCATCAGAACAAATCGCCATCGCGCCGCATCTCGTCTTCGATGCCGTCACCGCCGGCACATCAGGGGCGCCGCTGGTGCTGCTGCTGCACGGCTTTGCGGAATCGATGCATTGCTGGCGCGCCCAGGTCACGGCGCTCGGCGACATGGGCTATCGCGCCATTGCGCCGAGCCAGCGCGGCTATTCACCGGGCGCCCGGCCGGATCCGCGCGAGTTTTCGCACTATTTGATCGACCGCCTGATGGACGACGCGATGGCGATCGTGGCGGCCGCGGGCTATGGCGAGGCCCGCTTCCATCTCGTGGGCCACGACTGGGGCGGCAGCATCGCCTGGGGCATTGCCGACCGCCACCACGCGCGGCTGGCCTCGCTCACCATTCTCTCGCGGCCGCATCCGAACGCATTCAATCGCGCGCTGATGGCTGACAGCGAGCAGGCCCAGCGCTCAAGGCACCACAAGGCGTTTCTGGAACCGGATGCCGCCGATGTCGTGCTGGCCGACGACGCCAAATGGCTGCGCGATCGTCTGACCGCCAATGGCGTCCCTGCCGACGCGATCGAGATGCATCTCGCCGTGCTCGGCAACAAGGATGCGATGGAAGCGGCGCTCGCGTGGTATCGCGCTCGCGGCGCGATCCGCGGGCCACTCGGCCCGATCCGCGTTCCGACGCTTTATATCTGGGGCGACGCCGACGACACCGTCGGCCGCAACGCCGCCAAAGGCACGGTCGATTTCATCGCCGCCCCCTATCGTTTCGAGGTGCTTCCGGGCGTCGGGCATTTTGCGGCGGATCAGGCGCCGGAACGTGTATGCGAATTAATGCTGGAACATCTCGCCGCGCATCCGGCGTAAGCGGAACGCAACACCCGCAAAAATGTTGTCATGCACAAAAAAGGAGTATGACGACATGGCCAGCGAACAACCCTCAGACAAGCCTGCCGCAACCGGGCGCAAATCGCCCCCGGATCGGCGGCCCTCCCAGCCACAGCAACCGCCAATCCCCCCGCCGCTGGCGAATGATGGCCCGGAACTGGTGCGGGATAGCCACTGCTAGCTTCACCGTCATTGCCTGCGACAAACGCGAAGCGTTTGCGCAAGGGAGCGTTAGCGACGACTGCGTCCGCCGAAGCTCAAAGAGCGAAGGCGGACAAGTCGCTTCACAAAACGGGTCGATGACGCCATCAGGCGCTAGCGGCGAATTCCTGATTCCGGCCCGGAGCGGCGTCGAACAGCGCCTTGGTGTATTCGTGCTGGGGCGCGGCAAAAACGTCTGCCGTGGCGCCCTGCTCGACAATCACCCCGCGCTGCATGACCGCGATCCGGTCACAGACCTGGGCGGCCACGCGTAGATCATGCGTGATGAACAGCACCGCCAGATCGAACTTGCGGCGCACTTCATCCAGAAGCTTCAGCACCTGATCCTGCACGGAGACGTCGAGCGCCGATACCGGCTCGTCGCCGATCAGCAATTCAGGCTCCATCGCCAAAGCCCGCGCGATGCAGATCCGCTGGCGCTGGCCGCCGGAGAACTGATGCGGGAAGCGATCGATCGCGGCCGGCGGCAGATGCACCACCGCCATCAGGTCTCGTGCCCGCTGCAGCGCCTCCTTGCGGCTGAGGCCAAAATTCATCGGCCCCTCAATGATCGCCTCGCCGACCGTGCGGCGCGGATTGAGCGATCGATACGGGTCTTGGAAGATGAACTGAATGCGCCGGCGCATCGGACGGAATTTTGCTTCCCGCATCGCTGCGATATTGACGCCGTCGATCTTGATGCCGCCGGCTGACGTATCGACCAGCCGCGCGACGCAGCGCGCCACCGTCGATTTGCCGGAGCCGGACTCACCGACAATGCCCAGCGTTTCGCCGCGCCGGATCGTCAGCGAGACGTCCTTGACCGCGGCGACCACGCGCGCCTTCGGCTGGAACAGCGAGCGCTTGCCATAGGTCTTGAAAAGATTTTCGGTCTCCAGAACCACCGGTCCGGTCACCGGCGATCGCTTTGGCGGCGTCATGCTCGGCACCGCGCCCAATAGCATCTTGGTATAATCCTCGCGCGGATTCCGCAGCAGCTCCTCGCAGGGGCCCTGCTCCACGATCCGGCCCATCTGCATCACCACGACACGGTCGGCGATCTCGGAGACGACGCCGAAATCATGAGTGATGAACAGCACGCCGGTTTTCTTGCGGCCCTGCATTTCCCGCACGAGCTTGAGGATCTGCGCCTGCGTGGTGACGTCGAGCGCGGTGGTCGGCTCGTCGGCAATCAGCAGCGCGGGGTCGAGCACCAGCGCCGCCGCGATCATGATCCGCTGGCGCTGACCGCCGGAGAGCTGATGCGGATAGGCGTCGATCATCTGTTCGGGATCGGGCAGATGCACCGCGCGCATGATCTCGAGCACACGCGCGCGCTGCTCTTTCTGGTCGAGGCTGGTGTGGATCTCCAGCACTTCGCGGATCTGGTCGCCAACCCGCTCGACCGGATTGAGCGCGGTCATCGGCTCCTGAAATACCATGGCCATGCGGGTGCCGCGGATCGCGCGCAGCTCGGCGTCGGACTTGGTGAGCAGTTGATCGCCCTGCAGCCGGACCGAGCCGCTCTCGACCTGCATCGCGCCTTTCGGCAGCAGGCCCATCACGGCCTGCGCCGTCACTGATTTGCCCGAGCCGGATTCGCCGACCACGCAGACGATCTCGTCAGCACCGACAGTCAGGTTGATGCCCTGCACGGCATGCGTCCTGTCGCCTCCGTTGATGGCGACGGAAAGATTCGAGACTTCGAGGACAGCGTTGCTCACATCACACCCGCTTCGCCATTTTGGGATCGAGCGTATCGCGCAAGCCGTCGCCGAGAACGTTGACGGCAAGGATCGTGAACGCAAGGCACACGCCGGGATAGATGATGTTGTGCGGATACAGGCTGAAGACCTGCCGGCCCTCGGCCATGATGTTGCCCCAGGTCGGCACCTCCGGCGGCACGCCGATGCCGAGGAACGACAGGATGGCCTCGATGAGAATGGCCGAGGCGCAGATGAAGGTGCCCTGCACGATCATGGGCGCGATCGTGTTGGGCAGCACATGCCGCCACAACAATTTCGGCGTCGAAGTGCCGAGCGTCACCGCCGCCTCGACATAGGGCTCCTCGCGCACGCTGAGCACGATCGAGCGCACCAGCCGGACCACGCCGGGAATCTGCGGAACGGTGATCGCGATAATCACCGTCCACACACTGGAGCGGAACAGCGACACCATGGCGATCGCCAGCAGGATCGCCGGGATCGCCATCAGGCCGTCCATGATCCGCATGATGACGGCGTCGAGAATGCGGAAGAAGCCGGCGAGCAGACCGATGAACAGGCCACAGGCGACGCTGATCAGCGCCACCGTAATGCCGACGAAGAGCGAGACGCGCGCGCCATAGACCACGCGGCTGTAGACGTCACGTCCCAGGCTGTCCGTGCCGAACTTGGCGATCATCTTGATGCGTTCGCCGGTATCCGTCCGCATCGTGATTTCCGCGCCGGGAACCTTGTTTCGTGCGATCGGGCTGATCGCCGTCGGATCGATGGTTCCGATCCAGGGCGCCAATAGTCCCATCAGCAAAACGATCGCAATGACGGCGGCGCCGAAAACCACGCTCGGGTTACGCAGTAGTTTACGATACGCAGCCGGCTTGCCTGGGCTCGCCGGCAGTACGGGTTCGAGGATCGTCGCGTCGGCCATCAGTAGCGGATCCTGGGATCGAGAACGGTATAGATCATATCAACCGCCAGGTTGATCATGACGTAGACGAATGAAAACAGCAGAATGACGGCCTGGATCGTCGGGTAGTCGCGCGCCAGCACCGCGTCCACCGTCAGCCTGCCAAGGCCGGGGATCGTGAACACGCTTTCGGTAACGACGACGCCGCCGATCAGGAGTGCCACGCCGAGGCCGATCACCGTGACGATCGGTACTGCCGCGTTGCGTAGCGCATGGCGGAACAGCACCTTTCGCTCGATCTGTCCCTTGGCTCTCGCGGTGCGGATGTAATCTTCCGACAGCACTTCCAGCACGCTGGTGCGCGTCATACGCGCGATCAGCGCGATATAAATCACCGACAAGGTCACCGACGGCAGGATCAACCGTTGCACCCAGCCGCCAACCCCCTCCGAGATTCGCTGATAGCCCTGCACCGGCAGCCAGTTCAAATAGACCGCGAACAGATAGATCAGGAGATAGCCGACCACGAACACGGGCACGGAAAATCCGAGCACCGAAAAGCCCATCACCATGCGATCAATCCACGAACCGTGCCGGTGCGCCGCCAGCACGCCGAGCGGAACGGCGACAACCACCGCGATCAGGATCGTGAACAAGGCGAGCGACAGGGTTGGCTCGATGCGTTCGCCGATCAGCGCGGCTACGGTCTTCTTGAAGAAGAAGCTCTCGCCGAAATCGCCGGTCAGCACCCTGGCGGACCAGATGAAGAATTGCTCGATCATCGGCCGGTCGAGGCCGAGCTGGCTGCGGATCTGCGCCACCTGTTCGGTGGTGGCATTGTCGCCGGCGATGACTGCCGCCGGGTCGGACGGGGTCAGCCGCAGCATCAGGAAGATGAAGACCGCGACCACCAGTATCACGGGGACCGTGCCGAGCAATCGCCGGAAGAAGTAGCCATACATAGGTCGATCCCCGAGACGAAACGGGCGGCTGGAAGCCGCCCGCTTCCTTCACATCACTTCGTGACTTCGATGTTCCAATGCACCGGGACCGGCGCCATCAAGAGCCCCTTGACGTTCTTGCGAACAGCAATCGGTGTAATGTACTCGCCGACCGGGATCATGGCCGTGATCTCGATGTTGCGCTTCTGGACCGCTTCCGCGATCTCCTTCTGCTTCGCCAGATCGGTTGAGCGCGCAAATTCGTCGCGCAGCTTCTCCATCTCCGGGTCGCAGGGCCATCCGAACGATGCCTTGTCGCACCCTGAATTCACATAGGCGGCGGAAACCGGGTTCATCACGTCGGCCGTGATCCAGGCCGTCAGGAAGGCATTCCAGCCACCGGCGCTCGGCGGATCCTTCTTGGCGCGGCGCGCAACCAGGGTCTGCCAGTCCATGGACTGCATGTCGACCTTGAAGCCGGCTTTTTCCATCAGTGATTTCGCCACCGGCGCGAGGTTGGTCAGAACCTTCAGGTCGGTGGAGTGCATCAGCAACACGGGCGTGCCGTCATAGCCCGCTTCCTTCAGGAGTTCCTGCGCTTTCTTGGCGTTCGAGGTAAGAATGGCGTCCGTTCCCTTGGTCGTCCCGAACGCGGTGTCGCAGACAAACAGCGCCTTGCACGACTTGATGTAGTTCTCGTCACCGATGGTCGCCATCAGGAAGTCTTCCTGATTGAAGGCGTACCACAAGGCCTGACGGACCTTCGGATTGTCGAACGGCTTGTGCAGGTGGTTCGGACGGAAGACGTACTGCGCCTTGATCTGCGGCACCTCGACGATTGCGATGTTGGTATCTTTCTTCAAGCCGCCCAGGAGATCGTGGCTGGGCTGCTCGATATAGTCGATCTCGCCCTTTTGCAGCGCGTTCACGGCTTGCTGCGCGTCGGAAATGGCGCGCCACTCGACGCGATCCACCTTGACAACCTTGCCGCCGGCAAGACCGGAGGCCGGCTCGGCGCGCGGCTTGTACTTGTCGAACTTGACGTAGACGGTCTTGTCGCCGGGTTTCCACTCATCCTTGACGAAGACGAAGGGTCCCGATCCCGTAAAATCCTCGATCTGTTTGTTGGGGTCCGTTTCGGCGACACGCTTGGGCATCATGAACGGCACGTTCGACGAGGGCTTCGAGAGGCCCAGCAGCACGAGACCTGTCGATTCCTTGAGCTTGATGGTGAAAGTCTTGGCATCGACAGCGGTCATCGAGTCGACGAACGTCATCATCTTCTGGCCGAGGGAGTCCTTCGCGGCCCAGCGTTTGATCGAGGCAATGCAATCTTCCGACGTTACCGGTTGCCCGTCATGCCATAGCAGTCCCTCGCGCAGCGTGAAGGTGTAGCCCTTGCCGTCCGCCGCGGCTTCGTACTTCTCCACCATCTGCGGCTTGATCTCGCCCTTTTCATCCTGCGCGAGCAGCGTGTCGTAGATCATGTAACCGTGGTTGCGGACGATATAGGCCGTGGTCCAGATTGGATCCAGGATCTTCAGATCCGAGTGCATGACGGCGCGCAACGTGGTCTGGGCAAGCGCGGGTGCTGCCACAGTCACCAGGCTGCCGACACAAGTCGCAGCAAGAATTGCTTTTCTGAACGCGTTCATTCCTTCACCTCCGTTGTCGTCTCGACGCCCGAACGCCTAATGTTCGGGCCCCTGCCCGGTTTCTAAGCGGACTATAGGGTCGATATTCAGCTTCACAACACCCTTTTGACCCGACGACACTGGTGACGCCGGCGCTCAGGCAGAAATCAGGACAGCCCTCCGGACAGGTCCATTCGCGGCCGGCTTACGCCCGTCGCCGAAATGGATTGCAGTCCCGGTTCAGCTCCGCCAACACGCCTTCTCAAAAACCTACAATCAAGAATGATGCCAGAATTACCGTTGCCCCTGCCTCGCACCGGGAAGGTCCGAAGGTGCCATGTTTTCCCTTTACAAATTCGCCGCCGATCCCTCTCGTAAAGGGCCCACACCGAAACCAAACATTCCGGCCTAACCGGGAGGACCCATCATGAATCCTGCCAACCTTCCCTTCGATTCCGAGACCATGCTGCAGGGTTTGCGGGCCTGGGTGGAATGCGAAAGCCCCACCTGGGATTCGCGTGCGGTCGATCGCATGCTCGATCTTGCGGCGCGCGAAATGGCCATCATGGGTGCGACCATCGAACGCATCGCCGGACGGCAGGGTTTTGCCGGCTGCGTCCGCGCGCGCTTCCCTCACCCGAAGCAGGGCGAGCCCGGCATTCTGATCGCGGGTCATCTCGATACCGTCCATCCCGTCGGCACGCTGGAAAAGCTGGCGTGGCGGCGCGAAGGCAACAAATGCTACGGCCCGGGCATCTTCGACATGAAGGGCGGCAACTACCTCACCCTCGAAGCCATCCGGCAACTGGCCCGCGCCGCGTTCACGACGCCGCTGCCGATCACCGTGCTGTTCACGCCGGACGAAGAGGTCGGCACGCCGTCGACCCGCGACATCATCGAGGCCGAAGCCGCCCGCAACAAATATGTGCTGGTGCCGGAGCCCGGCCGCACGAACAACGGCGTGGTGACCGGGCGATATGCCATTGCCCGCTTCAATCTCGAAGCGGTCGGCAAGCCGAGCCATGCCGGCGCCACGCTCTCTGCCGGCCGTTCCGCGATCCGCGAAATGGCACGCCAGATTATCACTATCGACGGCATGACGACCGAAGATTGCACCTTCTCGGTCGGCATCGTGCATGGCGGCCAATGGGTCAATTGCGTCGCCACCACCTGCACCGGCGAGGCGCTCAGCATGGCCAAGCGACAGGCCGACCTCGATCGCGGCGTCGAACGGATGCTCGCGCTTTCCGGGAGCAGCAATGATGTCACGTTCAAGGTCACCCGCGGTGTGACCCGGCCGGTGTGGGAACCGGATGCCGGCACGATGGCGCTCTACGAGCAGGCCCGCAACGTGGCCCGGCAAATGGGCGTCGAACTCCCGCATGGCAGCGCCGGTGGCGGCTCCGACGGTAATTTTACGGGCGCGATGGGCATCCCCACCCTCGACGGCTTGGGTGTTCGCGGCGCCGACGCTCACACGCTTAACGAACATATCGAGGTCGACAGCCTCGCCGAGCGTGGCCGTTTGATGGCCGGATTGCTGGCGACGCTGACGTGATCTAACGCACCGCAAGACGCAGCATGGATTGCTTCCGCCTTCGCTCATCGAGCTACGGCGGACGAGTCGCTTCCTTGCGCAAACGCTTCGCGTTTGTCGCAGGCAATGACGGTGGGGCGGCATGCAAAACGGAATTGCTTCGCAGCTTGCGCTTGCCACGATGTCACGCTTAACGTCCTCCCAACGAAAAGCATTGACCGAGAGACTTAATGACCCGCATCGCCGTTGGCGCCTTTCTGCACGAGACCAACACCTTCGCGCCAACCAAGGCGACCTATGAGGATTTCGTCCATGGCGGGGGCTGGCCGGCGATGGCGCACGGCGCCGACGTGCTCAAGGTCATGCGCAACATCAATGTCGGCCTTGCCGGCTTCGTCGAGGCGGCCGAAGCCAATGGCTGGGAGCTGGTCCCGACGATCTCGGCGGCTGCGGTCCCATCGGCGCATGTCACCAACGATGCCTTCGAACGCATCATGAAGGAGATGGTCGACGGCATCGCTGCGGCAGGATCCATCGATGCCGTCTATCTCGATCTGCACGGCGCCATGGTAACCGAACATTACGACGACGGCGAAGGCGAAACGCTTGCCCGCGTGCGCAAGGTGATCGGCAAGGACCTGCCGCTGGTCGTGAGCCTCGACCTCCATGCCAACGTCTCGCCCGAGATGATGGAGCATGCCGATGCACTCATTGCCTACCGCACCTATCCCCACATCGACATGGCCGACACCGGCCGCGCCTGTGCAAGACACCTGGCGCTGATGCTGAAGACGAAAGCACGTTTTGCAAAAGCGTTCCGGCAATTGCCGTTCCTGATCCCGATCTCCTGGCAATGCACCAACGACCAGCCGACCAAGGGCATCTATCAGAATCTTGCGGCCCTGGAGAGTGACGCAGTGCCGACCCTGTCGTTCGCGCCGGGTTTCCCGGCGGCGGACTTCAGGGATTGCGGGCCGAGCGTGTTTGCCTACGGCCGGACGCAGGCCGATGCGGATGCCGCAGCCGACAAACTGGTGGCGCTGGTCGAGAGCCACGAGGACGATTTCGACGGCCGCATCTATTCGCCCGACGACGGCGTGCGCCTCGCGATGGAACTGGCGAAATCGGCAAGCAAGCCGATCGTCATCGCCGACACCCAGGACAATCCCGGCGCCGGCGGCGATTCCGACACCACGGGCATGCTGCGCGCGCTGGTGCGCAACAAGGCCTCCGGTGCCACCGGCGTGATCAACGATCCGGAGTCGGCTAGCGCTGCGCATGCGGCCGGCGTCGGCGCCACGGTTACGCTTTCGCTTGGCGGCAAGTCGGGCATATCAGGCGACGCGCCATACAGGGAAACTTTCGTCGTCGAAAAACTGTCCGACGGCAAATTCGTGGCGGCCGGCCCCTATTATCGCGGACGCGACATGGATATGGGGCCGTCGGCCTGCCTGCGCATCGGCGACGTCCGCGTGGTCGTCGGCTCCCACAAGGCGCAACTCGCGGACCAGTCGATGTACCGCTATGTCGGCATCGAGCCGACCGAACAGAAAATCCTGGTCAACAAGAGCTCGGTGCATTTCCGCGCCGATTTCGAACCGATCGCTGAAAAGCTTTTAATCTGCGCCGCGCCCGGCGCGATGCCGGCCGATACGGCGACATTACCCTGGACGCGGCTGCGTCCGGGCATCCGCATCAAGCCGAACGGCCCCGCCTTCACCCCATCCGTTCAATCTCGCTCAACATCTCCAGTCACGGGATAACAGACATGCCCACCATCGACCGCATCGACGGCTATGCCGAAGAACTCACCGCCATCAGACGCGATCTGCACGCCCATCCCGAGGTCGGCTTCGAGGAAGTGCGCACGTCCGGCATCGTCGCGGAGAAGCTGAAGGGATGGGGCATCGAGGTGCATCGCGGCCTCGGCGGCACCGGCGTGATCGGCGTGCTCAAGGGCAATGGCAATGGCGGCAAGCGCATCGGCTTGCGCGCCGACATGGACGCACTGCCGATGGAAGAGAACACCAACCTGAAATGGCGCTCGACGATTCCCGGCCGCTTCCACGGCTGCGGCCATGACGGCCACACCACGATGCTGCTCGGCACCGCGCGCTATCTGGCCGAGACCAAGAATTTCGACGGCACCGTGCATTTCATCTTCCAGCCCGCCGAGGAAGGCCTTGGCGGCGCCCGCGCCATGATCAAGGACGGCCTGTTCCAGAAATTTCCCTGCGACGAGGTCTACGGCCTGCACAACGCGCCGGACCTGAACCACGGCGAGATCGCGATCCTGCCGGGACCGGCGATGGCCGGCGCCGATTTCTTCGACATCACCATCCAGGGCTACGGAGCGCATGGCGCGATGCCGGAACGCTCCAAGGACGCGGTGGTGATCGCGACCACGCTGGCTCAGGCGCTGCAGACCATCGTCAGCCGCAACGTCGATCCCTTGAAGGCGGCGGTGCTGTCGATCACCCAGATTCACGCGGGCTCCGCCTACAATGTAATCCCCGGCGACGCCAAACTGTGCGGCACGGTGCGCGCGTTCGACGACGGCGTGCGCGCGCTGATCCGTGAGCGCATGCGCGCGATCAGCGCCGGCATTGCCGCGACCTTCCAGTGCGAAATATCCGTCGATATCCGCGATGGTTTCAGCGTCCTCGTCAACGAGGAAGAACAGTCCAGGGTGGTCGAGGCCGTGGCGAAGACCGTGGTCGATCCGGCCAATGTGTTGACGCGCGCGACGCCCAAGATGGGCAGCGAGGATTTCGCCGACATGATGCAGGTGGTGCCCGGCGCCTATTTCTGGATCGGCCATGACGGCTCGGTGCCGGTGCACAATCCCGGCTACGTGCTCGACGACAAGATCCTGCCGATCGGCGCCAGCATGTTCGCCCGCATCATCGAAACCCGTTTGCCGGTAGGTTCGCATGCATAAACCAGCCGCCGAAGAAGAGATCACCTCGCTGCATGACCTTTCCGCCGTCGACCTGACCGCCGGCTATCGCGCCAAGCAGTTCTCGCCATCGGAAGTGCTGGAGGAAGTGATTGAGCATGTCGCGGCGTGGGAGCCGCATATCAGGGCGCTCTATTTGTTCGATCCCGACGGCGCGCGCGCTGCCGCGAAGGCTTCGACCGATCGCTGGCAGAGGGGTGAACCGACCGGCACGCTCGACGGCATTCCGGTCACCATCAAGGACAATATAGCCACCAAAGGCCAGCCGATCCCGCTCGGCGCTGCCAGCGTCAAGCTAATACCGGCGGAGAAAGATGCGCCGCCCGCCGCGCGGTTGCGTGAATCCGGCGCGATCATCTTCTCCAAGACCACGATGCCTGATTACGGCATGCTGTCGTCGGGCCTCTCCAGTTTCCATCCGCTCACCCGCAATCCCTGGGACCTGGCCAAGAATCCCGGCGGCTCCTCCTCCGGCGCCGGCGCGGCAGGCGCTGCCGGCTACGGCCCGCTGCATCTCGGTACCGACATCGGCGGCTCGGTGCGGCTGCCGGCCTGCTGGTGCGGCCTCGTCGCACTGAAGCCGAGTTTTGGGCGCGTTCCGGTCGATCCGCCCTATGTCGGACGTGTCGCCGGGCCGATGACCCGTACCGTCGACGACGCAGCGCTGATGATGTGCGTGTTGGCGAAACCGGATCGCCGCGACGGCATGAGCCTGCCGGCGGACAGCAGCATTCACTGGAAGACACTCGATAAATCACCGCGCAAGCTGCGCATCGGCCTGATGCTCGATGCCGGTACCGGCCAGCCGCTGGAAAGCGAAGTGCGAAGCGTTGCCGTCAACGCCGCCAAGGCGCTCGAATCCGCAGGCGCTGTCGTGACCGAGATCGACGGCATCCTGACGCGCGAGATGCTCGATGGGCTCGACAATTTCTTTCGGGCGCGGATGTGGGACGATCTCTCAAAACTTTCGCCCGAGGAACGCGGCAAGGCGCTGCCTTACATCCACACGTGGGCGGAAGCCGGCGCAAGACTTTCCGGCGTCGATGTCATCAGGGGATTCAATGCGACGATGGCAATCCGCGCCGCTGCCGCAAAGCTGTTCCACGACCTCGACTATGTGATTTCGCCGGTGTCGCCGGTGGTGAACTTCCCGGCCGAGTTCGCCGCGCCGATCAACGATCCGGACAAGCCGTTCGAGCACATTGCCTATACCGTGCCTTGGAATATGTCTGAAAATCCCGCGATCTCGATCAACGGCGGTTACGACGCCAAGGGTTTCCCGATCGGCGTGCAGATCGTCGGCCGCCGCTTCGACGATCTCGGCGTGCTCGGCATGGCCAAGGCGTTCGAAGGCCTGCGCGGCCCGCAGCGGCCGTGGCCGTCGCCGCCGAAGAAGTGATTCTCGTCGTCATTCCGGGGCGTCGCGCAGCGACGAACTATGGTGCGCAATTGCGCACCTGAGAATCTCCTGCGACAAACCGATCGAGATTCCGGGTTCGCGCCAAGAGTGGCGCGCCCCGGAATGACGAGATAAAAATAATCAACAAAAGATCGCAGGAAGGAAAGCACCCCCATGGCGTATGAGACCATCAAGTACGAGGTCGACGATCAGATTCTCACCATCACGCTGAACCGGCCCGACAAGCTCAACGCCTTCAACGGCACGATGCAGCAGGAACTGATCGACGCGTTCGACGCGGCCGACAAGGACGACAATGTCCGCGCCATCATCGTTACCGGCGCGGGGCGCGGCTTCTGCGCCGGCGCCGACCTCTCGTCCGGCGCCAACACTTTTGACCGCGACGCGCGGCGCGGGCCGGTGAAGCGGCTGGCCAGCGGCGCGGTCGACTACAGCGATCCCATGGTGCGCGACGGCGGCGGCCAGGTGACGCTGCGCATCTTCAAATGCCTGAAGCCGGTGATCGCCGCGGTGAACGGCCCCGCCGTCGGCATCGGCGTCACCATGCAGCTCGCGATGGACATCCGCATCGCCTCGGAAGCCGCCCGCTTCGGCTTCGTGTTTTCCCAGCGCGGCATCGTGCCCGAGGCCGCTTCGAGCTGGTTCCTGCCGCGCATCGTCGGTATCTCGCAGGCGCTGGAATGGTGTTATTCGGGCCGTGTCTTCCCGGCGCAGGAGGCGCTGGCCGGCCGCCTCGTCAGCAAGGTGGTGCCGCCGGACGATCTGCTGCCGACCGCGCGTGCATTGGCAAAAGAATTTGCCGCCAAGACCGCGCCGGTGTCGGTGGCGCTGATCCGGCAGATGATGTGGCGCATGATGGGCGCCGACGATCCGATGGAAGCCCACAAGGTCGACAGCCGCGGCATCTACGCGCGCGGGCGTTCGGACGACGTCAAGGAAGGCGTGGTGTCGTTCCTGGAAAAGCGCCCGGCCGAATTCAAGAACAAGGTTTCGAGCGACATGCCCGACTATTTCCCGTGGTGGCAGGAGCGCGAGTATAAGTGAGCGACCGGCCCGCATCGGCCAACGCGACGCAAGACGGCGTCGTCCTGCTGCACGGCATCAGCAGGACGGCGCGATCATTCAGCAAGATGCAGGCGGCGCTGGAAGGCTGTGGCTTCGCCACCCTCAACCAGGATTACGCGAGCCGCCGCAAGGCGCTCGAAGCGCTGGCGGAGGACATCCATCCCTCCATCCAGCGCTTTGCCGATGGCATCGATGGCTCCCTCCATTTTGTCGGCCATTCCATGGGCGGATTATTGGCGCGGGTCTACATTGCCAGATATCGGCCAAAGCGCCTGGGCCGCGTCGTCATGCTCGGCACGCCGAATAGCGGCAGCGAAATCGCCGACCGCTTGAAGAATATTGGAGCCTACCGCGCCTTCTTCGGACCGGCGGGACAGCAGCTCGGCACGCAGCGCGGTGCCGCGATCGAAGCGCTGTTTCCGCCGGTCGATTATTGCGTCGGCATCATCGCCGGAGACCGGTCGATCTATCCGATCACATCGGCATTCCTGCCGAAGCCGCATGATGGGCGGGTGTCGGTGGAGAACACCAGGCTCGACAGGATGGTGGATCACGTCGTCGTTCACACATCGCATCCATGGCTGGTGCGGAATAGCGTCGCGATCGAGCAGACGATTGCGTTCTTGAGGGAGGGGCGTTTCAAACCCTCCGCTGTCATCACCCGCGAAAGCGGGTGATCCAGTATTCCAGAGGCATCTGTGCTTGAACCGAAAAGCCGCGGCGTACTGGATGCCCCGCCTTCGCGGGGCATGACGGGAGACTATCCCATCGTCAACGCCACGCGGCCGATCGCCTTTCGATCGATGAGAAGCCGCATCGCCTTGGCGTAATCCTCAAGCGGCAACCGGTGCGAGATATTCGGACGCACCTTTCCCGCTTCGGCCCATTCCGTCAGCGCCTTGATCCTGACCTCGCCGAGCGCGGGATTTCTCCGCACCGCTTCGCCGGCGCGGACGCCGAGCACGCTGGCGCCCTTGATCATCAGCAGATTGGTCTTCGCAAGCCCGATGCCGCCGGTGAATCCGATGACCAGCAGCCGTGCACCCCAGTTGATGCAGCGCATCGAGTTCTCGAACACCTCGCCGCCGACGGGATCGAAAACCACGTCCGCGCCCTGCCCGTCGGTGATGCGCTTCACGGCATCGCGGAACGGCTCCTGGTCGTAGCGCATGAGATGATCGGCGCCCCTCGCTTTCGCAATCGCAAGTTTTTCGTCGCTCGAAGCGGTCGCGATCACGGTGGCGCCTAGCATCTTACCGATTTCGACGGCGGCGAGCCCGACACCGCCGCCCGCGCCATGCACCAGCAACACCTCGCCCGGCTGAAGCCGGCCGCGGTCGATCAGCGCGTGATAGGCCGTGCCGTGGCCGGCCAGGAACGTCGCGCCCTCGGCATAATCGAAGTTCGACGGCAGGCGCACGAGCTGCGACGGCGTGGCGACGGCTTCATCGGAGTAGGCGCCGTGCCGCATCTTGACGATCACGCGATCACCCACGGCGACGCCTTCGGCCGCGTTGATCTCGACCACATCGCCGGCCGCTTCCATGCCCGGCGTAAACGGCAGCGGCGGCTTGAGCTGATACTGGCCGGCCGCCATCAGAACGTCCGGGAAATTCAACCCGGCGGCGCGGATAGCGACACGCACTTGCCCTGGCGCCAGCGGCACAGCGTCAAACGTTTCCAGGCGCAGGCTCTCGGGCGGACCAAGCTCGCGGCAGACGACGGCTTTCGGCATCAGGCGGCCCGCGCTTTCAGGCGCTGCAGCGCTTCGCGGATCAGCGGCATGCGGTCGTTGCCGAAATACATATCCGTCTTGTCGACAAAGATCGTCGGCGAACCAAAACCGCCGCGCGCCATCACCTCGTCGGTATTGGCCTTGAGCTGATCCTTGACCGCCTGCTGGCCGATGCCCTCGAAAAATTTGACGTGATCGACGCCGGCCTTCTTGCAGACTTCCGTCAGCACCGAGTCCTGTGAGATGTCCTTGTCGCCACCCCAATAGGTCTCGAACACCGCGGTGGCAAACGGTACCATGCGCTCGCCAGATTCTTGGCCCAGCCAGATGCAGCCGCGCATCGCCTTGACGCTGTTTACGGGAAACACCGTCGGCGGCATCTTGATCGCAAGCCCCGCGGAGCGCGCCCAGTCGGCGAGATCCTTCTTCATGTAGCGCGCCTTCAACGGCACCGGCGTCTCGCGCTGGGCATAGACGCTTGGGTTGACGGTGTTGAAGATGCCGCCGACCAGGATCGGCCGCCAACTGATCTCGACGCCGAGCTCATTCGCCAGCGGCTGGATGTTGTGGAAGGCGAGATAGGTCCAGGGACTGGAACAGTCGAAGAAGAATTCGAGCATGGGGTTTCCTTTGTTGTTTGTGATCCGTGTTGTTTCCACCGTCATTGCGAGCGAAGCGAAGCAATCCATAGCGCCGCCCGGGGAAAGAATGGATTGCTTCGTCGCTTCGCTCCTCGCAATGACGGCGTGGCGGGCGGCCTACCTTTTGCCCGCCATCTCCTTCGCGCGCGCACCGAACATATTCCGCCGCGCCTCCTCGTCGAACGGCTCTTTCACGAACTTGCCGATCGCCAGCCCCGTCTGCACCTTAGGCCGCGCGCGGACTTCCGCGTACCAGCGCTTGACGTTCGGGTAATCGTCGAGCGTAAAGCCCTGCGCCTTGTGGGTCATGGTCCAGGGAAAGCAGGCGATGTCGGCGATCGAGTAGTCGCCGGCAACATAGGCGCCGGTCTTGCCGAGCTGCCGGTCGAGCACACCATAAAGTCGCGCCGCCTCGTCGCGATAGCGCTCGATCGCGTAGGGAAACTTCTCCGCCGCATAGAGCGCGAAGTGGCCGTGCTGGCCGAGCATGGGCCCCAGCCCACTCATCTGCCACATCAGCCATTGCATCACCTGGGACCGCGCCCGCATCTCCGTGGGCAGAAAACGTCCGGTCTTGTCGGCGAGATAGATCAGGATCGCGCCGGTCTCGAACACCGAAAACGGCCCCTGCCCATCTGCGGGCTCATGGTCCACGATGGCCGGAATGCGGTTATTCGGGCTGATCGCCAGAAATTCCGGCCTGAACTGCTCGCCGGCGCGGATGTTGACCGGAATGACCTGGTAGGGAAGCCCGAGTTCCTCCAGCATGATCGAGACTTTCCAGCCATTCGGCGTTGGCGCGTAATGCAGGTCGATCATGGCTCCCCTGGCTGTCGATGCGGAAATATTCCCCGCGATGGCGACTTTTGTTGTTCTGTACCTCGATCTTAAGACATGGCAGACAGGCGCTCAATCAGAACTGACGGGAGGCCCCCATGCTGTTTCCAACCACAATCGCAGGCTCTTTGCCGAAGCCGGAATGGCTGGCCGAGCCCAATACACTATGGGCCCCCTGGCGCTCGAAAGGCGACGAGCTCGCCCGCGCCAAGCGCGACGCCACCATGCTGGCGGTGAAGCTGCAGGAGGATGCCGGCGTCGATATCGTCACCGAGGGCGAGCAGGCGCGCCAGCATTTCGTCCACGGCTTCCTGGAGAAGGTCGAGGGCATCGATTTCGCTCACAAGGTCGAAATGGGCATCCGCAAAGACCGCTACAAGGCGATGGTGCCGCAGGTGGTCGCGCCGCTGACGCTGAGGGGGCGCGTCCATGCCGACGAAGCCCGCGTCGCCCGCACCCACACCACCCGCAAACTGAAATTCACCCTGCCCGGCCCGATGACCATAGCCGACACTGTCGCTGACAAATATTACGGCGACAAGGTCAAGATGGCGTTCGCCTTCGCCGAACTGCTCAACAACGAGGCCAAGGCGTTGCAGGCCGATGGGGTCGACGTGATCCAGTTCGACGAGCCCGCCTTCAACGTGTTCATGGATGAGGTCTCCGACTGGGGCATCAAGGCGCTCGAGCGCGCCGCCGAAGGCCTGACCTGCACCACCGCCGTCCACATCTGCTACGGCTACGGCATCAAGGCCAATACCGACTGGAAGGAAACGCTGGGCAGCGAGTGGCGCCAGTACGAGGATATTTTCCCGGCGATCGAAAAAAGCCCGATCCAGCAGGTCGCGATCGAGTGTCGCAATTCGAAGGTGCCGCTGGATTTGCTGGCGCTGCTCCCCGGCAAGGTGGTCCAGGCCGGCGTGATCGACGTCGCCAGCGACACGGTGGAGACCGCCGAGGATGTCGTGAAGGTGATCGAGCAGGTCGCGAAATTCGTGCCGCTCAGCAACATCGTCGCGACAACGAATTGCGGCATGGCGCCGATGCGCCGGGATATCGCGGAAGCAAAGCTGGCGGCGCTGGGTGCTGGCGCGAAGCTGGCGCGGGAGCGATTGGGATAGCTCCGTCATGCCAACGGGTCGCGCGAATGCGCGCCCGATGACAGGCTCCGCGAAGCAATCCATCTCGCCAGGAAGAAAGTATGGATTGCTTCGTCGCTTCGCTCCCTTGCGCAAACGCTTCGCGTTTGTCGCAGGCAATGACGGCGTGAGAGTCTACTCCGTAGCGCTCGGATGCAGCACCGGGCGATATCCCGCCCTCAGCGCGCGCAGCGTTGGAGGCGGCGTCAGCAGCATCGCGTCATCGATCCTGCCATCAGCCTTGCGATAACCACCCATCGACCACTGCAGCGTCTTGCCCTGCAGTATCAGAAAACTCTCCGCCCCCGCCTGCACCATCGCGCCATCAGGCAACTGCGCCACCGGCATCGGCAACGGATGCAGCCGCTTCTTCCCGCGCTCCAGCCGTTCGCGATGCAACACGCTATCCATCTCCCGCGCGCGAATGTCCGCAACGCCATTGCCCGCTTCCCACGCCGCCCGAAACCGGTTGGCGTCGTCGCGGCGACAGAAGAAACAGGGACGATGGCCGGCCGCGAACGCGGTCGCCTCATCGAGGAAGAACAGCTCGGTCCAGCTCCGCCCGCCCATCACCTTGCGCCGCCAGCCCCGGAATTCACAGACGCAGGTGATCCACGTCGGGCTCGACCAGCGCTTTTTCAGCAAGGTTTTTGTCGCGGGATCGTGGATGATGCCGCGATTGCCGGTGAACATCCCGCGATGCGGGGTGGCGATGATGTCGCCCGTGGGTGTGACGCGGTTTTGGAGGGGCATACGCTTAACCTGCTCCCTCGCCCCGCTCTTGCGGGGAGAGGGTCGGGGTGAGGGGCTGCCGCCACGAACACCGACCGCGCGGAGAGTCCCCCTCACCCAGATTGCTTCGCAATCCGACCTCTCCCCGCAAGCGGGGCGAGGCAAGAAAGATCACCCCGCCGTCACGGACGGATCGGCGGCTGGAACGACAGCGCAGTATCCCAGGGAAAGTGGATCCAGGTGTCCTGCGACACTTCGGTAATGAACGTATCGACCAGCGGCTTGCCCTGCGGCTTGGCATAGACGGCCGCGAAATGCGCGTCCGGCATCATCGAACGCACCAGCCGCCCGGTCTTGCCGGTGTCGACGAGGTCGTCGACGATCAACAGCCCCTTGCCGCTGCCGCCACCGAGTTTTGCCACCTCAGTCGAAACGCCCTTGAGCACGTTCAGGTCACCCTGCCGGGTGTGGTCGTAGCTAGCAATGCAGACGGTATCGATGATGCGAATGCCGAGTTCGCGCGCCACGATGGCCGCCGGCACCAGCCCACCGCGGGTAATCGCGATGATGGCATGAAACGGCCCGACCTCGTTGAGCCGCCAGGTCAACGCCCGGCAATCCCGGTGAAACTGGTCCCAAGAGACCGGAAAGGCTTTCTCCGGCGGCGCTGTCATGAGCCCGCTCCAGAACGATCTGTCACTTTGTTCTCCGTATTGCGAAACTTCAAAATTGGAGCACCCGCCGCCGCTACCGGGCGGCGATGTTCAGGTTCGCCAGCATCTCCTTCACCGCGGCCATCGCGGCGCTGAGCTTTTCGGGATCGCGGGAGCGGACGACGAGGTTGGTGTTCGGCTTCTTGTCCTCATCCTGGAACGGATAGCTGCCGATGATGGTGTCGGGATGGGCGTTGGCGATCTCGCGCAGCGGCCCGCCGATGTCGCCTTCCCGGGCATTGGCGCGGACCGAGTCCGAGAGCATCCGCACGCCCGATTTCAGCTTGGGCGCGACGATGTCCATCATCGCCTGCATGATCGAGGGGATGCCGGCCATCACGATGACATTGCCGAGCTTGAAGCCGGGCGCCAGGATGGTCGCGCTCTGGATCAGTTCGGCGCCGTCGGGAACGCGCGCCATGCGCAGCCGCGCCTCGTTCAAATCCTGCTCGCTCCAGCGCTCGCGGAACCGCGCCACCACCTCCGGGTGATGGTCGATGCCGACACCAAATGCCTTGGCGACGCTGTCGGCGGTAATGTCGTCATGGGTCGGCCCGATGCCGCCGGTGGTAAAGACGTAGGTATATCGATTCCGCAGTGCATTAAGGGCATCGACGATGTCCGCCTCCTCGTCGGCGACGACGCGGACCTCCTTGAGGTCGATCCCGATATTGGTCAGGTATTCGGCGATGAAGCCGATGTTCTTGTCCTTGGTCCGGCCGGACAGGATCTCGTCGCCAATGACCAGAATACCCGCCGTGACGATCTCGCTCATGACCTCTCCCCACCTGTCCCCGTACTTTTGCGCAAGCAACGCCTTGAAGTCACTGGGGTTTGCTGCCGAAATAAGCACCCGGCAGCCTTTTTTTAGGGCAGCGCGGCTGGGCCACCCATACCAAATGCCGCAAGCCAATGCATATCGCGCTGGCCCGAGCCTTGCTACCATCCCTTCAGGTCATGCACTGTGTCGAATGACTTGGGGGATAGTCAGGATTTATGGCAGTAGCGTTCGATGAAATGAATGGCCCCGGCGGCGACCTCCGCCCGGCCTATCGGGAGCTCTCCCGCTGGCTGAAGGAGACGCCTCCCGACGCCCTCGAATATCGCCGCCAGGAGGCGGAACTGCTGTTCCGCCGGATCGGCATCACCTTCGCCGTCTATGGCGACGCCGAAGCCCAGGAGCGGCTGATCCCCTTCGACGTGATCCCGCGGATCATATCGTCCAAGGAATGGACGCTGCTGGAAAAGGGCCTGAAGCAGCGGGTCCGCGCGCTCAACATGTTCCTGCGCGACATCTATCATGGCCGCGACATCCTGCGCGCCAACATCATTCCCGATGACCTGATCTTCCAGAACCCGGTGTTCCGACCCGAGATGAACGGCCAGAGCGTGCCGCACGACGTCTACGTGCACATCGCCGGAATCGACATCGTCCGGGTCGACGCCGACAATTTCATCGTGCTGGAAGACAACGCGCGGACGCCCTCGGGCGTGTCCTACATGCTGGAAAACCGCGAAATTATGATGCGGCTGTTTCCGGACCTGTTCGCCCGCCATCGCGTCGCACCGGTGGAACGATATCCCGACGAACTGCTGTCGGCGCTGCGCTCGGTGGCGCCGCTCTCGGCCTCGGCGGAGCCGACGGTCGCGCTGATGACGCCCGGCGTCTACAATTCCGCCTATTACGAACACTCCTTCCTCGCAGACAAATTGGGGATCGAGCTGGTCGAGGGCCGCGACCTCGTCGTCAAGAACGACGAGGTGTTCATGCGCACCACCGAGGGGCTCAAACGCGTCGACGTAATCTACCGCCGCGTCGATGACGATTTCCTCGACCCCCTCACCTTCCGCCCGGATTCGGCGCTCGGCGTACCCGGCTTGATGTCGGCCTATGCGGCCGGCAACATCACGCTGGCCAACGCGGTCGGCACCGGCATCGCCGACGACAAGGCGATCTATTCCTACATGCCCGAGGTCGTAAAATTCTATCTCGGCGAAGAGCCGATCCTGAAGAATGTGCAGACCTGGCGCTGCCGCGAGCCGAAGGATCTGGCGTACGTGCTCGACAATCTCGGTGACCTCGTAGTGAAGGAAGTCCACGGCTCCGGCGGCTACGGCATGCTGATCGGCCCCGCCGCGACAAAGGCGACGATCGAGGCGTTCCGTGACAAGCTCAAGCGCGAGCCCGAAGGCTTTATCGCCCAGCCGACGCTGGCGCTGTCGACCTGCCCAACCTGCACGGCGTCGGGCCTCGCGCCGCGCCATGTCGATCTCAGGCCGTTCGTGCTGACGGGGAGCCAGCACGTCACCATCGTGCCGGGCGGCCTGACGCGGGTGGCGCTGAAGGAGGGCTCGCTGGTGGTCAATTCGAGCCAGGGCGGCGGCACCAAGGACACCTGGATACTGGACGAATAGAGAGCGAAATTTTCGTATGCTGTCGCGCACTGCCGAAAACCTGTACTGGCTGGCCCGCTACGTCGAGCGGGCCGAATATATCGCGCGCACCATCGATGCGACCTTGCGCGTCACAGCCCTGCCCGCCGCCTATATCGGCAAAACCAATGAGTGGGAATCGGCGCTCCTGACCGCCGGCGTCAGCGCGAGTTTCTACGAGACCTATCAGGAAGCCACCGAGCAGAACGTCGTCGAATATCTGGCGTTCTCGCCGGCCAATCCCTCCTCGATCAAGAACTGCATCGAGGCGGCGCGGCTAAATTCGCGCTCGGTGCGAACCGCGCTGACATCGGAGATGTGGGACACCATCAACTCGGCCTGGATCGAATTGCAGGAGGTCTGGGGCAAGGGCACGTCGAGCCGTGAGGAGCTGGCACGGTTCCTCCGTTTCGTGCAAGAGACTTCATTGCGGTTCGATGGTTCGGCCTACCGGACCATGCTGCGCAACGACGCCTACTGGTTCTCGCGCCTCGGCCTGCATCTGGAGCGCGCCGACAACACCGCGCGCATTCTCGATGTGAAATATCACGTGCTGCTGCCGGAGGAGGAACATGTCGGCGGTCCTCTGGATTACTACCAGTGGACCTCGATCCTGCGCTCGGTGTCGGCGCTCACCGCCTATCACTGGGTCTACCGCGAGACGCTGAAACCCTGGCTGATCGCCGACCTCCTGATCCTCAACGACACGCTGCCGCGCTCGCTGGCAAGCTGCTACAGCAATCTGGTGCGCAACCTCGACCAGATCGGCGTCGCCTATGGCCGCCAGGGCGCCTCCCAGCGCCACGCCCGCGGCGTCCGCAACCGACTTGAACATAGCCATATGGACGATATCTTCCAGCACGGCGTCCATGAGTTCATCCAGGAATTCATTTCGGATAATGCGCGGCTCGGTGAAATCATCACCAGGCAGTATTTGATTTAGAGATTTTGGATGCGCGCAGCAAAACACCGTCATGGCCGGGCTTGTCCCGGCCATCCACGTCTTGCTATGCCAACTGAAGGACGTGGATGCCCGGCGCAAGGCCGGGCATGACGATCCGAACCTGGTTCCGCCATGCGCCTGCGAATTGCCCATTCCACCAGCTATCGCTACGAGCCACCCGCTTCGGGCGTGATCCAGATCTTGCGCATGACGCCCGGCAGCCATGACGGACAGTATGTCGCCGAGTGGCAGATCGACGTTTCCACCGATTCCCGGCTCGACATGCATCAGGACGCGTTCGGCAACGTCACGCATGTCTTGACGCACGGGCCGATCGCCGACCTCACCATCCGCGTCGAAGGCCTGATCGAAACCCACGACACCGGCGGCGTGCTGCGCGGCACCGATGAGCGCTTTCCTCCTGGCCTGTTCCTGCGCCAGACCGCGCTCACCGAAGTCAATCCGGCGATGGCGACTTTCGCCCGCGAGATGCGCTCGGAGTCCGACGGCGACGTGCTCGGCTTCCTGCATGCGCTGATGGTGCAGATCAACGAGCACATGACGTTCGACGAGGACCCCACCAATTCAGGCACCTCGGCGGCGGAAGCTTTCGCGCTCAAGCGCGGCGTCTGCCAGGACTACGCCCACATCTTTATCGCCTGCGCGCGCTCCGGCGGCGTTCCGGCGCGCTTCGTCTCCGGTCACTTCCTGCGCTCCGACGGCACGGTGCACCAGCAGGCCGGCCACGCCTGGGCGGAAGCCTACGTGCCTGACCTCGGCTGGGTCGGCTTCGATGCCGCCAACGGCCTCTGCACCACCGACGCCCATGCCCGTGTCGCCATCGGGCTGGACTACCTCGGCGCCGCACCGGTGCGCGGCACCCGCTATGGCGGCGGCGCGGAGACGCTGACGGTGGCGGTCAAGGTCGAACAGGCCGGGCGGCCGGGCCAGTGGCAGAGCCAGTCGTAACTGCAGCTCGTTATGCAGATTCGGCGGCGGCGACCTTTTCAGCTGCTGCCTGCTCGTTTTTAGTTTCGAGCGCGCCGATCAACTCAACAAGCCAAGCCCTGAAATCGGCCGCCCAGATTCCATTGTGACCATCGATGACCGCCTTCGTCGTCCGGGCCACCACGAATGGATTTTGCGCCTGCACAACTCGCCGAACGCTGCCATTCGCGAGCCGCGTCAGACGTAGACCGGCGGCACAAAACTCCTCCGTCATCGCCAGATTGTTGGTTGACACGTTTCCTTTCTTTGTCGGAGACAAATCGTGGGTAAAAAACGGCTGGTAATTCCCGAGAGTTGTTAGCTCGCGCTCCGACCTAGAAAGTCCGAGCCATTGACCAATCGGAAATGCCATTTTGGTTGCCCAATCATTGTCAGTCGATACCGTAATTAACAACGGGGGTTGCGTTCTCTTAAAATGCTCGTCGTAGCGCGTGATGTCATCAATTGCGGTATACCTGGATGCTTCGAATGCGGGGTTAAGAAGTATGACTGCGTCTGCTGATCCTTCCACAATCCTATATTCGCCGGTGGGAAAGCCCGGATGCGCACGCTCGCACTCATAAACCAGTGATTGAGCTGTCGCCGAGAATAGAACACGCGATCCAAAGCTATGACCGATGGCGATAAACTGGTCGAGCCGATTTGGTTCGCCCTTCGTCACGGCCCCGATAGCACCGACGATCTTGGTCACGATCGAACTCTGCGCGATACGGTCGGCATTGTTCTTCTTCACCCAGAATGAGATATTCTCAAGAAAACCCGGCAATCTAGCCGTAGCGTTCCATCCGACATAAACGCCAACAACGTATTTCTGGTTCTCGTGCCGCTTTCGTAGATCATTGATCAAACGCGTGAAATTCTGGAGATCAGTGTCCTTCGGATCAGCATCGTGCTTCCATCCATGAACATACAAAATGGTGATTCTCGGCAGCTTCCGTGCGCTGGGCTTAACCGCAACACCGAACGCCTCACTTGGCCGCTCTCTATCCCAATTGAGTTCATAAAGAACATCGGTGAGTTCGCACCGATCGACGAACTCTCCCGAATTCGTAAGCCGAATGATCTTGATGGCATCGTCCGGCCGAGGCTTGTTCCGCGGATCATTTTTTGGATCGGTAATGTGTTTTATGCACTTGTTCTGATTTTCTCCCGGCGGAAGATCATTTCGATTCAACCAGAGCGGCCCAAGCAAGATGCTTATCAAAACTACCAAGCCCACGAGGAGCACTATCGCAAGACCGAAAGACATCCGCGCCTCGCATAAGTTCGATGATCGGAAACGCAGGACCTGCCAGCCGCCAAGGCCAGATCCAAACCCGGAGAAAACGACAGCCTATCCGACCTTTCACGGGAGGCAAGCGTAGACGGACAGCCGCTCGATCATGTGCTGAAGAAGCTCAACGCCATTTTTATCTTTTCAACCAGCAATTGAAGCTATAGTATTGAAGTTTGTCTAAATGTCATCGATTTTAAATTCGCGCAGGGTACGCGGCACGGGGTAGAGCTTGGAATTGGAATCCTGCTCGTCGTCCGAGCACCAAATATTCTTTCAGCAGATTTGATGTACAAGCCAGTATTGGAGGTCCGCGATGTTTGATTTGAGCGTCTTACTCAGGATAGTTCGACTGAATCTATTGCTTCTGTTCGCGGCGATTAGCGTTGCAGCCGCGGGACCAAGAGTATCCATAAAGGGCGACGAAGATCTTGGCTTTGTCTACGCTGGGCAACACGGCTACGCAAAGCAACAGCCGCTCCTTTATGCGGCAAGCGGCGCGCAGCGAGTCTTCAGTTACGCTATAGTATCCCATGTTGGAGGCGTCATTCTGCAAGGGATTGCTGAGCCGGAGACTGCGGTCGCCAAATTGGCCGTTTCATACGATCGTGCGGCCGGCGATGGACAGAGGTTCAAAGTCATACTCGGCACCGAGACGGGCGACATTCGAGCGCCCGACTGGCAGATAATTCCACTCATCAAATTCGTCGACTCCAAGCAGACTGCTGCCGTTTCTTTGTTAGGAGAGCCCAAGAACGAAGCAGAAAAGCGCGAGGTAAACGATTCAATGTTCGTTGAAATCCATCCCGCTTTCCGCGACACGGTACTTGGAAACAATTTCGTATTTACTGACGCGATGTTAGTGGGCAGCAATCCAAACCAGCTGAGAGCGGTTACCGAGCGTTTTTCGGAACCAATAAGCGGATACTCCGACCTGGCTCCCTTCGAGGAGGCGAGGAGCGCCGCGGCCGCGAGACGCTTGCAACTAGCACTTCAGAATGGAGGATGGAATTCATATATATTTACCGATGTGGATGTACGATTCACTTTTGGCATACGCGATAAGAAACTGGAGATAAGTGGGGAGCCTTACTATGCATTCGTCCAAGCTGACGAGCTGAAGGAGACGAGCAAAGTAAACGCAGAACTTACAAACACTTTTCGAAACGACCCGGTATTTCAAGACTTGAACCCAAAGATATATGCGTTGAACCGAAGCACATTTCGGATCACAGCTTTCCTGCGAAGTGTGAGGGCAAGCAATGCAGAAGGATGGAAAGCTCTTGTGAAGGAGGTTTCCGGAAAAACTCCCGAGCCGACGATGGAAACTCCGCGCGCTTGGATTCCCGATTAAATGTCAGGCGAAAGCTTTTTCCACTCTTTTCCGCGATCGAGAGTCCTTAGAAGCCAAGACACTTGCCTCAAGATCCTGCGATCGTCGCTCCAATGCGGGCTCCTGCTGGTCCCTGAAATTGTAGCATATCCAGCTGAGTTGCGTGAGGAAGACGACGATCGCGACAAACTCGTAAATGTACAGCGAAGGCTGAGCTTGACGATGCTGCCAACGCATCAACTGGCAAATCACTCAAGCCATTTCGGCCCCGTTTCTCTCGAATTCTCGGCGCTGTCAGCACGAAAACTCGGCGCAGTGCCTCTAATATATCTGCCGCAAGCCGCCTCAGACCAGTCGCAGGCGACACTTGATAAGGTGGGATACTTCTTTGTGTACCGAATCGCCGAGCTTCAACAACTTTGTGAACGCGTTTTCGGCCTGCAGCAGTCCATCACACAACATGCAGGCTCCGATCTGATAACTTTCAAAGAGGCCGAGAGCGGGCAATCATTGAGAATCAACAACAGGCAACTTCAAGCATTACTCAAGATCATTATTGGACAAAATGACCTAAGAGAATTCGTCGGGGTTCTAACGGCACTTTCGTCGCTATTTTACCCCACAGACGCGTTCCGTCACTCCGTGGATTTGACAGAAGATCCGCTGTATTACTATTTTCAGCGCGAATGGCGTCTACTCTCAGGCCTTACGGTTGACGGCGACAGAATTGATGGGCCCCTCACATCCGATGAAAGAAAGATGGTCCTTGATAGCAATCCTGATTTCTTTGGTAAGAACATTACGTTGCGCCATAGACAACTCCAGAGGATCGACGCCTGTACGATTATTAGAACTGTTGAAGGCCGACCGGTAAGAGAACTTGTCTCGTCCGTTTCCGTTCCCACGGAATGGGAAGATAAAACAAGGAATCTCCTAAATGAGTTCGACATGGGTTCGCTCTTGCGAACAATTGACAATGGATAAAGGCCCGCATCGACACGCCTCGCTCCCCAATTTCAGTTTGTTGCGGCTTACCTGAAGTAGATTTGATAGGTACACTTTCCTTCCGACGCTTAGCTGTTTGCCACAACTACTTATCCAGCCACACCTCCTCGAACCGCAGATTATTGTACTGGCTGTTGTCGTGCGGCCGGAAATTCTTCACGTAAGGCTGCCAGCAATTGCCGGCCGAACTGTGCAGGATGATCGGCCGCGCGGCGTCCTCGACCAGCAGCCGCTCGACATCCCAGACCATCTTTCTGCGCTTTTCGCGGTCGAGCTCGCTCGATTGCGCAGCCAGCAGCCGGTCGACCTCGGCATTGCAATACTGGGTGTAGTTGCGCTCCGACTTGCAGGAATAGTTTTCGACGATGTTGCCGTCGGGATCGTCGACGCTGACGCCGGTCAAGTTCAATCCGATCGTGTAATCCTTCTTCGCCAGCCGCGCGTACCACCGCGGCGTATCGAGAATGTCGAGTTCGCTCGTGATGTAGATCTTCTTGAGCTGGTCGGTCAGGATCACGGCGGGATCGCGATAGGTCGGCAGGTTCCGGGTCTGGATCTTGATCTGCAGCGGTTTCGCATCGCTGTAGCCGAGCTTCCGCATGATCGCCTGCGCCTCGGCGATGTTCTTCTCGGTCTCCGGGCCATACCCCGTCAGCGATGAAACCATTTCCGGCGGCATGCCCCACTCGCCTTCGGGCTTCGCCAGCATCGCCCCGCCCATCCGGGCCAACCCCTCCATCAGGATGGTGTTGAAGGGCTTGCGGTCCAGCGCCAGCGACATCGCTTTCCTTATATCCGGATTGTCGAACGGCGGGTTGACGCGATTGACCATCAGATTGATCTGCACTCCCGTCGCCGTCATCTCACAGATCGCATGCGGAGCGCGCGCCTTCATGTCCGTCATCAGGGGAACGCTGACGTCGGAGGGAAAGGTGATGTCGTATTCGCCGGTAGCGAACGCCAGCATGCGCGTGGCGCGGCTGTCGATCATCCGGAACGTGATCTCGTCAAGATACGGACGATCCTTCTTCCAGTAATCGGGATTGCGCACTAGGCGAACCGACTCGCCGCGCTTGAATTCGACGAATTTGAACGGCCCCGTGCCGACAGGCTTGGTGCGCATCACCTGCTGCGGCACATGGCAGGGATAGACCGGCGAAAACGCGCTCGCGAGCAACACCGGCAGGCTCGGCTGCGGCTCGCTCAGTTCAAAGGTCGCCTCGTAATCGCCGTTGACGCTGACGTCCTGCAGCTTCGTGTACCAGACTTTTCGCGGATTGCGCTTGAAGTCCTGGGTCTCGGTCTTGCCGATCAGCATCCGCCAGGTGCACTGCACGTCCTTGGCCGTGAGCGGCTGGCCGTCGTGCCATTTCACCCCCTGCCGAAGCTTGAAGGTCAACTTTGTATTGGTGGAATCCCACGACCAGCTTTCGGCGAGATCGGGAATGACGGTATCGATGCTTTCGTGGACTTTTGCGGGATCGAACACGACGAGATTGTTGAAGATCGCGGCAAACGGCGTCACCGAGGCAATCGTCGCTTCCTCGTGCAGCGACGTCGAAGGCGGATTGTCGTTGTGATAGAGGCGGAGCGTGCCGCCTTTTTTCTGCGCGGCAGCGGGGAACGTGGCGACCATTGCAACGCAAAGGAGCGCGATGGACGCGGCTGGTTTGAATGACGACCGCATGGCGCGCATGGTGGCCTCCCAATCTTTTTGTTCTTGTCGAGCAGCCAGACTGCCGGAGGCCGCCAGCTTAATCAATACTCGCAGTATCGGTAGTTCGAAGCCTCGCAGGCCAGCGCCATCTGCCGGGCCTGCGACATTTCGGCGGGCGTCATTTTCCTGGAGACGTCACGGAGACCAGCCTTCGCCTTGGCATCTCCGCGCTTGGCGGCGACACTGAACCACATGAAGGCGCGGGTCGAGCTGGACGTCACGCCCTCGCCCCTGCGGTACATCGTTCCAATTTGGGTTTGCGCCTTCGGATTGCCCGCTTCCGCCAGCGGACGGAACAGGCGGATCGCCGGCACATAGTCGCCGCGGTTATAGGCCACCATGCCGTCTTCCCAGGGGCCTGCCACCGCAGTGGCGCTGCCCAGGAACAACGCGGCCACGATCGTGCCGATCAGAGCGGACTTCTGCATGCCCTTCCCCCACCCTAACTGCGGTTTTACCCGCCCGGCGCATGCCGCGCCACGGGAATTGGGGTTGGATGCCCCATCGAAATTGGCTACTAGAGCCTCGTCGGTTCTGATTGCATCAGAACCGGGCTCTAGTGTCTTGTTTGACGCGTTTTCTTCATGCGAACCGGTGCCCACTTCGCTCGAAAACGCTATGGTTTGGGCCGAAAAATCAGTCGCGTTCGAGGACTTGGAATGACCTATTGTTGCGGAATTCTGGTGCGGGACGGTCTCGTGATGATCGCGGATACCCGCACCAATGCCGGCCTCGACAACGTCTCGACCTTTCGCAAACTGCATATTTTCTCCAAACCCGGCGAGCGCATCATGGCGATCGCCAGCGCCGGCAATCTGGCGATCAGCCAGTCGGTGCTGTCGACATTGACCGAGGGCATCGAGGACCCCGACACCGGTGAGGTCGAGACGCTGATGAACGCGCCGACCATGTTCCAGGCGGCGCAGCGCATCGGGCGGGCGATCCGCCTGGTCCATGCCACCGAAGGCCCGGCGCTGCGATCCGAAGACGTCAGCTTCGACGTCTCCTTCCTGTTCGGCGGACAGATCAAGGGCTCGCGGATGCGGCTGTTCATGGTCTACACCGCCGGCAATTTCATCGAATGCACCACCGATACGCCCTATTTGCAGATCGGCGAGCACAAATACGGCAAGCCGGTGCTGGACCGCGCGATGCACTATGACGTCGAACTGTATGAGGCGCTGAAGACCGGCCTGATCTCGATGGATTCGACCATGCGGTCCAATCTCGGCGTCGGCCTGCCGATCGACGTGCTGGTGGTGCGCACGGATGCCTGCGTGGCCGATCTCAACCACCGCATCGAGGCGGGCGAGCCCTATTTCCACGATCTGCGCTCGCGCTGGTCGGCGGCCCTGCGCGCGGCGCACCAGAATATTCCGAGACCACCCTACAAATCCGAAACAGAAAAAAACTGAAGGCGAGGAAACAATGGCCGACGCAACAAACAAGATCGCAATCGTCACCGGTGCCGGCACTGGCGTCGGGCGCGCCGCATCGCTGGCGCTGATGAATGCCGGCTTCACCGTGGTGCTCGCCGGACGCCGCATGGAGATGCTGGAAGAAACCAAAAAGCTCGGCGACAATGTCGGCAAGAGCCTGTGCGTGTCGGCCGACATGACCAACCCCGGCTCGATCGCAGCGCTGTTCGCCAAGGTGATGGACACCTATGGCCGGCTCGACGTTCTCTTCAACAATGCCGGCATGGGCGCGCCGCCCGTGAACTTCGAAGACCTCACGCTCGAACAGTGGCAGGCCGTGGTGAACACCAACCTCACCGGGCCGTTTCTGTGCACGCAGCACGCCTTCCGGATCATGAAGGACCAGAACCCGCGCGGTGGTCGCATCATCAACAACGGCTCGATCTCGGCGCACGCGCCGCGGCCGTTCTCTGCCGCCTATACCTCAACCAAGCACGCGATTACCGGCCTGACCAAGGCTTCCAATCTCGACGGCCGCATGTACGATATCGCGGTCGGCCAGGTCGACATCGGCAACGCGGCGACGCCGATGACGGATCGCATGGTCGCCGGCCCCGGCGTGATGCAGCCCGATGGCACGATGAAACACGAGCCGCGCATGGACGCGAAGGCCGTCGGCGATGCGGTCGCCTACATGGCCGGCCTCCCGCTCGACGCCAACGTGCTGTTCATGACGGTGATGGCGACCAAGATGCCGTTCGTCGGACGGGGGTAGTTAGCGCCTCACGTAGTCCGGATGGAGCGAAGCAATCCGGGATGGCCGATTTCCTTGCCGACACCTCCCCGGATTGCGCTTCGCTCCATCCTGGCTACGCCGGCTTGCTTCGCTCGCAATGCCGGCCCCCTACTCCAGCCGCTCCACCTTCCGCAGTGAGGGGAACAGCTTCATCCACAGCAGCGCGATCGCGATCGTGCCGACGCCGCCGAGTACGGCGGCCGGCACCGTGCCGAACAACGCCGCCGTGACGCCGCTCTCGAACTGGCCGAGCTGGTTGGAGGCATTGATGAACAGGAAATTGACCGCGCCGACCCGGCCGCGCATCTCGTCGGGCGTCGAAAGCTGCACCAGCGAAAAACGTATCACCACGCTGATCGTATCGGCCGCGCCCAGCATCGCCAGCGCCAGCACCGACAGCCACATCCACTGCGAGAGGGCGAATATCACCGTCGCCGCGCCAAACACGATCACGGCCTGAAACATCCGCAATCCGATATGTCGGTTGATAACGTAGCGCGCCAGCACGATCGTCATCAGCAGCGCCCCGACCGCGGGCGCGGCGCGCAGGATGCCCAGCCCGAGCGGGCCGGCCTGCAGGATGTCACGCGCATAGATCGGCAGCAGCGCCGTGACGCCGCCGAGCAGCACGGCGAACAGGTCGAGCGAGATGGTGCCGAGAATGGCCGGGTTGTTGCGGATGAAGCGGACGCCGGCAAAGATGTCACCCGCAACCGCATCCTCCGCTTTCGAAGGCTCCTGCTTCGCGATGTGGATGAAGCCGGTCAGGACCGCGCCCACCAGCCAGAATACGACAATGACGAAATACGGCAGGCTCGGCGCGAACACATAGGCCAAACCGCCGAGCGCAGGTCCCGTGATGGTCGCGACCTGGGCGGCGCCGGAGGAGATCGCGGTCGCGCGCTGCAGCGAGCCCTTTGGCGTTATCAGCGGTAGCAGCGCGGCCGTGGCGGGGCTTTCGAAGGCGCCGGCGATGCCGATCACGAAGGTGGCGATGAATATCTGCGTCACGGTGAGCCAGCCGGCAAAGGTGCTGACGGCCAGAAACAGCGCCGTCGCCGCTTCCGCGAGCTGGCAAAGCTGCACCACGCGCTTGCGCTCAAACCGGTCGGCGGCGTGGCCGGCCACGAACACCAGCAGCGCCGTGGGCAGGAATTGCACCAGCCCGACCATGCCGAGATCGAAGGCGCTGCCGGTGATGTCGTAGATCTGCCAGCCGATCGCGACCGCCGCGATCTGGCTGGAAAAGCGCGACAGGCTGCGCGACAGCAGGAAGAACAGGAACGGGGCGTGCCTGAGCAGATCGCGGGCGCCTACCGGCATCGTCGAGGACATGGGCAAGAGCGGTGGCCGAGCGCGGTGCCGATGTCAACGGGCGGGCCCGCAACACGGCATTGCGCGGCCGCGCAGCGCTGGCATAATCGTTGCCCGGGGTTGGCGGGGGATTCATGCTGCAACTGCAATCGGCGTTTGGCGTGCTGGCGTTGCTGGCGATCGCATGGGCGCTTGGCGAGAACCGCCGCGCGGTTTCGTTACGGCAAATCGTGGTTGGCCTTGCCGTCACCATCGTCACGGCGCTGGTGCTGCTCAAGCTGCCGCCGGTGGCAAAGGCGTTCGGCGCCATCAACGACGCCGTCAACACAATCGCGGCGGCGACGCGCGCCGGCACGTCCTTCGTGTTCGGCTATCTCGGTGGCGGCGCACTTCCGTTCGAGCTCAAGGCGCCGGGCGCGGATTTCATTTTGGCATTTCAGGCGCTGCCGATTGTGCTGGTCATGAGCGTTCTGACGACACTCTTGTTCTACTGGCGCATCCTGCCGCCGATCGTGCGCGGCATGGCGTGGCTCCTGGAGCGCACGCTCGGCGTCGGCGGCGCGGTGGGACTGTCGGCCGCAGCCAATATCTTCCTCGGCATGGTTGAGGCGCCGCTGTTCATCCGCCCCTATCTGGCGCAGCTCACGCGCAGCGAATTGTTCCTGGTCATGACCGGCGGCATGGCCGGCATCGCCGGCACCGTGCTGGTGCTCTACGCCACCTTCCTCGCACCACTGATCCCGGATGCGGCGGCGCATTTTGTCATTGCCTCCGTATTGGGCGCGCCAGCGGCGATCCTGGTCAGCCTGATCATGGTGCCGGAGACTTCGGACAAGCGCACCGGCGGATCTTTGGAAGATCCCGATATGCACGCGTCCTCGACCATGGACGCCATCGCCAAGGGTACCGCGGCCGGGCTCGAATTGCTGCTCAACATCATCGCGATGCTCTTGGTGCTGGTTGCGCTGGTCTATCTCGTCAACGCGATCCTCGGGCTGTTGCCCGAGATCGGCAGCGCCAAAATTTCGCTGCAGCGCCTGCTCGGCTACCTGATGGCGCCGGTGTGCTGGCTGATGGGCCTGCCCTGGCCGCAGGCGATCACGGCCGGCAGCCTGATGGGCACCAAGACCGTGCTCAACGAATTGATCGCCTATGTCGACCTGTCAAAACTCGGCACGGATGCGCTCGATCCGCGCTCGCGCCTGATCATGCTCTATGCGATGTGCGGTTTTGCTAACTTCGCCAGCCTCGGCATCATGATCGGCGGCCTCGGCACCATGGCGCCTGAACGGCGCGAGGAGATCAATGCGCTGGGATTGAAGTCGATTGTGTCAGGCACGCTGACGACGTGTTTGATGGGGGCGGTGGTGGGGGTGATGACGTAACGCTCTCTCCGTCGTTCCGGGGCGACGCGTCAGCGTCGAACTCCGATGTGCAATTGCACATCGGAGAACCTCGAGATTCTCAGGTGCGCAATTGCGCACCATAGTTCGCTTCGCGCCCGGAATGACGGCAAGAATTACGACGCCAATTCCACCGTCTTGAACTCCGCCGGCAAAATCACTTCCAGCAGTTCAACGTCGTCGGAATAATCCATGATCAGATGCTTGATGCGCGGCGGCTGGGTCCAGGCGCTGCCTTCCTTCATCAGCGTCTCGCCCTGGCCTTCCATGTAGGTCTTCACCCAGCCCTTGAGCACGTAGACCATCTGGAATTCGACGTCGTGGTAGTGCAGCTTTGAAACTTCCGCCGGATTGCACGGACCGATCAGCCGGATCACATGCGCCTGCGCCAGGCCATGGGTCGCGTCGGCAATGCCGAGGTCGCGGTAATGCGCGTAAGCGCGCAGGCCGTCGGCCTTGAAATCCTCCTCGCGGTGATGGCTAATGGCGATGCGCTGCTTCGGCCGCGCCTTGGACTTGACCGCTTTGGGCTTCGCGGCGGACACGCCCCTCGCCTTCTTGATGGTCTTGCGGGCTGAGGATTTGGCTGCCGTCTTGTGACCCGACCATTTCTTCTTTACGGCGGGCTGGGCCGCGGCGCGCGACGCGACTTTCTTCTTGGCCATGGGTGCCTCCCTTTTTGTTTGTGGCGGGAGGCTAACACAAAATTTTTTTGTAGGATGGGCAAAGCGCAAGCGTGCCCACCATCGCGAGCGGAGTGTTAGATGGTGGGCACGGCGCAAGCGCCTTTGCCCACCCTACGGCATCTCATCAATGCAGCCTGAACACGCCGTCGACCGCGCGCAGCTCGGCCGGCTTGATCAGCCTGGAATGCGCGACCGTCACCGAAAACAGCGGGCCATCAAGCTTTTCCTGCCAGAAGGCGAGGAAATCCTTCAGCGCTGGGAATTTCGGAAACAGATCGTAATTCTGCCAGACATAGGTCTGCAGCAATGCGGGATGATCCGGCATCCGATACAGGATTTGCGCCGTCGTCAGCCCGTAACCCAGCACCTGCTTCCGAAAATCGTCGGAAGCAACTCCAACCCGCGAGACCATGCCAAACCTCCATTGCTGGAAGCGCATTTCACGTGGTGGCCACACACCGAGCCACCCCGGCGGAGATGCGCTCACATGAGAGAAATGTGACGCACGCGACCCTCCCATCACAAGCCTAAATGTTTAATGAATTGTTGAAAATTCACGCGTTAGCAGCAGCTTACCGCACATGCTAATACAGGGTCCCGGGTCCGGCCGACCCGGTTAATCATGATTAATGAAATTGGCAGGTGTCATATTTGAGTGCCAATTTTTCTGCTAGAAGCCCTTGTCCCCCGAACAAGTCTGGCCTAAATCAGCCGCAGCCGAGTTGGCACTCGCTGGCTCGGACTGCCAAAATTCCAGAATCTGATAACATCTTCAGAAACTTAGGAGGACTGCATGAAATTCCGTCCGCTTCACGACCGCGTCGTGGTCAAGCGCATCGACGCCGAAGAGAAGACCGCTGGCGGCATTATCATTCCGGACAGTGCCAAGGAAAAGCCCTCGCAGGGCGAAATCGTCGCCGTGGGCCCGGGTGGCCGCGACGAAGCCGGCAAGCTGATCCCGATCGACCTCAAGGTCGGCGACCGCGTGTTGTTCGGCAAATGGTCGGGCACCGAGGTCAAGATCGACGGTGAAGATCTCCTGATCATGAAGGAGTCCGACGTCATGGGCGTGCTCGACGTCCCCGCCACCAAGAAGAAGGCTGCCTAAGCGCTTCGCCTGCAACGCTCACCCTGAGGAGCGCCCGCAAGGCGCCTCCCCGACAGGGTGAGAAACAAAGATCAACTCAGGGAAACCAAATATGTCAGCTAAAGAAGTCAAATTCGGCGTCGATGCCCGCGACCGCATGCTGCGCGGCGTGGACATTCTCGCCAACGCCGTCAAGGTGACGCTCGGCCCCAAGGGCCGCAACGTCGTGCTCGACAAGTCGTTCGGCGCTCCCCGCATCACCAAGGACGGCGTCACCGTCGCCAAGGAGATCGAGCTCGACGACAAGTTCGAGAACATGGGCGCGCAGATGGTGCGCGAAGTCGCCTCCAAGTCGGCCGACGCGGCCGGCGACGGCACCACCACCGCGACCGTTCTGGCGGCTGCGATCGTCCGTGAAGGCGCCAAGTCGGTTGCCGCCGGCATGAACCCGATGGACCTGAAGCGCGGTATCGATCTCGCGGTGGAAGCCGTGGTCGCCGACCTCGTCAAGAACTCCAAGAAGGTCACCTCGAACGAGGAAATCGCCCAGGTCGGCACCATCTCCGCCAACGGCGACGCCGAAATCGGCAAGTTCCTTGCCGACGCCATGAAGAAGGTCGGCAACGAAGGCGTCATCACGGTTGAGGAAGCCAAGTCGCTCGAGACCGAACTCGACGTCGTCGAGGGCATGCAGTTCGACCGCGGCTACATCTCGCCCTACTTCGTCACCAACGCCGACAAGATGCGCGTTGAAATGGACGATGCCTACATCCTGATCAACGAGAAGAAGCTCTCCTCGCTGAACGAGCTGCTGCCGCTGCTCGAAGCCGTGGTGCAGACCGGCAAGCCGCTGGTCATCGTCGCGGAAGACGTCGAAGGCGAGGCCTTGGCCACGCTTGTCGTGAACCGTCTGCGTGGTGGCCTCAAGGTCGCGGCCGTCAAGGCTCCGGGCTTCGGCGATCGCCGCAAGGCCATGCTGCAGGACATCGCCGTTCTGACCGGTGGTCAGGCGATCTCGGAAGATCTCGGCATCAAGCTCGAGAACGTCACCCTGCAGATGCTCGGCCGCGCCAAGAAGGTGATGATCGACAAGGAAAACACCACCATCGTCAACGGTGCCGGCAAGAAGGCCGACATCGAAGCGCGCGTCCAGCAGATCAAGGCGCAGATCGAGGAAACCACCTCGGACTACGACCGCGAGAAGCTGCAGGAGCGTCTGGCCAAGCTCGCGGGCGGCGTCGCGGTGATCCGCGTCGGCGGCGCGACCGAAGTCGAGGTGAAGGAGCGCAAGGATCGCGTGGATGACGCGATGCATGCGACCCGTGCGGCGGTTGAAGAAGGCATCGTGCCGGGCGGCGGCGTCGCCCTGCTCCGCGCCTCCGAGCAGCTCAAGCGCATCAGGACCGCCAACGACGACCAGAAGACCGGTGTCGAGATCGTGCGCAAGGCGCTCTCCGCGCCCGCCCGCCAGATCGCGATCAACGCCGGTGAAGACGGTTCCGTCATCGTCGGCAAGATCCTCGAGAAGGAGCAGTACAATTACGGCTTCGACTCGCAGACCGGCGAGTACGGCAACCTGGTCTCCAAGGGCATCATCGACCCGACCAAGGTGGTTCGTGCGGCGATCCAGAACGCGGCCTCCGTCGCGGCTCTCCTGATCACCACCGAAGCCATGATCGCCGAACTGCCGAAGAAGAACCAGGGCGCCGGCGCCGGCATGCCTCCGGGCGGCGGCATGGGCGGCATGGACTTCTAAGTCCAGCCACTCAGGCGACCCAGGAAATGCAAAACCCCGGCAGCGATGCCGGGGTTTTTGTTTGGACGGACGACGGAAATGCCCGCCGCGACGAACGCCGGCGTTCCCCTTGCAACGCTACGCTGAAGAAAAAGCTTCCTGCTCCCTGAGATATCCCTCTTATGCACAGGGCTCCGTGGATATACGATCGTATGCGTTGACAATCTCAAAAAAAATTTTTGCGAGAGTCGCAATTCGAACCGACGCTCCGCTTCTCTTGACGCAAAGTCGTATCGGGTCGGGGCTAAATCAAAGCTCATCCAAAATCTGATCGAACACGGAGCGTGAGCTCTCGTGACGCAAGCGAGCGTTGCGGAGAATGCTTTCGCTTGAGAGGAGTAATGCTGCGTGAGTGAAAGCGAAATGAAAGTAACAGCCAACGGAACCAATGTCTTCGGGATGCCGCTACCGGACTTCTCGAAATTCGCCTTGCCCGGCATCGGCGGCAACGAGCAGGCCCTCGCCCGCACCCGGGAAGGCTTCGAGAAGATCAAGGCCGCGTCGGAGGAGATGACGGAAGCGCTGCGCGAGACCTATTCGGGCAACGCCAGAAGCGCGACCGACTATGGGCTGAAGGTGCTTGAAATCTCAAACGCCAATGCCGCCTCGGCGCTCGATTTCTTGATCCATCTCTGTGGCAGCAAGTCAGCGACCGAGGTCTTCACCTTGTCGGCGGCGCAAACGCGCAAGGCGTTCGACACCGCTTCCGACCAGAACAGGGAATTGTGGGCGCTTGCCCAGAAGCTTGCGACCGAAACGGGTGAGCCGATCAGGAAGCACTTCACCAAGGTTATCCACCAAGCAGGCTAAAAAAGCCCGCTCAGTTCACGTCTAGGAATTTGTTCTGAGGAGGGATCCGGCCGGTTGGAACAAGCCAAGCAGCGAGCATGCAGCCCCCACTGGCCGACGCTCGCGCTGAACAAGGTGCGCGATGCCCCCCAAGTAACCCGCACCGACAACAGGCGCATTCCAACCGGCCGGTGCTTTCTTTCGAAATACACACACAAACCAATCGCAAGGGAGGGCGACATGGGTATGGTCATGGTCAAATGTCCGCAAACCGGACTGGCGATTCCCACCGGCATCAAGACTGATCGCGAAAGCTTTGGGCGCAGCGCGGTGTTTTTCTCGCGCACGCGTTGCGTGATCTGCCACACCGATCACGCGTGGTTTGCACGCGAAGCCTGGGTCGACGAGCCGAGCATCCGGGTGCGGCGTCGCAGGGCGGCCTCCCCGGCCTAATCGTCGACACAGATTGAACGACGATCGCGATGGAGGACACCATGGCGCGGATGCAAATCTCATCTGAAACTTCAACCTGGCTGCTGCAGGCCAAGGCCTTTCTCGACGAAGCGCGACGGCGGAAGCCGGGCCCTGAACGCAACGAGCTGCGCGAGACGGCAAAGGTACTGCGCGAGCTTGCGAAACTCGAGGCGGCGTCCGAGCAAGCCCTCGAACGTGATTGGCGGCAGAGAACCTGACCGAGCGCAGGATCCGCTCGTTGATGGGCTTTTCCCGGAACGCCGCAGCAGCACGTCGCGACGTGGAAAGTTCAAGCGGTCGCGCGAAACGCGCTTACCTGACACCGCCCGATTTGATTTCGGGGGTGCGCCCGGCTTCGAGCAGACCTCTCGCGCGGGATTGGTCCGAATTCGCTAAGAGAATCTCCTCAACTTCGAGGCGCATGACCCGATGGCATTCGCACGCGGCCGCCGCGAGCCGCGCCCGGTCGATCTCGATCAGACCTCGTCGATCGGACCTGATCGCTCCGCGCGCGCGCAGATTACGCATCAGGAGCGTCACCGTCGTGCGTCGCACACCGAGCATTTGCGACAGCGCGTGCTGGGTGAGCGGGAGCGCATCATGGTCGACGCGGTCGCGCAACTGAAGCAGCCAGCGGGCCATGCGGGCTTCGACCGGGTGCAGCGCGTTGCAGGCCAAGCCGAGCTGGAACTGCATCAACATCGCCTTGACGTGATTCTGAACCATGCGTCGGATCGCGGGACTGCGGTTAAAGAGGCCAAGGAATCGCGATGCAGGGATTCGAGACGCGGTGCCGGCCGCGCGAACGACGGCTGTCGTGGCCGAAGGTGATGGCCCGAGCACCGAAAGAATGCCGACGGCTCCCTCACGCCCGATTGCCGCGGTGGCAACCGTGTGTCCGTCCGCCATGTCGATCATCAAGGTGATCGCGCCGCTGTGGGGAAAGACGACGTAATCGATGTCGTCACCCGCCCGCGAAAGGACCGCGTCCTGATCGAGCGCGATCATTTCAAGTTCAGGTTCCAGCAAATCGAAGTCCGGTGCAGGCAATGCTGCAAGAAGGCGATTGCCCATTCCGCCGCGAGGCTTCACTGCGGAGAACCCGCTGTGACGTGTCTGCGGCGTTCTCCATTGGGAGTGTCGCGAAACGGCCGATTCAACATTGATTAAATTTGCTCTCTCTAAGCGTACTCACACAAACACGCTCTCACCCTAACAACAAACTCCAAACGCTCGGCCGCGAGGCGGACCTTCTGCTCGCAGGGCCTTAGGAAGTTAGATGCAAATGGGCCGACGAACGCAACCGCAAAATACGCATGGGTAACACCGTAAGCTTACGGGACCGTGCGGTTCCAATTCCGGCGCATGGCATGCCGACAGGCGTTTGCGGCCTTTGCTTCTCAATGGCGGCCGTAGCCACGACGAGAGCCGCGTCGCGCGTTGCGGTAATACAGCCACTAGTGTCACGCTATTGCACTACCGTCTCGATCCGCTCGTAACGAATAGCAGGCGGCGTGCCATTGCCGCCGGCATCGAGCGAAAAGAAAATCATGCCCACGCGACCGACGACATTCTCCAGTGGAATGTATCCTACCGCCGATCGGCGGGCATGAAAATGAAGGGCCGCCCGTGGGCGACCCTTCCTGTCACGCATTCTCCGCGGGCTTGAAGCGGACCAGCTTTGTGAGCAGCGCGTCGAAGCCCTGCCCGTCACCCGCATGAAGGTCGATCCGGCCGACCTTCTCCACCAGCCGCTCCAGCGACTCCAGCTCCTTGAGCCGGAGCAGCAGAGGGTTCTCCTCCATCAGCTTGGCGGTGTTCAGGAGCGAGCGCGTCGCCGCGGTCTCTTCCTGCCGGCGGATCAGGTTCGCCTTTGCGACCCGCTCCGCCTCCACCACCTTGTTGACGAGCTCGCGGATCTCGCCAGGAAGGATCACGTCCTTCACGCCGAGTTCGGAGACCTCGACACCGCTATCGGCGATGCGCTCGCGCACGTAGTCGCGCAGCTCCGCATCCAGCGCAGCCTTCGCCGAGAGCACCTCGTCGAGCGTGCGGCCGGCAACCGCCTCACGGATCGCGAACTGCACCAGCCGGTACAGCCACGCATCCACGTCGGGCACAGCCGCGACCACGCGCTCGGGGTCGACGATCCGGCGGAATGCTGTCAGGGTCACCCGCAGTGCGATGCGATCCCTGGTCAGCATTTCCTGCGCGGTGATCTCGACCGCCTGGGGACGCAGATCGAGGCGCTTCACCTCGATCTTGCGGCCGGCGATCCAGAAGGCGTGCCGACCGGGCGCGAGCCGCTCCACCAGCCGGCCCTCGACGTAGAGCAGACCGGCCTCGTGGTTCTCGACCACCGCTTCCGTCACGATGGTAGGACGGTTGCGCTCGATCATCGCCAGGTGACGCGCGGTCACGCGGGGATCGCTGGCCACATCGATGCGCTCGACATCGACCGAGGTTGCGACCTTCCAGTAGACGCGCGCCTGCCAGGCCGTCATCAGGTGCACGGGACGACCGTCAAGGCTGACGATGGCGATCTCGTTCGCCTTGGTCTCGACAGCCTCGAACAGCTCGGCGGCCAGATCAGGCCGCGCGGCCTTCAGCACCGCGTAACGCTCCGCGGGGAATTCCGCGCGAACGACGCTGAAGATCTCCGCCGTCAACTGACGCCGCAGATCGAACAGCCGGTGACGACCGGGTTCGAGCACGCCCTCGAGCCTGCCGTTACGCGTCAGCAACGCGCGCTCGCCATCCTTCACCGTCAGCGTCTTCATCAGCAAATGCCAGGTCATGGCACGCCTCCATGGTTTGCCGTCCGGCCCTCGCGGGGTCGGAAAGCGGGTTTCGTTTTGCAAAGGACGTGAGGACGCGGACGACGCTTCCTGAAAGCTCGGCGGGCCGGGTTTGAGCTTGCGCAGATAGCGGGCGCACGCGCTCAATCGCTCGACGTGCGTCGAGCGGTCAAACGTTGCCACCCGGCATCAACGCAAGCGGTATCCACCGCGGCGCAAAGCCGGTCTCACAGTGTCTAGGTTCGGACGAAAAACCTTGCGGCAATACGGCCGGACTGCGACTGAAGCGCGCGTCCGGTCCCCTTCAATGGGAATCAGCGTATTAGGCTGAACCGGAGCGGAGCGGGATTCGAACCCGCGACCCGATGATTATGATTCATCTGCTCTACCCAACTGAGCTATCCTTTGTGGTGCCATAGACCGGAATCGAACCGGCGACCTTCGGGTCACCCCGACGCTCTACCGCTGAGCTACTATCGCGTCTTCACCTGGCGGAACACGAAACCGGAAACCGGCCCGCGCCAGTCGGGATCACAACGAGCCCGAACCCATGGCCAAAGCGAAGGAGCGGGTCAATAAACGAAACATCTTTCAGTTGCAAGAGCGTTTTCAAAAATTCCGCACCCGTTGTGACTTCTCCGTCACAATGCGATCAGTCGATGCCGCGGCCATAGTAAGCCGTCGCCGCGCGAAGATCGCGATCAATGCACAAGCATGCCTATGCGTTCGGTCCGCACGATCGAAGGGGCTCCGCCGGCACGGGGCGCCCGTGAAAAATAGATGAGACCTGCGCGGCCGACGATATTCTCCAGCGGTATATAGCCGACCGCCGAAAGCACCCGGCTGTCGGTAGAATTGTCGCGGTTATCGCCCAGCACGAAGATGTGGCCATCCGGGACCTTGTAAACATTCGTGTTGTCGTAGAAGCCGTTGTCGACGCAATCGAGCGTCTCATAGCTCACGCCGTTCATCAGTGTTTCGCGCCAGCGCTTGGTTCGGTTGCCATCACCTATCCCGCACGGCTCGTCGACGGCGATATCGGACAACCTCTGCCGCACGACTGGTACGCCGTTGATGAAGAGCAGTCCTTGCCGCATTTGAATAGTGTCGCCGGGCAATCCCACGACGCGCTTGATGTAATCGACCGAGTCGTCTTTTGGAATCCGAAACACAACGACGTCGCCGCGTTCCGGCACCGAGCCGAATATGCGTCCTGGAAACAGACGCGGTGAAAACGGCAGGGAATAGCGGCTGTAGCCGTAGGCATATTTCGAGACGAACAAATTATCGCCTACCAGCAACGTCGGCATCATCGAGCTAGCCGGAATATAGAACGGATGGAACAGGAACGTGCGGAGGACGATCGGCGAGAATAGCGGGATCGCCAAAATAACGGCTACGACAATAAGAGCGATCTTGCCCCATCGCAGTGGGGATCGGCCTGTGTCCCGAACCAATGTCATATTTGCCCAGCCCTGATCGCTCGCGACCAAAATAGCCGAGATGACGTCAAGTGCAACCATACATTGCTTCCAGGCCGCCGCCGTCGAAACAGTTTCGTCGCCCGGATGAGCGACATCCGGGACGCTCTAACACTGCCACCGTCATTGCGAGCGAAGCGAAGCAATCCATTGCCACCTCGTGCGCGGAAAGATGGATTGCTTCGCTTCGCTCGCAATGACGTGGGTGAGCCGCGGCGTGCGGGATCGTCCGGCCAGGCCGGACAAAAACCTCGGCGAGCTGCTTGAAATTCGAATCTGGTTTGAGGCGGCGGCGCCGCCTACTGGATCTTCGCCAGCACCGCGAGGCGGCGGATGCCCTTGTTCTTGTAGGCGTCGAGGAACGCGTAGTAGTCCTTGAACGAGACGCAGCCGTTGGACTGGCCGCTCGGCCCGAGCATGTAGGTGTGCGCGAGCAACCCGTCGCGGCCGTGGATTTTTTCCTCGCCGCCGATCGGCGTCAGCCGCAGCGCCGGCACGCCGTGAAACAGCGCCTCGCGCGGCTTCAGTTCGTAAATGTGCGGCGGCGTCACGCCCTGCATCCGCACATGCGAATAGCGCACGTCATCCATCTTGGAGCCGAGCCCCGAATGCGCTTCAAGCCTGGTGCCGTCGGGCAGATACACTGTCTTGGCGGCGATATCGTAGACCGCGGTCTGGCGGTCATAGGGCGGCGCGCCGCCCATCATCGGATTCTGGCTTCGTGTATCGATGATACTGCCGGTCACGCTGGCGTCGGCGGATGCATAGGCCAGGAACCCTCCAACTGCCGGCTGCTTGCCCCACAGCTTTTCGACCATGGTCTGTTTGTCGTTGGAAGCAATCGACATCACGGCCGCCTTGGCGCGCTGCGCCATGTCGCGAACGGTGGAGCCGGATGCCTTCGCGGTCTTATCCTCCGCAGCCTTGGCTTCGGAAGTCTTGGCTTCGGTCTCTTTCGGCGCCGTGGCCGGAACGTTCAAGGCGAGCTTGGTAGCCGGCGTGGAAACTTTCGGCTTCGGCGTCTCCGCAGGCTTCGACGCCTGAACGGCCTTCGGCGCTTCGGCCGGCGGCGAAGCTTCCGCCAGCCTGGTCGTTTCGACGGGTTGGGGATCGACAGCTCTGGATGGCTGGCCTTGCGCAGCCGCTGCGGCGAACCGTTCGGTGAACATCAGCGAAGACGCGACGTTCTCCGGCGCGGGGATCACCAGCGATTGTTGCGGCAGCGACGCGAATATTTCGTTGAAAGCCGGTCGCACCGGAGGGGCAGCGACCACGGTCGGGTTCTTGACGGCGGGCGCCTCGAAGGCGGCGCTGTTCACGGATGGATAGACGCTGGCGCCGAACACGTTGGTGTAAACGGTCCAGGCGCAGCCCAGCACCAGGCCCGCGACCGCGACACTGCCGAGGAAATATTGGGGAATGCCTTTACGGGAAGGTTTCCTGCGGTTGTGCACCGCAGGGCCGAACGCACGCATACGCTTACTCATTCACACAACGCCCAGAACAACAATTCCACCAAGTCCCCCATTTGATGCCGCGTCCGGATAGGTCCCCGACAGCATCTCGCAGAGGCACAGAGCGTCATTAAGGCGACTTTTAGTTAAATCCGGATTAAACCCGGGCGGATCTAAGGCATGGCTCAACTGCATGGAACTATTAGAGAAATTATCCCCGTAGCGATGCAGGGATTCCGCCACAATCAGGGACATCCGGCGTTTCTGCCCACCGGATGTCCCATATCGGGCCAAGTTAAGGCATTAGTCCTTGAACGGGTCGAACTCGTTCTCGCCCGCCATGGCGACTGCGAACGGGCGCAGCGTGTGCTGCACCTTGATCGAGCGAGCGTGTTCGGCCAGCACCTCCGGCAGCCGGCGATAGGCCATCGGGCTTTCATCGAGGTCAGCGCCTACCAGCGTTACGCCACGTGATTGCAGCCAGGCGTCCATCTCGGCCCGCGTGAACCGCCGCTTGGCCTCCTTGCGGCCAAACAGTCGGCCCGCGCCGTGCACCGTCGAGTAGAGCGAAGCCTTCGCCTCCTCGCTGTCGACGCCCTCGACGATGACCGCATCGTCGCCCATCGATCCGCCGATGAAGCCACGCTGGCCGGGAAATGCCGGGGTTGCACCCTTGCGAACCACCCACAAATCCTTGCCGCCATGGTTCTCCCGCCACGCATAATTGTGGTGGTTGTGAACCATGTCGGTGACCTCGCCGCCGATGATCCTGCGCACGCGCTCGATCACCCATTCGCGGCCGGCATAGGAGTAGCGCCCGGCGAGTTGCATCGCCGCGATGTAGCGCCGCCCGATCTCGCTGTCCTCGTCGATCACAGCGGGCGGCACGTTCATGCCGTCCTCGCCGCCCGCGGCCTTGAGGTAGCGGGTCGCGCTGGTGTGGCCGAGGCCGCGGCTGCCGAAGTGCACGCCGATCCAGACAAAGCCCGCCTCGTCGCGCAACAGGTCGACATAGTGGTTACCCGATCCGACGGTGCCGAGTTGGGTGACCGCCTTCTGCCGGTAGGCGCCCATGTCGGACTCACGCCACGCATCGGCGTCGTCGAACAGTTCATGTTCGACACGCTCGTCATTGGTGCGTCCGACGCCGAACGAAATCACGTTGTGCACGTCCTTGATGATCGTGCCGACGTTGCCTTCGATCTGGCTGAACGGCGTGTCGAGGCGCACGGCCATGTTGCCGCAGCCGATGTCGAAGCCGACACCGGAGATGCTGATCTGCTTCTCATAGGCGATCACGCCGCCGACCGGCTGCGCATAGCCGAGATGGCCGTCAGCGCAGATCACACCGGCTACGGCGTTGCCGACCGACATGCAATTGCGCATCTGCGCGATGGTTGCCTCGTCATGCTTGCCGAAGACCTTGAGCGGGCTGTTCTGGTATTGCGCCGCCTGCGGCTTGAGCGCGATATCGGCGGCCACGGCCTCGGCGTCGCGCGCAAGCTTCTCCTTGCGCGCGGCGTCACGAAACAGGCACCACGTCGGCATCGGGCGCTGGCCGGGCCGGTCGATCTTCGCATCGGGGTCGAGCCCGGCCTCAACGGCCAAGGCCCGGGCGCGCTCCTGGTAGGGATCGGATCGCATTTGATCCTCCTTCACTGCAATATACCTCGTTCCGAAGGCCCTTCGGGACTCCGGTAGAATCCCATGTCAGTCGCGACACGGGCCGGTTCGGTTTGCAGGCAGGGAGTCAGGGGGTGCATTTAGCCGCGAGGGGCATCGTGCGGATCATTTCTCTCTGCCTGGACGGCAGAGGGATGACCCGCTGCCGCTACGCTGCTAGTTCGCTTGGCGAAATCGGTGCATTCGCTGGATACACACCAACCGCACACGCCAAAGCGCGACCACGCCGGACGACCGGCTGGCCTGCATAACGTGAAGCATTGGTATCTATACGAAGCATCGTCTTTCCAAGAGATCGGCGAGAAGCGCGCGATCAGATACAGCAATTCCAGGATTTGTAAATAGGGCCGGCAACGTCCACTTGTGCCGGCGCTAGTAACTCAGGCGCGGATACCAATCCTTGCCGCGCCCTTCGGGCGTGGTGTCGAGGATGGTCCACAGCGGATCGATGTCGGGCGCGCCGCGCGGGTCCTGTCCGGGGTCGGCCGTCGACGGTCCCATTTCGCCGGACCAGAAATGGCGGATGCTGCCGTCGCGGCGTGTGAACACGTTGTAGCCGGGTGCGTCCGCATCGGCTGCGCTGACATAGTCGCGCGTGTAATCGCCCGATGCATCCGAGTAGATCCGGTGCCGCGTCCAGCCGCGCGCCTTCTTGGCCTCGATCAGCCGCGCGATCGGCGAGCGCGCCACGAATACAAATGCCACGCGCTGCTCGACATCGGGCAGCTTTGCTTCCCAGGTGCTCATGAAGGACGTGCACATCGGACACGGCAGCTCGCGCTGCGGTCCGAACATATAGCTGTAGATCACGAGCGTCTGCTTGTTGCCGAACAGATCCGACAAGGTTGCCTTGCCGCCCTCGCCTTCGAATTCATAGTTCTTCGTCACTGCGCCGCCCGGCGGCAGCGCGCGGCGCAATTCGGCGACGCGCTCGATGTGACGGCGCAGCTCGATCTCCTCCGCCAGCAATTGCGCGCGGGCGCGGCGATACTCGACGCTCTCGTTGGGAAAGTGCACGCCGTTGCTGCGTGCGAGTTCTGTTGCGGGTTTCAGGGCGGAACCGGACATGGCAAAATCTCCGTTTGGTTGACCTGTTACAAGACGTTTCGGGCCCCTCCGGTCCGACACGTCAGCGAAAAAGGTGCACCCTCGAAATCTCCCTTTTGGCGCTCACGCGACAAGCTGCATACAGGCCTTGCGTTCCCGCGGGGGGCGTGGGGTGGCCGCAACCGGAACGGGTCCATTCAACTCCTTCTAATTTCTGCCATTTCAGCACTGTAAACCGCCGTTTACGACGCCTTTTGGGGTCGCGTTGCACGATCGCAGTTTTTGCCGAACCTTATGGCTCGCCGGCAGACACATTATCTGCGCACCTCTTTCGCTTTGCACGCGGAGGCGCCATCATGATACGGTACCGTATCAATCCAATTTTCTCCCGTGCCCGGAAGGGGAAGCTGCCATGAGAATGCTGGCACGCGCCGGATGGATCGCTTTTTCAAGCTTGCTGCTGCTCGCCGGTGACGCGGCAGCCCAGCCGGCGAAATTCGGCTGCAATGCCCAACAGACGGCGCAAGCGACGCAGACACTCCAGTGCCCGACGGCGATCACGATCGTGGCCGAAAGCGGCGCGAAGTTCGAGCTCAGGGATCGCAATCGCGACGGCCATGTCGATTCCGTCGAACTCAGCAACAGGGCCCTGCTGCTCGAAGTGCCGAAGAAGCCGGGCCGCGCCAGGTTCGACGTGGTGACGCCGCAGGCGATTGCGGCGGTGCGCGGCACCAAATGGGCCGTGGACGCCGAAGGTGCAAAGACATCGGTCTTCGTCGTCGACGGCCGCATCAGCGTGGCGCGCCCCGCCGGCCGCGGCAGCGTCGTACTCGGCGCCGGTGACGGCGTCGATGTCGAGCCGTCGGGCGACCTGATCGTCAAGCGCTGGCCGCCTGCGCGCGTTACGGCCCTGATGGCAAGATTGGGACAATAGAAGACACGCAAATGAGCCGTCGACGTCCTCATATTCTGATTGCGTTGCTCTGCACGGGATTGTGGGCAGGCGCGATATGGCTCGGCCATAGCAGCGGCCATCTGCGGTTTCTTGACCGGCTCGAGTCGGCATTGACCGATGTGCGAACGCTTGCGCGCGGCGTAAAGGCGCCGCCGGACCTCGTCACGATCGTCGCGATCGACGACACCATCGTCAAACTCGGCGGCACCTATCCGCTACCGCGCGCAGAGATAGCCAGGATCGTCAAGGCGATCGCGCGGCTGGAGCCGAAGGTCATCGCGATCGATCTTCTCCTGGTCGACAAGGGCCCCGCCGATGGCGATGCGGCGCTCGCAAAATCGCTCGCGGCGAGTCCGAGCGTGCTGGCGGCGGCGGCGGTATTTTCGAACATCCTTCAACCTTCCGCGGAGGACGACGGGCCGCTGGCCCGCTTGCCGAAGGCCGACCGCTTCCTGCTGCCGCTCCCGGCATTGGCCGACCACGCGGAAGTCGGCATCGCCAATGTGACGACGGGCCAGACCGGCACGCCGCTGTCGGTGCCGATGCTGTTCCGGACACATGACAGAATCGAATTGTCGTTTCCGCTGCGTGTCGCGTCGATCGCGATCGGCCAGAAGCTGACGATCGAGCCCGACCGCCTGCTGTTCGGCGACCGGCCGATCGCGACCGCTTCCGATTATGCGCTACCGATATCCTACTACGGCCCGCGTCGCACCATCCGCACCGTCAGCGCCGCAAATCTGATCGAAGGTCAGGTCGACAAGGAGGCCATTCAAGGCCGGATCGTCGTCCTCGGCGCGACCGCAACCGGCGCCGGCGACTTCTTTCCGACGCCGTTCGATTCACTGATGCCGGGGGTGGAAATCATTTCCACCGCGATCACGCATCTGGTCGCGGGCGACGGCGTCGTGCGCGACCGGCCGGTTCGCATCGTCGAGGCCGTCACGACGATCCTGCTCCCGATACTGCTGGTCGGTTTGCTGGCGTGGCGGCGAAACGCAGTTGGTCTGCTCACGGTCAGCGCGGTGATGCTGGCATGGGCGACTGCCAATTCGGTTGCTTTCGCGCACGGCATATGGCTCGACGCCGCGACGACAATGGCCGCGGCAGTGCCGCCGGTCGTGCTGTTCGGTACGTTACAACTATGGTCGGACCGGCGCAGCGCAGAGCATCTCGCCGTCCAAAACAAGCTGCTCGAACAATTCCAGACGCCGGGCCTGCAGGAATGGCTGACGCGCGATCCCGACTTCCTGCTGGCGCCGGTCAGACAGAATGCCGCCGTCGTGTTCGTCGATCTGTCCGGATTTACCTCGCTCAGCGAAACGCTCGATCCGGATGCCACGCGGGGGCTGTTGAAGGAGTTTCACGCCCTGGTCGACAAGGAAGTGACGCGGTACGGCGGCATGATCACGAGCTTCCTCGGCGATGGCGCCATGATCCTGTTCGGCCTGCCGGAGGCGGCTCCGGATGACGCGACGCGCGCGGCGCAATGTTCGATCGCGCTGTGCGTCAAGACCGAACGCTGGATCGGGGCCTTGCCGTCGCCGATCGGGTTGCGCATCGGCTTCAAGATCGGCGCGCATTTCGGACCGATTGTCGCCTCCAGGCTCGGCGGCCGCAACCATCAGCACATCACCGCAACCGGCGACACTGTGAACGTGGCGAGCCGCCTGATGGAAGTGGCGGCCCGCCACGATGTCAGGCTGGCGCTGAGCGATACGCTGCGGGTCGCGGCGGAGCGCACCGGCGCGCGGCTGAAAACCGGCAGCCTCGCCGGCCCCGTCGAGACGCAGATTCGCGGCCGATCAGGCTCGCTCACGGTCTGGCTGTGGCGGAGCGAACAACCCACGGTGGATCAACGCACGCACCCCGACGCCGCGGAGTGACCGGCCGCACCCTATTGCAGTTCCGGCGGCGGCGTGCGGTCGAATACCTCGCCCTTCGGCCCTTCCAGCAGATGCAGCGCATAGGTCTCGATCACGAGCGGTCCGCGCCTGCGCTCGACCTCGCCGACCTTCTCGACGCGGGCGAACATGTCCTTCAAGGGAGCTTCGCCGGGCCAGACCTCGCGGACGTAGAGCAACGGCCCGGCTAGCTGCGCCGCATCGGGCTCGGGCATGTTGACCCAGCGGATACGCTGGTTCCGCTGCGCAACGCAGGTCCCCTTCGGCAGATGGAAGGCAAGCCAGCCGGTGGTGCCGTAATCCGAGGCCAGTACGCATGTGGCTCCCGTTCGCGCCCTCGCCGCTTCGATCGCGCCGGCCGTTTCGCGCCAGCCGATACCGACGCTGCGCACAGTGGCATCGCGGCGATAGCCCGACAGCACGCCGGTGTCGGCCTGCACGACCAATAGCACGAACATCAGGACACCGCCCGGCGCCGCCCAGCGCCGGCAGAAATCGACCAGCCGTTGCCGGCGCGGCTCCCAATCGACCAGATGCGCGGCGACGGCGGCGGCGATTACGAATGCCGGGTAGACCGGCGCAAACCAGTTAGCCTCGACGCGGGCATGCAGCGAATGCCAGACGAAATAGGCGACGATGACCCAGAACATCGTATTGACGAGCGTGCGCGCCGGCAGCGTTCCAGCGCGGCGCCGGTAGATCGCGTACAGCCCCATCGCGCCGAGCATCCACACCAGAGGCGTCGCGAACGCGATCTGCGTCGGGATCAGTTCGGCGATGAAGACCGGGCGGAAATCCTCGATCCTCGCCCGCCCCATCTGCTTGACGAAGGACACCCAGTGGTGCCCGGCGTTCCAGAGAATGACCGGCGCAAACAGAACCAGCGCGACGAGCCCGCCGAGATAAAGCCAGGGCGAGATCAGCCAGTGCCGCAGTTTGGGAACGGCGACCAGCCAGAGCAGGATCGCCGGCCCGAAGAACAGCGCAGTGTATTTCGACAGCAGCGCGCAACCGGCGGCAGCACCCACCGCCAGCCACCACACGCCGCGGCCGGTATGCAGCACCTTGGCGAGGGCAAACAGCAGGAGACTGGAAGCCACCAGGAGCGGCGCGTCCGGCGTGACGATCATGGTGCCGACCGCGGCCATCAGCGTGATGTTCAGAAGGATCGCCGACGACGCGGCCACGCGCCGGCTGCCGAACAGCATGGCCGCGGCCTGATAGATCGCCCAGCTCATCGGCAGCGCCAGCAGGATCGAGACCAGCCGCACGCCGAACTCGGTATCGCCTGCGATCATCGTGCCGAGCCGGATCACCACCGCGACCATCGGCGGATGATCGTAATAGCCGCCGGCGAGATGCGTCGACCACATCCAGTAATAGGCTTCGTCGAAGGTGATCGGCGTGACCGCCGCGGCAATCAGGCGCAAGCCAACCAGCGCCAGGATTGCCAGACCGGTGTTGAGGGCAACCCGCGCTTCGCTCGGATTCATCTTGGAGCCCTTTTGGTTCTGATTAAATCAGAACCAGGCTCCATTTTATCGTTTTGACGCGTTTTCTTCACACGAACCGGCATCCACCCCCGGATCAAGTCCGGGGGCATGCTTCGCTCGAAAACGCTATCGGTCATCGCTTGCGCCAGACGAACAGTCCCGACATCGCGTAGTTCCAGACCACGCCCATCAGCGCGCCGGCGGCGCCTGCCAGCCACCAGATCGGTTCCTGGTCGAAGACCGCGAACGCGACGCCGACATTGGCGAGCAGTCCGACGCCGCAGACGAGATAAAACAGCAGCAGGCCGCGCAGGATCGCAAATCCCTTCAGCCGCTGGTCGCGATAGGTGAGAAAATTGTTGAGGATGAAGTTGCTGGTCATCGCAATCAGCGCGCCGGTGGCCTGCGCCTCCGCAAACGGCATCTGGAAGATTTCATGCGCGATGAACAGCGCCGTGAGGTGCACGACAAGGCCGGTGCCCCCGACCATCGCGAACAGCAGGAAGCGCAGCGAGACCACGTCGTTGGTCAGTTTGGCCAGCACCAAGCCGAGGAAGTCCAGCGCCACCATGGAATCGAGCTTGCTCTCGCCGTGCTGGCGCGAACCGAAAGTGTAGGGAATTTCGATGGCGCGCAGCTTGCCCTGCGCGGTGGCGATGACATCGAGCAGGATCTTGAAGCCCTGGATGGAGAGCTGCGGCGCCAGTTGCTCGAAGCGGTCGCGGCGGATCATGAAGAAGCCGCTCATGGGATCGGCGACCTCGACCTTCAGCACGCGCCTGGCGACCTCGGTTGCAAGCTGGCTGGCCCCTGCCCGCTGCTTGTTGAAACTGTCGGCGCTACCGCCCTCGATATAGCGGCTGCCGACCACGAGTTCCGCCTCGCCGCTCCGCAGCAGCGCGACCATCTTCGGCAGTTGCGTTTCGTCATGCTGCAGATCGGCGTCGATGACAGCCGCATAGGGGCCGCTCGAGGCCAAAATACCCTCGATGCATGCACCCGACAGTCCGCGGCGCCCGATCCGGCGGACACAGCGGACGCGGGAGTCCTTCCGCGCCAGCCCCCGCACCACTTCCCAGGTCCCGTCAGGGGAATTGTCATCGACAAAGATCACTTCCCAGGAAATGCCTGATAGCGTGGCCTCCAGCCGCCGGTACAGCACGGTGACGTTGTCGCGCTCGTTGAAGGTCGGCACAACGACCGAAAGCTCAGGCAAACCGGCCTGCGACGGGGTTTCGGGGCCCGGTTTGATGGCGTCATTCATGATCGCCAGCGTATATCCGCCGCCGCCCGACATGCCAAGGCGAGCTTGGGGAACGAGGTGACTGGACGGTGAAAACGGGGTTGAAATCGACCCGGTGTCTGCCCGGCGCGGGCAAATCGACAGCCGCCACCGGATCGGGTCCGGGGCCAGCTTCGCTTGAAAATGCTCTGAAAATGCCAACGACCACGAACAGAGGGCGCGCGTACATCCGGCGCAGCCAAACTATTCATGGTCGTTCCAGCGCCGGAGCTTTTGAAGCGTCAACGTCGCCGTTAAAGGCTAGATAGGAACGCCCAGGGCATTCCGCTAGGTGCGACTCCTACCCTAATTCGGCACTTCCCGAATCACCGGCCCGCGCGGGGCTGGCGCCGCAGGAACCGGCTGAAGCCCTGGCGCGGGTTGCTGGATGCTCGCCGGCTTGGCGGGCTTTCCGAACTGGCCGATCGGCCCGTAGGCGATTGCAACCACCATCACGATCGATGCGACGATGGCTCCCAAAAGACCGGCGAATGACTGCGAATTCATGCTCAACGATCTCCTACGCCTGATGGGGAACTGATATCACGGAAAAAGCTTGTGGAGGAATAGTCCCGGCCTCAGCCATCGACAAATCGGGCGGCCTGCGCCGCCCTCCAAAATCTCACCACGCGAGCGCCGCGTAACGGACAAGCAAGAACCGCGATTCCATCGCAAACAAGGCAGAGTCTCGACCTTTGGGTTGACAGGGATTAGGGGAAGAAGATGTCGAATACAGATCAGGGCAAACCGGCCGGGAAATCCGGACGGCGCAACCGGAAGGGCGAGCGGGGCAAAAAAGCCGCTCCCCAGGAAAGCCCGGCCGTGAGCCCGGCGCCGGTTGAATTGCAAAGCCCGGATCAGGATCAGCCACCGCGACCGGAACCGGTTCACGCGGAGAGCCCGAAGGTGGATCAGCCGGCCGTTGAGGAGCCCGTCGTTGCTGTCACCGCGTCGCCCGAGGTGCAGCCGACCGCGGCGCCCTCGCCGACCGAGCCCGCACCAGTCGAGGCGGCGCCCGCCGAGGCTGCGTCGATCCAGCCCGCACCGGTCGAGTCCGCGGCGGAGCCTGCGCCGGTGAGCCTGCAGACCATCGCGAATGCGTATCGCGATTACACGCGGAAATCGATCGAGGAGTTCGGATCGTTTGTCGAGCAGCTCAGCGGCGTTCGTTCGCTCGACAAGGCGATGACGGTTCAGAGCGAATTCGTGAAGCGGGCTTATGAAACCTCGGTCGCCGAATCCCAGAAGATCTGCGAACTCCACAACCGCCTTGCCAAGCAAACCCTCGACCCATTCAAGGGGTTGACGGGCAAGACGCCGGCGACGCACGGCAAGCCCTGAGGTTCATTCGGGACCGGTTCGACGCAAATTGATGGAATCAAGAGGCTCCGATTTTCCGGAGCCTTTTTTGTCGAGCTTTGACCCGGCGCCTAGCAAACTGGCCAATCAGTGCCGACTTGGGTAACATGCACTAGCTGCCTCCCCCATTTTTCCGACGAGCCCTCCCGTGAGCAAGCCTTCGAAATCGACCGCGAAAAACAGCGGCAACATCTATATCGGCATCGGCGGCTGGACCTTCGAACCGTGGCGCGGGGTGTTCTATCCCGAGAAGCTGACGCAGGCGAAGGAGCTGTCCTACGCCGCCTCGAAACTGACCTCGATCGAAATCAACGGTACATATTACGGCTCGCAGAAGCCGGAGAGTTTTCGTAAATGGGCGCGCGAGGTGCCGGACGGATTCGTGTTCTCGTTGAAGGGACCGCGCTTCGCGACCAACCGTCGTGTGCTGGCGGAAGCCGGCGATTCCGTAAAACGCTTCTACGATTCCGGCGTGCTGGAACTCGGCGACCGGCTCGGTCCCGTGCTGTGGCAGTTCGCACCGACCAAGAAATTCGACGAGGCCGATTTCGGCAAGTTCCTCGAACTGCTGCCGCGCAAACTCGAAGGGCGCGCGCTACGCCACGTCGTCGAGGTGCGGCATGACAGTTTCTGCGTGCCCGACTTCATCGCGTTGCTGCGCAAGTTCGAGACGCCTGTCGTATTCGCCGAGCACGGCAAATATCCGGCGATTGCCGACGTCGTCAGCGACTTCGTCTATGCGCGGCTGCAGAAGGGCAATGACGAGCTCAAGACCTGCTATCCGCCGAAGCAGCTCGACGCCTGGGCCAAGCGCTTTCAGGCCTGGGCCGGCGGCGGCGAGCCCGACGATCTGCCGCGCGTCGACAAGGCCAAGCCCGCCAAGACGCCGCGCGACGTGTTCGCTTACGTCATCCACGAGGGCAAGGTGCGCGCGCCGGCGGGCGCGATGGAATTAATCGAGCGCGTGAAGTAACTCCTAATCCAGCTTGATGCCGGCCTCGCGGATCAGCTTTGTCCAGTTGTCGTATTCGGAGGCGACGAAGGCGTCGAGCTTGTCATCCGGCAGATCCCACACCTCTCCGCCGCTCTTCTCGAAACGTTCCTTGAGTTCGGGCAGTGACGCGCGGATTTCCTTCCGCAGTTTTGCGATCGCATCCGGCGGCGTCTTTGCGGGTGCGAATATCCCGAGCCAGGAATCGACATCGAAGCCGGGCACGCCGGCTTCCGACATCGTCGGCACGTCGGGCGCCAGCGGGCTGCGCTTCGATGACAATACCGCAATGCCCTTCGCCTGCCCCGACTGAACATAAGGCAGACCGGCAGCGTTCGAATCGAAGAACAGGTCGATGCGGCCCGCGAGCAGGTCGGTGAAGGCCGGCGGCGAGCCCTTGTAGGGTATCTCCTGAAATTTTACGCCGGCCGCTTTCATGAACGCAGCCGCCACCAGATGCTGGCCGGTGCCGACGCCGGCGGTCGCCACCGAAATCGAGCCCGGGTTGGCCTTTGCGGCGGCGACGATGTCCGCCAGCTTGCCATGCGGCAAATCCTTGCGGCCGACCATCACGTAACCGAACTTGTAGATCAGCGCGACCGGTACGAAATCCTTGCGCGGATCGTAAGCGAGCTTCGAATACAGCGCCGAATTGAACGCCATGTTGGAGAGCCCGCCGACCACCAGCGTGTAGCCGTCCGGCTCGCTCTGGCTTGCCGCCTGCGTGCCGACGACGGTTCCGGCGCCCGCCTTGTTCTCGACGACGAAGGCCTGCCCCATCCGCTTCGACAGCGCATCCGCAAGCTGCCGCCCGACCAAATCGTAACTGCCGCCGGGACCGATCGGGACGATGATTTTCACCGGACGGTCGGGATAGCCGGTCTGGGCGTGCGCTGCGGCAACGCCGCAAACGAGAAGCGCGAGTGTCCACAATGAGCGGCTAATTCGGTTCATCTTGTTTCCCCCAGCGAGAATGGCCATCGACCGGCTCTTTCTCGGGACTATGCGACACGCCACCTCCGGCCACAACGCGGATGTAGCAATCGATCGACCATTACCGTAGCCTTGCGCCAGCGACATAATGTCTGGATCGACATGGCCCGCAAGATCAAACGCCTCCTCTTCACGATCGGTTACGAGCAGACGCCTTCGAAGGCGGTGCTCGACGAATTGGAGGGCGCCGGCGTGAAGCTTTTGGTTGACGTGCGTGCGGTCGCGTCCTCGCGGCGGCCCGGCTTTTCGAAGAATCAACTCGCCGCAGGTCTCGACGAGCGCGGCATTTCCTATCTGCATCTCAAGGGCCTCGGAACGCCGAAGAGCGGCCGCGAGGCGGCGCGTAGCGGAAAGTTCGGCCTGCTGCACAAGATCTATTCGGCGCATCTGAAGACGGCCCAGGCGAAGGAGGAGCTCGATGAGCTGTCGGCGCTGGTGAAGCAATCGGGTCCGGTGTGCATTCTCTGTTATGAGCGCGACCACACCCATTGTCACCGGCAATGGATCGCGGAGATCATCGAGGAGCGCGACGGCGTGAAGGTGGAGAATCTGGTCGCGCCACAGGTGTAAAACGCGGCCGGTAGCCCGGATGGAGCGCAGCGCAATCCGGGAACGGTGCCGCAGGCGGATCGACCTGCCCCGGATTACGCGGAGCCTGTCATCGGGCGCGCATTCGCGCGACCCGTTGGCTCCATCCGGGCTACAAGATACCCTCAAGCCGGAACGTTCCCTCCATGATCTTCACGCTTCCGCCGCCGACGTGAATGGAAGCAACCGCGCCATCTTTCTTGCGGACGCGCGTCAGCAGCAGGCTGGGCCGGCCCATGTCGACGCCCTGCCCGATCTTCAATCGCAATTCGCCGTCCTTGACGTCATCGAGATCGGCAAGCAGCGCCGCGCAGGCCGCTGTCGCGCTGCCGGTCGCGGGATCTTCGGACAGTCCGCTGGCGGCGGGGTGAAACATCCGCGCCTGCAGCTCGCATGGCTTTTCGCCGGCCGGTACGTCGCGCGTATAAAAGTAGACGGCGTCGCTGCCGTCGCACGGGAAGGTTTTTGCGAACGCCGCAGCATCGGGCCTCGCCCGTCGCAGCGCCTCGCGGGAGGCGACCTCGACGGCCAGGAACGCCAGCCCGACCGAGATGATCTGCGGCGGATGCCGGTCGGTCCTGACGTCGCCAACCGACAGCGAGAGGCAGGCAGCGGCCTGTTCGACGGGAAGATGCGACATCCGCTTCAACGGCTGCGGCGCCGTGAATTCGGTGCTGACGACCCTGCCCTGCTCGGTCACGATCTCGACCGGCACGAGGCCTGCGCCCTCCTCGAACAGCAGCCGCGCCGGCGGCTTCGCCGCCAGCGTCGCCAGCACGAAGGCGGTGCCGACATTCGGATGGCCCGCAAACGGCAGCTCCCGGTTCACCGTGAAGATGCGCACCTGTGCGTCGTGGGCGGGATCGGCCGGCGGCAGCACAAACGTCGTCTCCGAATAATTGAACTCGGTGGCGATCGCCTGCATCTGTTCGGTCGACATCCCGCCGGCATCGAGCACGACAGCAAGCGGATTGCCGCCGAAGGCGCGGTCGGTGAAAACGTCCACAGTGATGTAACGCCGCTGCATTTCGATACTCCCTTATCCCAACCGCCACACGGCCATCGGCTGCTCATAGCCTCTGACCTCGACCTCGCCGAGCGAGACGGCGTCGCCGCAGGCTTCGCCGAGCGCATCGCGAACCGCTTCCGAGATCAGGAACTGCGAATTGAAATCCTTGTTGAGCGCTTCGAGCCGTGAGGCAAAATTCACGGTGTCGCCGATCACGGTGTATTCCTTGCGCCGCGGCGAGCCGATATTGCCGGCGACGACTTCGCCGATGTGGATGCCGATGCCGATGCGCAGCGGCCAGCTCGTCTCCTCATTGATCCTTGAATTGGCTTCCAGCATCTCGCGCGCCGCGGCAACGGCCCTGTGCGCGGGGTCCGGCGCATGGAGGGGTGCGCCGAACAACGCCAGAAATCCGTCGCCCAGGAATTTGTTCACGATGCCGCCGTGGCGGTCGAGAATTTCGACCAGCACGGCGAAGGCACCATCGAGCCGGTCGACCACTTCCTGCGGCGTGCGCGTGCGCGCGCCGGCGGTGAAGCTGCGGAAATCGACGAACATGACAGCGACGCGGCGGATGTCGCTGTTGGTTTTGGTGCCCTCGGCCATCAGGCGTTCGACCACCTGCGGCGAGACGTGCTGGCCGAACAAATTGGTGATGCGGTCGCGCGCGGTCGCCGCCTTGATGCTCGACTCGAACTGCCGCCGCAATTGATGTCCGACCGCGCCAGCGAGCACGCCGCAGATCAGAATGATCAGGCTGCGCGCGGCGTGATAATAAAGGGGTTCGGCCTGGTCGCCGACCGCGGGATGATAGAACATCGCCATGCAAAACAATTGAACGGCGGCGACCGCGCCGGTGAAGGTCGAGAGCCAGAAATCCAGCCGAAGCGTAGAGAGGATGATGAAGATGAAGTAGATCATCGGCGTCACGAAGCCGAGCGCGGCCACCGACCCCATGCTGTTGATGTGCAGCGCCAGCGCGACCGTCGGCATCGAGGTCTCGATCAGCGCGCCGATATAGCGCCGGATCACCGGCAGGTCGCGGCCCTGCTGCATGTGGCGGGTGATCTGGCCATGCACCCACAATTCGAACAGGATGAACGGCACGATGATCGAATAGAGATATTCCGGCCTCAGGTTGCCATGCCAGACGCGGCTCACCGCCTCGGACGCGAAGAAGTAGACGGTCCCGAGGATGACGGCGAGCAGCGCGGTGGTTGCGATCAGCGCCTTGATCCGCAACAGCTCGGTCGTCATCACTTCCTGCATCAGCGCGCGCTGGAAGTCGGCCGACACGCCGGTGTCTTGGTCGTTTTTCTTTTTGCCCCGGAATCCCAGCATTATTGCCCCTTGTCATTCCGGGGCACGCGAAAGCGTGAACCCGGAATCTCGAGATACTCAGATGTGCAATAGCACATCATAGTTCGCCTCTTCGAGGCGCCCCGGAATGACTGCGAAGTATATGCCTCAATCGAGCGTGCGACGGAAGCGTGTTACGGCGATCGTCATCGCGATCAGCATCAGTGCAATGAGTGCAATCGTATCGTATTGCAGGTTGGAAGGCGCGGCGCCCTTCAGCATGATGGCGCGGACGATGCGGATGTAGTGGGTCAGCGGCAGAGCCTCGCCGAGATACTGCGCCCAGACCGGCATGCCTGCGAACGGAAACATGAACCCGGACAACAGAATGCTGGGCAGGAAGAACATCATCGACATCTGCATCGCCTGCAACTGGTTCTGCACGATGGTGGAGAAGGTGTAGCCGATCGACAAATTGGTTGTGATGAACAGCGTCGTCAGCGCCGCGAGTAGTGTAACACTGCCGAGGATCGGCACCCCGAACAGCAGGACGCCGATGCTGACGATCAGTGTTGCCTGGATGAAGCCAACGATCACGTAGGGAATGATCTTGCCGAACATCACCTCCACCGGCTTGATCGGCATCGACAGCAGGCTTTCCATGGTGCCGCGTTCGATTTCGCGCGTCACCGACAGCGCCGTGAAGATCAGCATGGTCATGGTCAGGATGGTGCCGACGAGGCCCGGCACGATGTTGAGCCGCGACTCGGCCGCCGGGTTGTAGCGGGCATGCGCCCTGATCTCGAACGGCATCGCGGGCGGATCGCCGATGTGGAGGTCGTGCGCGAGCGCGGTCTGCACGACGACGCCGAGCGTTCCGAGCGCCGTGCCGGATGCGACCGGATCGGTCGCATCCGCCGCAACCAGCAGCGCCGGCTTGTCGCCGCGCCGCACCGCACGCTCGAAGCCGCGCGGGATCTCCACGCCGAACAGCACCTTGCCGGACTGCAGCAGATCGTCGAATTCGGCGACGCTGTGCACTTCGCGGGTGAAGCGGAAGTAGCTGGTATTCTCCATCGCCTTCAGCACCGAACGCGCCAGATCGCTGTCCTCCTGGATCAATACCGCCGTCGGCAGATGGCGCGGCGTGGTGTTGATGGCATAGCCGAACAGCAATAGCTGCATCACCGGGATCATCACGATCATCGCGAACGAGACGCGGTCGCGGCGGAGCTGGATGAACTCCTTGACCAGCATCGCATAGCTGCGGCGCCAGAAGCCGAAGGCCGGCTCCCTCGCCTCGTTCACGGGATGAACAGCTTCGGTCGCACTCATTGGAAATTGTCCTTTGAGCGGGTCATGAGATCGATGAACACGTCTTCCAGCGACGGCTCGCTATCCTGCCACTGCCATCCCCTCGTATTGCGATAGGGAGCAATGGTCGCCTCGAGCGCCGACTTGTCGCGCCCCGAGACGTGCAGGCTGGTGCCGAACGGCGCCACCATGTCGATACCGGGCTTGCCTGCGAGTTCGGCCGCAAGCCCGTTGAGGTCGTCGCCGGAGACCGTCCAGGTCGACAACGCCGATTTCGCGATCACCTCGTCCACCGTGCCGTGCGCCAGCAAATGGCCATAGGCGATATAGGCGATCTCGTGACAGCGCTCGGCCTCGTCCATGTAATGGGTCGAGACCAAAACCGTCAGCCCGTCGGCGGCGAGCGCGTGGATCTCGTTCCAGAAATCGCGCCGCGCCTTGGGGTCGACGCCGGCGGTCGGCTCGTCCAGCAGCAGCAATCGCGGATTGGGCAGCGTGCAGGCGCCGAGCGCCAGCCGTTGCTTCCAGCCGCCGGAAAGCTCGCCGGCGAGTTGCTCCTCACGGCCGTTCAGTCCGATCCGCCGGATCATGTCGCGTGCGGCCCCCCGCGCGTCGCGCATGCCGTAGAGCCGCGCGACGAATTCGAGGTTCTCGCGCACCGAGAGATCCTGATACAGGCTGAAGCGCTGCGTCATATAGCCGACCTGGCGCTTGATCTTGTCGGCGTCGCGGCGGATGTCGTAGCCGAGGCAGGTGCCCTCGCCCGCATCCGGCGTCAGCAGGCCGCACAGCATGCGGATGGTGGTGGTCTTGCCGGACCCGTTGGGCCCAAGGAAGCCATAGATCGAGCCGCGCTTCACCTGCATCGAAAGGTCATGCACGACCTCGCGGCCGCCGAATGATTTTGACAGGCCCTCGACGTTGATGGCGATGTCGGGGCCTGATGCGGGAGCCGGACTCATCGCTTGTCCGCCATTGGCGTTCGAGGGTTGAGAAACACGCTGATCGGCTGGCCGACGCGCAGGACGTCAGGCCGGCTCGGCCGCGCCTGGATCAGGTAGACCAGCTTGTTGCGCTCATCGAGGCTGTAGATGACCGGCGGGGTGTACTCGGCGGTCGTCGCGATGAAATAGATCTTTGCCGTGAGGTCGGCCGCGCAATTGTCGCAGGTCACCTTCACTTCGTCGCCGATCGACAGCTTTGGCAATTCCGCTTCCGGCACGAAGAAGCGCAGCTTCATGTTGCCGGGCGGCATGATCGACAAGACCGGCCGCCGCTCGGGCACCATTTCGCCTTCGCGGAAATAGATCTGCTGGATGGTGCCGCCGACCGGCGCAAAGCCGCTGCGCCGCGCCAGCCGGGTCTGCGAGGTGTTGACGCGGGCTTCCGCCACCCGCAACGCCGAGGTCGCCGAATCCAGATTGGCCTGCGTGCCGGAGCCGGTCTTGCTCAGCGACGCCGCGCGATCGAAGGTCTGCTGCGCATTGGCGAGCGTGGCCTTGTTCTGATTGAGGTCGGCCTGCTGCAGGTCGTCGTCGACCGTATATAGCAGCATTCCGGGCTTCACCTCGTCGCCCTCGCGCACGTTGAGCCTGGTCACGCGGCCGCTTTCATCCGGGCTGACGAAGATCATGTCGGCCTCGACCCAGCCCTGGAAGCCCGGGTCTTTGCGCTCCGTGCAGCCCGCAAGCACGGCGGCGAGGGCCAGCGCAGCCAGAATTGCCGTCATTCGCGACGAAGTCATGTCGTCCTCCGTTCGCCAAAAATCAGATCGAGATGCACCCGAAACATTTCGAGGGCGTCCAGTGGCGCATGTCTGCTGAAAAGGCTCTGCCAGATCACGGCGATCAGCGCGGGCGCCACCATGATTTGCGGAAACCGCGCCAGGTTTTTCTGTTTGATCTCGCCGCGCGCGATGCCGAGTTCGATCAGCGCGCGCATGCCGCCGAGGCCTCGCGACACCACTTCGCGGTAATAGAAGTCGGCCACTTCAGGAAATCGCGGGCCTTCGGCCACGATCAAGCGCACGAGGTCGCCGCGGCGCGTGGTCGCCACCTCCTCGATGAAGGTTTTGGCAAAGCCCTCCACCATGTCGCGTACCGACGCCCCGGGCTGCGGTGGCGTGCTCCAGAGGCGGTTGATCATCGGCACGATGGCGGTGCGGATCAGCTCCTCGAACATCGATTCCTTGTCCTTGAAGTGCAGATAGATCGTGCCCTTGGCGACACCGGCCCGCTTGGCGACGTCGTCCAGCCGCGTCGCGGCAAACCCGCGCGCGATGAATTCGTCCATCGCCGCCTCGATAATGGCCCCGCGCCGCTCGGCCGCGCGTTCGGCGCGGTTGGAGGTGGGCTTGGGCGACGCCGGAACGGCCGATGCCGCCTTCCCGGCCCGGCGATTGGCGGGTTTCGGGGCTGCTTTCAGGCCGGTTTTCCTGGAGGTCTTATTGCTCGTTTCCGCCATGGTCACAATATGACTGACTAGTCAGTCATTGTCAATTCGAGATGAAAAAGCAGGTTTCACATGGGCGTGACCGACGCCGGTGAAACTTGGTCGCGCTGCCGGTTCGGAGGATCTTGCGCCTCGCCAAAGGCGCGCCATACCCCACACATGCGGGGGTCCCGGCACACCGCGGCCCATCCACGTCATTGCGAGCGCAGCGAAGCAATCCACGCCTCCGCACGCTGCTCTATGGATTGCTTCGCTGCGCTCGCAATGACGTTGATACAGCCACGTAGCCCGGATGGAGCGGAGCGCAATCCGGGATTCCTTGACCGCGTCGTTCGAGGCCTCGCCCCAAAGCGTGGTCCGCGCCAGGATGACGTGATTGACTGAGTTATGAAGCGTTAGCCTGCCGAAATAGCGGTGTGTTGAAGTCGAGCGAGGCGCAGATGGATATTCGAGCCAAGCTAATAGAGATATGTGATGCGTTTAACGCGCACGATCTGGATCGGATCATGAGTTTCTTTGCTGATGATTGCGTTCTGGAGATGCCAAGGGGGAATAAGCCGTATGGCTCCCGTTTTGAGGGCAAGCAGAATGTGCGGCAAGGGCTGGCTGCGCGTTTTGAAGGACTGCCCGACGTCCATTACGGGAACGCCGAGCATTTCGTGGATTCGGAATCTCAAACCGGCATTTCGAAATGGTGCCTCACCGGCACCGGTCGGGATGGCAAGAAGCTGGAAGTCCAAGGTTGCGACTTCTACACCTTCCGCGACGGCAAAGTGCTTCGAAAAGACTCATATTGGAAACTCGTCGAGTGAAGCCGGGATGGCCGGTTGATTCAACGTCCCGGCAAATGTCGGCTGGCGCGATCGTCGGCAGACCATGCCGGAAGCAGCCAACGACGTACGTCTGGCGCTGGCGTCAATTTGTCGCTCGACACGGCGCATAAACCCTGCGAAAATTTCCGGCGATACAACCGTCTATCGGTGCATCACCCGATATCTGACATGTGAATGTAGGGAACCAGCGAGGGGACCTGCCATGGCTAGTATCGAAGAAGCTCCGCGCAAGCTCGTCTTGAAAGCAGGCTCAACGACGCTTACGCTCGACAAGGATTCCGGCAAGGCCACGCTGCAGCAAAAAATACTGCTGTGGAACAGAAAGCCTGTCGAATTCCCGCTCTCCAATATCGACGACATCGCGGTGAAGTCGAACGTCGACGGCCTTTCAGGCGCGGCCATCCATCACAGCGTCTTGCACGAGCGTACCGGCGAAATCATCGTCCTGACGACCGAGGAAGCCGAGGACGCCGCTGAAACGGTCAAAAAGCTGCGTGGATTTATTGGAATGTAGGGTTCATCGCCGGCTGCTCCGAATTTATCGGTCCACGCGCCGGCTGTGAAACTTCAGCAGGTAGCCGGATGAGCCAACGGGTCGCGCATTCGTGCGACCCGTCGGCTCATCCGGCCTACACTTGCTGGACATTTGAAAGGCCGCCGAGCCAGCAGGAAAATGCTTGAAAGTTTTCATGCATTCAGAAACTCGGCGGACCAACGCGAATACGCTCAAACTTCTCAAGGTTGATTTTTTTCGAGCCGTTCAGCGGAAATTCATAGTGAAAGCCGAGGCGGTCGGAGCCGGTCACATGGAGATTAAGTTCCTTTGGGCAGTCTTTTGGCGAATCGATACTTAGCGCGAACGGAATGGGAAACGTCGTCTTGGCATTTAGGAAGCTAAACGACTGAAAGCTCTTCTCCACGGTGTAGCCGTTCTCTTGCACGATTTCACCGAGCCAAAAGGATAGCCATTTCTGGGGAACGACGGGAAAGCGTTGCTTTGGATCGTCATACGCCACGAGTTCTCCGTGCAGCGTCGTCTTGCAAGCCCCAAGCGCGGCCGTCGATATCAACGTCACGACACATGCCGCCACCAGAGCGAATATGGCGGCCACCGAAACGCGCGGCATGTTGTTCACGGTGGCCCCCGGCGATCGAACATCGATGACGCGCGCTTCAGCCCTTGCGCATTTTGCTGAGCAGGAAGTTGTCGTAGTAGTTTTCCGCGATCTGCGTGTAGAACAGCACTTCCTTCATATACGCGTCGTGGCTCTCCTTGGTCTTCTTGAACAGCGCGCTCTTCTCGGCAATTTCGTTCAGATGGTCCTGGGTTGCCTTGTAGCAGGCCTCCAAGACCGGCTGCGGGAACGCGCGCAGCTCCGCCCCGCCGGCGACAAGCCGCTTCAGGGCGGCAGGGTTTACGCTGTCGTATTTTTCGATCATCCACGCGCCCGCGGCCGAACCGGCCTGGTTGAGGACCGCCTGGTATTGCTTGGGAAGCGCATTCCACTTCTCTTCGTTGACGATCATGTGCAACATGGCGCCGCCTTCCCACCAGCCGGGGAAGTAGTAGTACTTCGCCACCTTGTAGAAGCCGAGCTTCTCGTCGTCATAGGGACCGACGAACTCCGCGGCATCGATCGATCCCTTCTCGAGCGCCGAATAGACCTCACCGCCCGCGATCTGCTGCGGCACGATCCCCAATTTGGCGAGCACATGCCCGCCCATGCCCGCGATGCGGAACTTAAGGCCCTGGAGATCCTCGGGTGTCTTGATCTCCTTGCGAAACCAGCCGCCCATCTGCGTGCCGGAGTTGCCGCACAGGATCGCATGCGTCTTGAAGGGTTTCAGCGCCTCGTTGCAGAGTTCGGCGCCGCCGCCGAACGACCACCAGGAATGCTGATGGCGATGGTTCATGCCGAACGGCGCGCCGGTCGCATAGGTGAGCGCCGGCTCCTTGCCGATGTAGAAATAGAGCGGCGTTTGCGCCATCTCGACGGTCGCCGAGCTCACGGCATCGAGCGCCTGCAGGCCGGGCACGATCTCGCCTGCCGCAAACGTCTGGATCTGAAACTTGTTGTCGGTGGCGTCAGCCACGTATTTCGCAAAGGTCTGCGCCGTGCCGAAGATGGTATCGAGCGATTTTGGAAAGCTCGAGGTCAGACGCCACTTGATCTCGGGCGCACCTTGCGCGATCGCAGGCGCCGCAACCAGCGCCGTCGCGCCGGCCAGGGCGCTGCCTTTGAGGAACGTACGGCGTTTCATGATGTGCTCACTCCCTTGAATTGCGAATCCATTGGCGCGGGGGCAAGGCGCCTTCCGGGACCATTCGACCCCCATCATAACGAACTTCGAGACGTGCGTGGAAGCGCGAAACCGAGCAAATTTGGTGTGCTGTCGCCTTACACCAAAACCTCGCCGCACCGCCGCAACTGCCGGTGGCACGTCGTCCCAGGCACCTTGTCGGACTTGAAACCGCCCCGATGGCATCAGCATTATTTGTCCCAGGGCGCCGTCTCCAGAGCGCCCTCTCTTGGGAGGACTGCAGATGAAAGCATTCACATTGGGTGCGACGATCGCGCTTGCGTTTTCCACCGCCGCTTACGCGCAGGCACCAAGCTGGACCGTTCCGGCAGAAAGCCAGCGCTGTCCGTCGAAATGGGGCGCGGCCGACGAGCGCGGCTCGGGTAATCATCAGAAGCCCGCGGCCGTGATGAACGCCGCGAAGCTGATCAAGACCGGCGAGGTGATCGAACTCGCGCACGTGCTCGGCCCCAGCATGGCGTTCTTCGGAACGCGGCGCTTCGACATGCACACCAAGCGCACCTTCATGAACCAGTTCTCCAACATGCGCGGCTCGAACGAGGAGATCATCATCACCGAGCTCGGCCAGGTCGGCACCCAGTTCGACGGCTTTGCGCACCAGACCCATCTCAACAGCTGGTACAATTGCCAGAAGGTCGACGAGAACTCAGATCGCACCGGCTTCAAGAAGTTCGGTATCCATAATGTGGGCACGCTGTTCACGCGCGGCGTCCTGATCGACGTTGCGGGCTTCAAGGGCGTCGAGATGCTGGGCGACAATTACGAAATCACGGTGGAAGATCTCGAGGGCGCCCTGAAGAAGCAGAACCTGACGCTGCAGCCCGGCGACGCCGTCATCATCCACACCGGCTGGGGCAAGCTCTACGGCAAGGACAATCCTCGCTACGTGAAATCCTGCCCGGGCATCGGCGTGCCGGCCGCGCTCTGGCTTGCCGCAAAGGACCCGATGCTGCTCGGCGCCGACAACTGGCCGGTCGAGGTCGCGCCCAACCCCGACAAGCAATTGTCGCTTCCGGTGCACCAGGTCGCGCTCGTGGTGAACGGCATCCATCTGCTGGAGAACCTCAAGCTCGACGAGCTCGCGCAAAAGGGCGTCGGCGAGTTCGCCTTCGTGATGCAGCCGCTCAAGATTCAGGGCGGCTCGGGCTCGACGGTGTCGCCGATCGCGGTGCGGTAGCGGCGGTTCTTCGATTTCGGCAAGGCTTGGCGCTGTCTGATATCGCAGACCACGATCACGCCCGGGCGCAGCGTGACTTCCGCTCTGGAAACGAGCGGACGTCGCGTGACCGTTGCGCGTGTCCATTCCAGAGCCGAAGTGGACTTCACATCATGTGGCCCTCGCCCATCATAACTAAGTCGTCGGAACTCGGATGAGGGCATGGAGTTGGCTCACAGTCGGATCAAACGCCACAGCGGAGGCGGTGAACCCAGATTGCCCCGCTGACATTCCAACGGAGCTTCGCCATGCCAAACACCGAAATGAAGGATCACGTTTACAAGATCCTGGACCTCGTCGGATCCTCCGAGAAAAGCATCGAAGATGCCATTCAGAACGCCATAACCCGCGCATCAAAGACCGTTCGCTCCATGAAATGGTTCGAAGTGGTGCAAACGAGAGGCCACATCGAAGATGGATCCGTGCGCCATTACCAGGTAACCTTGCGGGTTGGATTTACCCTGGAGGGGTAATTCCTGGCAACTCAGCAGGACGAACAGAGTGAGGACGAGCAGAGTGCGTCAAGAAGCCGACGCACGTTTCGGTACGGACCTGCGTGCCCGCGCATCAAATAGCTGACATTGGGCGCTGAAAAATAGATGTCTGCTATAGCGTCGTCAGCGACCTGTCGGGGCCCGCGGCGCCGACCCGGTCTCTCAACTGATCGAACTCGCCGGGCTGATAGGTGGCCCCATCGGGCGTTACGATTTCGACGTTCCAGCAGCCGTCCGATATCAGTTCCGCGGCTTTCTTCAACGCAGCCGGAACCGACCCCCGGTTGAGGGTCACGTTTCCCGCCGTATCCTGCGCAGTAATCAAAAACCTCATATCACCGCCTCCCGGCGCAAGCCGCCGGCTATTCTGGCCGGGCGCGCGGCTGCGTCAAGAGCATAGCCAGATATCCGGGCATTCACTTCGCAAATGGGTTCACCCAGCCTCCCCGGCCCGCCGGCGCGCGCGGCGGATAGGCCGTCTCGAGATAGGTCAGCACCCTTTCGCGGTCCTTGTCGTCGAGCGGCGGCATGTTGTGGCGGCGGATCATCAGGTTGATCGAATCCTCCCACTGCGCGCGCGTCATGCCCTGCTGCGCCACCAGCCTAAAACCGTGGCAGGCGGTGCAGGCGTAGAAGGTCTCGTCGCGACCGGCGCCCGCGGCGAACTCCTCCGGGCTTTCGTCGCGCGGCGTGAAGCCCGTTTGCGCCATGGCCGGCGCTATCAAGAGCATGCCGGCCAAAGCGAGCCACGCAAAACGCCGCATCATCCGACCAGCACGGCGATGCGGTGCATGGCGTTGCCGCCATAGCCTTGCGGATTCCAGAAGCCGGCCTGATGCGGCTGCATCGCGCCCCTGGAATCGGTGGCGCGGGCCCAGACCTCGAAATAGCCGTCGCTCGGCAGCTTGATGGTCGCGGTCCAGCGCTGCCAGTCATATTTGTTCTTCGGCTTTTCCAGCGTGGTGCGCTGCCAGCTCGCGCCGAAATCGGTCGAGACATCCACCTGCTTGACAGTGAGATCGCCGGCCCAGGAGGCGCCGCGCAGTTTCAGCTCCTTGGTGCCGGCGGCGAACTTGGCGCCGTTCGCGGGATTGGTGATGATGGAGCGCACCGGCATCGACTCCAGAATGCGGAAATTCGCCGGATCGGCCTTGCCGCCGGGCACCATCGGCTTGATCGCGAGCCGATAGGAAAACTCCGTCATGCCGGGGCCGTCATGCTCGCGGTCGCGGATGGTGATGCGCGTCAGCCATTTTTGCGAGGCCGAACCCGCCCAGCCCGGCACAACCAAACGCACCGGCCCGCCATGAATGTTCGGCAGCGGCTTGCCATTCATGGCCCATACGATCAACGTGTTCGGGTCCATCGCCTTCTCCAGCCGCACGCCGCGCGAGATGGTCGGCTTGCCGGCATCGCCCGACAGATGCAGGTCGGCCGCATAATGCGCGGTGTATTTCGCTGATGGCTTGAGGCCGGCCTTCTTGAGCAGGTCGGCGAGCGGCACGCCGGTCCATTCCGCGCACCCTGCCCCGCCGTTGGTCCACTGGTTGCCGCGCGCCGGCGGCGAGAACGCCGCCCGGCCATTGCCGCCGCACTCCAGCACCATGCGGCGCGTCACCGCCTTGTACTTCGATTTCAACTCGCCGAGCGTGACCTCGATCTTGTTGTTGACCTCGCCGTCGATGGTGATCTTCCAGGCGTCGGGATCCTTGGTCTCCTCGGGGATCTGCCCGTTGTTGCGGATATAGAATTTTTCGATCGGCGTGGTGTCGTCGTCGAGCAGGCTTTCCGGCGTCTCGGCAACCAGCGGCTTTTCGCCAAGCACGACGAGGCCTTCGTTCTTGCCGGGGAATTTCAGATATTGCGGGCCCTTGGCCGCGGCCGGCGCGGCGACCTGCGCGTGGGCCTCCGGAATGCCTATGCCGTTGCGCGACAGCGGCAGACCGCCGCCGATTGCCGCGCCCAGTACCACAAGACCTGAACTGCCCAAAAATCTGCGCCGGCTGGTATCGAACCCATTGCCATCAGCCGCACTGCCGCTCGTTTCCCGCGCCATGACGTCTTCTCCCTTGTTGCCCGCCCCCGGGCTTTCTTGGCCGAACTCCCCTCCGGGAATCCAACTAGGGGGAGTATTTGCGTTTTGCAGCCGTGCCGCAAGATGGCGAGTTCGTAGCCCGCGCCTTCGCAGGTCAGTCAACGGGATGCCGAAGGTTCGTTCTCATCACATGGTTTTCGTAAGCCTGATCGCCGATCACAAAATCCGTGGAGCCGATCCTGGTAAAACCATGCCGGAGATAGAAGTCGATGGCCCGGTGGTTTTTGGCTTCGACCTTCAGCCAGACGTTTTCGCCGCCCATGTTCCTGCAGTGGTCCAGGGCATGACGCAACAGCGCGCCGCCCTTTCCGCCCGCCTGGTGCCTCGGTTGAACATACAGGGTGGTGATTTCCATCGGCGAACAATCGGCCAGCGGCGGCGCGGCCGTCGAACAAACCGTCACAAAGCCGTCAATTCCCGTCCGGTTCTCCGATACCCAGATCGCCAGATCGGGATCGACGATCGAGTTGCGAAACTTCTGCGCCGTGAATTCCGAAAGCACATAGTCTGCGAATAACGGACTGACGCCATCCCGGAGATACGTATTCACCCAGACTTCGATGCCCACCGCAGCCAGACTGGACGCGTCTCGTTCCTCGGCCTTCCTGATCATGCCTGCTCACATCGTTGCACGAGGCCTTCAAAGCGGACGTCGGCCGGCCGTTTTGAATTTATCGGCCCCACGCGCTAGCTGTGAAACTTCGACGATCTTGTCAATCACCTTGCGCTCGGCGAGCACCGGCGAGCCTGACCAGATTGAGCTCGGCTCGGATCACGGCCTTGACCACCTCGCGGTTGGCGGCGTCATGCGTGGTCTTGAACATGTCCTCGGTATAGACCGCTGGCGTGAGGTTGCGGGCCAGCGCGCGGGACAGCGCCGGGCGGTCGGCGCCGTAGATCGGGATCGGCTGGCCGATCAGCGACAATCGCATTGTCAGAGAGCGAGCCCGCCGGGATGAACCGGCGGGTTTCTGCTGTGTTCGCAGTTACTCTATTTTATGTCTATGCCGCACTCTTTGAAGGCGTTGCAGCTCCCGTCACGCCGATCTGGTTCAGCAACGTGAGCATATCGAAATAGTGCGTCGCACTCCTGACCTTTCCGCCTTCGACCCGGAAGACCTCGCAAGCTGGCACTTCGATCGGCCTGTTCGATGCCGGGATGGCACCGGTCGGCGTTTGCAGCGGCCCGGTGTGAACGCCCTTCCATACGAGTTCCAAGATGGCAGTATCGTTGCTGGCAAACTCACGTATGAATGTACCCTTGGAGTCCGGGAAGGCCTGGGCCCAGCCTTGGAGGGCTTCGATGATCTGACCCGAGCCCTCCAGGCGACGGCTCGTTGCCTTTTCGTCATACACGGCGTCGGCAGCCAACAAGTCTCTCATCTCATTCCAGTTCTTGTTGTTGTATGCGGCAACTGTGGCCTTTGCGATTTCAATGACGTTCGCCATGGCTGATCCTCCAACTGGCGCCAATGACACGCGGCGCCGAAAGCAAAGCATGTTCGCTCTTGGCGCGGCGGTCAGGCGCAGAGCACCGCTCCCAGCCGCTCACTTTGTCTATGCGCGGCGAAAAAGGTTCAAGCCCTCGCATTCGATGCGCCAAAGGAGAGACGGTAGCCGTACATCGCTGGCAGGTGCATGACTATGCGCTCCCCGAGCGCGAACGCATCGTTCGGAACGCCGCCATAGGCCACCGGAGCGCGAAACACCGCCATCACGCAATTGCCGATGCGCTTGTCGCGTCCCGCCGTACTCGGCGCCGCAATATTGCTGTGCGCATTCATTTTTCGATCGCGGGTGCATCCTTCGGCGTTCGTGATGACAGGAGAAAGTCGTGGCCGAAGCGGCGCACTTCATCAGAAGCCACGCCCGGCTCAGGCCAGGCGCACTCCTATTCTCAGCGTGTATCGACCCTGTAAGCAACAACAGTGCCATCCATCATCATCGGGATGATGACGATGCCATCCGGCCCGATCCCGAGATCGGCGCTCCCCTTCGCGAGCGGAAGGAGGCGCGTCGCTGTGCCATTGCTCGCGATGCGGAGCAGCCCGCCGGTCATCCAATCGGTGACAAGATAGCCGCCCTTACCATCGGGTTCGACGCCGTCGAGATTACCGACTGGTGTCGAGCTACCTAGATCGGACACTTTCTTCGTCGCGAGATCGACCGCCTTCATGCGGCCGGGCACCTTCGTTGAGAAGTCCGGGGCCATCTTGCCCCACGACGCGACCACAAGCCGGCCGTCCTCGACGAGGAGCCCGTTCGGATTTTCGAGCGCGTCATCCTGCAACAGGAGAGACAGCTTGCCGCCGTCGAGCACCCAAATGCTGTTTGACACCATATCGGAAGCGTAAATCCGTCCACTCTTGTCAGCCGCGAGATCGTTCAAGAACTTCGATCCGGGTGCCTCGAACCGGTTCAGGACTTCGCCCTTGGCGAGGTCGATTTCCGCAATGCGGTCCACATCTGCGACGTACAGCTTGCCATTGGCAAGCGCGAGCCCGGTCGGACTGTCGAGTCCCTTGGCCCACTCGATTGTTACGACCTTTCCATCCGGCCCGAGCTTTGAAACGAAGCCGTTGCCATCCTTTTTCATCGGATCGCCGTTGACGTTCGAAACATAGACGGCCCCCGCAGCTGGGTCGAATACCGCCGATTCGGGGTTCTTGAAGCCACTCGCCTCCCACAGCTTCTGAGGTTCCGCGGCGCCGGCGCTGAAGGTAAGAACAGCTAACATTAATGCGGAGAGCTGAGGTGTCCTCATGGTAGCCTCCTCGTGCTGCCCCGACGAACGAACAAGCCTGTTACCGCAGATGTTCCTCGGTTCTTCTTTGAAATTGCGCAGCCGGGTTAATCGGGTAGATGCAGCTGACTTGGTAGGTGGATCGCAGTGCCTGCCTTGAGGTCGCTCGCTATTCTATTACCTCTTTCAACGAGACCAGCCCTGGCGCAATGCCAAGCCAATAACTCAGGCGTTGCTCGAAAACGCCTAGCTGTGAAACTTCAGCCCGTCGACGATCTTGTCGATCACCTTGCGCTCGGCGCGCATCGCGAGGCCAACCAGGTTGAGCTCGGCGCGGATCACGGCCCTGACCACCTCGCGGTTGGCGGCGTCGTGCGTGGTCTTGAACATGTCCTCGGTATAGACCGCGGGCGTGACGTTTCGCGCCAGCGCCCGTTCGAGCGCGCGGGTGAGTGCGACGCGGTCAGCGCCGTAGATCAGGATCGGCTGGCCGATCAGCGACAGATATTTCGTGCCCGACGCGTCGCCATAGGGCTCGCCGATACATTCGGGAAAGGCTGCGGCAATGCCGCCGGCCAGGAACGAAGCGACGTTGAGTTTTTGCCACGGTTCGAGGTCGGTCCGGATGATGACCGCGATCTTGGTGTCGAATTGCATGATTGATTTGCGCCGATGACGGGATTGGGACTGTTCGCGCCAAGCGTAGCGCCAATATTTCCGAAGCGGAAGACTGCGTCAGGTGAGCAAGTTCACCCCTTGGCGTCGCAGGCCCAGGCGCGGATGACGCATTCCTTGCCGCCGAATTCGTAGCACTTCTTTGTCGCGGCGTTGAGCGAGCTCGAAATTTTGGATTTTACGGCATAGCCGTGGGGACCGCACGGATTGGTCATATCGACCGCGAGCGCGGCGCAGGCCCGATTCATGGTGAGCGCGGTGCAGTTGCCCTTGCACTGTTTCAGCGCCGCGGCACGCGCGGCGGCCTCGGCCGGATAGTCATAGGCCTGGCCGTAAGCGCCGCACTTGCCGACGGCGAACGCGCCCGCCGCCCATGCCCTCGTGATGAAGCCCGAGACGCCCAGTATCAGCGTCAGCGCAAGAATAAAGAGCGCGCGGCGCTGTGCCGCCACGGTCGAAACGATCAAATGCCCCTCCCCCGAGGTAACGGGGAAGAATCTAGCCGCGGGGAGTTTTAAATTTGGTGAACGGAAGCTTCGTAGCTTTGTAGGGTGGGCAAAGCGCAGCGTGCCCACCATAGATCAGCGAACGGGAGAGATGGTGGGCACGGCGCAAGTGCGCCTTTGCCCACCCTACAATCCTCGCGCGGCTTCCAGCGCCTGCGGCGTGTCGATATCGAGAAACGCGCTCTGACCATCGACCGGGACTTCGGCGACGGCCTCAGTGTGCTTGGCGATCAGATGGCGGGCGCCGACATCGCCGTCCAGCGTCATCAATTCTTTAAAGAAACGCCGCGACCACAGCACGGGATTGCCGCGGCGGCCGTCGCTGACGGGGACGGCGATCAGATGGCCGCGGTCCGGCGCGAAGGTTTCGATCAACTGGTCGATCAGTTTTGCGGAGATCAGCGGCATGTCGCCGAGACAGACGACGGCGCCGTCGGCGTTTTCTGTCACTGCCGCGATGCCGGCCTTGACGGAAGAAGCGAGCCCGCCGGCGAAATCCGGATTGCGGACGAACTTTACATTCAGCCCGGCCAGCGCCTGTTCGACGAGATCGGCCTGATGGCCGGTGACGACGATCACCTCGGTCGCCTTCGACGCCAGCGCCTGCTCGGCCACGATCCGCACCAGCTTCTTGCCGTCGATTTCGGCGAGCAGCTTGTTGGGACCGCCCATCCGGGTCGAGCGCCCGGCGGCGAGCACGATTGCCGTGACGTTGCGGTTGGCTTCGGTGTCGGCAACGGTGCGCGGCTGCGGCCGCGTGACGATTTCCATCAACAGGCCGCCGACGCCCATGCCGGTCAACTCGGCGCGCGTGACTTTCAAGCCGGCGAGAAGCCGCATCAGCACCCAGTCAAAGCCGTTTTCGACCGGCGAGCGCGCGCAGCCCGGCGCGCCCAATACCGGCACGCCGCCGGCGCTGCCGATCAGCAGCAGATTGCCGGGATCTACCGGCATGCCGAAATGCTCGATCGCGCCGCCGATCTCGGTGATCGCGGCCGGGATCACGTCGCGGCGGTCGGCGATCGCGGAGGCGCCGAACACGATCACCAGCTCAGCGCCGAGGCCGAGCAATTCCTTGATCGATGCCGCGAGATCAGCCTCATCGTGCGGCACGCGGCGCTCGGCAATGATGCTGGCACCGGCGGGCGCCAGCCGCTCCGCCGTCACCCGCAGGGTCTTGTCGATCACCTTTGGCGAAAGCCCCGGCAACAGGGTCGAAACCACGCCGACCTTCTTGATGACATAAGGCGCAATCCGCAGTGTGCCCTTGCCAGCGACATTAACGGCCGCATCACGCAGCTTCGCTTCGACGCCGAACGGAATGAGTTTGACGGTCGCGATCATCTCGCCTTCGACCACCGGCTTGAAAGCCGCGAGCGTTGCAAAGGTGATGGCTTCGTCGACACCGTTGATGCGGTCGACCGCGGCGCGATCGACCACCAGCACGCCGGCCTGTGCGGCGAACAGATTGGAGCGGCCGGTAAAGGCGCGCTCGACATTGACGCCCTCGCCGGCAACGGCCTGCGCAATGCTGGCAGCGGCTTCGTCTTCGGAGACGTCACCCGCCTCCAGCCGCACCACGACGATTTCCTTGACCCCGGCCTTGTTGAGCGCCTCGACCTCGGCGGAACCGATCGTGGTGCCTTTCTTCAGCACCAGCGACCCCTGCCGCAGCGTATGCACGGTGACGCCGCCAATCGCGTCTTCCGGACTGGCGGGACCGAACTTCATGCCGCCTGTACCTTCGCGGTTTCTTTCGGCAACCGCAGCTCGGCGGTGATCTCGGCCATGATCGCGACCGCGATCTCCGACGGCGACACCGCGCCGATGGAAAGGCCGATCGGCGCATGGATGCGCGCGATATCGGCGTCCGCCGCGCCCTGCGCTTTCAAGCGTTCGGCGCGCTTGGCATGGGTCTTTCGCGAGCCGAGCGCGCCGATATAGAAGCAGCCGCGTTCAAAGGCATGCAGCAGCGCCGGATCGTCGATCTTGGGATCGTGCGTCAGCGCGACGAACGCCGTGTAATGATCGATATTGAGCGGCGGCAGCGCCACGTCGGGCCACTCCGCGATCAGCGGCACGTCGGGAAAACGCTCGGGGCTCGCAAAGGCCGTGCGCGGATCGACCACCGTCACGTCGTAATCGAGCGAGCGCGCCAGCGGCGCCAAGGCCTGGCTGATATGAACCGCGCCGACGATGACGAGCCGCGCGGTCGGCGCGTAGACGTTGAGAAACAGTTTTTTGCCGCCGCTCTCGATCATGCCGCTCTTGCCCATGCGGAGCTGCTTGGCAAGTTCGGCGCCCAGCGGATCGACAGCGATGTCCTCGGCCTTCACCAGCCGCTGCTCGCCATTGGCGGTATCGGTGATCACGATGACGGGCCGGCGCGCGGCGCGCTCAGTATTTACCTGTGTGAGAGTTTCCAGTTTCACGACTGGCCCACCTTCTCTACGAAGACGCGGATGGTGCCGCCGCAGGACAGGCCGACATTCCAGGCGGTTTCGTCGGCGACGCCGAATTCCAGCATTTTTGGCTTGCCGCTGGCGATCACGTCCAGCGCCTCGGTGACGACCGCGCCCTCGACGCAGCCGCCGGAGACGGAGCCCAAGAACGTGCCGTCATCGTTGATGACGAGGCTGGAGCCGGCCGGCCGGGGCGCCGAGCCCCAGGTCTCGACCACGGTCGCCAGCGCCACGCCGTGGCCGGCCTTCTGCCAGTTCTCGGCGGCCTGCAGAATGTCCTCGTCGCGATTGAGCATTTTGAAGCCCTTTCAAGCTGCGGAGCGGATGCGGCTCATGTGGTGCGGCGGAGGCGGCGCCGAAAGCGCCGCGATCAGCCCTTCCATCGAACTCAAATTATGTACCGGGCGGAATTCGTCAACGTGCGGCAGCATCATTTTGATACCCTGGGCCTTGGCCTCGAAGGCGCTGTAGCGCAGCAGCGGGTTGAGCCAGATCAGGCGGCGGCAAGACCTATGCAACCGGTCCATCTCGAAGGCGAGCTTGGCGTCGGCCTCGCGCTCCAGCCCGTCTGATATCAAGAGCACGATGGCGCCCTGCCCGAGCACGCGGCGGCCCCACAATTTGTTGAAGCTGTGCAGTGAGGTGGCGATGCGGGTACCGCCGGCCCAGTCCTCCACCGAGGACGAGCAGCTCGCCAGCGCTTCGTCCGGATCGCGCGCCCGCAGCGCCCGCGTCACATTGGTCAGCCTTGTGCCGAACAGGAACACGGAGACGCGCTTGCGGGCGTCGGTGATGGCATGGAGGAAGTGCAGGAACAGTCGGGTATATTCGCTCATCGAGCCCGAGATATCCAAGAGCGCCACGATCGGCGCCGGCTTCTCGATCAGGCCGAGCTTTCTGATGTCGATGATCTCGCCGCCGGTGCGCAGACTGCTGCGCAGGGTTCGCCGCATGTCGAGCTTGAGGCCCTTGGCGTCCGGCTGGTAGCGGCGGGTGCGCAACTCGGCCTGCGGCAGCTTCATATTGGCGATGGCGCGGGTGACCTCGGCGATCTCGGCCGCGCTCATCTGCGCAAAATCTTTCTTCTGCAGGATCTCCTTGTCGGAGACCGACAGCCGCAGTTCCTGTTCCTGCACCTCGTGCGCCTCGTCGCGCATCGACGGCTGCGCCAGCGCCTCCTGCACGCGGCGCGAGGCCGGCGGCGGCTTCTTTTTGGCGTGATCGGGCAATGGCACCGAATCCAGCATGTGCTTCCAGTCTTCGGCGGCGCGGAAGAACAGGTCGAAGGCCTGGGCAAAGATCAGCATATGCTCGTGGCGCTTGACGAAGATCGCTTCCAGCGTGGCATAGACGTCGGCGCGGTGGCCGATCTCGATTGCCTGCAGCGCGTTGAGCGCGTCGATGACGGCGCCGGGGCCGACGGGAATCCCTGCCGCGCGCAGCGCGCGGGCGAAGCCGACGACATTGTCGGCCATGTGGCCGGTCGGCGGATTGAGATGGTCGATGTTGGTCATGGTCAACCCGGTTTCCACTCTCTCGTCATTCCGGGGCGATGCGTCAGCATCGAACCCGGAATCTCGAGATTCTCAGGTGCGCAATTGCGCACCGTAGTTCGATGCTGCGCATCGCCCCGGAATGACGACCTAATCGCTCGTCGCTTCCTTCAAAACCTTTTGCAGCGTGTCGCCCTGCATGCGCGCGATGTCGTCCTGGTATTTCAACAGCGCGCCCAGCGTGTCGCCGACCATTTGCGGCGTCAGCGAGCGGGCGTCGAGCTCGGTCAGCGCGGTGGCCCAGTCGATGGTCTCGGCCACGCCCGGCGACTTGTAGAAATCCTGGTCGCGCAGCGCCTGCACGAAGCGCACGACCTGCTGCGACAGCTTTGCGGAAATATCAGGCACGCGCGACTTGACGATCGCAAGCTCGCGCTCGGCCTCGGGGTAATCCACCCAGTGATAGAGGCAGCGCCGCTTCAGCGCGTCGTGGATCTCGCGGGTGCGGTTCGAGGTGATGATGACGATCGGCGGCTGCGGCGCCTTGATGGTGCCGAATTCGGGGATCGTGACCTGGAAGTCGCTGAGGATCTCCAGAAGATACGCCTCGAACGCCTCGTCGGCACGGTCGAGTTCGTCGATCAACAGCACCGGCGCGCCGGCCACATCAGGCTCCAGCGCCTGCAGCAGCGGGCGCTTGATCAGAAAGCGCTCGGCGAAAATGTCCGACGACAATTGTTCGCGGTCGGTATCGCCGGCGGCTTCCGCCAGCCGGATCGCGATCATCTGCGCCGCGCTGCTCCACTCGTAGACGGCGGAGGCGACGTCGAGCCCCTCGTAGCATTGCAGGCGGATCAGTTTTCGCCCGAGCGCGGCGGACAAAACCTTTGCGATTTCGGTCTTGCCGACGCCGGCCTCGCCTTCGAGAAACAGCGGCCGGCCCATGCGCAGCGACAGGTAGGCCACCGTCGCCAGCGACCGCTCGGCCAGATAGCCGCGCGAGGTCAACAACTCGAGCATGCCATCGACGGATTTGGGCAGCGCCGATGCACTCATGGGCAAACCTGTTCTGGGAAAGCCAATCTTGATACGCTAATAATCGGCAAACTTACTTCGCCGTTGCGGCTTCGACGGCGCGGCGCGTCAAGACGCCTATCAGGTGCGCGCGGTATTCGGCGCTGCCGTGCAGATCGCTGTTCAGCCCTTCCGACGACACCGAAATGCCGTCGAGCACCTTGTGCGAGAAACGCTTCTTCAGCGCCTCCTCAAACTGGGTAGCGCGGAACACGCCGTCCGAGCCGGCGCCGGTGACGGCAACGCGCACATCCGACGGCCGCTTGGCGACGAACACGCCGACCAGCGCGTAACGCGAAGCTTGGTTACGGAATTTGATGTAGGCCGCCTTCTTCGCCAGCGGGAACATCACCTTGGTGATGATCTCGTCGCTCTCCAGCGCGGTCGTGAACAGGCCCTGGAAGAACTCTTCCGCCTTGAGGCGGCGCTTGTTCGTGACGATGGTGGCGCCGAGCGCTAGCACCGCTGCGGGATAGTCCGCGGTCGGGTCGTTGTTGGCGAGCGAGCCGCCGATCGTGCCTTTATGGCGCACCGCGGGATCGCCTATCCCGCCGGCGAGTTCGGCGAGCGCCGGAATGGCTTCGCCGACGATCGACGACGTTGCGACTTCGGCATGGCTGGCGGTCGCGCCGATCACCAGCGAACGGCCCTTCATCTCGATGGCGTCGAGCCCTTCGATATGGGAGAGGTCGACCAGGTGCGGCGGGCTGGCAAGGCGCTGCTTCATGACCGGCACCAGCGTATGGCCGCCGGCGATCACCTTGGCGTCTTCGTTCTTCACCAGCAGATTGGCGGCCTGCCGCACGGTCGCCGGACGATGATATTTGAATTCGTACATTGAGAACTTCCTGATCGCGGTCGCGATGAAATCAATTAAGCGAGATCGGCCTCAAGCAAGATCAGACTTGGCCATCGCCTTGGCGCCGGCGGCGATCGAGGCAACGATGTTCTGGTAGCCGGTGCAGCGGCACAGATTGCCTTCGAGCTCCTCGCGAATGACGTGGTCGGAGAGGTCATGGCCCTTGCGATGCACCAGATCGACCGCCGTCATGATCATGCCGGGGGTGCAGAAGCCGCATTGCAGGCCATGATGCTCGCGAAAAGCTTCCTGCATCGGATGCAGCGGCGCGCCGTCGGCGGCCAGGCCCTCGATGGTGCGGACCTCGTGGCCGTCGGCCATGACAGCGAGCGTGGTGCAGGACTTCACCGCCTTGCCATCGAGATGCACGACGCAGGCGCCGCATTGCGAGGTATCGCAGCCGACATGGGTGCCCGTCAGCCGCAGATTTTCCCGCAGCAACTGGACCAGGAGGGTACGGGGATCGATATTGGCGTTTACGGGGTTACCGTTCACGATCAGGGAAATCTTGGCCATCACCACTCTCTTGAGCTGCACCGCCGGATATGCCGGCAAAGCAGGCGTTTATAGTCATTCCAAGGCCCATAATATGGGCCATCCCGGTAATGAGCAACCTCAGGAGCCCCTCGCCTGGGGCATGGCCTGAGTGACTTGACGGCCTGTTAGACCGGGTTCGGCCCGCGCAGAATCAGCCTTGGTCAGCCTTGATCAGCCTTGCACGGCCTTGGCGAAATTGGCGAAGAACTCGTCGGCCAGTTTCTTGGCCGCGCCGTTGATCAGGCGCTGGCCGAGCTGGGCGAGCTTGCCGCCGATTTGGGCCTCGACGGTATAGCTCAGCAGGGTACCGCCATCCTTTTCAGCGAGCGCCACGGTGGCGCCCCCCTTGGCAAAGCCGGCAACGCCGCCCTCGCCTTCGCCCGAGATCTTGTAGCCATTGGGCGGATCGAGATCGCTCAAATTGACCTTGCCCTTGAAGCGGGCGGAGACCGGTCCGACCTTCATTTTGGCGGTGGCGCGGAAGCCGTTGTCCTCGGTCTTTTCCAGCTCCTCGCAGCCGGGGATGCAGACCTTCAGCACTTCCGGATCGTTCAGCTTGGCCCACACGGCCTCGCGCGACGCCGCAAGCTGGACTTCGCCGTTCATCGTCATGGCCATGGGGGTGCCTCCTGGATCGCGCCTGATATCCCCAAGTAAAGCACGCCCGGGCCAAAAGGAAGGGCGATAAGCGATGCATATTCGCAAGTGCAGCAGAGCCAAACCGATAAGGGCATTGGCAGCGACAGGCCGGGATGGTTAGGTCGCGAGCAGATGAGCACCGCACTCTCCCCATTGCTTGCCCCGATGCTGTCGAGCGCCGCCATGCGCGCGATCTGCGACGATGCGGCGGCCCTGCAAAACATGCTGGATTTCGAGGCTGCGCTGGCGCGCACCGAGGCCGCGCTGGGGGTCATTCCGGCAAGTGCTGCGGGACCGATCACGAATGCGTGCAGGGCCGAATCATTCGACCTCGCCGCGCTGGCCGACGCCGCCACCCGCTCCGGTAACCTCGCCATCCCGCTGGTCAAGGCGCTGACGGCCAATGTCGCCAAGGTGGATGCCGAGGCGGCGCGTTATGTCCATTGGGGCGCGACCAGCCAGGACGTCATCGATACCGGCGCCATGCTCGGCCTTCGCGCCGGCATCGACGCGCTGCTCGCCGACATCAGCAGCGCGATCGCGGGCTTTGCCGGATTGGCGCGTCAACACCGCCACACCCCGGTAGTCGCCCGCACCTGGCTCCAGCATGCGCTGCCGATGCCGTTCGGGCTCAAGCTCGCCGAATATGCCGCGGCGCTGCACCGCTCGAAGCTGCGGCTGCAGCGCTTGCGCAGCGAGACGCTGGCGTTGCAATTCGGCGGCGCGGCCGGCACGCTCGCGGCGCTGGGCGACAACGGACTAAAGGTCGCAGAAGGACTGGCAGCGGAGCTCAAGCTGCCGCTGCCGGACGCGCCCTGGCACACCCACCGCGACCGCATCGCGGAAGCAGCCTCGGTGTTCGCCATTATCGCCGGCACTTGCGGCAAGATCGCGCGCGATGTTTCGCTGATGATGCAGACCGATGTCGGCGAAGCGTTCGAACCATCGGGCGAAGGCCGCGGCGGCTCCTCCACCATGCCGCACAAGCGCAATCCCGTCGCGGCAGCCAGTGCGCTTGCCGCAGCCACCATGGCGCCCGGTCTCGCGGCGACGATTTTTGCGGCGCAGGTGCAGGACCACGAGCGTAGCGCCGGCCCCTGGCACGCCGAATGGCCGACGCTGCCGACGCTGATGCTGGTCACCTCGGGCGGGCTGGCGGCCATTGTGGATATCGCCGAGGGGCTGGAAGTCGACGCCGCGCGCATGCGCAGCAATCTCGACACGACGGACGGACTGATCATGGCCGAAGCGGTGACGATGGCGCTGGCCGAAAAGGTCGGCAAAAGCGACGCACATCACCTGGTCGAAGCGGCCAGCAAGAAAGCGGCCAAGGACAAGAAACATCTGCGCGATGTCCTGACGGCGGACGCCAAGGTCACCGCGCAGCTCGACGCTGATAAAATCACTGCGCTGTTCGAGCCGATGGCCTATCAGGGCGCCTCGCAGGCCCTGATCGACCGCCTGCTCGCTTCGCTGGACGACAAGTGACCGGAGAATCCCTATGCCGATGATCGATGCCGACGGGTGCCTGCTCAACGTATCCGTCGAAGGCCGCGACGGCGGACCGACGCTGATGCTGTCGAATTCGCTGGGCTCGACCATGCAGATGTGGGAGCCGCAGATGAAGGCGCTGACGCAGGTGTTCCGCGTCATCCGCTACGACCAGCGCGGCCACGGCAAGTCAAACGTGCCGCCCGGGCCCTATTCATTGGAGCGTTTCGGCCGCGACGTGCTGGCGATCCTCGACGACCTCAACATCGCAAAAGCCCATTGGTGCGGCCTGTCGATGGGCGGCATGGTCGGGCAATGGCTGGGCGCCAACGCGTCAGACAGGTTCGGCAAGATCGTGCTGGCCAACACCACCTGCCACTACCCGGACCCGACGCGCTGGAACGAGCGCATCAAGGCCGTAAAGGAAGACGGCATCGCCGCGGTCGCCGACGCCGTGATGGCGGGCTGGCTGACGGCGGATTTTCGCGAGCGCGAGCCGCAGATCGCAGCCAACATGAAGGCGATGATGCTGGCCACGCCGGTCGAGGGCTACATCGCCTGCTGCGAGGCGCTGTCGACGCTCGACCAGCGCGAGCTGCTGCCCAGGATCAAGAGCCCGACGCTGGTGATCGCCGGCCGCCACGACATGTCGACGACGATCGCGGACGCCGAATTCATGCGCAGCCGGATTCCGGGCGCGAGCATGACCATCCTCGATGCGGCGCATATTTCCAACGTCGAGCAGCCGCACGCCTTCACCGACGCGGTGATCGGTTTTCTGACGCAACGCTGACAACCACAACCAGGGACGTCATTGCGAGGAGCGAAGCGACGAAGCAATCCATGTCTCAGCAAGCCGTGAAATGGATTGCTTCGCTTCGATCGCAATGACGGGGAGAACGTACAATGGACGACAACCAACGCCGCGACGACGGCATGGCCCAGCGCCGAAAAGTGCTCGGCAATGAATGGGTCGACAAGTCGATCAAAAACCGCAACGCGTTCAATACCGACTTCCAGGACCTGATCACCCGCTACGCCTGGGGCGATATCTGGACCCGGCCGCATTTCGACCACCGCACCCGCCGCGTGCTCGTGATCGGCACCATGGTCGCACTGGGACAGTGGGATGAATTCCGCCTGCATGTGCGCGCAGCCCTTGCCGAAGGCGGCTTCACGCCCGACGACATCAAGGAAATCCTGCTGCAGCAGGCGATCTATTGCGGCGTGCCGGCGGCCAACCACGCGGTCAAGGAAGCGAACGCGATCATTGCGGAATTAGATTTGCTGAAGGGCTAGGGCTTGCGCTTCATGGCTGCACCGGCAGCGATGTAACGAGCGACCTGATCCGGTCGGCATCCGATCGCGTGACCGGATTGTAGACGATCATGCCAAGGTCCGGCCGGCCGTCGACGGCGAACGCCGAATATTCCAGCGTGATCTGCCCGAGGATCGGATGGCGGAGGCGCTTGATGCCTTCGCCGTAAACGTTGACGTTGTTGTCGCGCCACAAGGCTTCGAATTCAGGGCTGAGCCGGCAGAGTTCGTCGACGAGTTGGCCGACTTCGGAAACAGCGCCTGCGCGCGCTGCGTCCGCCCTGAACGCGCCGACCACGAAACGCGCCACGCTTTCCCAATCATATTGCGCGGCCCGCACCCGCGGATCGCCGAAGATGAGGCGAAGGATGTTGCGCTGGCCCGGAGGAAGCTTGCCGTAGTCAGTCAGGACCGCAGCAGCCGCGCGATTCCATGCAACGACATCCCAGGTGGCCGTCTTGATCAGGGCAGGACTGGCATCGAGTGCATCAAGCAGGCGCTGCAGGCGAGGCGTTACGCCTTCGGTGGCCGTGTAGCGAACCTCGGGCGGACGCCCGAGTCCGAGCAGGAAGAGATGTTCGCGCTCGATGTCGGTCAGCATCAGCGCGCGGGCGATCCGGTTCAACACATCAGCCGAAGGAGCCCCGCTGCGACCTTGCTCCAGCCACGTGTACCAGGTCGGGCTGATGTGGGCGCGCTGGGCGACCTCCTCCCGGCGCAGCCCCGGCGTCCGTCTGCGTCCCACCGCGAAACCGAGGGCGGCCGGATCAAGCCGGGTGCGGCGATCCCTGAGATAGCTTCCGAGCAGATTGTTGGTTTCGACGCTCACGCTGATCCTGTTGGTCATTATACCACGATAACATCACTACTTTAACATGACAGGCGCTTGGCCAATATCCGCCTCCAGACATCATTGGAGACTTTCACTTGCGCATCTTCGTTACCGGCGCGACCGGCTTTGTCGGCTCCGCCGTCGTCCACGAACTCATCACATCGGGCCATCAGGTACTTGGTCTCACCCGCTCCGATGCCGGAGCGAGCGCACTCGCGGGCCTGGGCGCGGAAGCCCATCGCGGCTCGCTCGAAGATCTGGAGAGCCTTCGCGACGGCGCGCGCAGGGCGGACGCTGTCATCCACACCGCCTTCAACCACGACTTCTCGAGATTTCTGGAGAATTGCGCGGAAGACCGGCGTGCGATCGAAGCGATGGGCGCCGAGCTTGAAGGGTCCAAGCGGCCGATGCTGGTGACGTCAGCATTTGGCTCGCTGGCGCCGGGCCGGATCGCGACCGAGGCCGACAGGCCCGCTCCCGATTTCCCGCGCGCCTCCGAGGCCGCGGCCGCTGCCGTTGCGGCACGGGGTGTGCGCGCGTCCGCGGTCCGGCTGGCGGCATCGACCCATGGCGATGGCGATCACGGTTTCGTCCCGCGCCTGATCGATATCGCACGCGAGAAAGGCGTCGCGGCCTATGTCGGTGATGGAGCGAACCGCTGGCCCGGTGTGCACCGGCTCGATGCGGCCCGCCTCTACCGGCTTGCGCTCGAACAGGTCGTCGAGGGCGGCCCCTATCACGCGGTCGCCGACGAAGGCGTGCCGTTCAAAAAGATCGCCGAAGTGATCGGCCGCAGGCTCGGCGTGCCCGTCATTTCCAAAACGCATGACGAGGCACCTGCGCATTTCGGCTGGATCGCGAGATTCGCCGCGATGGACATGCCGGCCTCGAGCGCGCGCACCAGAGCGGCGGTGGGATGGAAGCCGGAGCAGCCGGGGCTCATCGCCGATCTCGATCAGGACAACTATTTCGCCTGAGCACGCCCAAGTGTCTTGAGCGCCGAACCACGAGCGTGTATCGGCGCGAGCAAAATGCCGGCCCGGCAGCATTGCAGCGCCGAGCCGGTGAAGTCCTGCCCAGGTGATATCTTGAACTCCGAACATTCGACGAAACCCGTGGCGGCTTCCGGCTCGTTCGCGGCCTTGAAGTCCGCGCCCTATCGCGCCCAGTTCATGGCCTATGTGCTGGCCATGATGGCCGACAATATCGAGCACGTGATCAGCTATTGGGTGGTCTTTCAGAAATTCCATTCCCCCGCGCTGGCCGGCTTCGCGGTGCTGTCGCACTGGCTTCCGTTCCTGCTGTTTTCGGTCGCCGTAGGCTCGCTGGCGGACCGGTTCGATCCGCGCCGTATCATCCAGTGCGGGATGCTGCTCTTCATCGTGGCCTCGGCAGGATGGGGATTTTTCTTCATCACCGACACGCTTGAGATGTGGCACGCGATGCTGCTGCTCGTCATCCATGGCTGCGCCGGCGTGCTGTGGCAGACGCCGAACCAGTTGCTGCTCTACGACATCGTGGGTCCGGCCAATCTGCCGAGCGCGGTGCGGCTGAACGCGACGGCGCGCTATCTCGGCATCCTGGTCGGTCCGGCCGTGGGCGGCGTCATCATGCTGGCGCTCGGCCCATCCGACGGCATCATTTTCAACACGCTGTTCTATCTGCCGATGCTGCTCTGGCTGTTCTGGGCGCCCACGAAGGCCAAGGACGCCGCACCCCGACGCATCCCCGTCCGCGGCCTTGCCGACATCATGCAGACCATCCGCGACATCGGCACGCAGCGGGTCCTGACCTCGATGACGCTGCTCGCCGGGCTGACTTCCTTCATGATCGGCAACGCCTACCATGCCCAGATGCCGGGCTTTGCCGGCGATCTCGGGCATGGCGACCCCGGCGTATCCTACAGCGTGCTGCTGGCCGCCGACGCCGCCGGCGCGCTGCTTGCGGGCGTCGCCCTCGAAGCGTGGGGACGGCTGAAGCCTGATCCCCGGACAGCCATCGTGCTCGCCATTCTGTGGAGCCTGTCCCTGCTCGCCTTCGCGTCCGTCGGGATTTACACGCTTGCGATCGCATTGCTGTTCGCCGCCGGTTTCTTCGAGCTGTCGTTCAACACGATGGCGCAGGCGCTGGTGCAGATAAATGCCCCCGCCGACATCCGCGGCCGCGTTGTCGGCCTGTTCAATATGGCCGGCCTCGGCATGCGGGCGTTCAGCGGCATCACCGTGGGCCTCGCCGGTGCCGCGATCGGCATTCACTGGTCGCTCGGCGTGTCGGCTGCCGTGCTGTTGGCGTCTCTGTTCGTCCTGTATCGCCGCGCTGCAAAGAGCGGCTCGTCGTCGAACTAGCTTCGCTGAAGGGATAGCTCGGTGGGCGCAGCGCCGGCCTGCTGCGGCGGCGCGGGCCGCTCGATCAGCATGATAATGACGGTGCCGAGCATCATCATGAGCTCGGCCGCATGCAGCCGAAGCGCTGAAGTCTCGCCGGCCTGCGAGGCCATCAGCACGCCGGCAAAACTCATCACGCTACCGATCAACAGTGCGATGCCGAGCGCTTCCTCGCAGCCGCCGCTCCGGCGGGCCGACGCGCGGGTGATGAAAACCAGAAAGGCCGCAAGGAACGCCACCACGGTCATCTGGCCGAGCGCCAGCAGCCAGGCGACGCGAACGGTGGCCAATCCACTGAGCTGCAGGTGGTCGCTGACGAACAGCGCCAGCGAAATGTTCGGCCGCTCATAGAGACCGTGGATCGGCGAAACGACGATCTTGAAGGCTGCGATGGTCCAGGCCGGAATGAAATAGGCCGCCAGCAGCGCGCCGTTGAATGTGCTGATCCGCCTGTTTCCGATCATGCCGCTTCCCCCCAGCCCCCAACGGGGCGACGGCGACCTAACGCCCGCAAAATCCGGGCGGCAATTTAAACCGTTTGTTCACCTTAATTTCCCGGACCATCCATTTGCCCCCGGCTTGACCCGAGGGTTCATCACACGAGTTCGGCCATGACGGTGGCGGGCCGAGCGCCACAAAAGAAAAGCCCCGCCTTTCGGCAGGGCCTTCTTCACTCACTCACCCGTCCGGCTAGCTGTCCTGATCAGGCATCTGCTTCCCCTGACGGTTGGGATTCGGCTTCTCACGGCCCGGATCTTGCTGCTGCTGGCCCGGCTTCTGGCCGCCACCCTGCTGCTGCTGACCGGGCTTCTGACCCGGGTTCTGGTTCTGCTGGCCCGGGTTGTTCTGATTGGTCATTGGGGGATCTCCGTTGTTGACCATAGCCGGGATGAACGGAAAGGCATGACATTCGTTGCAAGGGAATGCCGGTTCCGCTGCGATCATTGCGCGGCAAAGGCGTGGCAGCACTGTGAAGCGGGAACCCGTGCTGAAAAACTAGCTCTGTACAAGCCAAATAAGCCGCAGCCGGCGCTGTTGCCGCCCCCGGTTCCCACCTGTTAGAAAACGACACGACGCGTCGCATCGGGCTGCCGGAGCTCTCGCCGCGTCGCGGCTCTAACTACGGCAGCGCATGGATTATTTCGCCCAGCAACTGATCAACGGCCTCGTGCTCGGCTCGATCTACGGCCTGATCGCCATCGGCTACACCATGGTCTACGGCATTGTCGGCATGATCAATTTCGCCCATGGCGATATTTTCATGATCGGCGGCTTCATCGCCCTGATCACCTTCCTGATCCTGGTCTCGTTCGGCCTGACCGCCGTCCCCCTGATCCTGCTGGTGGTACTGCTGGTATCGATGGCGATCACGGCGCTCTATGGCTGGACGGTGGAACGCATCGCCTACCGGCCGCTGCGGCACTCGTTCCGCCTGGCGCCGATGCTTTCCGCGATCGGTATGTCATTCGTGCTGACCAATTATTCCCAGGTGGCGCAGGGCGCGCGCGTCAAACCGGTGCCGCCGATCATCACGGGCGGCTATACCCTGCACGAGGGCGCCGAAGGCTTCGTGGTGCAGCTTTCCAACGTCCAGATCATCGTCGTCATCACCACCGTGGTGCTGCTGGCGCTGTTCACCTGGCTGGTATCGCGCACCCGGCTCGGGCGCGACATGCGCGCCTGCGAGCAGGACCAGACCATGGCTTCGCTGCTCGGCGTCGACGTCGACCGCACCATCTCCATGACCTTCGTGATCGGGGCTGCGCTCGCCGCCGTCGCCGGCATGATGTACCTGCTCTATTATGGGCTGGTCGATTTCTTCATGGGCTTCGTCGCCGGCATCAAGGCGTTCACCGCCGCGGTGCTCGGCGGCATCGGCTCGCTGCCCGGCGCGATGCTGGGCGGGCTACTCATCGGCCTGATCGAAACATTGTGGTCGGCCTACTTCTCGGTCGAGTACAAGGACGTCGCCGCGTTCTCGATCCTGATCGTGGTCCTGATCTTCCTTCCGACCGGCCTGCTCGGCCGGCCTGAAGTCGAAAAAGTCTGATGGGCGGCAGCGTGAGCGCACCCCCCGCCGCCCAAACCTCGCGCGCTCCGGGCGCCGCCTTCATCCTCAAGAAAGCGCTGATCAGCGCGCTGGTGGCGCTGGTGCTGTTTTCGCTGATGATCGGCGTGCGCACCGAGGCCGGACCGCAGGGACAATTGATCTACTGGACGCGGTTCGGCGACCTCGCCGTCATGGTCGCGGCCGTGTTCGGCGGTAGCATCCTCGTCGAGTTGCTGCGGCAATGGTGGGGACCGGTCGGCACCGTCAGAATCGTGCCACCTTCCGTGCAAAGCACCCTCGCCGTCGCGCGCCGCGCCATCGCACCGGTGCTGCTGGTGTTCACGTTTCTGGTGCCGGTCCTGTTCTACGACGAGCGCTACATTCTCGACCTCGGCATCCTCGTGCTCACTTACGTGATGCTTGGATGGGGGCTGAACGTGGTGGTCGGCCTCGCCGGCCTGCTCGACCTCGGCTATGTCGCGTTCTACGCGGTCGGCGCCTATTCCTACGCGCTGCTGGCGACCAATTTCGGATTGTCGTTCTGGGTATGCCTGCCGCTCGCCGGCATTCTGGCCGCGTTCTGGGGCGTGCTGCTCGGCTTTCCCGTGCTGCGGCTGCGCGGCGACTATCTCGCCATTGTCACGTTAGCCTTCGGCGAGATCATCCGCCTCGTCATCATCAACTGGCAGACCCTGACCGGCGGGCCGAACGGCGTCACCGGCATTCCCCGGCCAACCCTGTTCGGCATTCCGCTCACACCGGCCGATGACGGGCTTGCGGCCAGGCTCGGCATCGAATTCTCGCCGACGCACCGCATCGTGTTCCTGTTCTATTTGATCCTGGCGCTGGCGCTGCTCACCAACTGGGTCACGATCCGGCTGCGGCGGCTGCCGATCGGCCGCGCCTGGGAAGCGTTGCGCGAGGACGAAGTCGCCTGCCGCGCGCTCGGCATCAACACCACCACGACCAAGCTGACGGCGTTTGCGACGGGCGCAATGTTCGGCGGTTTAGCCGGCGCATTCTTCGCGACGCGGCAGGGCTTCATCAGCCCGGAATCCTTCACCTTCCATGAATCGGCGCTGGTGCTGGCGATCGTGGTGCTGGGCGGCATGGGTTCGCAACTCGGCGTCGCGCTCGCAGCACTTGCCATGATCGGCGGCTTCGAGCTTTTTCGAGGGCTCGACCAGTACCGCATGCTGGTGTTCGGCATGGCGATGGTGCTGTTGATGATCTGGCGGCCGCGCGGCCTAATCGGCCATCGCGCGCCGACCGTGTTCCTCGAGCGCAATCAGGCAATCTCGTCCGACCTCGTCAAGGAGGGACACGGATGAGCGGCGACCAGATCCTGTCCGTCGATAGCCTGTCGATGCGCTTCGGCGGCATCGTCGCCGTCAACGAACTCTCCTTCAATGCCGAGCGGCGCAAGATCACCGCGCTGATCGGGCCGAACGGCGCCGGCAAGACCACCGTCTTCAACTGCATCACCGGCTTCTACAAGCCAACGTCAGGCGCGATGCGGCTCGCGCATGATAATGGCCACGCCATCCAGCTCGAACAGCTGAACGATTTCCGGATTTCCAAGCTGGCCAAGGTCGCACGCACCTTCCAGAACATCCGGCTGTTTCCCGGCATGACGGTGCTGGAGAACCTGATGGTGGCGCAGCACAATGCGCTGATGCGCGCCTCCGGGCTGACGTTTCTCGGGCTGATCGGCGCGCCGTCCTGGCGCAAGGCCGAGGAGGCCGCGATCGATCTGGCGCGGACCTGGCTCGACCGCATCGGGCTCCTGGACCGCGCCGACGACGCCGCCGGCAATTTGCCCTATGGCGACCAGCGGCGTCTCGAGATCGCGCGCGCGATGTGCACCCAGCCCGCGCTGCTCTGCCTCGACGAGCCGGCAGCCGGCCTCAACGCGCGCGAAAGCGCCGCTTTAAGCGAACTGCTGCTCTCGATCCGCGCGAATCAAGGCACCTCGATCCTGCTGATCGAGCACGACATGAGCGTGGTGATGGAAATCTCCGACCACATCGTCGTGATGGATCACGGGCTGAAGATCGCCGAAGGCACGCCGCGCGAGATCCGCGACGATCCCAAGGTGATCGCGGCCTATCTCGGCACGGATGAAGAGGAAGCCATCGCCGTGATGGAGAGCGGAACGTGACCGCCCCATCGAAGACTCCCCTGCTCGCGATCCGCGCCCTACGCGCGGCCTATGGCAAGATCGAGGCGCTGAAGGGCGTTGATCTCGATATCAACGCCGGCGAGATCGTCGCCCTGATCGGCGCCAACGGCGCCGGCAAGTCGACCCTGATGATGACGATTTTCGGCCGGCCCCGCGCCCGTGCGGGGAGGATCGAATTCGACGGCCAGGACATCACCGGCGTGCCGACGCACGAGATCGCGCGGCTGCGCATCGCCCAATCCCCGGAGGGCCGCCGCATCTTCCCGCGCATGAGCGTGGCGGAAAACCTCCAGATGGGCGCCGATGCGACCGATAGCAGCGAGGCCGACCGGGCAAGCGGCCTGGAACGCGTCTTCGCGCTGTTCCCGCGGCTGAAGGAACGCATGACCCAGCGCGGCGGCACGCTGTCCGGCGGCGAGCAGCAGATGCTGGCGATCGGCCGGGCCCTGATGAGCCGGCCGCGCCTGTTGATGCTGGACGAGCCGTCGCTGGGGCTGGCCCCACTGATCGCGCGGCAGATTTTCGATGCGATCCGGACCCTGAACCGGCAGGACGGCCTGACCGTCCTGATCGTCGAACAGAACGCCAACCACGCGCTGAAACTGGCGCATCGGGGCTATGTCATGGTCAACGGCCTGATCACCCTGTCCGGAACCGGCAGCGAATTGCTGCAGCGCCCGGAAATCCGCGCTGCCTATCTGGAAGGCGGCCGGCGGGAGTAGTCACATTTCCACCTGCCTCCCACCTACCCAGGCGCTGCGGCAAGATGCTGCGAACCGACCGCGGATTTGCCCGAAAATTGCCGATGACTTCGCCGTAAAATCAGCCGACAATGGGCGTGATTTTCGTACCCGGCCCGCCGGGTGCTTCCTGAAATCGACTGACCTGCGAGGATATCTCATGAAATCACTGAAACTTATCGGCCTGGCTTTGGGCGCATCGTTGGCGCTGTCGACAACGGCGCTGGCGCAGGACATCTCCATCGCAGTGGTGGGCCCGATGACGGGCGGCGAATCCGCATTCGGCCGGCAGATGAAGAACGGCGCCGAACAATTCGTGGCCGATTTCAACGCCGCCGGCGGCGTGCTCGGCAAGAAGCTGGCGCTGCAGATCGGCGACGATGCCTGCGATCCCAAGCAGGCGCGCTCGGTGGCGGAAAAGTTCGCCAGCGCCAAGATCCCGTTCGTTGCCGGTCACTTCTGCTCCTCGTCGTCGATCCCGGCGTCGGAAGCCTACGCCGACGGCAACGTGCTGCAGATTACCCCGGCCTCGACCAACCCGCTGTTTACCGAGCGCAAGCTCTGGAACGTGGCGCGCGTCTGCGGCCGCGACGACCAGCAGGGCCTGGTTGCCGCCGACTACATCGTCAAGAACTACAAGGGCAAGAACGTCGCCGTCCTCAACGACAAGACCACCTACGGCAAAGGCCTTGCCGACGAAACCAAGAAGGCGCTCAACAAGGCCGGCTTCACCGAGAAGATGTTCGAATCCTACAACAAGGGCGACAAGGATTTTAACTCGATCGTGTCACGGCTGAAGCGCGACAATATCGATCTGGTGTTTGTCGGCGGCTACCATCAGGAAGCCGGCCTGATCCTGCGCCAGATGCGCGACCAGGGCCTCAAGACGGTGTTGATGGCGGGCGACGCCATGAACGACAAGGAATTCGCCTCGATCACCGGGCCGGCCGCCGAAGGCACGCTGTTCACCTTCGGTCCCGACCCGCGCAACAAGGCGACCGCCAAGGCCATCGTCGAGAAGTTCAAGGCCAAGAACATCGATCCCGAAGGCTACACCCTCTACACCTATGCCGCGATGCAGGTCTGGACGCAGGCCGTGGCGAAGGCGAAGACCACCGATCCGAAGAAGGTCATGGAGACCATCAAGGCCAGCGATTGGGACACTGTGCTTGGCAAGTTGGGGTTCGATGCCAAGGGCGACATCAAGGTCATCGACTACGTCGTTTACAAGTGGGACGCCAAGGGCAACTACACCGAGATCAATCCGAAGGGGTCATAGGCCCCTCGTCGATCAGAACCTCAAACGCCCCGGCTTGCCGGGGCGTTTTCATTTTGGGTTCCAGATAATTTTCCGATCGCGGGAACAATTGGGTTCCCGCCGCATTGAGCAAACTGGGCTGAGTTCCATGTCATTGATTTCTCGACCTTAACCGTTATTCCAACTTGATCTGCCGGTGGGGCAGCGGTTCTATCTGTGAAATCGCATTTCAGCCTAAGTGATTTGCGCGCGAACTGGTCGAGGAAACACCATGAGTGACCTTTCCCCTGGGGCATCACCCTCCGTTCGCCGGGTCGCCAAAGCCCAACCAGCCACCACCAACGGCACGTCCGATCCGATGCAGGATCTGCTGCACGCCTTGCAGGCAATGCGCGCGGGTGATTTCTCGGTACGGATGACCGGCGATCACCTCGGCATCGAGGGCAAGATCGCCGACACCTTCAACGAAATCGTCGCCGCCAACCAGCGAATGGCGCAGCAACTGGAGCACGTCGGCCAGGTCGTCGGCCGCGAAGGCAAGACGCGGCAGCGCGTCAAGTTCGACCTGTCGAGCGGATCGTGGGCGGACATGGAGGGATCCGTCAACACGCTGATCGACGACCTGCTGTGGCCGACCCGCGAAGTCACGCGCGCGGTCGCCGCCGTTGCCCAGGGCAATCTACTACAGACCGTGCAGCTCGACGTCGACGGCCGCCCACTTGGCGGCGAATTCTTGCAGTCGGCCAACATCGTCAACACGATGATCAAGCAGCTTTCCGTGTTTACCTCGGAAGTGACGCGCGTGGCGCGCGAGGTCGGCACCGAGGGCAAGCTCGGCGGCCAGGCCCAGGTCCCGGAAGTGACGGGCGTCTGGAAAGACCTGACCGAGAGCGTCAACTCGATGGCCAACAATTTGACCGGCCAGGTCCGCAACATCGCCGAGGTCACCATCGCGGTGGCCAATGGCGACTTGTCGAAGAAGATCACGGTGGACGTCCGCGGCGAGATCCTGCAGCTCAAGGAAGCCATCAATACGATGGTGGATCAACTTCGATCCTTCGCTTCCGAAGTGACCCGCGTGGCGCGCGAAGTCGGCACCGATGGTAAGCTCGGCGGCCAGGCGATCGTCCCCGGCGTCGCCGGCACCTGGAAGGATCTGACCGACTCCGTCAATGCGATGTGCGGCAACCTCACCGCGCAGGTCCGCAACATCGCCAACGTCACCACGGCGGTGGCCCGCGGCGACCTCTCGCGCAAGATCACGGTCGACGTCCGCGGCGAAATCCTGGAGCTGAAGGACACCATCAACACGATGGTCGACCAGCTCAACTCGTTCGCCTCCGAAGTGACGCGCGTGGCGCGCGAGGTCGGCACCGAAGGCAAGCTCGGCGGTCAGGCCCAGGTCCCCGGCGTCGCCGGCACCTGGAAGGACCTCACCGACAACGTCAACTTCATGGCCTCCAACCTGACGGCGCAGGTCCGCAACATCGCCGACGTCGCGACCGCCATCGCCGGCGGCGACCTTTCCAAGAAGATCACCGTGAACGTGTCGGGCGAAATCCTTCAGTTGAAGGAAACGCTCAACACGATGGTCGACCAGCTCAACGCCTTCGCGGGCGAAGTGACGCGCGTGGCGCGCGAAGTCGGCACCGAGGGACGGCTCGGCGGTCAGGCCAACGTGCTCGGTGTCGCCGGCACCTGGAAGGACCTCACCGAGAGCGTCAACTCGATGGCTTCCAACCTGACGGCGCAGGTCCGCAACATCGCCGAAGTGACGACCGCGGTCGCCAATGGCGACCTGTCGAAGAAGATCACCGTCGACGTGCGCGGTGAAATCCTCGAACTGAAGGACACCATCAACACGATGGTGGACCAACTCAACGCCTTTGCCGGCGAAGTGACCCGCGTCGCGCGCGAAGTCGGCACCGAAGGCAAGCTCGGCGGCCAGGCCAACGTGCGCGGCGTCGCCGGCACCTGGAAGGACCTCACCGACAACGTCAATTCGATGGCCGGCAACCTCACCGCTCAGGTCCGCAACATCGCCGAAGTCGCGACCGCGGTGGCGAAGGGCGACCTGTCGAAGAAGATCACTGTCAACGTCTCGGGCGAAATTCTTCAGTTGAAGGAAACGCTCAATACGATGGTGGACCAGCTCAACGCCTTTGCGAGCGAAGTGACCCGCGTCGCGCGCGAAGTCGGCACCGACGGCAAGCTCGGCGGCCAGGCCCAGGTGACCGGCGTCGCCGGCACCTGGAAGGATCTCACCGACAGCGTGAACTCGATGGCCGGCAATTTGACGGCGCAGGTCCGCAACATCGCCGAGGTCGCGACCGCGATCGCCGGCGGCGACCTGTCGCGCAAGATCACCGTGGACGTGCGCGGCGAGATCCTGCAGCTCAAGGAAACGCTGAACACGATGGTCGACCAGCTCAATCGCTTCGCCGGCGAAGTGACGCGCGTGGCGCGCGAGGTCGGCACCGAGGGACGATTGGGTGGTCAAGCCAACGTGCCCGGCGTCGCCGGCACCTGGAAGGACCTGACGGATAACGTCAACTCGATGGCCGGCAACCTCACCGGCCAGGTCCGCAACATCGCCGAGGTGACCACGGCGGTGGCGAAGGGCGACCTGTCGAAGAAGATCACCGTCGACGTCAAGGGCGAAATTCTGGAACTGAAGAACACCGTCAACACGATGGTCGACCAGCTCAACGCCTTCGCCTCCGAAGTCACCCGCGTGGCGCGCGAGGTCGGCACCGAAGGCAAACTCGGCGGCCAGGCCCAGGTGCCTCAAGTGGCCGGCACCTGGAAAGACCTCACCGACAACGTCAACTTCATGGCTTCGAACCTGACCGCGCAGGTCCGCAACATTGCCGAAGTCGCCACCGCCATCGCCGGCGGCGACCTGTCGAAGAAGATCACGGTCGACGTCCGCGGCGAAATCCTGCTGCTGAAGGATACCCTGAACACGATGGTCGAGCAGCTCCGCTCCTTTGCCGCCGAAGTGACGCGCGTGGCGCGCGAGGTCGGCACCGAGGGGCGGCTCGGCGGCCAGGCTGTGGTGCCCGGCGTCGCCGGCACCTGGAAGGACTTGACCGACAACGTCAACCTGCTCGCAGCCAACCTCACCACGCAGGTCCGCAACATCGCCGAAGTCACCACCGCCGTGGCCCGCGGCGACCTGTCGCGCAAGATCACCGTGGACGTGAAGGGCGAAATCCTCGAGTTGAAAAACACCATCAACACGATGGTCGATCAGCTCAACGCCTTTGCCGGCGAAGTGACGCGCGTGGCGCGCGAAGTCGGCACCGAGGGCAAGCTCGGCGGTCAGGCGCAGGTCCCCGGCGTCGCCGGCACCTGGAAGGACCTCACCGACACCGTGAACTTCATGGCCGCCAATCTGACCGAACAGGTGCGCGGCATCGTCAAGGTCGTGACGGCGGTCGCCGACGGCGACCTGAAGCAGAACCTGACGGTGAAATCGAAGGGCGAAGTCGCAGCCCTTGCCGACACCATTAACAACATGACCGAGACGCTGGCTACCTTCGCCGATCAGGTCACCAGCGTGGCGCGCGAAGTCGGCGTCGAGGGACGCCTCGGCGGCCAGGCCAACGTGCCCGGCGCCGCCGGCACCTGGAAGGACCTCACCGGCAACGTCAACCTGCTCGCCGCCAACCTGACCTCACAGGTGCGCGCGATCGCCGAGGTGGCGACCGCCGTGACCAAGGGCGACCTGACCCGCTCCATCCAGGTCGACGCCCGCGGCGAAATGGCCGAACTCAAAGACAACATCAATACGATGATCGGCAACCTGCGTCTGACGACGCAGGTGAATACCGAACAGGACTGGCTGAAGACCAACCTCGCCAGCTTCACCAACATGCTGCAGGGGCAGCGCGACCTCACGACCGTCGGCCGGCTGCTGCTGACCGAACTGGCGCCGCTGGTCAACGCGCATATGGGCGCGATCTATCAGACCGAGAATCCCGATAGCCCACAATTGCGCCTGCTCTCCGCCTATGCGGGCGATAGCGCCAATCCCCACCCGCTGGTCGTTCAATTCGGCGAAGGGCTGATCGGCCAGTGCGCGATGGACAAGCGCCAGCGGCTGGTGTCGGACATCCCGACCGATACGGCGCCGATCAATTCGGCGCTGCTGCGCGTCATTCCGAGGAATCTCGTCGTGCTTCCGGTATTGTTCGAAAACCAGGTCAAGGCGGTGATCGAACTGTCTTCGATCAGTTCGTTCACGACCTCGCAGATGACCTTCCTCGAACAGCTCACCGACTCTATCGGCATCGTGCTCAACTCGATCGAGGCCACGATGCAGACCGAGGGCCTGCTGAAACAGTCCCAACAACTCGCCGGCGAATTGCAGACGCAGCAGAAGGAACTGCAGCAGACCAACGAACAGCTCGAACAGAAGGCCCAGCAGCTTGCCGAGCGCAACGTCGAGGTGGAAAGAAAGAACCAGGAAATCGAACAGGCCCGCCGCGCGCTCGAAGAAAAGGCGACCGAGCTTTCGCTGACCTCGAAGTACAAGTCCGAATTCCTCGCCAACATGTCGCATGAGCTGCGCACGCCGCTCAACAGCATCCTGATCCTCGGCCAGCAGCTCACCGAAAATCCGGACGGCAATTTGTCGGCAAAACAGGTCGAATTCGCCCGCACCATCCACGGCGCCGGCACCGACCTGCTCAACCTGATCAGCGACATTCTCGATCTGTCGAAGATCGAATCCGGCACCGTGACGGTCGATGCCGAGGAGATCCTGACGTCGAGCCTTCTGGAGACCGTCGGCCGCCCGTTCCGCCACGAAGCCGAGAACCGCCAACTTTCGTTCAGCGTCGAGGTCGACGAGAATCTCGCCCGCAGCATGGTCACCGATTCGAAACGTCTGCAGCAGGTTTTGAAAAACCTGCTGTCGAACGCGTTCAAGTTCACCGCGGAGGGCGGCGTCAAGATGACCGTATCGGCCGCCGTCGGCGGCTGGAGCGCCGAGCACCCGATCCTCAATCACGCACCCGCCGTCGTCGCCTTCGAGGTGACCGACACCGGCATCGGCATTCCCCTGGAGAAACAGAAACTGATCTTCGAGGCGTTCCAGCAGGCGGATGCCGGCACCAGCCGCAAATACGGCGGCACCGGCCTTGGCCTTGCCATCAGCCGCGAACTCGCGAGCCTGCTCGGCGGCGAAATTCATCTGCGCAGCGCCCCAGGCAAAGGCAGCACTTTCGTGCTCTATCTGCCGCTGACATATTCCGGCCCCACGGTCGCGCCCCGGGCCCCTGCCTCGTCGCCGTTCGCTGGTGCGCCGGCGCTGCAGGTCGCAGCACAGGAGCGGGTCATCGAACAGTTGCCGGATGACCGGCTCAACCTCGAACCAGGAGATACCATCCTGCTGATCGTCGAAGACGATCTGCATTATGCGCGGGTGCTGATCGATCTGGCGCGCGACAAGGGCTTCAAGGTGCTGGTCGCCAGCCGCGGTGCGGAAGCGCTCGAACTCGCCAAGCAGTTCCAGCCGACCGCGGTTTCGCTCGACGTGTTCCTGCCGGACATGCTGGGCTGGACCGTGCTGAGCCAGCTCAAGCACAATCCGCTGACGCGCCACATTCCGGTGCAGATCATCACGCTCGACGAAGACCGCCAGCATGCCCTGGCGCGCGGCGCGTTCTCCTTCGTCAACAAGCCGACAACGACGGAGGGCGTCAGCGCGGCGCTGTCGCAGATCAAGGAATACGCAAAACCTCGCCGCAAGCGCCTTCTGATCGTGGAAGACAACGCCGCCGAACAAATGAGCATCACCGAACTGCTCGGCCACGACGACATCGAGATTCTCACCGCCGATACCGGCGCCGATGCGCTCTCGACAATGCGGAACCAGCCTTGCGACTGCGTCGTGCTGGATTTGCGGCTGCCCGACATGAGCGGCTTCGAAGTGCTCGACCGGCTTCGCAACGACGACGCGCTATCGAGCGTGCCCGTCGTGGTATTCACGGGGCGGGAACTTTCAGCCGAGGAGGATGCGGAACTTCACACCATGGCGAGGAGCATCGTGGTGAAAGGCGTGGAGTCGCCGGAACGCCTGCTCGACGAAACGTCGCTGTTTTTACACCGTGTGATCACGGAATTGCCAGCCGAGAAGCAGAGAATGCTCGAAAAGCTCAATAGCTCCGATGAGGATCTCGTTGGCAAAACCGCACTTCTGGTGGACGATGACGCCCGGAACATCTTTGCGCTGTCGAGCGTATTAGAACGGCGCGGCATGAAGGTGCTGACAGCTACGACCGGCAATGAAGCCGTTGCGCTGGTCGAGTCCAATCCGAATATCGCAATCGTGCTGATGGATATCATGATGCCGCAGATGGACGGATATCAGACCATCGGCGTCATCAGGCAAAACCCGTCCCTTGGCCGCCTTCCGATCATCGCGCTGACCGCCAAGGCGATGAAGGGCGACCGCGAGAAATGTCTCGAAGCCGGCGCTTCGGACTATCTCGCAAAACCCGTCAATACCGAGCAGTTGCTGCTCGCCATTCGAATGTGGCTACACCGCTGACCGGCGTATGCAGATGATAGACCAAGACAAGGTAAACATTCTTCTGGTTGACGATCAGCCGGCGAAGCTGCTCGCCTATGAAGTCATCCTGACGGAACTCGGCGAGAATCTGGTCAAGGCTTCGTCCGGGCGTGAAGCGCTTGAGTTCCTGCTCAAGAACGACGTCGCGATCATCCTGGTCGACGTCTGCATGCCCGAACTGGACGGGTTCGAACTGGCCGCGATGATCCGCGAACACCCCCGCTTCCAGAAGACGGCGATGATATTCATCTCCGCCATCCAAGTCAGCGACATCGACCGGCTGCGCGGCTACGAAATGGGTGCGGTCGACTATGTTCCGGTGCCCGTCGTGCCGGAGGTGTTGCGCGCCAAGATCAAGGTGTTCGCGGAGCTCTATCGCAAGACGCGCCAGCTCGAGCGCCTCAACGTCGAGCTCGAAGATCGCGTTCGCGCCCGCACCGCCGAACTGGAGGAATCGCACGCGAGGCTTTTGGAAAGCGAGCAGCGCCGCAGTCTCGCGATAGCCGCCGGGAAGATGGGATCCTGGGACTGGGACTGGGTCAATGGCGACTGGATGTGGGATGAAGGCCAGTATCAGATCCTTGGCATCGATCCCCACAAGTTCGAGCTGACGCCGGCCAATATCCAGGCGCTGTTTCACCCCGACGACGTTCATGAACTGCACGAGGCGTGGGCGAGCTTCGCCCGAGGCGCGAAATCATACGAAGCGGAATTCCGCATCATCCGGCCGAATGGCGAGATGCGCTGGTGCGCGGGCACGGCGGCGGCAAGCACCGACAAGGGCGGCCGTGTCATCCGCGTCAGCGGCGTCACCGTCGACATCACCGAGCGCAAACAGGCCGAGGAGCGGCAGAACCTGCTGGCGCGGGAGGTCGATCACCGTGCCAAGAACGCGCTGGCGCTGGCGCAATCCATCGTCCGGCTGACGCGCGGCGAGAACGTGAAGACCTATATCCGTTCGGTCGAAGGGCGGATCAACGCGCTGGCGCGGGTGCACACCGTGCTCTCGTTGTCGAGCTGGCAAGGCGCCGAAATAAGAAAACTGATCGACGAGGAGCTGGCGCCCTATTCCACCGGCGAACAGATCGACTTGTCCGGTCCGGAGGTCCAGCTCGAGCCGGCGACGGCCCAGACCGTCGCGCTGGCGCTGCACGAACTCGTCACCAATTCGGCGAAGTACGGCGCCCTGTCGGCGCTGTTGGGCCGACTGTCGGTGAGCTGGGAAGACCAGGCGGGCCTTCTCAAGATCATTTGGGTGGAGACCGGCGGGCCGCCGGTCGAGAAGCCGGTATCGCGAGGGTTCGGAACCAGAAGCGTGATTGCCAGCATCGAGTCGCAGCTCGGTGGTCATGCCGAATTCGACTGGCGCCGGGAGGGCCTCGTTTGTTGCCTCTCGGTCCCCTTGCCGCATCGGCAGTTTACCGCCGAGCCGGTTTCGCTGCTCGAGGCTACCGCCGACGGCAATGGCCTGCGACGCGCGGGGCGGTAACCCTACGCTTGACGGATCAGCAATGGAAAGAACTATCGCGCCGCTGCGGCGGCACCGGCCGACGGCCGGCGCGATCCCTGCGCCGCTTCGATCGCGCGCATCAAATCCGGCGGACGAAACGGCTTCTGCAGGCAGACCACATCGGAGAGCTCAGGCGTCTCCGACAGAAAGTCCAGCGCGGTCATTCCTGAAATCGCAATGACGGGCAGACCGGGCACGCGGGCGCGCAGCATCGCGATCAGTTCGGAGCCGTTGGTGCCCTGCAGAAAGATATCGACGATCGCAAGATCGAAGCTTGCTTCCTCGAACAGCTTCAATGCGGATGCGGCGCTCTCTGCCTCGACGATTTCGAACTGATGGATGCGCAGCACGATGGAAATGATCGTACGGACGCCGGCCTGATCGTCAACAACAAGCACGCGGGGCATCGAAGCCTCCCGGATCGGTCGTGCGAACAGCTTACGATGAAAATTCGTGTATTTTCGGCGGTTCCGCGGGCATTATTCAGCCGGTCGGTAAAGAGGCGGTTACCCGCCTAGAGGGGGATGACTTTTCTTCGAATCGTCATCCCACTCTATCTCTTTGATTTACGCATGATCTTTTCGGAAAACCGGTACCCACTTTTCCGGATCATGCTCTAGCGAGTTCCTCTCCAGGCATTGCCAGGTAATATATAACTTGAGTTGATTCCCGCCGGGGCGACACTAGCGTAGACTTGGTGCAGCGATACCGGTGGCGTCAATCCCGGTGGCGTCCGACTTTCGGCTGGATGTCCGGCCGCGCTGAATACATTACTTTCCAGCGTTTGAGACTATTGCCAATTTGAAGCTATTGCCATGGCGCGTTCGTTGCCAGTTTGCCGGAGACGACAATGGGTGACGAGCGCAACATCTTTCTTTCGACCATGCCGACGACGCGCCGCGATCGTATGGCCGCGCTCGGCGTGGTCGGCGTCTCAGCGGTGCTGTTCGCCTGCGCCGTGCCATTTGCCGGCGTGCCGCTCACCCCGATCCCGGCATTCGTTGCGAGCTACCAGTCCGCGCTCGCCATCAACGACCTGATCACCGCCATCCTGCTGTTTTCGCAGTTTTCGATTTCCCGTTCGCGGGCGATGCTGTTGCTCGCCAGCGGATATTTGTTCACGGCGCTGGCAGCCATCGTCCACGCGCTGACCTTTCCCGGACTGTTCGCGCCCGGCGGCCTGCTCGGCGCGGGAACGCAGACCACCGTCTGGCTCTACATGATCTGGCACGGCGGTTTTCCGCTGCTCGTCCTCGGCTATGCCTTGCTGAAGGCAAGGGACAACGAGCGGAAGATCCAGGGTTCGACCGGCGCGGCCGTCGTTGCGAGCATCGTTGCGGTCGGTGCCGCGATGGCCGCATTCACCTGGCTCGTCACCGCCCAGCACGACCGTCTGCCGATCCTGCTGAGCGGCGGCCATTACACGCCCATCATGCTCGGAGTGGTCTCGACCGTATGGTGCCTCAGCCTGGCTGCATTGATCGTGCTGTGGCTTCGCAGGCCGCACTTCGTCCTCGACGTCTGGCTGATGGTGGTGATGTGCGCCTGGCTGTTCGACATCGCCCTGTCGGCGATCCTGAACGTGGCGCGATTCGACGTCGGCTTCTATCTCGGCCGCATCTATGGCCTTTCTGCCGCGAGCTTCGTGCTCGCCGTCCTGCTCGTCGAAAATGTCGGCCTGCAGGCCAAGCTCGCCCGCCTGCTCGGATCATTGCGCCTGCAAGCCGCCTCTGAAAGAGACCTTCGCACCGAGCGCGACAGCCTCTTTAGCGCTGTCGTGGAATCGTCCAACGACGCCATCATCACCAAACTGCTGGACGGCACCATCACGAGTTGGAACGGAGCCGCTGAACGCCTGTTCGGCTACACGGCCGCGGAGGCGATCGGCAGGCACATCAATCTCATTGTTCCGCCGGACCGGCGCGACGAGATACGCAATATTATTGAACGGATCGGCCGAGGCGAGCCGATTGCACATTACGAAACGTCGCGGATGCGCAAGGATGGCAGCACCGTCGACGTTTCGCTGAGCATTTCTCCCATCCGCACCGCGTCCGGCAAGATTGTCGGCGTTTCCAAAGCTGCGCACGACATCACCGAGAGCAAGCGGACACAGCAGGCGCTCAGCCAGGAAATCGAGGAGCGGCGGCGCATCTTCGAGTCATCGAACGACCTTATCTTCGTGACCGATTCCGCGGGGAATTTCATCCAGGTCAGCCCGAGCGTCACTGCCATCCTTGGCTATCATCCCTCCGACATGGTCGGACGCAGCGCGATCGAATTCATCCATCCCGACGATCTCGAACACACCCGCAGGGAGATGCGGGCGGGACGACGGGGGCAAAGCAAGCGCAATTTCGAGACGCGTTATGTCAACAAGGAGGGCAAGGCGGTCGCGCTGAACTGGACCGGAAACTGGTCGGAGCCGGTCCGCCGCCACTTCTTCATCGGCCGCGACCTGACGGAAAAGCAGGCCGCGGAAGCCCAGTTGCGGCATGCGCAGAAGATGGATGCGGTCGGCCAGCTCACGGGTGGCGTCGCGCACGACTTCAACAACATCCTGACCGTGATCACGGGCACCATCGGCATCCTGGAAGAAGCCGTCGCCGATCAGCCCCAGCTCGCCGCCATCGCCAAGCTGATCGACGAAGCCGCCGAACGCGGGGCCAACCTGACCAAGCACCTGTTGGCCTTTGCCCGCAAGCAGCCGCTGCAGCCGGTTGAAGTCGACGTCAATGCGCTGGTGCTGGAGTCGGCGAAGCTGCTGCACCCGACGCTTGGCGAAAACATCGAAATCACGCCGCTATTGGCCGAAGATGCATGGACCGCGCTGGCCGATCCAAACCTGCTGACGACGGCCGTTCTCAACCTGGCAATAAATGCGCGCGATGCCATGCCCAACGGCGGCAAGCTCGCGCTCGAGACCAGCAACGTCTTCCTCGACGACAACTACGCGAGCATGCACGACGAGGTCACGACCGGCAATTACGTGATGATCGCGGTCAGCGACACCGGCTCCGGAATCTCGCCCGCGCTGCTCGAACGGGTATTCGAACCGTTTTTCACGACCAAGGAGGTCGGCCGGGGCACCGGCCTTGGCCTCAGCATGGTGTTCGGCTTCGTCAAGCAGTCGGGCGGTCACGTCAAGATCTACAGCGAGGAAGGCCACGGCACCTCCGTCAAGATCTACCTGCCGCGGGCGACGGGATTGCAGCAGACCACGGCGGAAGCGCTGGTCTCGGCGCATGTCGAGGGCGGCAACGAAACGGTCCTCGTCGTCGAGGACGATACGCTGGTGCGGCGCTACGTGATGACTCAGATCGAGAGCCTGGGCTACACCACGCTCGAGGCGTCCAACGCTTCCGACGCCCTGCGCTTCATCGACGAGGTCCCCGCCATCGACCTGCTTTTCACCGACGTGATCATGCCCGGCATCATGAACGGCCGCCAGCTCGTCGACGAAGCGCTGAAGCGGCGGCCGGGCCTCAAGACCCTGTTCACATCGGGATATACCGAGAACGCCATCGTCCATCATGGCCGCCTGGATTCCGGCGTGCTGCTGCTGGCAAAGCCCTATCGCAAATCCGAACTCGCCAGGATGATCCGGCTGGCGCTTGCCAGCTAGGCAAACTGCAACAACGAAACCGAACTGCGCCCACTCACTTCCGTCCGGTAATCATTCCAATGTCACCGGCCAGCGACGACACCTGGAGATCCAGAAATCCGGTTTCGGCCATCCAGCCCTCACAGTCTGCAGCACTGTAATCAAAGCCGCCGGCCGTGAGGACCAGCATGTTCAGGCTGGCCAGCAGGCCCGCCGTACTGAATCGCCGGCCGTCGTCGATAAAACGCTCGTAGACGACAAGGACGCCGCCGCCTGGAAGCGCGTCGAACGCTTTTTTGAGCAGCAGCATCTTGGTGGCGAGATCCCAATTATGGAGCACGCGGCCCATCACCAGAACGTCGGCTGTGGGCAATGGATCGTTGAAGAAATCTCCGGAATGGAAGCGCAAGCGGCCCGTCACGCCATGTTGCTCGGCGTAGGCTTCGAACAGCGGCTTCAGCGCGGGAAGATCGAAACCGCCGCCGGTGAGGTGTGGATGAGCCGACGCAATCTGGACCGGCAAGCATCCCTGCGCGGTGCCGATATCGATCAGCGTGCGAAACTCCTGCCACGGGAAACGCGCTGCGATCGCCTGCGCGGCGCGCAGTGATCCACCGGTCATGCCCCGGGCAACGTTCTCCAGAATGGCGGAGTCGGCGTAATAGGCCCGGTGATCCTCCGTGCCCCGCGCTCCACTTTGTGGCTTGCCGGTGCGCAACGCGTCCGTGAGCATGCTCCAGGGGCCAAACTGCCGCGCGTTCGCCAATTCAAGCTCGCCGCCGATATAGGAAAGCTTGTTGCGGTTGAGATACTGGTTCGCGTCCGGCGCGTTACTGTAGCGGCCGGATTCATCCCGTTCGAGCAGACCAAGCGCGACCAGGGCATCGAAGAAGTCCCTCGCCCCTCGCGCGTGGACGCCCGATTTTTCGGCGAGTGGAACCAGCTCAAGCGGTTGCTGGGCCAGCAAGGTAAAGACGCCAAGTTCGACGGCGCTCAGCAGCGTCTTGGAATCCCTGAAGGCGAGGCCCAATTTCACCAAACGATCCGGGGCGGCGGTGGTCGCTTCCATGGTACACATCCTTTCTCTATCGGGTCGTACCTGCGACGATTTCTCGGACTTTCTTCTTCTGCTCCGCAATGGACGACGAAAACTCCGCAGGTGTGCCGACCCGAACCTCGACCCCGACATTGCGCAACCGTGAGATGACGGCGGCATCCGCGCCTACCGTCCTGACGTCCTCTGCAATCTGATCGCGCAGGGGCGTCGGCATATCCCGCCATCCGTAAAATCCGACCACGCCTTCAAACGTCAACTCCGGAAAACCGGACTCCCCGGCGGTCGGCACCTCCGGAGCCAACGGGGAGCGCTGCCGGTTCGAAACCATCACAAGCCTGGCTTTACCTGCGGCGACCGCTGGCAGCAGGAATGACGGCGCGGTAACAACGACGTGGATGCGTCCTTCAGCGAAGTCCTGGAGCGCGGGTGCAAAGTCCCGGTACGGCACCTGTGTGAGCATGAGGCCGGTCGATTTTTGGAAAGCTGAAAAGATGTACTGAGGCAGCCCCGCCGTCGCTGCCCAGTTGAACTTGCCCGGATTGTCTCGCGCCATCGCGACAAATGAGCCCAAGGAGTCCACGCCCAGCGAATTCGAAACCGCGATGCAGAAAAAATTTTCGGCGGCCGCGGCGATCGGAACAAGGTCGCGATCGGGATCGTATGGCAGCTTGTCGTAGATCAGCGGATTGATCGAAATTGGACCAGCGAATGAAAACAGAAGTTCGTGATCGTCGCGCGAATTGACGAAGCTCGCCACACCAGCGAGCCCGTCCACTCCTGGGCGGTTCTCAACGACAACAGCGTGTCGCCATCGCTGGGACAGGCGTTCGGCGAACAGGCGCGCAGCAAGATCGGTGGCGCCACCTGCCGGCAGCGGAAGGATGATTTTGACGGTCCGCTGTGGCCAGGTCTGCGAGAGCGCCTCCACCGGGGGCCACGTTGCCACGATGGCAATCAGAGCATATGCAAAACGCTGAATTGCAAGCATGCCGTTATCCCCCGTGCCTAAATGGACTTGCGTGAAGTTCGTTTGCGTCGTCCGGCACCGGGCCGCGCATGGACACGGTTTCCTTCCACTAGACGCACCAGCATATCAATGAAGAGCTTTTTTTCCGATGCGTTCAGCGGCGCCAGAACGCGCTGGTTGGCGGCAAAGACTTCCGGCTGGCATTGCCGCCACAGGCGTTCTCCCTTTCGGGTCAGATAGACTTGACGCGCGCGGCGATCGTCCCCGTTGACCGTTCGCCTGAGAAGCCCTCTCGCTTCGAGTTTTTCGGCGATCAGACCGACATTGTTGCGATCAACCCCCATTGCCTCGGCGAGCGTTTGCTGGCTGATGCCGGGCGCATCATTGACGAACACCAGCAAGGCATATTCAAGCTGGACCAGTCCGGCTTCGGCCAAGGCTTCAGTGATGATCGACACGCAGATTTGTTGAAGGCTTCGGGTGAGTGGCGCCACAACCCGGCGAAGCGGCACGCCGTCACGGCCGATGTGAAGTAGCGAACCGCCCGCTTGAAGATCGCTATCGGAAGCTGTGTCGGACATCAGCCTATATAGTCATAATTTTGATCATCATATATTTGAGTAATTCCATTGTCAACGTAGCCGGACGCCGAACTGAACGATTAGAATGGTGCTGGACAGTCGCGACGTTTTTCGCGACTGGTGTGTTCGCAATGAAACAACACGCGCCCGACGGACTGCCCACTTGAAAAATCTCCTCACCGATATTTCCGGCGTTCGCGTCGGCCACGCCCACGACGCGGCCATCGCCTCCGGCGTCACCGCGATCATTTTCGATACTCCCGCGGTCGCCTCGATCGACGTGCGCGGCGGCGGCCCGGGCACCCGTGATGACGCGATGCTCAAGCCCGAAAGTACGGTCGAGGCGATCGACGCCATCGCGCTTTCCGGCGGCTCGGCGCTCGGGCTGGATGCCGCGGGCGGCATACAGGCCTGGCTCGCCGAACAGGGTCGCGGTTTAAGAATCCGCGAGGCGGTTATTCCGATCGTTCCGGGCGCGATCTGCTTCGATCTGCTCAACGGCGGCAACAAGGCATGGGGACGCTTCCCGCCCTATCGCGATCTCGGCTACGCCGCGGCGTGTGCCGCAGGCGGCGATTTCGCGCTGGGCAGCGTCGGCGCCGGCCTCGGCGCGACGACTGCCAATTTCAAGGGCGGCCTCGGCTCGGCTTCCGCGCAGACCGAAAGCGGCGTCACCGTCGCGGCGCTCGCCGTCGTCAACGCCGTCGGCAGCGTCACTGTCGGCGACGGACCCTGGTTCTGGGCGGCGCCGTTCGAAACAGCCAATGAATTTGGCGGGCGCGGACTGCCGCCTTCGTTCACGCCTGATATGCTGAGCGCACGGCTCAAGGGCGGCCCGGCCGCGGCTTCGGAAAACACCACGCTGGTGGTCGTGGTCACGGACGCCATACTGACAAAAGCGCAGGCCAAACGGCTCGCGATGATCGCGCACACCGGCATGGCGCGCGCCATCTATCCCGTCCATGCCACGACGGATGGCGACGTGGTGTATGCCGCAGCGACCGGCAAGACGCCGATCGATCCGCGGTTCGGCCTCACCGAACTCGGCATGGTGGCCGCCAACACGGTTGCGCGCGCGATCGCGCGCGGCGTCCATAGTGCGACCGCGCTACCCTTTCTGGGTGCGCTACCGGCGTGGGGCGATCGCTTCGGTTAGAGCATGGTCCGGAAAAGTGGGTACCGGTTTTCCGAAAAGACCATGCTCAAGGCTAAGAACTACCGCAGTCCGAAGGGATCTCGCCGGGTCTCGTGTTCAGACGCTCACCGAGAGCGATGAAGTGGCGGCCGATGCAATCTGCTGGGCCTGCCGCTGGATCATCTGCTCGATGAAATTGTAGGACGATGCCGCTGAAGTGGATGAGCTTTTGCCCGCGGCAGACGTCATCGTCACCTTGGATCCGTCCGCATAGGTCAGCGACGTCGTCACTGAACCATCGCTGTTGGTGACGGATGTAGTGGAAGCGCCCTGCAGCGCCTGCGAGAGCGGATCGGAATTCGATCCGTCGTCATTGCCGGCAGCGTTGCTCGCCTGGTCGTCGTGATGCTTCTTGCCGCCCTTCAGCGCCGACGCCAGTTCCTTGAGGCTAACCGAACCGTCGCCATCCGTATCGAACTTGCCGAAAGCATTGCCGGCCTGGGCGGCCTTGTTGCCGTCGGCGCCGAGCGCCTCGAACTCTGATTTGCTGATCTTGCCGTCACCGTCGCTGTCGACCTTGGCGAACCATTCCTTCAGCGAATTTGAGCGCATCGACAGCGACGATACATTCGAGCTGGACTGGCTCTGTGCGTCGAGCAGCGCACTCATGGTCTGCGGCGATATCTGCGAACCGCCGGATCCGGATCCGGTGCCCGCGCCGACCGAAGCCGACGAACCCGAGGACATCAGATCGAACGGGCTCTTGGCGTCCTGGCTGCGGCCGGTGGATTGCGCGGACGACGACTTCGACGACGTCAGCGCCTTGAGGGCATCGATCGCCGACGACGCGGCGCCCAAAGCAAAGAACATGGCAAAACTCCAACAACGCCGCATTGGTCGCGGCCGATAGCTCGTGCATGTTCCTCAGCAAGCGCCGTGCCATGACGAAAAACCCAATAAAACCGGGCTTTCCCGCATCCGTTCCGATCCGGCAAACCCGGCAATAGCTGCCCGCTCCGGCAGATTTTTCCCGCCCACAGGTCGCCTTGGCGGTCGCATTGCCCCCGGCCGCCCTGCATGTTACGCGGAGCCATCCTGCCCCTCGAGTTTTGGGAAAGCGCACATGTCTCAGCAATTTGCGTCGCGTCCCCTTGTCATCGCGCCGTCGATCCTGGCGGCGGATTTCGCCAAGCTGGGCGAGGAAGTCCGCGCTGTCGATGCGGCCGGCGCCGACTGGATCCATCTCGACGTGATGGACGGGCATTTCGTGCCCAACATTTCCTACGGTCCTGATGTGATCAAGGCGATGCGCCCGCACACCAAGAAGATCTTTGACGCCCATCTGATGATCTCGCCCTGCGACCCTTATCTGGAGGCGTTTGCAAAAGCCGGCTGCGATCACATCACCGTCCATGCCGAGGCAGGCCCGCATCTGCATCGCTCGCTGCAGGCGATCCGCGCGCTCGGCAAGAAGGCCGGCGTCTCGCTCAATCCCGGCACGCCGGCGAGCGCCATCGAATACGTCATCGACCTGATCGATCTGGTGCTGGTGATGTCGGTCAATCCCGGATTCGGCGGCCAGGCCTTCATCAAGTCGGCGCTCGGCAAAGTCAGCGACATCAGGGCGATGACCGCGGGACGCCCGATCGACATCGAGGTCGATGGCGGCGTAGGCCCAGATGTCGCCGGACAGTTGGCCGCTGCCGGCGCCAATGCGCTGGTCGCAGGCTCGGCGGTATTCAAGGGCGGCACATTGGAGGCCTACAAGACCAACATTTCCGCGATCCGTCACGCGGCGGCGCTGGCGCGCGGCGAAGCGGTCTGACGCGGATTGCCTCTCTCGCGCGACCAACCAGGCATGAATGAACCCCGATCCACGATATTTTCCGGAGGCTTACGCCGGCTATTGACCGAAGCACTTCAACCCGGCGCGCGCGTCGTCGCAGCGAGTAGCGAGCAGGAAAGCCACACCGGGCGTGCAGCGGGCCACGGAACCCGAAAGTCCACGCTCCGGCCACAAAGCTTCACGCATCTCGCCATAAAGGCAGACCAGCATCCCGCCTTTCACGGATGGGACGAAAATATGATCAAGGCCTACACGACCGCCGCAATTCTCCTGCTACTTGCACCCTCCGCCGCGCTCGCGCAACGCGCGGGCGACGCTGCACTGGGCGCGGTAGCCGGCGCCGTCGTGCTGGGCCCGGTCGGGGCCGTCGCCGGCGCCTTCGTCGGCTATACGGCCGGGCCGTCGATATCGCGGTCGTGGGGACTGGAAGGCTCGCGCTCGTCGCGGCACCGCAGGCAGTCTTCAAGGGACAACGTGCGCGGCGCCAGGGCGGAAGCCGTAGGCGCCGCACCCAATTCCGCCGGTCAGACCGAACGGGCCGGCCGCGCCACCAGTTATCCCGTGCCGAATCCGCCGCGCGCCGCCAAAACAACGCTGCCGCCCGTCCAGAGCCTCGACTGAGCGTCTGATCCGACGCTAGAGCCTTTTCCGTTCCGATAGAATCGGAACGGGGCTCTAGATTTTCGTTTTGACGCGTTTTCTTAACGCGAACCGGTTTCCACTTCGCTGGAAAACGCTCTAACTAACGCTGATTACCTTGCTGCGCCGGCACAGACGCCGACGGTGGCGGCCGCACCACCGTCACGGTGCAGGCAGCCTCGGCCGCGACCTTGGCTGACACGCTGCCGAGCAGCGCGCGCAGCATCGAATTCTGCCGCGCGCCGATCACGATGTGATCAACGTGATTGACCCTGGTGAATTCCAGGATCGCGGCGGCGGGATCGACCGCCTCCAGTACATGCACCGTGAGCCGGCTTTCATCCAGCTCCAGCGGCTGCGCCCAGTGCCGGAGCGCGACCAGGCGGTCGATATGCTTGTTGTTGCCCTGTTCGTCGAGCGTCCGGTCGATGGTGATGCGCCCGAGCCTGAGCACGTTCAGGCAGGCGAGCCGCGCCGACGGCAATGTCGCCAGGAGTTGTGCGGCGGTGCGGCGCAGGCATTCGTTGAGCGGTCCCGACCCCTCCTCGGTATCGAGCGCAACGACCACGATCGGTCCAGAAGCGAGCTGAGCTGCGACATCGGATTTCGGCCGCGGCAGCGTCAGGCCGCGATTGAAGCGGCGGCGCCACACCGTAGAGAGCGGATCGCGCTTAATCCGCTCCGACCGCGCCGTCAGCTTGACCTGTTCGGGATGGGCCAGTTCGAACGCCAGTTGCGAAGCCGTCGGATGCCGCCACACCGGCTCGATCTCGAGGCACCGGAGCACGATTTCCTGCAGCCATGGCGGATAGTCCGGCTTAAGCTTGCGCGGCGGATAGGGATCGCGCCACAGCCTTCGCCGCATGCCGCGCAGCGTTTCGCTCTCGCCGAACGGCCGCTCGCCGGTGGTGAAGAAATATAGCAGCACACCCAGCGAAAACAGGTCGCTGCGTGGGTCGTCGCGGACGCCGAGCAAACGTTCCGGCGCCATATAGGGTGCGGTGCCGTAGGGCAGACGGAATTCTTCCTGCAACAGGTCCGGCAACTGGTTGTGATGCGACAGGCCGAAATCGATCAGCACACATTCGCCGGAGGGGCGGAACATGATGCTGCTCGGCTTGATGTCGTGGTGAATGACGTTCTGCCGGTGCAGATCGGCCAGCGCGGTCGCGATCTTTCCCCCGATCGCCCTCGCCTCTTCGTAAGGAATCGGCAATTGGTCGATCCGGCCATAGAGCGTCTTGCCGGGGATGCGCTCCATGACGACATAGGGCTGCCGGTCGAAATCGCCGGTGCCGAAACAGCCCGGCACGTGCGGGCCCGCCAGCCGCGGCACGATCATCTGCTCCATCTCGAAGCTGACGATGGCTGCCGGGTCCTCGCCCTCGGCAACCCGCGGGACCTTCATCAACAGCGGCACGCTGATGCCGGGATGCGTCACCGTCCACAGCGTCGCCATGCCGCCCTGGTGGACGCGCTCGCCGATGGTGAAGCCGTCAAGTTGCGCGCCCTGCTCGATCAAAGGCTTCACCATTCCCTCATTTCCCCACGAGCAGGCGATCGGCCAGCCAGTGCGGCAAGCCGTTGGCGCGGATCCGGTCCGCCGCCGCCTCGACGTCGTAAGGTACGCGACAATAGGTGATCTCGCGCGACGTCGTATCGAGCATCGCGAACGAAGCCGCCGGGTCGCCGTCCCGCGGCTGCCCGACCGAGCCGAGTACGGCGAGCCAGCGCCGGCCGCCGAGCAATTGCACCGGCACATCAGATGTGGGGATGAAGCTCGTCATCTTCGCCGCCGATGACATCGAATAGAGCGCCGGCCGGTGAATGTGGCCGCAGAAGGTGACATGGGCATCGGTGGCCGCGATGCTGCGCGCGGCGTCCGGCGTATCGCGCACATAGCGCCATTGCGACGGGTGTGAGGCTTCGGAATGCACATAGAGGCGATCGTCTTCGCGCCGGGTCAGCGGCAACGCGGCGAGAAAACGCCGCTGCGCCACGCTGAGCCTGCCGCGCGTCCACTCGATCGCGGCTTGCGCCGCGGCGTTCATGGTCTCCGATGGGGCGCTGATGGCGTGATCGTGGTTGCCGATCACGGCGATGGCGCCGTCTTCGACCAGACCCATCACGGTATCAACCGCCCATTCCGGATCGGCGCCATAGCCGACGACATCGCCGAGGCAGACGATGCGTTCCGCGCCGCGGGCACGCGCGAATTCGAGGCACGCGCTGAACGCCTGCCGGTTGGCATGGATATCCGCAAAGATGGCAAGCCGCACGCTTTCCCTCCGCATCCATCATCGCGCCCGTGCTTGCGCGTGTCTTGAGGGATACCAAACAACAGGCCGCTTGTGAGGTGCAATCAGGCTGGGGGGCGCCGGAAGGCCATTAGGCTGATCAGATCCAGCCGGCGGCGCGATACAAATGAGTGGGTAATCCCCTCGCTATCCTGAGCTGAGGGCTGGCACCCGCGGCAATAACCGGCAAGCAGAATACCAATCTCTCCCACTTCAATATGTAGCGCGTAAGGAGCTTGCTTCAAGACCCCGGTCATCCCGTAGAAACGCCCACCGAAGCCAGTTGCTACGGAGGGACGAAATGGGTGCGGCAAAGACCAGGCATGCGGTGGTAATCGTCGGCGGAGGTCCGACAGGACTGATGTTGGCAGGCGAGTTGGCGTTGGCGGGCATCGACGTCGCTATTGTCGAGCGGCGCGCCAATCAGGAACTCGCCGGCTCTCGCGCCGGCGGTCTGCACGCACGCGCCATCGAGGCGCTCGACCAGCGCGGGATCGCCGATCGGTTCCTGTCGCAGGGACAGACCCATCAGATCGTGCATTTCCACATGATCACGTTGGACATCAGCGACTTTCCCACCCGGCACAACTACCTTCTCGGGCTGTGGCAGAACCACATCGAGCGCATCCTGGCCGAGTGGGTCGCCGAACTGAAGGTGCCGATCTATCGCAGACGTGAGGTGACCGATATCGCGCAGGACGACACCGGCGTCGACGTCGCGCTCTCCGACGGCCAGTCGCTCCGGGCGGAATATCTCGTCGGGTGCGACGGCGGCCGCAGCGTGATTCGCAAGGCAGCCGGCATCGCGTTTCCCGGGTGGGATCCGACGACGAGCTGGCTGATCGCCGAAGTCGAGACGACCGAAGAGCCGAAATGGGGGTTTCACCAGGACGCCTTCGGCACCCATGGCATCGGCAGGACGGAGAATGGAGGGGCGCGGGTCGTATTGACCGAGCGGGACGTCGGATCCACCAGCGAACCCACGATGCGCGATGTCAGCGAGGCGCTGATCGCCGTCTACGGGACCGACTACGGCATCCACAGTCCGACCTGGATCTCCCGCTTCACCGATATGACGCGGCAAGCCGCGGCGTATCGCGAGAGGCGCGTCCTGCTGGCCGGCGACGCCGCGCATGTGCATCCCCCGATGGGTGGACAGGGCCTCAACACCGGTGTGCAGGATGCGGTGAACCTGGGATGGAAGCTGGCCCAGGTGGTCAAGCTGATATCACCGGAAAGCCTTCTCGATAGCTATCACGCCGAGCGCTTTCCCGTAGCCGCCCGCGTCTTGCGCAACACGATGGCGCAGGTCGCGCTTCGTCGTAGGGACGAGCGCAGCAAAGCCCTGGGCGACACCGTTTCCGAACTCCTCGGCATGGACGAGCCTCGCAGGCGGCTCGCCGCGGAGATATCCGGTCTGGACATTCACTACGACCTCGGCGAGGGACACAAGCTGCTCGGACGCCGCATGCCCGATCTCGACCTGGTCACCGCCAACGGTCCGCTGCGGGTTTTCGCCCTGCTCCACGATGCCCGGCCGGTGCTGCTCAACCTCGGTGCACCCGGCGGCCTCGACATCACGCCATGGGCGGATCGGGTTCAGTTCGTTGCGGCTGAGTACGATGGTCCGTGGGAGCTTCCGGTGCTTGGCGCGGTCGCGGCTCCCGATGCCGTGTTAATTCGGCCCGACGGATATGTGGCCTGGGTGGGCGACCTGACCCAGCCGGGGCTTGCTGACGCGCTAACCACCTGGTTCGGACCGCCTGCCGCGGCGTAGCCGCACTTTGAGTTGCATTTAGCTTCCGAACCGCGCGGTTTAGTGCAACACATGTTTTGCGATACGAGAGCTATCCTTTGCGCCGCCCATCGCTCTCGCCAAGCTGGAAAGGGACGCCCGGATGAAGCGCCTGCATCGCCTTCTCGCTGTATTGTCGATCCTCCATCTCGTGACTGTCGGCCTTGCTACCGCCGCCCGCGCCTACGCCGTCGCGCCGGCGGGCGGCCCGGATGCACTCGGTTTCTCGTCATCGCGGTTGGCGCGGATCGCGGCCTGGCAACAGTCGCAGGTCGATGCCGGCGCCTTCTCGGGCGCGGTTGCAGCGATCGCGCGCAATGGCAAGGTCGCGTATCTGCGAGCTGTAGGCTTTCGCGACCGGGCCAAGACGATCCCGCTACAGCCCGATGCGATCTTCTGGATCGCCTCGATGACCAAGCCGGTCACCAGCGTTGCCGCCATGATGCTGGTCGAGGAAGGCAAGCTCGACCTCGCCGCCCCGGTCCACCAGTATCTTCCCGAACTCAAGGACATGATGGTCGGCGTCGAGACGAAAGACCCGGTGACCGGACAGAGCAAGCTCGCGCTTGAGCCGCAGAAGCGCCCGATGACCGTCGAGGATCTGCTGCGCCACACATCCGGCCTCGTCTACCCCGAAGGCAATACTGCTGTGCATAAGCTCTACCGCGACAGCGGGCAGTACTGGCCCAGCCTCTCACGCGACAGGACGTTGGAGGACCTCGTTTCCGGCTTGGTGCGGATCCCGCTCGCCTATCAGCCAGGCGAGGTCTTTGAATATGGTCTCAGCGTCGAAGTGCTGGGACGAGTCGTCGAGGTCGCCTCCGGCCAGCCGCTCGATCAGTTTCTCGACAGCCGCCTGTTCAAACCGCTCGGCATGGTCGACACTGCCTTCTGGGTGCCGCCGGAGAAGCGCGCCCGCCTGATCGACCCGCCGGTCGGTGTGCCGATTCGTCCTGATCGTGACATCACCAAGCCGACCACGATGTTCTCGGGCAGCGGCGGACTGGTGTCGACGGCCGCGGATTATCTGCGGTTCTCCCAAATGCTGCTCAACGGCGGAGAACTCGACGGGGTCCGCATTCTCGTACCCGCAACCGTCCGCCGGATGACCACGAGCGCGCTGCCGCCCGACATCCGCTTCGCCAGCGGCATCGCCGTGGGACCACGGGGCGGCTCCACCTTCGGGCTCGGCTTCGCGATCCGCACCAATGCGACATGGAGTTGGGTGCCCGGATCGGTCGGCAGCTACACCTGGAACGGGCGCTGGGGCAGCTACTTTTGGGTCGACCCGGCGGAGAAGCTGATCGCCATACAGCTCATCCAGGCTGGGACCGAGAATTACGACCAGTTCTGGGCTCCGTTTCGCAATCTCACCTATGGAGCCTTCCGCGTTCCTGACCCGGGCGTCCCGGACGCCGGCGCGGCCCCGGTGAGGATCGACTCGGACACGCTCGCGGCTTATGCGGGAACCTATCGGCTCGGATCGCCCAGCTCACGCGACATGCAGGTGCCCCGCGAGTTCGGCGGCCTCGGTGTCGACGTCGCCACAGAGAATGGCCAGCTCAAGGTAGTGTCTCCGATCCGGGGCATGCCCGCCGCCAAGGCCGGCATCATGGCAGGCGACATCATCACACATCTCGACGACGCCGCGATCCAAGGCCTTTCCCTTAACCAGGCGATCGAGAAGATGCGCGGGCCGGTCAACACCAACGTCCGCCTGAGGATCATACGGAAGGGACAGGACGGGCCAATCGAGCTGCCGCTCGTCCGCGCCCGGATCCGACTGCAAGGAGCTGTCGATCTTCAAGTCGTCAACAAGGATGGCCACCTCCTGATCGAGGCAAGCGGAGACCTGCCGGTCCTCGATTTTGAGAAAGGCGCAGCGATCACGGTCGTCCCCACGTCGAGCAACGAGTTCTTCGTGGATGGCGGCGACCACACCCGCCTTGCCTTCCTGCGCGACGGGGCCGGCCCGATGCGCCTGGTGCTCAATCCGGGACCCTGGCAGATCACGGCTCAGCGGATCAACTGACGGGACACGAAAAAGGAGACGCGAAGGACAGCTCGCGGCGCCCGGAGAACGAGGATTTGACCCTACAGCTCGGATACAGAACGATCGTCAGCGCTTGCGCGGCGTTTCCAAACCCTTGAGCAGCAACGCGAGCAATGCGTCGATCCGCGCCGGGGCACTCGGCTCGTTCCATTCCTCGGCGTGCGCGGGATGGTGGAAGCGGCTGGTGGCATCGAAAATCGCGCGCGCCGTCACCTTGACGTCGGCGACCTCGAACGCGCCCTGCTTCACGCCGTCGGACAGGATCAGGGCGATCTGGTCGACCAGGCAGTCCTTGTGGCAGTTCACCGACTTGCAGGCCTCACGGGCCAGCGCCAGGTAGGTCGCAAACATCTCGGGATCGTCGCCAAGCCGCTTGTGCTTGATCGAAAACATCGTGCGCAGCCACTTCTCCAGCCGGGCGGGCGCCGGGCCGGAAGCCTCTGCGATCTTCAACAGCGGCGCGCTGAGACGGTCGAGCCAGCGCTTGGCCACCGCCTCGCGCAGCGAGGCCTTGCTGGGGAAATGGCGATAGACGCTGCCGTGGCTGACATCGAGCGCACGGGCAACATCCACTACGGTTGCCTTGGCGAGCCCGTAGCGGCGCAAAACGTCCTCGGTTACCTCCAGAATCCGTTCGGGGGTCAGAACCACGACTTCGTTCATGCGCGCACCTGCGAAACGATGGGACGGGTGGTCATCTAATCCCCTTAGGCAATCACCTTGGCGGGTTAATGTTTCGTCGCCGGTTCCAGCCGCTCGGCCTGGGCGGCCAGATGACGGGCAACGCTCTGGTTGAGCCAGCGCTGGATTTGGGCAGTCAGTTGAATGAGATGGGTCGTCATAACGTAGTCCTTTACAAGTACCCGGGCTCAAACCATCGAGCCGGGTGACGCCTGATTTTGGCGTCGGCAATGGATATAGCATATCTCGCTGACAGATTTCAATATCTGTCAGTCAATAATCCGTGATTGTCGGGGCCATCGCCGGATGCCTATGGCTCGTCCTTCGGCGGCATCCGCGGCGGAAGCAGCGGTGTAAACGACACCTCGTCGCCATCGCGGGGCGTCGCAAGCAATCCCCCTCCCGTCGAGGGATCGCCGCCCGACGTGTCCAGGATCATGCCGGGCGTGATGTACTCACGGGCGGCTTGGAGCAGCCCGCCGCCGCCATCGCCAAAATCGGCGGCGCGACCGCCTTGGGCACGCCCGGCGGCGATCTCGCCCGCCGCCTTGTCGGTCTTTTCCGCAAGCCTGTCGCTATAGGGAATGCGGTACGCCCTGGGGACGCCGCTCGGCCGATTGCCCTCGTCGAGCGTCTCGACCCACAGATAGATCGAGCCCGGATCGCCTTCCAGCGAGTGCGGCTCAACGATCCGGGCCTGCAGCAATTTGAAGGCGACAGGAAGCCTGTCTACGCTGGCCCAGCCCAGCAGTCCGCGCACCCCGACAAAGCTCGCAATGTAGAACGCGCTCGTCACCACCACGGCGACCGCCTTGGCCGACCAGGGCACGCGCGCATAGACGAGGACAATCAGCAATAGCGCGCCGATCAGCGCGTAGCTGAGAGAGAGCGTGAGGATGACGGATTGAAGGCTATTCACGGCGCGGCATCCTCACGCCGGTTTTCGGATCGAGATCCGCGCCGTTGGAGCGAACGTTGCGGAACGTCTCCATCAGCGACTTCTGCCGCTGCTGGACGTCGACCACCTTGCCTGCGGCGTCGAGCCAGAAGCGCACCGCCGTCTTCTCATCGCCGGTATGGTCGAGCGTCAGCTTGTTGTCGAAGATCACCTGCGCGGTTGGATTGAGTTTCTGGACCTTCACGCTCACCGAAACAGGCTGCCCGGTGATGGCCTGAAAGTGCGAGACGTTGACGGTGTATTCGCCGGGGACGATGCCGCGCACCGTGACGATCTCCTCCCGGATCGGCGACAGGATCTTCTTGCCGGCGACGACGATGAAATCGTTGGCGCCGCCGCGATCATCGCGGTCGAGGGTCAGGAAGCCGGCTTCGCGACGGCGATACCAGGCGATGTTGCCGGCGGGGTCCTGCACGAACAGATCGAAGTCATCAGGATGATTGTCCGGCCAGTCCATCGTGATGAGAAATTCGGCCTTGGAATCGATCTTGCCGTCCTTCGCGTCGGGCGAGATCGCAAGCAAAGCCAGGAAGAACAGGAACGCGATCACCTGCAGCGCCTTGAACAGCATCACGCCGAGCGGGTCGAACGGCTCCTCGCGCGGATAGAGACCGAAGTCATCCATCATGGCGGCGTTCCAAGGCGGCTTTCCAATACCGGGGTGACGTGGGTCTCGGTCAGCATGACGGCATCGGAAAACACCCGCTGGGTCGCGGCATCGAGCATGTAATATTGGATGCGGACCAGGATGGAGCCGATCAGGCCTGCCAGCGTCGTGTACATGGCCACCGCCATGCCGTCGCTCATCAGGCCCATTGATGTTTTCATCGCGGCCTTGTCGGCCGCATCGAGGGTGGCGATCGGCGCCAGCATGATGATGAAGCCGACGATCGTGCCGAGCAGCCCGAGCTTCATCAGCGTGTCGGAAACGAATGCGCCAAACCCGTTGGAGCCGCGCAACCGGTCGGCGAGCGAGCGCAGCAGCAGCGTCTGGTCGATGCGGCCGGCGGCTTGCGCCCTGGCCTTCGTCACCAGGCTGCGGATGTGATCGCTGACCAACCCGCCCGGCAGGCCGCGCGCATCGGCGCCGAGCGCCTTCGCGCCATCAGGCATCGACAGCACGGCGCGACAGCCTCTTGCGACCTCGCCTTCCCGCGCGATCGCGCGCGTTCGCCAGAAGCAATGGCCGCAGGTGATGAGGTAGAGAACGGCGATCAGGCTCGAAATATAGGTGCGGTCGGAGGCGACCATGAGATGGATCAACCCGTACCGCCACAGCAGGAAGACGGCAAAGACCGAAAGCCCGGTAAAGATCATCCAGAGCAGCAGGACGCCGCGTTCCGGCGTGGCCGTGCCTGATAATGCGGTCTCGGCACCAATGGCACTCATGCTGCGTTAGCTCCCTGGAGGGCTGCTGCGCCGAAGCCCACCCGCCAAAAGGCCCCCTCGCCCCTCGTTAGATCAGAGGCGGCCGGCGCGGTCCAAAGACATATGCCCGCGGGTCGCCGGGAAAATTTCCCAATCTCTGCGTCGCCACCGGCTTGCAATTGGAACGAAATAGCGGTGCTGTTACCGTCATCGACAAGCCGTGGAGTGATCGCATGCGCCTCGTGCTTCAACTCGTCGCCCGCCTGCTCGTCGTCGTCGCCTTGTGTCTGGGGGCTGCGACCATCTGGGCCACCATCGACGCCTATCGCAGCGTCGATCGAGCCACGGCCGCATCCGCAGAACGGGTCTCGCAGGCGCTGGAAGCGCTCTACTGGCGCGAGCTGCTGTTGCGCAGCAACCGAACGCGCGAACATCTCATGCCGGTGTCCGATTGGCGCACCATCGAGACGATGAAGCTGATTTCGCCCGGAATTTGCGTCCGGTTCGAGCCGGTGGGCGCGTTCGAGAATCCGCTCTGCGGCCAGAGCAAGGGGATCGGCCAGCCGCCGCCACTCTGGTTCGCCGCGGCCGTGCAGAAATTGTTTGGCACCCACGCGGCGGTGGCCCGGTCAATCAGCACGCGCAACGTCACCGCAGGCACCGTCTCGGCCATCCCCGATCCGGACGCCGCGATATCGCTGGCCTGGCAACACATCGTGGACAACATCCATGTCGCGCTGCTGATGGCCCTGGCTATCGCCTTCTTCGCATCGCTCGCCATCGCGCATACGCTGGCGCCGGCGCAGCAGATTGTCGCGGCATTGCAACGCATGGCGCACGGACAATACCGGACATCGCTGCCGCGTTTCCGGTCGATGGAACTCGCCATGATCGGGCAAGCCGTCGGCGATCTCGGCGAGCGCCTCGCGCAGGCCACGGAGGAACGCGCCGTCCTGACCCGGCGCCTGCTTGAAATCCGCAACGACGAGCGGCGGGCGCTTGCCCGCGAATTGCACGATGAGTTCGGCCAGAACCTTTCTGCCATTCTCGCCTTCGCCAGCATCATCGAAGCGACCGGCGCGCGGGAACAGGCCAAGAGCAATGTCGCGAGCGATGTCAGGAGCGATGTCGCGCAGGATGCGCGGATGATCTCGCAAGCGACCCACCGCATTATGGCCTGCCTGCGGGATACCCTGAATCGTTTGCGCCATCCACCCGCCGAGGAACTCGGACTGGAAGCCTGCCTCGTCAGCCTAGTCGACAGCTGGCGGTCACAGAATGCGACGCAGCCGATGATCCAGCTCGACCTGCAGGGCGACCTCGCCGACGTGCGCGGCACCGTTGCCGCGACCGCCTACCGCGTCGCCCAGGAATGCCTGACTAACTCGTTGCGCCACAGCGCCGCGCGCGAAATCGTGCTCCGGATCGAGCGGCGGACAGGGACGGAAAATGCGCTGCTGATCCGCGTCGAGGACGACGGCGGCGGGGATGCGGCCAAGGTGGCACAGTCCACAGGCTTCGGCCTGACCGGAATCCGTGAGAGAGTGACAGCGCTTGGCGGCTCGCTTTCGATCGCGCGCGCGCGGCGTGGCGTAAGCGTGGCCGCCACGATACCGCTCGCCGCTTGACGCCAGAGCATGATCGATCCTGATTCAACCAGACAGGCCAAGGGCATTTCGATCCTGCTGGTCGACGACCATCCTGTCGTCCGGCAGGGCTACCGGCGCGTTTTGGAGCACCAAAGCGACTTCCGCGTGGTCGCCGAGGCCGACAACGCCGTCAACGCTTACCGCGCGTTCAAGACCCATGCCCCCGACATCGTGGTCATGGACATATCGATGCCCGGGGCCAGCGGCCTCGAGGCCATCCGGAACATCCGGTTGAGGCACTCCGGCTCACGCATCCTGGTCTTCAGCATGCATAGCGAAGCCGCGCTGGTGAAGGCCGCTTTCAGCGCCGGGGCCAGCGGCTATGTGACCAAGAGCAGCGAACCGGCCGCGCTCATCAAGGCGATCCGTGCCGTGGCGCGCGGCGAACACGCGATGAGCGACGACATCGCGCACGTGCTGGCGATGGAAAGCCTCTCCCCGTCAAGATCGGCGCTCGACCAGTTGGGGGAAAGGGAGATCGAGATCCTCAGGCAATTGGCTGGCGGCGCGACGGCGGAGCAGATCGCCTCCAACCTCAATCTCAGCATCAAGACCGTTCAAAACTATCACTATCTGATCAAGACCAAGACGGGCATGCGAACCGACGCGCAACTCGTCCGCCTGGCCGTCGAGTGCGGGCTGGCCAGCCTTTAGCAGCGGCCTGCCGGCGGGTCGGAGCCGACAGTTTTCCCCGGGCCAGGCCTACACGGGTGGTTTCCCGGCACCCGATCTGCTAAAGCGCGGCGTAAAAACAATTCGGCCGGGATCCGCCTTGCGACCCCGCCCACTGCCTGGAGTCCTTGATGATCCCCCGCTATACCCGCCCGGAAATGGCCTCCATCTGGGAGCCCCAGACCCGCTTCAAGATCTGGTTCGAGATCGAGGCGCATGCGGCTGATGCGCTGGCGGAACTCGGCACAATCCCCAAGGAAGCAGCCAAGACGATCTGGGCTAAGGCCAAAGATGCCACCTTCGACGTGGCGCGGATCGACGAGATCGAGCGCGAGACCAAGCACGACGTCATCGCCTTCCTGACCCATCTGGCCGAAATCGTCGGCCCCGAGGCCCGCTTCGTCCACCAGGGCATGACCTCTTCCGACGTGCTCGACACCTGCCTCAACGTGCAGCTCACCCGCGCCGCGGACCTGTTGATATCGGATATCGACAAGGTTCTGGCGGCGCTGAAAAAGCGCGCCTTCGAGCACAAGATGACGCCGACCATCGGACGCTCCCACGGCATCCACGCCGAGCCGGTGACGTTCGGGCTCAAGCTCGCCTATGCCTACGCGGAATTTTCCCGCGCCCGCGAGCGCCTGGTAGCCGCCCGCAAGGAGGTCGCCACCTGCGCAATTTCAGGCGCCGTCGGCACTTTTGCGCAGATCGATCCGCGCGTCGAAGAACATGTTGCGAAAGCGATGGGGCTGGTGCCCGAGCCGATCTCGACCCAGGTGATCCCGCGCGACCGCCACGCGATGTATTTTGCGACGCTCGGCGTGATCGCCTCCTCGGTCGAGCGGCTCTCGATCGAAATCCGCCATCTGCAGCGCACCGAGGTGCTGGAAGCCGAGGAGTTCTTCTCCGAGGGCCAGAAGGGTTCGTCGGCGATGCCGCACAAGCGCAACCCGGTGCTGTCGGAAAACCTCACCGGGCTCTCCCGCATGGTGCGCGCCTATGCGATGCCGGCGATGGAAAACGTCGCCCTCTGGCACGAGCGCGATATCTCGCACTCCTCGGCCGAACGCATGATCGGGCCGGACGCCACCGTGACGCTCGATTTTGCACTGATGCGCCTCGCCGGCCTGATCGAAAAGCTTTTGATCTATCCCGCCAACATGCAGAAGAACCTCGACCGTCTCGGCGGGCTCGTGCATTCGCAGCGGCTCCTGATCGCGCTGACGCAAAAGGGCGCCAGCCGCGAGAACGCCTACAAATACGTCCAGCGCAACGCCATGCCGGTCTGGCGCGGCGAAGGCGACTTCCAGACGCTGCTCAAGAAAGATCCTGACGTGAAGAAGCATCTGAGCGATGCCGAGATCGAAGAGCAGTTCGACCTCGGCTATCACTTCAAGCACGTCGACACGATTTTCAAGCGCGTGTTCGGCGAGAGCTGACAACGCACGCCGTCCGAACGCTTGACGGTCATCTCTCGGTCTGCAGCAAACCGACCACGAGATATCGGAAAGCCTCGACAGCCTTTGCAAAGACGGCGCGCGGATCGTCGGCTGCGGCAATCCAGAGCGAGGCGTTGAGCGCCGCTCCATTGATGAGCCGCGCGGCAGCTTCCGCATCCATCGGCCTCACCGTTCCTTCGTCGATAAGCGCCTGGATCGTCTGCGTCGTCGAGCGAAGACACGCAGTCTGGTTGGGCCATAGCGATGGATCGCCGAGCACGGCCGGCCCGTCTAGCAGCATGATGCGCTGGATCTCCGGCTCCAGCGCCATCTCGATATAGGCGACGCCCTCGGCGAGAAAGCCGAGCCACCGGGTCTCCGCCTGATCTTGTACAGCGCGCATTCGCGCCACCATTTCCGCGTCGATCTGCTCGATCACGGCCTGCAGCAGACCCTTCTTGTCGCCGAAATTGTGATAGAGCGCGCCGCGCGTCAGGCCGGCCTCGGCGGTTAAATCGTCCATCGACGCCGCCGCATAGCCTTTGGTCGCGAAAGCCTTACGGGCGGCCTGGGTGAGCTTGGCCCGGGTTTCCTCCACCATCTGTGCGCGTCGCTTGGCGGCCACCCTATCTCCGCAAGTTACATACGCTCCGTATGCTAGTTGACATACGCCGCGTATGTAACCTATAGAAACATACGGAGCGTATGTCAATTTATCGCTCGAGTAGGATGCAAACAGCCGGACCCGTGGAGGTCTGGCTTGCCTTTGAACAGGAGTGACGTCATGGCCAAACGCGATGCAATCTTCCCTGCCGGCCGGCAGGCGCTCTACGAGATCAACCGTTATTCGGCAGCGATCCGCTCGGGCGACCTTCTGTTCGTCTCGGGCCAGGTCGGCAGCCGCGATGACGGGTCGCCCGAGCCGGTATTCGAAAAGCAGGTCCAGCTTGCCTTCGACAATCTCTCGGCCGTGCTGAAGTCTGCCGGTTGCACGTTTGACGATGTCGTTGACGTGACCACGTTCCATACCAATCCGGCCGCGCAGTGGGAGGCGGTCAACGCAATTCGCCTGAAGGAGATCGGTGAGCCGCCTTATCCGAATTGGACTGCGGTGGGCGTGAACTGGCTGGCTGGCTTCGATTTTGAAATCAAGGTCATCGCGCGCCTTCCTCAGTCCATCTGATGGATCGGCGGCGGGCGTTGCAAGGGACAGCGGATGAAGTGGCCGTCCGTCGTCTCTGGACACCCATCTCTCATCGACCGCAGGGTACCGCCCCCGCCCCAGCAGTCTTCCGGCCTTGCCAAACCGATTTAGATCATTCCAAATTGTCCCAATCGCCGTCGACTCCGTGACCCCGCCGGCACCCCTTAAAGCAACCCAACGGTAACCGCAGATCGGCTAAGGTCGCAGCGTGTCAGCCCCGCCCACCATCCTCGTCTTCGACTCCGGCCTTGGCGGCCTCACGGTCCTGCGCGAGATCGTCCGCGCCCGGCCCGATGCGCACTACGTCTATGTCGCCGACGATGCGTTCTTTCCCTACGGCCATCACGGCGAGGAAGAGATCATCGCCCGCGTGGTGCCGCTGATCGGCGAGTTGATCGCACGCCACGCCCCCGCTTTGGTCGTGATTGCCTGCAACACCGCTTCCACGCTTGTGATGTCGCACCTGCGCAGCGCCTACAGCGCGCCGTTCGTCGGCACCGTGCCCGCGATCAAGCCGGCCTGCGCCAACTCAAAGACCAAACGCGTGTCGGTGCTCGGCACCAAGGGCACCGTCAAGCGCGAATACACCCGGCGCCTGATCGATGATTTCGCGCAAGGCTGCGAAGTGACGCTGGTGGGATCGGCGGAACTCGCCTCGCTCGCCGAATCCGCCCTCAGCGGCAACGACGTCCGCGACGAGGATATCGCAGCCGAGCTTGCCCCCTGCTTTGTCGGAAATGGCGATGATCGTACCGACACCGTCGTGCTGGCCTGCACCCACTATCCGCTGCTGCTCGACCGCCTGACAAGGCTCGCGCCGTGGCCGGTCGACTGGATCGATCCGGCACCCGCCATCGCCCGGCGCGTGTCCGACCTGCTCGTATCTCCAAGCCGGAAAAGCGATCAGGCCGGGGCCGAGATGATCTTCACCTCCCAGCGGCCACACAGCCTGAGCCAGGCACTGATGCCGTTTTTCGGCGGCCGCGTCCTGGCATAAAGGCGCCTGTGGGCGTGTATTCAAAAAGAAGAGTCGAGAAGGCACCGCTGAAGCAGAGAAAGCACCGGCGACGGTCTCGATTATTGTCGCGGCATATCAAAAGTTCCTCCACACGAAACTGTAAGACCCTCTGGTAGGCGACACCGGGCCACCTTTCCGGATGAGCCCCGCCGGACCGTGCCACCCAGGCAATCTATGCCGGATGCCATATTCAGGCTGGCTGCGACTCTTGGCAGAATTTCGCGCATGCTACTCGAGCAGACGATCACCCTTGGGCAAATGCGGCAGTCCGGCACTCGCCGACTGCATGTGTTCTGCGGCGATTACAAGTGCTCGCATTCGGTTGAGATAGACGCTGACTGTTGGCCCGCGAGCCTGCGGCTGTCCGATCTGGAGGCCCTATTCGTCTGCTTGGTTTGCGGCCATCGCGGCGCCGACGTGCGGCCGGATGAGCAGGGAGCAGAACGTCGGCTCGCCAGCGCCGACCGGTGAGAACATCTGCCGAAACCTGGGGTCTTCGTAGAGCTACGCGGACAATTTAGGAACGAACTCTCACGCCGGCGTACTACGGCCGCCTCCGCTCCTTCTTCCCAGACACCCCAGCCCAGAGGCAGGTCTGCCAGCCCCGGTGTTTGAGCACCACCAGGAGGCCGCGGCTTGGGTGGCCAGCGTGAGCGGGCTTCGATAAGCTGCAGCCTACGAACGGTCGCCGTCGGGTCTAGGCTTTGTCCCTCGGCCGGCCACAGCTCTCAGTTTCGTAGCAGGGTGCAGGCCCCCCAGCGATGATAGCCACTTGCTTATGTGAGCACGGACCAACTTGATGAACTTGGTCGGAAACCCGCCCTACTGCTATCGATGTCGACTGACAGTTGTCCGGGGCGGCGCCGTGAAGAAGAGGCCGAAACGTGGGCGGCCTTAATCCTCCTCCAATCGGCGAAGCTGAGCCAGTAACTCTGCCTCTAATTCACGAAGGTGAGTTGCCGTTGGTTCACTAACGTACTCTTTGGCAAGCTGTCTACAGCGCGCCAACTTTTCATGGATTGCCAATTCTTCTCGCTCGCCATCCATAAACGTAAGATACGGCAAAGGGAGAAATGTTCAACACCAGCACTATGGCCAAGTTGGTTGGTTCAACTGCGACATGCACAATCAGCGTCTAGTCTAATCAAGCTAGAACTGGGGCTTGCGGTGGGATACAAAAAAGGTTCATTCTGAACGCACCATATTTAATTGGATTGCGGCGGGTAGCCCGGGCTGCCGGCGCCAGACAATTTAGACTTGGCGTTGGGGTAGCAAGAGGATTAAGGCGCCGCGCTGGGCAGGCGAGGTCAAGCCTATGTTAGATGTGTCCCTGGACCAAGAAACATTCACGCGCTGCATCCGGCTGGTGATCGCAGATCGACAACCAATCGTTCTGCAGGGATTGAGGTCGATATTCGCAGCTCAGGACGACTTCGAGATTGTTGCGTCGTGTAGCCGCGGAACAAGCTGCCTCGATGCGATTCGGAATTTGGCACCCGACGTTGCGCTCGTTGCTGACACGTTGCCTGACCTGACGGTATCCGAGATCCTCGCCATTGCGAAAGCCGAGAATCTTCCCACTCGGCTGGTGTTCTTTGCCGAATCCGAAGGAGACGACGATCTCACCGCGGCAATCGCGGCCGGCGCTTGCAGTGCAATTTCGAGCTACGCAAACCCCGACACCATTCTGCGTTCCCTGAGGCTGATGACGGAGCGCACCAGTGCGCGACCGACACCGTCCCCAGAGCTCGCGCCAAACGGGAAGGAAGTAGACGGCGCCAAAATCGAAAAAAAGCTGAGGGTGCTCACGCATCGCGAGCGCGAAATCATACGACTGGTGGCCGAAGGTTTGTCGAACAAGGAGATTGCGCGCCAGCTGAACCTTTCCCCAGGCACAGTCAAAGTACACCTCTACAACATATTTCATAAGCTTGAAATCAGTAATAGGACCGTGCTCGCCACGATCGCGCTGTTGCAACGATCCACCGGCTTCGGGACGCTCTCGCTCGCCTTGGCGTTCGCAATTTTGAGCGACATCAAGGCGTCAGACGCGAACAACACCTTCCTGGATGACGACAGCACTGCCGACAAGGATCTTGAGCACTCCGTATTTGAGCTCTGGAAGAAAGCGATCCTCCGGCACGTCATCGTTGCGGATCCCGGCGAGACGGTCGTGCTCACCCAGAGAGACTCCCCAATTAAGGTGAACCAAATCGCGCACTCGGCGGCGAGAATGGAAGAGCTGCACGCGGCTGAGCAGGCCGCCCTCTCCAACTTCGGGAGAGGCTACGGCCCGATTGGATCCGGCACGCCCTATCTTTTCATTTCGCCGCTGCTGCAAGCGATTAACCCGACCGGCAGCTCCACGACGCAGCAGCAGTTCCCGCCGCTGGCGTTTGCCTCGAACCCGATAACGAGCCGTGGAGGCTATGGCGCCTTCAGCATGACGGCCGCCGGCGTGGGGATCTACACACTCGAAAACTCCCATGCCGCAGCGCAGGTGCTCGACCCCGGCGAAACGCTGATCGACACATCCACGGTCGCCACCATGGATGGCACCACACAAGTGGCGACGATCACCATTCATGGCGCCGGCCATGTAGACCCCAACGATGTCGACAACCTGGCTTCGGGGCCAGTTGTCCACGACTCCAGTCTGCCGCTCGCGTTTGGAGACGACAGCGTCACAGGAGAAGGTAACGCGGGCCAAATAATCCATGGCGTCGCCGGTGACGACACCCTCAATGGCACCGGCTTAGTGGATGTTATCTACGGAGCCGCGGGGAACGATACGATTAGGGATATTGGTGGAGACGACACGATCTATGGAGGATCCGGCAGCGACACCGTCAACGGCAACAACGGTAACGATACCATCGTCGGCGGAGATGACGGTGACCAGCTGACGGGCAGCAAGGATGATGACATCTTTGTCTATTTTTCGGCGATCGATTCCAACGCTACCCAGTTCGACACCATCATCGATTTCACATCGGGGGAGGACAAGATCAACCTGGGGGCTTTCGGCGCGCTGGCGTTCCTGCACTTGACGTCAGCAAGCAAGTCCGTGCCGCCGCATACCCTCGCCTGGATCTACAATCCCGCGAGCAATGAAACGATTGTCTATGTGAATCCGACGGATCGCAGCCTTGATATCGGCGATCCGGGCCTGCTCGAAATCCATTTGCAGGGAGTTGTGTCCGTTGCCGAGTCGGATTTCGTCTACGAGCAGGAAGCGGCGGCTGTCGCGGCGGCTTTGGAAGGAATCGACCCTGCGCTGCTGGCGGCGGCTGCGAGCGATGGGACCGTTGTCACGGCGGATACCGCCATTGAAGCGGATGCGAGCGAGAGCGCGGTCGAAACGGATGGTATCTGGACCATGCCTGCTGACGACGGTTTGAGGTTCCATTTCGGGCGAGACCGGGTCGGTTCCAACGTTTCGAGTAGGCTCATCAATTTCGGCGACGATCCAACTTATGCAACTGAGCAGAACGACGACAATGGTGCGGTTACTGTGCCGGTGCCCGTATCATTAGTCGAGCTTGCTCATAGCCAAGCGACGGTCCTGACCGAGGACAATCTCACTTTCAAGAAGGAGCCGGTCCACGCGAACACCGGGGCTAAGGAAACCGGGAATGGCAAGGCACCCGCAACCGCCGGGTTTGAAATTCTCGAGTTTGGGATACAAAGCGCCGCCCCGGTCGCAGTCGCTGACCCGGTCGAACCTAGCGTCGCACCGGGCAATAGTGGCGGCCATGGCAACCCGCGGCACCCTTCACACTCGGCCTCTGCACAGGCATTGGCGGCCGGCGAATTAACCGAACCGGGCGTCACATCGGGCAACGGCGTCGGCCACAACAACGCGCACTCTTCACACCCGGCATCCGCAAGCATTATGGAAGCGGCCGACCCGGTCGAACCTGGCGTCGCACCGGGTGATGGTGGCGGCCATGGCAACCCGCCGCACCCTTCACACTCGGCCTCTGCAAAGGCATCGGCGGCCGGCGAATTAACCGAACCGGGCGTCACATCGGGCAACGGCGTCGGCCACAACAACGCGCACTCTTCACACCCGGCATCCGCAAGCGCTGTGGAAGCGGCCGAGCCGGTCGAACCTGACGTCGCACCGGGTAATAGTGGTGGCGGCCATGGCAACCCGCCGCACCCGTCACACTCGGCCTCTGCAAAGGCATCGGCGGCCGGCGAACTAACCGAGCCGGGCGTCACATCGGGCCACGGCGTCGGCCACAACAACGCGCACTCTTCACACTCGGCCTCCGCAAGCACTATGGAAGCGGCCGAGCCAATCGAACCTGGCACCGCACCGGGTAATAGTGGCGGCCATGGCAACCCGCCGCACCCGTCACACTCGGCCTCTGCAAAGGCATCGGCGGCCGGCGAATTAACCGAATCGGGCGTCACATCGGGCAACGGCGTCGGCCACAACAACGCGCACTCTTCACACTCGGCCTCCGCAAGCACTATGGAAGCGGCTGAGCCGGTCGAACCTGGCGTCGCACCGGGCAATAGTGGCGGCCATGGTAACTCGTCGCACCCGTCACACTCGGCCTCTGCAAAGGCATCAACGGCCACCCCCCAGCCGGCCGAACCCGCGTTCGGGACCAGCGGCGCTAGCCACGAATCGACATTCCACTTCAAAAATCAGGCTCCCCCTTCCACCCCCACCGCGGCCGTTGAGCTAGAAGAGCTTAACGGTACGCCCGTTCTTCGCGGCGCCGAGCTGGCGGCAATCCTTGAGATGGGCGCAGCCGCTATGGAGGAACACGCGACCAGTCACGACAATAACGGTCAGCACCATTCCATAGCACATTCGCCCCACGAACTGCTCACGTGAAAAATGTTGGCAGCGGAGTCCCCTACGATCGCAGCGAGCTGCCCTAGGGGGCTTGGCTCCCACGGAGGCTGACGGCCCCGCCTAATCCTGCTTGTTCTAAGATTCGCCTGGTCCAGCGGCCCGCACAACATCTATGGCTTCTTACCACGTCTCCGAACTCCGTCGTCGGACCGACCCATCCCAAAGCGATGCCAGTCGTACTGGTGACCGACATGAGGAGCGAAATGTTTGGATGCGTGCCCGTGGAATGAGGCCGAGGCGCTGCAGCGGCCGCTGCCCGACGATGCGCTCAAAATCGTGATGCGCGGACGAAGGCGCGGCTCGGCTGCAGCAGAACCGTGCCGACGCCTGTAGGCAGGATGCAATTTCCTAGGTAGTTCCGAGGCCGGCCTTGGCGCATTGCTCGTCCTGGTCGCCGGTGACGCCGCTCACTCCCACTCCGCCAGTGACTTTGCCGTCGATCATGATCGGCAATCCGCCCGGCGAGGCGAAGACACCGGGAAGTGTGGCCGTGGCCGGCCCGCCTTTGTTGATCGCCTCCATGAAAACGCGCGTCGGGCGCCGATAGGTCGCCGCGGACTTCGCCTTGCCGATGGCGATGTCCATGCTGCCCGTCTGCGTGTTGTCCATGCGTTCGAAATACACCAGGAATCCGTGATTATCGACCACGGCGACCGCCACATTCCATCCGTTCTTCTGGCATTCGGCGACGACGCCGGCTGCGATCTTCTTCGCGCCCGCGGCATTGACTGCGGTGCCGTAATCGGGGCGCTTGTCCTGGGCAGATGCGCCGACGGTAAGGGCGGCAAGTGCGGCAGCGACCAGTATTATCCTCATCTTCGTCTCCTCCCCTAGGTTTATTGTGCAGGGATTATACCGGGACGAAACGCCGATGTGCGGTCAATGATGTCGCAAACCCCCTCTGTTTAGGGCCAGCCAAGCGCTGATGTGGGTGCACGCCTAGCCCAATTGCCGGCCTGCCATCCGTCCGATCTCCGCGAAGACCGCTTCGAACTGCTTTGATGCGGTTTTTCGGCAGGCGCGTCCCGGTGTAAAGCCGCCGAGCGCGCTTGCGCCCAGGGACAAAAGCAACCCGGGCCGCGATACCCAATGTCCGAGCTCGGCTGCTCGAAGGGCCGAGGTCGGCATAAAGCCGACCCGGCATTGCAAGCTTTCTACCGCTCAGCGGTGACAAGCTGATAGGCGCCGCGCTCGAACGCGTCGTAGGTGGCCAGCGCCTTGGCGTCGGCGAATGGCAGGTACTGCATCATGATCACGCCGGCGATGCCGCGCGCCGGATCGATCCAGAAGAACGTGTTGTTGATGCCGCCCCAGCTCAGGCTGCCGGGGGAGCGCTTGCCTTGTACCTGATCGGCCGTGATGAGGAAGCCCAGCCCCCACTTGTCGCGGCCGTCAGCGATGAAGGTGAAATCGGCGCTCCGCGGCAGCGCGCTTTTGAGTGCGGGGACCGAGACCACGCCGATGTGGTTCTGGCCCATCAGCGCCACCGTCTCGGCCTTGAGCACACGCGTCCCGTCAAGCGCACCGCCGTTGAGCAGCATCCGCACGAAGCGCCCGTAGTCATCAGCGGTCGATGCGAGGCCGCCGCCACCGATCGGCGCCGCGATGGTGAGCCCGAGCTGCGGCTTTTGCAATTCTATAGCGCCGTCCATGCGCTGGCCGGCGCGCTGCTGTTGAGCAACGAGGCGTGCCCCCTTTGCCTCCGGCACGTTGTAGGACGTGTCATCCATCTTGAGCGGGGCAAAGATGTGCTGGCGGAAATAATCCTCGAGCTTTTGGCCGGACACCGCCTCGACCAGTCTGCCGACGACATCGGTGCTGGTGCTGTAGTGCCAGCGCTCGCCCGGATCGAACAGCAGCGGTCCGCCGAACGGATAGGTTTCGCCGGCGCGCGGCTTGAAATCGCGCCAGATCGTGCTGGTGAACGGATATGCCAATCCGGACGTGTGCGTCAGGAAGTGTCTGACGGTCGGCGGCCTTGACGCCGGACGGAGCTGGTAGGTTCCGCTGGCGGCGTCGAACGATTCAAAGACTTTCAGTCCCGCAAGCTCCGGCAGGTATTTTTCGGCCGGGTCATCGAGACCGAGGCGGCCCTGCTCCACGAGCTGCATCAATGCGACGGAAGTGACCGGCTTGGTCATCGAGGCGATGCGAAACAGCGCGTCTGATGTGAGCGGCCGCCCGGTCGCGACATCGGCTACGCCAAATGCGCTCCGATACAGCACCCGCTCGCGATCGGTGATCAGCGCGACCACGCCCGGGACGTCCTTGCTCTCGACCGCGCCGCGCAGGCGTGTGTCGAGAGCCGCACTCGATGGTGAATTCTGTGCGTTTGCGTCCCCGGCCAACATAGCAACGGCAGCGCTCAACGTGACGACCATTCCGGCAGCCTTTCGATTCATGGAAGCCTCCCTGTTGCGCGAGAAGCCCCGGGCATCGCCAGCGCTCCTCTCCCGAGGCTAATTTTTTGTTTGATGACGGCGCGGTGGACACAGCGCCGCCTCTGCCTCTCGCGTGGTGACACTAGCACTCGGCATGCGTCGAGTCCCGAATTCCCTCGATCATGGGTTGCGCAGGCGAGAGCAACGGCGGACTGCTCGCGTACCCGTGGGCACTAGCCCAATTGCCCGCCTGCCATCCGTCCGATTTCCGCAAAGATCGCTTCGAATTGCGGCGGCGTGGGCGAGCCTCCCTGCGTATAGGCGCAAATCAGCACCGGCCCGCCCACCTTTGGCCAGGCGATCGCGATATCGCCGGAGGCGTCCTTGCCGTTGTTGCCGGTCTTGTCGCCGATCTTCCAGTCCTTCGGCAGACCACCGCGCAGGCGGTTGTTGCCGGTCTTGCAGCCCACGAGCCACTCCGTGAGATGTTCGCGTGAGCCCTGCGACAGCGCCTCCCCCAGCACGAAGCGGCGCAGATTTCCGGCCATGGCGGCGGGCGTGGTGGTGTCGTTGGGATCGCCGGGCGGCGAGCGGTTCAACTCCGGCTCGTTATGGTCGAGGCGCGAAACCGTATCTCCAGTCGCGCGCCAGAACGCGGTCAGCGCGGCCGGGCCGCCGGACCGCGCCAGCAACAGATTGGCGCAGGTATTGTCGCTGAGTTCGACGATGGCCTTGCACATGTCCGAGACCGACATGGCGCCCGCAGCAAGGTTCGCTTTGGCGACCGGCGCATAGTCGAGAAGGTCCGCCGCGGCATACCCGACCATGTCTTCAAGGCGCTCCTCACCGCGGTCGACCCGTGCCAGCACGAAGGCGGCCAGCGAGGCCTTGAACGTGCTGCACATGACGAAGCGCTCCTCGGCGCGCCAGACGATCTTCGCGCCGCTTGCGAGATTTTCGGCGTAAAGGCCGATCCGTCCAGCGGTTTCGCGCTCATACGCTGCAAGCACCGGCGGCGCCTCCTCCGCGAGCGCCGGCGAGAGCACGAAGCCAGATGCCGCGGCCAGGAATGTACGTCGATTGATCGTCATGAAAGCATCCTTTGCACCAAATCCTCGCGTTGCGTTGCTTGCCGCTTGCGCCGGAATCATGGCGAGCCAAATGCGATGCGTTAAAAACAATGTGGCTCGATAGGCCACGGATTTATCCTTATGATACCAGCCACCCATTTTTGAATCGGCCGTTTGATTTAAGGAGTTTCCGCCTTGACCTCCGCAAAACCTGCGCCGCTCAACCGCCTGCGCCAGCTATGGCGGGAGGGACGCCCGACCTTCGGCGCGATCGCGACCATTCCCTCGATCCAGACGGTGCAGATCATGGCGCGCTCCGGGATCGACTGGATCATCGTCGATCTCGAGCATGGGCCGATCGATCTCGGTTCGGCACATGCGATGGTCACGGCCACCTCAGGCACGCCCTGCGTGCCGATGGTACGGATCGCCGCCAACGAGCCCTGGCTTGCGAAAGCGCCGATGGACCTCGGCGCGCTCGGCATCAATTTTCCGATGATCTGCAGCCGCGCGGATGCCGAAAAGGCCGTGCGCAGCGTGCGCTACCCGCCAAAGGGCGACCGGCTGTGGGGCCCGTTCCACGCGCCGTTCCGCTGGGGTGTATCGATGGCGGATTATATGGCGACCGCTGATGACGACATGATCTGCATGATCACCATCGAGCATGTCGAGGCGGTCGAGCGCATCGACGAGATCATGGCGACACCAGGCATCGACCTCGCGGTGATCGGGCCCGGCGACCTCGCCACGTCGATCGACAAGCGCGGCCTGCCCGACGATCCCGAGGTGCTGGCGCTGATGGCGCGCGCCGAGGCCGGCATCCTGAGGAGCGGCGTGCCGATCGGCGGCGTCGCCCGCACGGCCGAGCAGGCCAACCGGATGATCGAACGCGGCTATGTCGCGCTGGCGCTGGGCTTCGACTGGTCGCTGTTCCAGCGCGGCATCGCGGCGAGCTTTGACGGGATCAAGCGATAGGTGCCGAGACGGCGGCAAACCCTTCAAAGTCCTTGGGGTTTACATCGCCCTCGGAGGCCCGGCCGCCGGCCATCCGGGCGAATCCGGATACGAACCTTCTGGCGTCAAAACGCCTTGTTCGTGCTAGATGAGGTGCTGGCAGGCAGCCTGGGCGGCCTGCCGGTTTTCTGATTGATCTATTGCGGAAACCCTGAGCGGAGCGATGCGCGGAACGGTTCGAAAAATCACACTACCGCGCCGCCTGGTCGCCGACCTCATGCACGCGTCGATCCGTGTGCCTTTTGTTTCGCTCACACGTCCGCTTCATATCCGCACCTTGCAGGAAGCGCGTGCGCAGGCCGCCCAACGGCCAGGCTGGGCCGCGATCTTCGTCAAGGCCTTCGCGCTGGTGGCGAAGGAAGAGCCGGTGCTGCGCACGCTCTACGTCAAATGGCCGATGCCTGCCTTTTACGAACTGCCGCGCAGCGTCGCGATGGTGGCGATCGCCCGGATCGAGGACGGCCAGGATTGCGTGCTGCCGCAAAAGGTCACCGCGCCGGATGAAATGCCGCTTGCCGAGGTCGATGCCCTGATCCGGCACGCCAAGGAGGCGCCGATCGATGAGGTGCCGGCGTTCCGGAAGATTTTGCGAACCACCCGGCTGCCGCTGCCGCTGCGGCGGCTGTTTTGGGCGATCGGGCTCAATTTCGGCCGCCAGCGGGCCAATTATTTCGGCAGTTTTGGCGTGACCTCGGTGGCCGCCTATGGCGCCGGCCAGCTCCACGCCATCAGCCCCGGACCGTTTGTCCTGAGCTATGGGGTGGAAAAGCCCGATCAGACCATCGATGTCGTGCTGCGCTGGGATCACCGGGTTACCGACGCCGCTCCGATGGCCAAGGCGCTGAACCGGCTGGAACAGGTGCTGAACGGTGAAATTGCCGCCGAATTGCGCTCCAATCGGCAGCAAAGCGACCCCAAACCGGTCCGGGCGGTCGCGACCTGACCGCCTCCTGGCGGTCATTCCGGGGCGATGCGCAGCATCGAACTATGGGGCGCCCTCGCGCCCCTGAGAATCTCGAGATTCCCCGATGCGCAAGTGCGCATCTGTGGTTCGCCTCTGCAAGGCGCCCCGGAATGACATCCATTTCGTTGACAGAACGGCGGTTTCTCCTTAAGAACCCGCTTGCTCGCGGGCCGGTTTCGGCCCGCGATGCGTTTCGCGACCCGTGGTCTTCCCCGAGCTTTCGAGGCGGACCTGTCGGCCCCGGCCCTGCCGGTGCACAGGAGGGCGCGTTTCCTCAATACTCAAACCTAATGCAGAGGACGCGATGACAAAGCGCAGTGAGGCGAAATACAAGATCGATCGGCGTATGGGCCAGAATATCTGGGGCCGCCCGAAGAGCCCCGTGAATCGCCGTGAATACGGCCCCGGCCAGCACGGCCAGCGCCGCAAGGGCAAGCTGTCCGACTTCGGCGTGCAGCTCCGCGCCAAGCAGAAGCTCAAGGGCTACTACGCCAACATTTCCGAGCGCCAGTTCCACGGCATCTACGTCGAGGCCGGCCGGATGAAGGGCGACACCGGTGAAAACCTGATCGGCCTGCTCGAGCGCCGTCTCGACACGGTGGTCTATCGCGCCAAGTTCGTCGCGACGATGTTCGCCGCCCGCCAGTTCATCAACCACGGCCACATCAAGGTGAACGGCCGCCGTGTCAATATTTCGAGCTACAAACTCAAGCCCGGCGACCTCGTCGAGATCAAGGAATCCTCCAAGCAGCTCACTCCCGTTCTGGAAGCAAGCCAGCTCGGCGAGCGCGACGTGCCGGATTTCATCGAAGCCGATCACGGCAAGATGACCGCGAAGTTCACCCGCATCCCCGCCCTGTCGGACGTGCCGTTCGCAGTGCAGATGGAGCCGCATCTGATCGTCGAATTCTATTCGCGCTGATCGATTTTCGGTTCCCGAGACATCAAAGGCCCCGGTTTTGCCGGGGCCTTTTTTCTGTCCGCAGTTTGCAATGCGCATGGTTCAAACACCGGCTTGCAAGTAGGATTCAGCCCAAGGTTCAGCCAAGGGGGAGCCATGGATTGAACCGGCGCCGGGGGACAACATGCGTTTGAGCGACTGCTACAACTTCCATGATTTCCGCAAGCTGGCGCAACGACGGTTGCCCGGCCCAATCTTCAACTACATCGACGGCGCCGCCGATGACGAGGCAACGCTTCGCCAGAATACCGCAAGCTTCGAGCGTTGCGATCTGGTGCCCAACGTCCTGCGCGGCGTGGAAACCATCGACATGTCGGTGACCGTCATGGGCCAGAAACTGGCCATGCCGTTTTACTGTTCCCCGACCGCGCTGCAGCGCCTGTTCCACCATACCGGCGAACGCGCGGTGGCCGCCGCGGCCGCGAAATACGGCACCATGTTCGGCGTATCCTCGCTCGGCACCGTAAGCCTCGAGGAATTGCGCAGGGCGTACGATACGCCGCAAGTCTATCAGTTCTATTTTCACCGGGATCGCGGGCTCAACCGCGCCATGATGCAGCGGGCGAAGGAAGCCGGCGTCAACGTCATGATGCTGACCGTGGACAGCATCACCGGCGGCAACCGCGAACGCGATCTGCGTACAGGCTTCTCAATTCCGTTCAGGCTGACGCTTGCCGGTATGGCCCAGTTTGCGGTCAAACCGATGTGGGGCATCAGCTACCTCGCCCATGAGAGTTTCAAACTGCCCCAGCTGGACCAGCACGTTGACATGAGCGGCGGCGCCATGTCGATCGGCCGCTATTTCACCGAAATGCTCGACCCTTCGATGAATTGGGACGACGTGGCTGAAATGGTGCAGCTATGGAACGGGCAATTCTGCCTGAAGGGCATCATGTCGGTGGCCGACGCGAAACGCGCCGTTGAGATCGGCTGCACCGGAATCGTGCTGTCCAACCACGGCGGTCGGCAGCTCGACGGTTCGCGCGCGGCGTTCGATCAATTGGCTGAAATCGTGGATGCCGTGGGCGACCAGATCGACGTGATCATGGACGGCGGGATCCAGCGCGGAACCCACGTCCTGAAAGCGCTGTCGCTAGGAGCCAAGGCTGTTGGCGTTGGACGCTTCTATCTTTATCCTCTCGCCGCGGCCGGCCAGGCCGGCGTTGAACGCGCCCTCGGCCTGATGCGGGCCGAGATCGAGCGAGGAATGAAGCTGATGGGGTGCAGATCGATCGACCAGCTCTCACGCGAAAATCTGCGCTTCAGATAATTCCTCCTCCCCTCTCACGTTGCAAATGTCGAGAATCCTCCATGCACTACACCCCTGCCCCTCGCGATCCCAAGGCCGATCCCATCCGCATCAACCTGCTGTCGGACACGCAGACGCGCCCCACACAAGCGATGCGCGAGGCGATGGCGCGGGCTGAGGTCGGTGACGAGCAGATCGGCGACGACCCGACGGTGAACCTGTTGTGCGAGCGCGTCGCCAGCCTGCTCGGCAAGGAAGCCGCCGTGTTCATGCCATCGGGCACCATGTGCAACGTCGCGGCGACGCTGGCCCATTGCCGGCCGGGCGATGAAATTCTCGCCCATGCCAGCGCACATATCATTGCCCGCGAAGGCGGCGCGCATGCAGCCCTTGGCGGATTCCAGATCACGCCGCTGCCTGGCGACGACGGGCAATTTGCCCCCGGAACGTTCCGCGCCGCGCTGCATCCGCGCTCGCGCTACCAGCCGCCGCAGACGGTCGTCAGCGTCGAGCAGACCGCCAATATCGGTGGCGGGACGATCTGGAAGAAGGCGGCGCTCGATGAAGTGGTGGAGATCGCCAAGGCCAATGGGCTGATCACCCATATGGACGGCGCGCGGCTGTTGAACGCCTGCGTCGCGACAAAAATATCGGCGCGCGATATGGCCGCGGGCTGGGATTCGGCCTGGATCGATTTCTCAAAAGGCTTGGGCGCACCGATCGGCGGCGTCATCGCGGGTTCGCGCGCCTTCATCGACGACGTCTGGCGCTGGAAGCAGCGCCTCGGCGGATCGATGCGGCAGGCCGGCATCTGCGCCGCGGCTTGCGTCTATGCGCTCGACCATCACGTCGACCGCCTCGCGGACGATCACGCCAATGCGCGTTCATTGGCGCGGGGGCTGTCGCAGATCAACGGCATCGAGGTGCAAGAGCCCGAGACCAATCTGGTGTTCTTCAGGCCTGACGGCGCGGGCGTCAGCGGCGATAAAATGGTCGAGGCCTTGCGCAAGCGCGGCGTGCTGCTCGCGATGATGGATGGCCGCATTCGCGCTTGCACGCATCTCGACGTCAGCGCTGCGATGATCGAGGAAACGGTCGCACTGGTGCGCGAGATCGTCCGCGGGGCGTGAGCGAACTCAGGCAACAGCAGCAGTGCGCGCCCGCCAAAGCGCGCTGCCGAGCAGGACATACACCGCCGCGGTCCACATCGCCTGCCAGTTCTCGAACCCTTCGTTGAAGACGACATAGATCGCCGCCATGGCGAACAGCCCGGCAAACACGGCTTCCGAGAGCGGCCGCTCGCCGGATTTCGAACCATTGAGGAATGCCAAGGTCCAGAACGGCACCACGGCCATGGTCAGGGCGGCGAACGGGAAATCGCGCCAGCGCGCGTCGAATATCAGGCTGAGCGCGGTTTGCGTGGCAATGAGCGTCGTCACGATCAGCGTGATGCCGAGCATATTGGCCATGAAGAATGGGGTCAGGTCTTTGGGCGGCCCCAACACTTCAAGAAACGACGGAAGCCCGCGCCCCGAGATCAGCGCGTAGGTGGACAGCAGCGGCGCAGTCACCGCCGCCGCCAGCAGGAAACCCTGAACCAGCCAACCGCCGGCCCCGTAACTTTCGTGCAGCATCTTGTCCACGCTCACGCCCAGCAGGATTCCGCCAGTGGTGGCGGACACCGCGACCGCAAGCCACGATGCCAATGGCATCGGCGACGGCCGGCGCTTTAGCGTGACCAAGGCTACGGCGAATACGCCGATGCAAAGAAACAGCCCGCATGCCATCTGCAGCTTCCAGAGCGGGTAATTGCTGATGGCCACCCCTGCCGGATATTTCAGCTTGCGTTCGATCCCGTCGAACAGCCCCCAATAGCCACCCACCGTTCCTTCCCAGCGTCGCTTCCACGGCTCGTCATAGGCCTCGAAAAAATTGACGCGAAAATTGTCCTGTCGCGCCCGCTCGAGAATCTGGGAAATGAAACGCGCCTGATTGACGCGGGAAGCCAGCGCGCCGTCGCGCATCCGCCCATGGCTCGGCCAACCGGTTTCCCCGATCAGGATCTCCTTGCCGGGAAACGCTGCCACGACCTGCTTGCGAATGTCATCGACATGCGCGGCCGCCTCTTCGGCGCGCGGCGGAACGTCCTCCCAATAAGGCAGGAAATGGGCGGTGACGAAATCGACATCCTCGCCCACTTCGCGGTAGCGCAGCCAGAATTCCCAGACATCGGCATAGGTCACCGGCACGTCCACGCGCGGCTTGACCGAACGGATCGTTTGGCGAAGGTCGTCAACCGTCATGTCGCCGCGCAGCAGCACTTCGCTGCCGACGATGATCGCCGCGACCACGCCGGGATGATCCTTCAACAGCGAGACCGCGGTGTTGATCAGGAGCGCGTTCTTGGCGCGATCGCGTCCGATCCAGACGCCGAGCAGAACCTTCAATCCGACCCTGGACGCAAGCTCGGGCACCTTGTCGAGCCCGTTATCGATGGAATAGGTGCGGATGCATTTGGAGACCTTGGCCAGTTCGCGTAAGTCCTCCGCGATCTGCGCCGGACTGACGATCAGCGTCGGATCATGCGGCGTCTGATCGCCCCTGAACGGCGCGTAGGAAACGCACTCCAGCTTCGCGGCATCATCGATCGGCGCGCGCGTCAGCGCCACCGGCGTGGCGAGCCACCACCACACCGCGGCGACCATGCCCAGCGATACAATGAAAAGCGCCAGCGGCGTGCGCAAGCCGATCGTCCTGCTCCCCAAATCGGTGAATATATCAGCCTGTTTAGCGGTGCGCGGCGGCCCTGTCGACCCGCGGATTCAGCCGCTTGCACAATTGCACCGGGACACCGAAGCAGTGATATTAGACCTGCTCCGAACACGAAGCATCAAGAGTGAGCCTTGTTTTGCTCAAGATTGATTGATCCCGGCGAGTGAAGCGATGCCATTCAAGAGATTTTCCCGGCGGCAATTTGGCAGAATTGCGGGCTGGTCGGCACTTGGCATGTCGATGCTGCCAGCCGGGTCCGGACGAGCCCAATCGGATGCGGATAGTGGAACACGAAATCGAACAACCTCTTCCGGTTTTCCGAGCGGTTTCCTGTGGGGCACGGCGACCTCGGCCTATCAGATCGAGGGAGCCGTGAACGAAGACGGCCGCGGTCCGTCGATCTGGGACCGTTTCTCCCACACGAGCGGCACCATCTCCGATCACAGCAACGGCGACACCGCGACCGACCATTATCGTCTGTACAAGGAAGACATCCAGTTGATGAGGGCGCTCGGCGCAAAGGCCTATCGATTCTCGATCGCATGGCCTCGCGTCTTCCCGGACGGAGCCGGCGCGACAAATCCAAAAGGCCTCGATTTCTACAACCGCCTTGTCGACGAGTTGCTGGCGAACGGCATCGAGCCGTTTGCGACGCTGTATCATTGGGACCTGCCGCAGGCGCTGCAGGATCGCTTCGGCGGCTGGACCTCGCGCGACACCTCAAAGGCCTTTGCGGATTACGCAGGCCATGTCGCGGGGCGCCTAAGCGATCGCGTGAAGCACTTCTTCACCATCAACGAATGCTCCAGGCTCGTCCATCTCGGCCATGAGTTTGGCGCTGATGCGCCGGGGCTCAAACTATCCCCATCGGACGTGAAGCAGGTCAGGCACAACGTCGCGCTGGGGCACGGTCTCGCGGTTCAGGCGATCCGGGCCAATGGACAGGCCGGAATCAAGGTCGGTCCGGCGGAGAATGCCGTGAGCTGCATCCCGGCCATCGAAACGCCTGCGAACATCCGCGCAGCCGAGATCGCGACGCGCGAGCTCAATGCCGGCTATTTGACCGTGATGCTCGAGGGAAAATACACTGATGCTTATCTCGCGCAGGCCGGCAAAGATGCTCCAAAATACACCGCCGAAGATCTGCGCATCATCTCCTCCCCGATCGATTTTGTCGGGCTGAATGTTTACATGCCTGATCATTACGTCGTTGCTGCCGACAACGAACGCGGCTTCACTCTAGCGCCATTTCCCAAATCGTTCCCGCACATGAAGGCGACCTGGCTCAGGCCCGGCCCCGAAACAATGTACTGGGTACCACGCCATGTGGCCAAGCTGTGGAACGTGAAATCGATCTACATCACCGAGAACGGCACGTCGGGGAGCGACCAGCCGGCCGCGGACGGCACCATCTATGACGTCGATCGCATCATGTACTTACGCAACTATCTGACGCAGTTGCAGCGCGCGACATCAGAGGGCGTGCCCGTGCTTGGATATTTTCTGTGGAGCCTGATGGACAATTTCGAATGGTCGGACGGGTATGAACAGCGCTTCGGCCTCTATCACGTCGACTTCGATACCAAGCGCCGGACGCCCAAGCTGAGCGCGTCGTTCTATCGCGAGACGATCGCGCGCAACGCGGTCGCGTAGTCAGGCGATCGTCAATCCTCTATCAATCCTTGCGCAGGCCCTTGCCCAGCGCCTCAAACATCATCGTCTTCAGCGCCAGTTGGATCCGCCCACCTTGCGTCGGGGCCTGCACCATACAGACAACGAGCATGTCGTCCTCGGGGTCGACAAAATAGAAACTGCCGCCCGCACCGTCCCAGCGGTATTCGCCGAGCGGCCATGTCGTATTCGGCGGCGGAGAGGTGCGCACGGCAAAGCCGAGACCAAAGCCAGAGCTCGGGCCGGGGAAATAGAAGGGATCGTGAATGATCCTGGTCTCTGGCCCGATCTGATCCGACGTCATCAGTGCGACTGTCTCGGGCTTGAGGTACCGCTTGCCGTCCAGTTCGCCTCCGTTCAGCAGCATTTGCAGGAAGCGGGCATAGTCCCCGGCCGTCGAGACCAACCCCGCTCCGCCGGATTCCCAGCGCCGCGGCAATGCTGGGTCCCTGATTCCGGCCACCCGAAAACGATCGACGGGAAATGCCTGGGCAATGCGCGACCACTTCGATTCATCTGCGACATAATATGCGGTCTCGGACATGCCGAGAGGATCGAACAATCTTTGCTTTTCGAATTGAAACAGCGTCTGCCCCGAGGCCACCTCGACAACGCGGCCTAGCACGTCGGTTGAATGGCTGTAATTCCAACGCACCGCGGGCTGATCGGCGAGCGGCAGTGTCGCGATCCGGTCGGCGAATTCGGCGTTATCGAAATCGCCGGCGTACAGTTGGGGATTGGCGTAGAGTTTCTGTACCGCGGTTTCGCCGAAGAAGCCGTACGTGATGCCCGACGTGTGCCGCAGCAGATCCTTGATCGTGATCGGGCGCTTCAACGGCTCGAGCTTGAGCGGGTACTGTCCTGCTTCATCGGAAAGATCGACGCCGACTTTTGCATCCGCAAAGGCGCGAATGTATTTCGACACGGGATCGTCGAGGGCCAGCTTGCCGTCGTCGACCAGCATCATCGCGGCAACCGAGGTGACGGCTTTCGACATCGAATAGATCTGGAAAATCGTGTCCGGCGTCATCGGCTGGCCGGTCGCCGGGTCCCGCACGCCGAAACTTTGCAAATAGACCGGCTTGCCGTGCTGCTGGATCAGCAGGACTGCGCCGGGAATCTTGTCGGTCGCGACCTCGTTGCGGATGTAGTCGCCGATCCGGTCAAGGGCCGCGCGTGAAAAAGTTGGCGCGTTCGCCACTTTCGGCTCGGCTCGCGCCTCGTGCGGTCGGCCAGCGACCAACAAAACCACGAGCCCGGCCGCGACGAGGCAGCGCCCTGCGGCGCCGTCAGTTCTCCAGCGCTTCATAGACCAACTGCTTCAGCGTCCGCTGGACGCGCTGGCGCTCCGTCGGCGTCTGCTCCAGCACCACGAAAAACATGTCCTGCTTGCGGTCGACCACCATATAGCAGCCGGCGGCGCCGTCCCATTTCAGTTCGCCCAGCGATCCCGGCGGCGGCGGCTTGGCGTTGCCGGGATCGGTGCGCACGGCAAGCCCAAGCCCCATCCCGAAGCCGTCACCGGGGAAATAATAATGATCCCGCGCAACGCCGGAGTCCTTGCCGGCGTGGTCCGATGTCATCAGTTCGAACGTCTTCGGGCTGAGATAGGTCTTGCCCTCGAACGTACCGCCATTGGCCAGCATCTGCGCAAACTTCGAAAAATCCGACATGGTCGAAACCATGCCGCCGCTGGCGGATTCCCACTTCTGGCGAACCTCGGTCCTGTAGAGGCGGCCGACCCGGAAATCGCTGTCGTTCGGCAATGGTTGGGCAAGCCGCTGCAGCCGCTCCGGTTCGGTAACGAAGAAGCCGGTGTCGGTCATGCCGAGCGGATCGAGCAGCTTTTCCTTTTCGATCTCGAGCAATGATTTGCCGGACACGATCTCCATGATCCGCGCCAGTATGTCGGTGGAATGGCCGTATTGCCAGAGCGCGCCCGGCTGGTTGTGCAGCGGCAGCTTGGCGATCCGCTCGGCGAATTCGGCAAGGTCGAATTCGCCCGCGTAGAGATTGGCCTCCTTGTAGGCCTTGCGCACCAGACTGTCGCCATAGAAGCCATAGGTGATGCCGGAGGTATGACGCATCAGGTCGAGAATGGTGATAGGCCGGGTCAGCGGCGCCAGTTCGAGCGTCCTGGTACCGTCCTCGGCCTTTTTCTCCTCACCGACCTTCATGTTGGCGAACGAGGGAATGTACTTCGAGACGGGATCGTCGAGCTTGATCTTGCCGTCCTGGATCAACTGCATCGCCACAACGGAGGTGATCGCCTTGGTCAGCGACGACAGACGGAAGATGGTCTTGTCGGTGATCGGCGCCTTCGACACCACGTCCTGAACGCCGAAGGTTTCGTGATAGACCGGCTTGCCGTGCTGCTGGATCAGGACGTTGGCGCCGGCGATCTTGCCGGTCGACACCTCATTCTTGAAGAACTCGGTGATCTTCCCAAGCTTGTCCTTGTTGAAATGCGCGCCGGCGGGAATATCGAAAGTGCCTTCAGCGCGGGCGGACGACAGCGTGGCAAGCATCAGCGCGCCGAAGCCCAGCGCGCGCAGCATTCCTGATGAATTCATTGGACCCTACCCCTCTCCTTGGAATTCACCGGAGAGTGTAGCGGCGGCTTGTCAGTCGGCACAAGGGCTGCCGAAGGTATCCAATGCCGCCTGATGCAACTGGGCGCTGGCATCGGAGAAGCAGCAGAAGACCACTTGCATGACTGTGGGTGCAGCCGCGAGCGTATCGACGACGGTCTGGACTGCGATGCCGGCCGCGCGATCGGCGGGGAAGCGATAGATGCCCGTTGAGATCGCGGGAAAGGCGACTGAAACAAGGCCGTGCTTCTCGCACAATTCAATCGAGCGACGATAGCAAGAGGCAAGCAGATCGTCCTCGCCAAGCGTGCCGCCATTCCACACCGGCCCAACCGTGTGGATCACGTGCTTGGCCGGCAGGCGATAGCCCTTGGTGATCTTGGCGGCGCCGGTCTTGCAGCCGTGGAGCTTACGGCATTCAGCCACCAGCTCCGGCCCCGCCGCCCGATGGATCGCACCATCGACGCCGCCCCCGCCAAGGAGCGACGAATTGGCCGCGTTGACGATGGCGTCAACGCGCAAGCTGGTGATGTCGGCAACGATGACTTCGAGCCGCGCCCGGCCGATCTGGCGCGCGCGACCGCTCAGGCCGAGGCCGCCGCGCTGACGGTGACGCCCTTGTCGGCGAACAGCTGCTGCAATTCACCGGCCTGGAACATCTCACGAATGATGTCGCAGCCGCCGATGAACTCGCCCTTGACGTAGAGCTGCGGGATCGTCGGCCAGTTCGAATATTCCTTGATGCCGTTGCGAAGTTCGGCGGATTCCAGGACGTTCAGGCCCTTGTAGCCGACGCCGACGTGGTCGAGGATCTGCACCACCTGGCCGGAGAAACCGCACTGCGGAAACTGCGGCGTGCCCTTCATGAACAGCACAACGTCGTTCGACTTCACTTCATTGGCGATGAATTGTTCGATGCTCATATTCGCTTCCTTTTGCGGCTCAGCCCCCTGCGGCTTCGCCTGACGGGCCGGCTCGTCCATGTAACCCGGTTACTTGCCCTATATGTAGCCCAAACCGTTGGGCATCCATAGTAAAATGGCGAGTAGGTGGCATGCGCGGGTCCGGCTCGGGGCCCCCGGCGGCCGCGGCCCAATAGTCTGACGGCATCAATATCATAGCGGGGGAAGGCTTTTTTCCCGGAGGGGAACCCCTATCTAGGACGGACCGCCCGTCGGGAACCAGTTTGCCGGACTAAAGTTCTCTCCCTTAACCGGAGACACCTGTGACGAAATCAGTATCTGCAGCGTCCCTTGCCAGCCCCACCCCGTCACTTTTCTCCGATTCAGGCACCCTCGCCCAGAATTTGGTGGAAGCCTATCTGGCCGTCCGCGGCGAGACCGAGCGCCGCGCTGGCCCCCTGAGCCCCGAGGACCAGCTGATCCAGTCGATGCCGGACGCCAGCCCGGCCAAATGGCACCGCGCCCATACCACCTGGTTCTTCGAGCAGTTCCTGCTCGGCGAACACTGCGAGGGTTACCGGCCCTTCCACCCCGACTACGCGTTTCTATTCAATTCCTACTATGTCAGCGCAGGTCCCCGGCACGCCCGTCACCAGCGCGGCCACCTCACCCGCCCGAGCGCGGACGAGGTCACCGCCTATCGCCGGCATGTCGATGCCGCCGTGGTCAAGTTCTTCCAGACCGCCGGCGAGGAGCGCCTCACAAAACTGGTCCCGCTGGTCGAGGTCGGCCTCAACCACGAGCAGCAGCATCAGGAATTGATGCTGACCGATATCCTGCACGCCTTTGCGCAGAACCCGCTTCCGCCGGCCTACGATCCGTCATGGCGCTTCCCGGCGCCGCATCGTTCGGCGGAGGAATGGGTCACCCTCAACGAGGGCATCCACACCGTCGGCCACAGCGACGACAGCTTCCATTTCGACAATGAAAAACCCGCGCACCGGGCGCTGGTCGGCCCGGTCAGGCTCGCCCGCAACCTCGTCACCAATGCCGAATGGCTGGCCTTCATGAAGGACGGCGGCTACGGCACGGCCACGCTGTGGCTGATGGACGGCTTTGCCGCCGCGACCAACGAGGGCTGGCAGGCGCCGGGCCACTGGCGCCAGGTCGACGGCGACTGGCGGATCATGACGCTCGGCGGGCTGCAGCCGATCGACCCTTCAGGCCCGGTCAGCCATGTCAGCTATTACGAGGCGGACGCGTTCGCGCGCTGGGCCGGCCGCCATCTGCCGACCGAAATGGAATGGGAGGTCGCCGCCCGCGCCGGCCAGCTCAACGACGCCTTCGGCATCGTCTGGCAGTGGACCCGCAGCTCCTACTCACCTTATCCCGGCTACCGCGCCATCGAGGGTGCGCTGGGCGAATATAACGGCAAGTTCATGGTCAATCAGCTGGTGCTGCGCGGCTCCTCGCTTGCAACCCCGGCCGGCCACAGCCGTATCACCTATCGCAACTTCTTTTATCCCTACCACCGCTGGCAATTCACGGGGTTACGCCTCGCCGATTACGCCTGACCCGCTCAACAGGATCATAGCGCGCCGGAAAGCGCGTTCGGGAGAGTATCATGAATTTGCACGCCGCCACTTTGGCCCAAAGCTACCCGTTCGATGAGCAGACCTCCGCCTTTGCCGGCGACGTGATCGGCGACCTGTCGCAATTTCCCAAGCGCCTGTCGCCGAAATATTTCTACGACGCCGCAGGTTCGGAACTGTTCGAGCAGATCACGGTCCTGCCGGAATATTATCCGACCCGCACCGAGCTCGGCATTCTGCGCAGCCGCGGCGACGAGATCGCTTCCATCGTTCCCAGGGGTGCCGCGCTGGTGGAATTCGGCGCCGGCGCCACCACCAAGGTCCGCCTGCTGCTGGAGCGCTGCGATTTCGGCGGCTATGTCCCCGTCGACATTTCCGGCGACTTCCTGACCGCGCAGGCCGGCGGCTTGCGCAAGGATTTTCCCGAGCTCGGCGTTTATCCGGTTGCCGCCGATTTCACCGCGCCGTTCGCCCTGCCCGCCGAGATCGAAGGCATGCCCAAGGTCGGCTTCTTTCCGGGATCGACGCTCGGCAATTTCGAGCCGCACGAAGCGCGCGCCTTCCTGCGCAGTGCGCGCGAGATTCTGGGCGAAGGCGCGCAGATGATCATCGGCGTCGATCTCGAAAAGAACGAACGCGTGCTCTACGATGCCTATAACGATGCAGCCGGCGTCACCGCGCGCTTCAATCTCAACGTTCTGGTCCGCATCAACCGCGAGCTCGGCGGCAATTTCGACGTTTCCGCCTTCATGCACCGCTCGGTCTATAACCGCGAGCGGCATCGCATCGAGATGCACCTGATCGCCAAGAAGGCGCAGACCGTGCGCATCCTCGGACGGAATTTTTCATTCCGCCCGGGTGAGAGCATCCACACCGAGTCGAGCTACAAATACAGCCTCGACCGCTTCACCGCACTGGCGCGCGACTCCGGCTGGTCGGTACGGGAATCCTGGACCGACCACGACCGGATGTTTTCGGTTCACGCGCTGGCGGCGTCAGCCTGAGGAGTGGTCCCGAGCTTTGCAGTTCAGGTCTCTGCAGTTCAAGTCTCTGCAGTTCAAGTCTTGCAGTCAGATCTCCTGCGCTCCGGTCGCATCCTGCGTGTTGGAGCGATCCGGGGCGCGGCGGATATCCAGTCATCGAATAGTCGATCTGCACCCAGCAACCACGCGTGAATGATCCGCCACTTGTCCTGCCCACGAGACTGGAAATCCAATAGCGCCGATCCGGCGTCCTGCAGTTCGTGGAAGAACTTCAACGAGTCTTTTCCGGTGGGTCCGTCCTGCTCGATCGCCTGCGTCACGATCCAGCGATCCCACTCCTGAATGATGCGTACTCTTGCTTCACTTTGTTTCATAGGCGCGCATTCCCACCACGGCAACCCCGTGGGCACTGAGTGAATCGCGCTGGTCTAGGTCTGATGGAAAGGTGCTACGCCGCCGCGCGTCCCCGCACCTTTGCCGCGCCCACTATAGACAAACTTCTTAACAAATCTTCATCTTTATCGGCCCGCCCGCAAAACGCTCCATCCGCGCTCTCGTTTGCCCTTCGAAACGTCCAACTTTTGACGCGGACTCAGTCGAATTTCTGCGTCAGGCTCGGCTAGGGGTGTGTTCGTGCCAGGGGATGTCAGTTATGGGCAACGCATATCCAGCGTCCGGCAATCGGAAGGAAGATTCCAGCTCGTCCTCCGTTCGCGAGGACCAGGCTTGGGATCAAGAGACGGACGCCGAACGGGTGTCCCTCATCGAGGAAAATGCCAGGCTGCGGGCGCTCGTGGTGCAATTGTCAAATCTCGTTCTTCGAAACGTCGTCGATCAGCACAGCACGTCGCCATTTCTGCCGGTCAGGCGATCGCTGCCTGATTAGAGCGCTTTCAAGTTAGAGCGTTTCCAGGCGAACCACGCCCTCGGACTTGATCCGGGGGTGGATTCGGTTTGCGTAAAGAAAACGCATCAAACGAAAGACGAGAGCCCGGTTCTGATTCAATCAGAACCGATGAGGCTCTAACGGTACTATTCTCTCGGACCCGATTGCAGCGAGACCGATTCCCACACCGCGACCACCATCATGATCGCGGTGGTCAGGATCGACAGCATCAGCGGCGACAGCTCGCTTGCGAACCAGGCGAGCACGCAGAGTGCGATGATACCGACCCCGTGCGAGAGCTGAAGGAAGCCGCGAAAGCTGTGCTTGAACAGGATGGTCCCGAACAGAAACAGCAGCGGACCGCCGATTGCGCTTATCACCGTCTTGAGATCGGAATGCCCGCCCGGGTGCTTCAGCACCAGTTCGTCCGCCACCGCCGTGACGATGATGCCGGCAACGATCGGCATGTGCAGATAGGTATAGGCCAGCCGCGCCAGCCTTCCCGGCTCGCTCGATTTTGAAAGCTGCTCGGAGCCGGCCTCGGCGCCGATGTGGAAATAGATCCACCACATCGCGAGGCTACCCACGAAGGCTGCGACGAACGCCAGAACGTTTTCGGTCGTCCAGGTGAGTTCGGCAAAGGTTGCGCCGATGACGACGATGGATTCTCCGAGCGCGATGATGATGAAGAGCGCGCAGCGCTCGGCCATGTGGCCGCCTTCGATCATCCAGTCCGCGACGGAGGACGCGCCATATCGGGGAATCCAGAACCGCACCGCCGGCGAAATATATTCGATGACGAGCGCGATCGCCCAGAGCGCCAGCCGCGACTGACCCTCCATCATCCCGCCGGCGATCCAGAAGACCGCCGACATCGAAAGCCAGGCGGCGATCCGGATGGCGTTCATGCGTGTCCGCGGGCGCGACGGCGGCGTCGAGACCCACAGAAAGATCGTCTTGCCGACCTGCATCGCCGCATAGGCGATGGCGAACCACAATCCCCGCGCTTCAAACGCGGCCGGAATCGAGGTCGACAGCACCAAGCCGCCCAGCATCATCGCAAACAGCAGGAGCCGGACCGGCGTCTTTTCGGGATTGAGCCAGTTGGTGATCCAGGAGGTGAAAACCCACACCCACCAGACCGCGAGGAACAGCACCGTGACCTGCAGCGCACCCAGCAGCGTAAAATGGGCGAGCAGCGTGTGCGAGATCTGGGTAACCGCAAAAACGAAAACGAGGTCGAAGAACAGCTCCGCATAAGTGACGCGGCTGTGCTGGTGCGGCACGATCGCGCGAAACATCGCGCCGTGCGGATTATCCGTCATCGGTGCCCCCGCGTGGCCCGTCGGGGCCTAGGCCTCCGGCACTCCAGGTCCGCTAGGTACTCCGGTCTGCAGCGCCAGCGCATGCAGCAAGCCGCCCATCTGCCCCTTGAGCGACTGGTAGACGATCTGGTGCTGCTGCACGCGCGACTTGCCGCGGAAGGATTCCGAAATCACGGTCGCGGCGTAGTGGTCGCCGTCGCCTGCGAGATCGCGGATCGTCACCTCGGCATCGGGGATAGCTGCCTTGATCATCGATTCGATATCGTGGGCATCCATCGGCATCCAGCATGTCTCCGTCAGGTGTTTCGAATCACGGCCGGCTCGCGCGACCGTGACGGCCGAACCTAGCGCGTAGGCTCTTCTAGGTCACGCCTGGCGGCACTATATTCCGCCTTCGACCGTTTGACACCTGAGATCCGGTCGCGCCCGATCATTATGGGCTGACCGAAAAAGAGGCTGAAAATCATGAAATTGCCCGGTCCCGACCATCCGATCACGATAACGGCAAACCCCAAGCGCGTCCGCGTCTCGGTGGGCGGCGTGGTCATCGCCGACACCACCCATGCGCTGACCCTGAAGGAAGCCAGCTATCCGGCGGTGCAATATGTGCCGCGCGAGGATGCCAATATGTCGCTGCTGGCCCGCACCGAGCGGACCACCCACTGCCCCTACAAGGGGGATGCGAACTATTTCAGCATCAACGCCAACGGCAAGAGCATCGAAAATTCGATCTGGACCTATGAGACGCCCTTCCCGGCCATGGCCGAGATATCAGGCCATCTGGCGTTCTATCCGGACAAGGTGACGATCGAGGAAATGGCGTAGGCCGTCTCCCGTCTGTCATCGCCGGGGCATAAGTGTCTGCGCTGCGCAGAATAGGTAGACTTGTCTGTACTACTGGCCATTCCGTGGCAAACGGCAGCGAACATTGGGCCTTGCTGAATCGGGTTCCCGGCTGCAACATTCGGCACAAACAGCCCGGCCGGGAGGCGCGCATGACATCGATTTCCGCCGTGGGGCACGCCGAATTGGGTGCAGTGCCCAAGGCCAGGACGCGAAACCTTTCGCTTGATCGCGCCCGCACCTTCCTGACGCTGGTGGTGCTCCTCCACCATGCCGTCATCCCCTATACCTATTTCGGCCACACCGATCCGAAGTCGTTCTTCGGGTTCGACATGATCGTGCTCGCCACCGACAGTTTCTTCATGGCGATGTTCTTTTTCCTTTCGGGACTGTTCGCCTGGTCCGGCATCGCCCGGAAGGGAGCGCTGAACTACTTGGCGGACCGCCTGCTTCGGCTTGGCCTGCCGTTCGTGATCTGCGCGTTCACGGTCATTCCGCTCGCCTATTACGCGATCTCCCTGCGGCACCATCCCGAAATCGGCTTTTCGGAATATTGGTGGAACATGGTGACGAAGGGTCCGTGGCCGAGCGGGCCGATCTGGTTTCTCTGGGTTTTGTTCGCCTTCGACGTGGTTGCCTGCCTGCTGCACCGGCTGTCGCCCAACATGCTCGATCCGATCAACCGCCTCTCGCTGCACGGCCGTCGCCGACCCGCAGTGTTCTTTGCGGTCATGCTTGCTGTCACCGCCGCGTTCTACGTCCCCGGGCTGGTTCACTACGGACCAAGCAGCTGGTTCGAGTTCGGGCCGTTCTCGGTGCAGCACGGGCGCGTGATGCTCTACGCGACCTACTTCTTTTTCGGTGCCGGCATAGGCGTTGCGCAAATGGATCGCGGGCTGCTCGCTGCAGACGGCCGGATGGCCAAGGTCAGCTGGGACTGGATGGTGCTGGCGATCGTTCCGTATTGCCTCTTGTGGGTGCTGATCTTCATCAAGCGCGAAATACTGGGCAACCCGTCGCCGTTGCCGGACTGGTATGAAGCGCTCTATGCCATCTGCTTCACCGTCTTCAGCGTGGCCATCATGTTTCTGATCCTGGCCTTTTTCCAGAGGTTCAGGCAATCAGGCACAGCCAAGCTACTCGATCCGATGCAGGCCGACGCCTACGGCATGTTCCTGGTGCACTACCCGATCGCGCTGTGGCTGCAATACTGGCTGTTCGACTACGACCTGCCGGCGATCGTCAAGGCGACGATCGGATTCGTGCTGACGGTCGCAGGAAGCTGGGCGCTGACGCGAGCGTTGCGGCAGATCCCCGGCGCGACGAAGGTGCTGTAGTCCTGTAGCCCGCATGAGCGCAGCGACATGCGGGACGACGCGGACACTGGCCCCGCATGTCGCTGCGCTCATGCGGGCTACGAAGTTGCGGCGTCGCTACGACGCCTTGCCGCCCATATAGGCCGGCAGCCAGTGCTCGAACGCTGACTTGAGCGCGTTCACCGCCAGCGGCGCCTCACCCGCAACCGCAATCGCATCGCCGCCCGTGGTGCCGATCCGCGCACACGGCACGCCCGCGCCTTTCATCTTGGCCAGCACCAGGCCGGCATCCGCCGCTGATACCGTCACGATGTAGCGCGCCTGATCCTCGCCGAACCAGTAGGCGTGCGGCACGATCGAGGCCGGCGCGGCCAATAGCTGCGCGCCGGTGCCGCTGGCAATCGCCATCTCGGCGAGCGCAATCAATAAGCCGCCGTCGGAGATGTCATGCACCGCAGTTGCGGTGCCGGCGTGGATCATGCCGCGCACCACGTCGCCATTGCGCTTTTCGGCCGCGAGATCGACCGGCGGCGGCGCGCCCTCTTCGCGGCCGCAGATATCGCGCAGGTACACCGACTGCCCGAGCCAGCCTTGGGTGTCGCCGATCAGCAGGATCGCTTCACCGGAAGCCTTGAACGCCAGCGTGGCGGATTTCGTGAAATCGTCGAGCAAACCGACGCCGCCGATTGAGGGCGTCGGCAGAATGCCGCGGCCGTTGGTCTCGTTGTAGAGCGAGACGTTGCCCGACACGACCGGGAAGTCGAGCGCGCTGCAGGCTTCCGAAATACCCTTCAGGCAGCCGACGAACTGGCCCATGATTTCAGGGCGTTCCGGATTGCCGAAATTCAGATTGTCGGTAATCGCCAGCGGACGGCCGCCGACCGCTGTGATGTTGCGCCAGGCTTCGGCGACAGCCTGCTTGCCGCCTTCGAACGGATCGGCCTCGCAATAGCGCGGCGTCACGTCGACGGTGAGTGCAAGGCCCTTCGGCCCATCCTGTACGCGCACCACAGCGGCATCGCCGCCCGGCCGCTGCACGGTATTGCCGAGAATGACGTGATCGTATTGCTCCCACACCCAGCGCTTCGAGCACAGCTCGGGCGTTGCGATCAGCTTTTCCAGCGCGGCCGAAATGCCGAGCGGCGGGTTTACCTCGCGCGCCTGCACCACCGGCAGCGCCGCGGACGGCACATGCGGGCGGTCATAGATCGGCGCCTCGTCGCCCAATTCCTTGATCGGCAAATCGGCCATGACGTCGCCGCCATGCTTGACCACGAAGCGCTTGCTCGGCGTAGTGTAGCCGACCACGGCGAAATCCAGCCCCCACTTCTTGAAGATCGCCTCGGCCTCTTGCTCCTTCTCGGGCTTCAGCACCATGAGCATGCGCTCCTGGCTTTCCGAGAGCATCATCTCATAGGCGCTCATGCCGGTTTCGCGCGTCGGCACCGCGTTGAGATCGAGTTCGACGCCTAGATCGCCCTTGGCGCCCATCTCGACCGCCGAGCAGGTCAGCCCGGCCGCGCCCATGTCCTGGATCGCGATCACGCAACCTTTTTCCATGATTTCGAGGCAGGCTTCCAGCAAGAGCTTTTCCGCAAAGGGATCGCCGACCTGCACCGTCGGCCGCTTCTCGGCCGAATCGTCATCGAACTCGGCCGATGCCATCGAGGCGCCGTGAATGCCGTCGCGCCCGGTCTTGGAGCCGAGATAGACGATCGGCATGTTCACGCCTGACGCCGCCGCATAGAAAATCTTGTCGGTGTCGGCCAGACCAACCGCCATTGCATTGACCAGGATGTTGCCGTCATAGCGGGTGTGGAAGCGCACCTGGCCACCGACCGTCGGCACGCCGAACGAATTGCCATAGCCGCCGACGCCGGCGACCACGCCCGACACCAGATGCCGCGTCTTGGGGTGTTCCGGCGCGCCAAACGAGAGCGCATTGAGGCAGGCAATCGGCCGCGCGCCCATCGTGAAGACGTCACGCAAAATGCCGCCGACGCCCGTGGTCGCGCCCTGATAGGGCTCGATATAGCTCGGGTGGTTGTGGCTCTCCATCTTGAAGACCACCGCCTGCCCGTCGCCGATGTCGATGACGCCGGCGTTCTCGCCCGGGCCCTGGATCACCCAGGGCGCCTTGGTCGGCAGCCCCCGCAGATGGATGCGCGAGGACTTGTACGAGCAATGCTCGTTCCACATCGCCGAGAAAATCCCCAGTTCAGTGAAACTCGGCACCCGCCCGATCAGCTTGAGGATGCGCTCATACTCGTCGGGTTTCAGGCCATGGCTGGCGACGAGTTCGGGGGTGATCTGGGGCTCGTTCATGGGTGCCTTAATAGGAAGATCGAGGGGGTGCGAAAAGGCCTTTTATGGCGCATTTCCGCCCTGTCCAGAGCTTTACGGGGGGAGCTTTGCAGGATCGGCGTTTGCACATCGTTCCCGGATCGGATTTAAGGGCGGAAACACCTGATTGAAGGGCCATTTTTAGTGAACGAACTCCCCAAAAATGCATTTCACCAGCGCCCCGACCTGCATGTCGAAACCGAGGGCGAATTCGCGGGCTGGCGGACCTGGACCCGCGACAGTTTTGAGACCCATAACGGCCCGTTCTGGCACCGGATGGACGAAAACGGCCGCGTGCAATGCGCGTTCCGGGTCGAGAAGAAGCACCTCAACGGCATGCGCAACGTCCATGGCGGCTGCTTCATGTCGTTCGCCGATTACTGCCTGTTTGCGATCGCCTCTTCCGTGCTGGAGGGACCCGGTGTCACGGTGTCGTTCGCCTGCGAGTTTCTCGACGCCGCGCGCGAGGGCGAGCTGGTCGAATGCGAGGGCGAAATCACCCGCGCCGGCGGCTCGCTGATCTTCCTGCGCGGCGTATTGAAATCCGGCGAACGGTCGCTGTTTACCTTCTCAGGCACCATCAAGCGGGTGAAATGGAAGAAGCCCTCGGGCACCAGCGCCGTTGCTACCTGACGCGCCAAAGGCCCGTCGCGGCTGGCGCAACTATGCGTTGCTGCTCGCGCTGGCGTGCTGCTGGAGTTCGACCTATCCGCTGACCAAGATCGGCCTCGGCTCGATTCCACCGATCACCTTCATTTCCGCCCGCTCGCTGATCGCGGCCGCCTTCCTGCTCGTGGTCCTGCGCGTCCGCGGGATACCGATGCCGACGGAAGCGAAGGCCTGGAAGCTGTTCGCCCAGCAGCAGACCATCAATTCGACGTTTCCGTTCCTGCTGATCACCTGGGCGCAGCAATATGTGCCGGCGTCAAATACGGTGGTGCTGGCCTCGACGACGCCGATCTTCGCCTTTCTCATCACTTGGGCCATTACGCGGCACGAGCCGGCCACGCTGCTGAAGCTTGCCGGCGCCATTCTGGGACTTGTCGGAACGGCCGTGATCATCGGCCTCGACGCGCTCGAGACGCTTGATACCAATATATTTGCCGAGATCGTCATCCTGATCGCCACCATCTCGTTCGCCTGCGCCACGATCTTCGGTCTGCGGCTGACCGACTACGACCCGATGGTGGTGGCCGCGGGCTCGCTGCTGTTCGGCGGGCTAATATTGCTGCCAGCATCACTGGTAATCGATCATCCCTGGACCTTGCGGCCGACGGCTGAGGCGCTGGTTGCAACAGTCGCGATGAGCATATTCTCCAGCGCCTTCGGCCTGATGCTATTTTACATGTGCCTGACGCGGCTCGGCACGCTCACCACCAACGCACAAGGTTACCTGCGCATCCCGATCGGCGTCGGCCTGTCGGTGATCCTGCTCGGCGAAGCCGTGCCCGCCAATCTCGCGCTCGGCCTCGTCCTTGTAACAGCCGGTGTCGCCGCCATGACGATCCCGAAAGACGCCTACCGGCGGTGGCGGCGTCGCGGCGGCTGAGCGCCACGCAGCTATTGCACGCTCACCAGCGTCAGATCGACGAACCACGACTGCGGCGAAACAAACCCCTTGACCTTCGGGCTCATCGCGCGGGGATTGAGATCGTGGACGATGTAGAGCCACGGCGGATTGTCGACGAGCCGCTCATGCGCCTTGCGGTAGGCGGTCGAGATCGCCTTCGAATCGGTCGATTCCGAGATCGTCTTCAGCGCGTCTTCGAATTCGTCGTCTTTCCACTGCTCGAAATTGAAACCGTTCGGCGAGAAATTGGCAGCCAGAAAATAGCGCGCCATGACGCCGGCATCCGACGACGGCGAACTGATATTGAGCGCCATCGCGCCGCGCAGATTCGGGCTGTCAGGCGTGGCGCGCGCCGCCGTCAGCAGCACCTGCCATTCGATCACGTCGAATTCCACGTTGACGCCGCAGGCCTCTTTCAGATTCTGCTGCAAGTACTCGTTCATCGGCAACGGCAGCATCTGCCCCGAGCCGGAATTCGAGATCAGCGCCTTGAACGAGAGCGGCTTCGCCGGCGTGTAGCCTGCTTCCGCGAGCAGAGCCTTGCCCTTGGCGGGCTCGAACTTGTAGCGATTGACCGGCGCGCCGAAATCGGGATCGCTGGCCTTGAGCCACCCGACCGACGGCTCCGCGGTGCCGTTGAGCAGCGAGACCAGCCCTTCCCGATCGATGCAATAGTTCAGCGCCTGGCGAACTCTGACATCCCTGAACGGGCTGTTGGCCGCGCCGATGTTGTAGAACCACGGCCAGACATGCGGATAGGAGCCGGTGGTAATGGTGAAGCCCGCGGATTTCAGGGAGGCGATGCCGTCAGGCGGCGGCACTTCAATCCAGTCGACCTGGCCGGAGCGCAACGCGGCCAATCGCGAATTCGCCTCGGGGATCGGCATCAGCACGACATTGTCGACTTTTGCCATCCTGCCCGGGTCCCAATATTTGTCCCAGCGCGCCAGATCAGCTTCCTGCCGCGGCACCACTTTGGTGATCCGAAACGGCCCGGTGCCAGCCGCCGGCAAGGTCGCGACCTTCGCCCATTCCTTTCCCGCCTTCTCGAACGATGTCGGCGAGGTGAACAGAAGATAGACCGCCATATGGGGAAAATAGGAAGCCGGCTTCGTGGTGGTGATGGCGACGGTTGCGTCGTCGATCTTCTTGTAGCTGCCCATCACGGGAACACGCGCCCGCGACATCGCTGAACTCGGCGGCTCAAATTGCGGGCTCTCGCTGTTGAAATAACGGTCAAGATTCCAGATCACGGCGTCGGCATTGAAATCGGTGCCGTCGTGGAATTTGACGCCCTGGCGCAGATGAAAAATCCAGGTCTTGTTGTCGCTGGGGTCCTGTTCCCATTTCTCCGCGAGCCCGGGACGCAAGGTCGCCAGCCGGTCGGTCTTGGTCAAATCCCAAAGCACCAATCCTTCGAAGATCGGATAGCCGAGGAAGCGCATTCCCTCGAAACCGTTGTTCGGCAGCCCGGTTGCAGTGGGGATATCGGACGCTGTCATGGCGATGCGCAGCGTGGATTCAGCCATCGCCGAATGGGACGACAGGAGCGCGGTCAGCAGCGCAACCGTGCAGGAAGCATTAACCGTGCGGGAAGCCTTGCGAATGGGCATGATCTATCTCCGTCCGACGATCGGAAAATCCGCGTTTGGGATCAGGAGATACGAGCAAGTTTCAGGCCAGCCACTTGCCGCAATTGAACAAAGATTCCGCAGTTGAACAAAGGCAGTTGAACAAAGAATGTCTTCGGCCGCTGCTACTCAGCCCAACAATTGCTTTTCAGCAATCGAAAGCCATTCGGCCTGCGCCTCGCGCAGATATTTGGGCGCGCGTTTCATCTGCAGCAGCAGTTCGTTGAATACGACTCTGGCTTCAGCGTTGCGACCCGCCATGCGCAGCAGCATGCCGTAACGGACCCGCGCCTCCGCGCCGGGGAAGTAGGCCACGAGCGCGTGGTACTCTTCGAGCGCCTCGTCAATCCGCCCGACCTCTGCCAACGCACGCGCATAGAGCAAATGCCCCTCCGCCGATTCAAAGTCCGGCCAGCGCTTTTGCAGATCGTCCAACGTGGCGAGTGCCTCGGCCGGACGGTTACGACCGAATTCGGCCTGCGCCCTGCCCAGCGCATAGGCCGGCTCGCCACCGAGCGGCAGCATCAGGATGTGATCGTAGTGACGCACCGCTTCGTCGAATCTCGCCAGCCTAAGGCACTCCGCTGCCAGCGCGGCGCGATTGGCAACAGTGTCTGTGTTGGCGAGCCGATCGGATAGCTCGCGATAGAGCTTTTCCGGGTCGAGTTTGCCGGCGATGCGCTTGCGTGCCTGCTGGGCACCGGGACTTCCAAACCATTCTGGCACCAGTTCGACAACGATGTAGGCGAGCGCGCCGACCAGCGGGATCATCAGGATGATGAAGGCCCAGGGCTGCAGGCGGCCCGTCTTCGATGCGTGATAGATCAGCGTGATATCGAGCAGCAAGACGACGAGAGCAACGGGCATGGCGCATTCCAGGCAAACCGGACGGACGGTCCTTAGTGGCCTTGATAGCGCGGCAAGTTCAATCAGACAATCTTCAGTTGTGATTGAATGCGAAATATCGGCTGGCGATTCCACAGAAGCAACACTGCGCTTCCACATTTGTGGCCAGTGGAAATCTTCATGGGAACAGCAACGAACTGTGATCGGCAGGCGGGAACGCTCCGTTGGCGGACCTCGTTGGCGCGTTACGCAAGCCAAGAAAAGGAGCAATCATGAAACTCGCAGCATTGGGATTGGCGACAGCGCTGGCATTCACGGGTACTTACGCGCTGGCACAGTCCACCGGCGGCTCCACAGGAAGTTCGGCCACGGGTGGTGCGGCAACGGGCGGCACGACGACGGGATCTTCCACCAGTGGAACGACATCAGGCGGAACGACGACCGGCAATGCGACCGGCAGCCCCGCTGACACCGGCATGACCAACAATGCCGGCAGTGCCGCGGCCGCACGGAACAGCGGAGTGAACCCGTCGGGGAACACCCACATCAACCCCTCGCCCAGCGGTTCGACACTGGCTCCGGCGGGGCCCGGCTCGCCTGCCGGCCGATAGCAAAAAAGCCCCGCTGCGCGGGGCTTTTTCATTCGCGTGGCACCTTCATCACGTGGCTGCCGATGCTACTTCTTCTCTTCCAGCAGCTTCCTGTATTTCGCGACGTCGCGCGTCACCAACCGCCCGAGCACTTCGCTCGCGAGCTCGTTGGCGTCGGGCGCGACGGTGGAGAGATCGTGAAAGCGCTTCTTCACCGCCTCGCTTTCGACGGCGGTCTTGGCTGCGGCGTTCAGCTTCGCGATGATCGCAGGCGGCGTGCCCTTCGGCGCAAACAGGCCGTTCCAGCCCTGCGCCTCGAATTCGGGCAGGCCTGCTTCCGACGACATCGGCAGATCGGGCAAGGTTGAAAGCCGCACCGTCGAACCCACGACGAGGCCCTTCACCAATTTGTCGTCGATCGCCTGCGACACCGAGGCAGCTGAGTCGCAGACGCCGTCGATCTGGCCGCCGATCGCGTCCGTCAGCGCAGGCGCCGCGCCGCGATAGCCGACCAGTGTGACCTCGATGCCGGCCGCATGTTCAAAGCTCTTGCAGATCAGGAAATTCGAGGAGCCGACGCCGGCATGGCCGAGATTGACCTTGCCGGGATTCTTCTTCGCATAGGCGATGAAATCCTGCAGGTTCTTCGCCGGAAAATCCTTGCGCAGCGCGACGATGCCGAAGGTTTTCGCAACCACCGCAATCGGCACAAAGGATTCCGGCGTGAACGGCAGTTTAGGATAGATCGTATAGGTCGCGGCACTCGTGCCGGCGTTGCCGATCGCAATGGTGTAGCCATCAGGCTCAGCGCGCGCGGCACGCGTGAGCGCGGTCGAGCCGCCGGCGCCCGCGACATTCTCGATCACGATCGGCTGCCCGAGCGACTTGGTCATCTCCTCGGCGACCACGCGCGCGATCACGTCGGACGTGCCGCCGGCCGCGAACGGCACGATCATGGTAACGGGACGCTTGGGATAGTCCTGCGCGTGGGCGGCTGCGGTGAGCGAGAAGGCCGCCGCGGCGACGGCCAGGCGCATCATGAAGGATTTCACGCCGCTTTTTCCAGATGAGCGACGAGGCCCGCGAACAGGCCGCGCCCGTCGGTGCAGCCCATGATGTCTTCGACGTGGTTTTCCGGATGCGGCATCATGCCGAGCACATTGCCGCGCTCGTTGACGATGCCGGCGATCGACTGCGCGGCGCCGTTGATGTTGGATTCCTCGTCGACCACACCATCGGCGGAGCAATAGCGATAGAGCACCCGCCCCTCGCCCTCGAGCCGTTTCACGGTCTCCTCGTCGGCTTCATAGTTGCCCTCGCCGTGCGCGACCGGCACGCGAATGACCTGGCCGGCATTGTAACCGCGCGTGAACGGCGTATCCGAGCGTTCGACCCGCAGATGCACGTCCTTGCAGATGAATTTCAGCCGTGAATTGCGCATCAGGACGCCGGGCAGCAGGCCCGCTTCACACAGTATCTGGAAACCGTTGCAGACACCGAGCACGAGACCGCCGTCGGCGGCAAATTTGCGCACGGCTTCCATCACCGGCGCGCGGGCGGCAATCGCGCCGCAGCGCAGGTAATCGCCATAGGAAAACCCGCCGGGCACGACGACGAGATCGGTCCCCTTCGGCAGCTCGGTCTCGGCGTGCCACACCATCGCCGCCTCCTGGCCGGAGGCGAGCTTCAGCGCCCGCGCCATGTCGCGCTCGCGGTTGATTCCGGGAAAGACGAGGACGGCTGATTTCATGGGAGGCGCGCCTAGAGAAGTTCGACTCTGTAATTCTCGATCACCGTATTTGCCAGCAGCTTGTCGGCGGCATCCTTCAATGCCGCCTCGGCCTTGGCCTTGTCGGCGCCCGACAGTTCGATGTCGAACACCTTGCCTTGGCGGACGCTGGCAACGCCATCGACGCCGAGCGATTTCAGCGCGCCTTCGATGGCCTTGCCCTGCGGATCGAGAATGCCTGACTTCAACGTAACGGTAACGCGTGCCTTCACGATCTCAACCTCAGCTCTTCACCAGCACCGGACCAGTACCGGCCGGACGCTCGTTCTCCATCAGGATGCCGAGACGCTTTGCCACTTCGGTATAGGCTTCCAGCAGCCCACCGAGATCCCTGCGGAAGCGGTCTTTGTCGAGCTTCTCGTTCGACTTGATATCCCACAGCCGGCATGAGTCGGGCGAGATTTCGTCGGCGACGATGATCCGCATCATTTCGTTTTCGAACAGGCGTCCGCATTCCATCTTGAAATCGACCAGACGGATGCCGATGCCGAGGAACAGCCCGGTCAGGAAGTCGTTGACGCGGATGGCGAGCGCCATGATGTCGTCGATTTCCTGCGGCGTCGCCCAGCCGAACGCGGTGATATGCTCTTCCGACACCATGGGGTCGTTGAGTTGGTCGTTCTTGTAATAGAACTCGATGATCGAGCGCGGTAGCTGGGTGCCCTCCTCGATGCCGAGGCGCTGCGACAGCGAACCGGCGGCGACGTTCCGCACCACCACTTCCAGCGGCACGATCTCGACCTCGCGAATCAGCTGCTCGCGCATATTGAGGCGGCGGATGAAATGGGTCGGCACCCCGATGTCGTTGAGGTGCTGAAACAGGTACTCCGAAATCCGGTTGTTGAGGACGCCCTTGCCCTCGATCACCTGGTGTTTCTTGGCATTAAACGCGGTCGCATCATCCTTGAAGTGCTGGATCAGGGTTCCCGGCTCCGGGCCTTCATACAGGACCTTGGCCTTGCCTTCATAAATACGGCGTCGACGGCTCATTGGGATGTACCGTGTTTTGTTGAAATCCATGAAATTGGTGTGCTCCGGATGACAAGGGTTTACGACCACGACGGAGCTGCCGTGAAGGCCAGATCCCGAACAGAACGACCGGAAACAGAACAAGAACCTCGCCTGATGGCAACCTATCCGATTGGCCCATCCAGCACAATCGACCCGGCCCAATTGGGGCCAACTTATCCCGATTGCCTGCGGCCTAACGGCCCGTTGTTTTACCGATTCGCTCCCTCTATCTAGGTAGGCGATCGGGCCGCGACAACGCGGCCCTGCTTACCATTTCCGGGGATTGGAACCGAAGAATGAGCACTTTCGACAAGCGCGAGGAAGGTTTTGAGAAGAAATTCGCCCTCGACGAGGAGCAGAAGTTCAAGGCCGAGGTGCGCCGTAACAAGCTGCTCGGTCTTTGGGCAGCGGAGAAGCTCGGCATGTCCGGTGACGACGCCAATGCCTACGCCAAGGAAGTGGTTTCGGCCGATTTCGAGGAAGCCGGCGACCAGGACGTCCAGAACAAGGTCGTCAAGGATTTGACCGCCAAGGGCGTCGCCATCACCGCTGCCGAGGTGCGCGTCAAGATGGACGAGCTGATGGCGGCGGCCGCCGCCCAGGTGAAGGCGGGGACGTAAAGTACATTCCATCCCCGTCATTGCGAGGAGCGAAGCGACGAAGCAATCCATTCCTCCACTTGCGGCAGCATGGATTGCTTCGCTCCGCTCGCAATGACGGCGGAGAATGCCGTGACGTATCTCTAAGACCGCATCCCGCGATATTCCCCACGAACGATCTCCAGCAACCGCCGCGCCGCCGCGCTCAAGAAGCCGCCGCGGCGTGTTACGGTGACGATGTCGTGGCACGCCTTGAGATCGCGCACGCCGATCACAGCGATGGTCCCGTGTCGCAGTTCCTCGGCAGCGTTGCTCTCCGACAGCAGCGCCACGCCGAGGCCTGCTTCGACCAGGCGCTTCTGCGCGGTCAGGCTGTCGACCGGCGTCCAGTCGACTTCACCCAGCCCGTGGGTCTGAAATAGCGCAAAGACGTGTGCGGCCGTGATCTCGCGCCGTCCCGGCACGACAGGGAATGCGATCCAGCGTTCGCCGCGCAGCTCTGCAAGTTTTGCGACACGGCGCCCTGCACGCGGATGATCCAGAGCACACACCACCTGCAGTCGTTCGGACAACAGCAATTCGCAGTCGAGATCACGCGAACGGTCGCGGTCATAGCGCAGCCCGATGGTCGCCTCGCCGCGCCGGATCATGTCGCTGACCTCAGCGCTGGTTGCGGTGCGTAAACTCAATTCGACCCCAGGGTGCTCGGCCGCGAAGCGCTTTAAGATCGCCGACAGCCGCCCGCCGGCAAGCGTGCCGACCACCGCAAGCGCGACAGGCCCCGAATCCGGCCGCGCCAGCGCGCGAACCGCATTCTCCGCGTCCTGGGCCGCGGCGACCGCGCGCTCGGCGTAAGGCACCATTACCCGCCCGGCATCGCTCAGCATCGTGCGCCCCGCGATCCGCTCGAACAGCGGCACGCCGAGCTCCTGCTCCAGCAATGCAATGCGCCGCGAGATCGCCGGCTGCGAACGGTGCAGCGCCTTCGCCGCGCTCGAAATACCGCCGCGGCGGTGAACGGTCAGGAACGTGAGAAGCGCATCGCTGTCCATGCTTCCTCTATGCAAAAAGCTGATGATGCATAGAGAAATAACAAATTTGGCTGATGGGCGATAGCCCGCTAGTTTCGCTGCCAGCCTGAACCGGCCAACCAAGCGGAGATTGCCGATGCGAACCCAGATGGAAAAAGCCGAAGCGTTTCGCGCGCTGCATGCGCGCCCGGGCGCCTTCATCATTCCCAATCCCTGGGACGCCGGCACGGCAAAACTGCTCGCCGCGATGGGGTTCGAGGCGCTCGCGACCACGAGCCTCGGCGTTGCCAATACGCTCGGCAGCACCACCGTCAGCCTCGATGCCATCATCGAGAACTGCCGGGTGATCGCTGATGCCACCGGCCTGCCCGTCAACGCCGATTTGGAGAATTGCGGCGCGGACGATCCGAAGACCGCGGCGAAAGCGATCGCGCGCGCGGCGGAGGCAGGCTGCGTCGGCGGCTCGATCGAAGATTTTACCGGCGATCCGCAGAAGCCGATCTACGATTTTTCGCTTGCGGTCGAGCGGGTGCAGGCGGCCGTCGAAGCAGCACGCGCACTGCCTTTCCCGTTCACGCTGACGGCGCGTGCGGAGAATTTCCTGCACGGCCGCAAGGATGTCGACGACACCATCAGGCGGCTGCAGGCATTCGAGGCGGCCGGAGCGGACGTCCTGTATTCGCCAGGCCTGTATGACATCGGCACGATCCGCACCGTGGTGTCATCGGTCGGCAAGCCGTTCAACCATGTGATGGGCTTTGCCGACCCCACGCTGACGGTCGATCAGCTCTCAGCCGCAGGCGTCAAGCGCATCAGCGTCGGCGGCGCGATGGAGCGCTACGCGCTTGCAGCGTTCTTAAAATGCGCCCGCGAGATGAAGGAGCGCGGCGCGTTCACCTATGTGCGCGAGATGGCGCCGATCGGGGAAATCAGGGCTGCGTTCGGGTGACGCGTCTCTAGCAACGTCATTGCGAGCGCAGCGAAGCAATCCATCTCTCCACACGCGGAGGCATGGATTGCTTCGTCGCTACGCTCCTCGCAATGACGGTGGAGAGAGACGTCACTCTTCCTTAAACCCGTACTCCGGCACGTTGCCGCTGGCGCCGTAATATTTGTACGGCAGGAATTTTCCGGACATGGTGATCTTGACGCGGTCGCCCTTGGGGTTGGCGACACGGTCGATCGCCATGTCGAAATCGATCGCCGACATGATGCCGTCGCCGAATTCTTCCTCGATCAGCGCCTTCCACGCCGGACCGTTGACCATCACCATTTCATAGAAACGATAGATCAAGGGATCGGTCGGCGGCATCGGCGTGCCGGTGCCGCGCATCGGAACTTCGTTGAGCATGGCGATTTCGGATTTGGAAAGCCCGAACAGCTCGCCGGCATTGGCGGCCTGCGGCTTTGTCAGTTTCATCTGGCCGAGAATGGCGCCTGTTATCAGCACCTCCGAATAGCCGCCGATCTTTTCGCAGATATGTTTCCAGCTCCAGCCCTTCTCGCGCTTGATGTCGAGCAGCTTTTCGGTGAGGTCTTCGCGTTTCATATTTGTCTCTCCTTTGAAATCTAGCGCGCGATCGTTTGCGCTGAACTGGTCTCGACCAGGTTCGGCGCTGACACGATGGTAGGTTCGCCCAACCCCGGCCGCACCACCGGCACGTTGCGCGGATCGTGATTGGTCACATCAGCCGCAAATGTCTTGCTGCGGCTGACCAGGAAATCGACGATGTGGTTGCGCAGCGCGTAGTAGTAGGGATGGCGGTGCAGATCGATGCGGCCGCGATCCTTCGGCAGCGGATTTTCCACGATCTCGGCTAGCACGGCGCCGGGGCCGTTGGTCATCAGGAAAATCTTGTCGGCGAGATAGATCGCTTCATCGACGTCATGGGTGATCATGAAGGCGGTCTGTCCGGTTTCGAGACAGATGCGGCGCACCTCGTCCTGCAGCGTGCCGCGCGTCAGCGCATCGAGTGCCGAGAACGGCTCGTCCATCAGCATGATCTTGGGCGTGATCGAGAGCGCGCGCGCAATGCCGACGCGCTGCTTCATGCCGCCGGAGAGTTCCGACGGACGCTTGTGCTCGGAGCCGGTAAGCCCGACCAGATCGATGAACTTCTGCGCATGCGCCTTCACCTTGGCGCGATCCCATTTGCGCCATTTCGAGGTCACGGCATAGGTGACGTTGCCGAGCACGGTGCGCCACGGCAGCAGCGCGTGGCTCTGGAAGATCACGGCACGGTCGAGGCTCGTGCCTTCAATGGCCTGTCCGTCGACGATGACGGCGCCCTCGCTCGGCTCGTCGAGCCCAGCGAGAATATTCAGCACGGTGGTCTTGCCGCAGCCGGAATGGCCGATCACACAGCCGAATTCGCCCCGCCCCATCGACAGCCACAGATCGTCGAACACCGTGGTCGCGGCCCCATCCGCGCCGGGATAACGCCGCGCGATGCCTTCAATGGAAATGAATTTGTCGGTCATCACAGCTATTCCGGGAACGTGACCATGCGCGTGAAGCGCGCCAGAATCTGGTCGAGCAGCATGCCGACGATCCCGATCAGGAGGATCGCGATGATGACGTTGGTGATCGAGAGGTTGTTCCACTCGTTCCAGACGAAGTAGCCAATGCCGGTGCCGCCGACCAGCATCTCGGCCGCGACGATGACGAGCCAGGCGATGCCGATCGAAATCCGCATGCCGGTGAGAATCGTCGGTGCGGCCGCCGGCAGGATCACCGTGAAGGCGCGCCTGATGGTGCCGACCTCCAGCGTGCGGGCGACGTTGATCCATTCCTTGCGCACCGCGGCGACGCCGAACGAGGTGTTGAGCAGCATCGGCCACACCGAGCAGATGAAAATGACAAAAATCGCCGAGATCGAGGAATCCTTGATGGTGTAGAGCGCAAGCGGCATCCAGGCGAGCGGCGAGATCGGCTTCAGCACCTGGATGAACGGATCGAGTGCCTTGCTGATCAAGGGCGACATGCCGATCAGGAAGCCGAGCGGAATGGCAACGAGCACCGCGAGCAGATAGCCGAGACCGACGCGGCCGATGGAATAGCCGAGCTGGATGCCGAGGCCCTTGTCGTTCGGCCCCTTGTCGTAAAACGGCTGCTTGAGATGCTCCCACAATTTCGCGCCGACATCGAGCGGACCCGGCATCGCCGACTTGCCCTGAGTCGCCGTCAGCCCCATCAGCTTGGCGTATTCCGGCGTCATGGTGGTGGTCGCAGCCGTCGAGCGCGTGGCGAGATGCCAGATGCCGAGGAATGCGGCGAACAGCACGATCGAGACCACGGCCGCGCGGAAACGAAGTGAGAAGGTCATCTCCCTCTCCCCGCGCGCGGGAAGAGGGTCGGGGTGAGGGGCTCTCTCCGCGAGGCGAATGCTAGTTGATGGACCTGTACCCCCTCACCCGCCGCGCAAAAGCGCGGCGACCTCTCCCCGCAAGCGGGGCGAGGTAAGAAAGAGGCAAGGCCAGGATCCCTCACGACGCCTTCCTGATCTTGAAGCTGGCGAGATAATCATCCGGCTTCGCCGGATCGAACGTCTTGCCCATCACCGCGAACGATTTGTACGACGTTGTCGGCGGTGTCAGTCCCATCTCCTTCATGACCTTGCCGGTGTCGGTCGCGAGATAAACCTGTTCCGCCACCGCCTTGTAATCGACATCGCCCTTGATCTGGCCCCAGCGCTTCATCTGGGTCAGCATCCACACCGCAAAGGACTGCCAGGGGAACGGATCGAAGTCGACACGCTTGGCGTCGGTTTTGACGCCGCCCAATCCGTCCGCATAGGTGCCGGTCAGCACCTGCTCCAGCACGGTGACCGGTGCGTTGATATAGTTCGCGGGAGCGATCGCTTCCGCGATCTGCTTGCGGTTCTCGGCTTTCGACGCATAGGCGGTCGCGTCCACGATCGCCCGCGTCAGCGCTGCAAAGCTGTTCGGCGAGCTGGTGATGAATTCCTTGCTGGCGGCAAAGCTGCAGCAGGGATGGCCGTCCCAGATCTCCTTGGACAGGATGTGCATGAAGCCGACGCCGTCATAGATCGCACGCTGGCAGATGTTGTCCGGCGCGAGGAAGCCGTCGATGTTGTCGGCGCGGAGGTTGGCGACCATTTCCGGCGGCGGCACCGAGCGCAATTGCACGTCGGTATCGGGATCGAGGCCGTGTTCGGCCAGATAATAGCGCAGCAGATAATTGTGCATCGAATAGTCGAACGGAATGGCGAACTTCATGCCCTTCCAGTCCTTCGGATCGCGCTTGTCCTTGTGCTTCATGGCGAGCGTGATGCCCTGCCCGTTGATGTTCTCGATCGCCGGCACCGTGAACGGGATCGCATTGGCGCCCAGCCCCAGCGAGATCGCGATCGGCATCGGCGCCAGCATGTGGGCTGCGTCGTATTCCTTGTTGATGGTCTTGTCGCGGATCACCGCCCAGCCGGCGGTCTTCACCACTTCGACGTTGAGGCCGTGCTTGGAATAGAAGCCGAGCGGGGCCGCCATGATGATCGGCGTTGCGCAGGTGATCGGAATGAAGCCGACCTTGAGGTCCTTCTTCTCGGGCGCCCCGCCTTGCGCGAAAACCTCGGTCGCGGTCTGAAGCGGAAAGAATTGCGAGATCGCGGCCAGCGCGGTCGAGGCGCCGACCGATTTCAGGAACGCGCGCCGTGCGGCATCCCTGGGAAACATCGCCCGCATCACGGCGGAGGCTACGACGCCCTCGTAGCGCTTGTCCTCGCTCGGTGCGGGCTCGCAGCGCAGCGCCGAGGCCGCATGTTCATGTTCGGCTTCGCTGACATGCTGGCCGCAAGAACAGCCACCGGCACGAAGACGGCGATCGGGATCGAATGGATTGTCGAAGGTAGACATGAGACCTCCTGCACGGGCGTTGCCCCCTAATTAAGCAAGGCACATGCCAGCCCTCTTCTTCGGCAATTGCGTTGATGTCGCAGGGATTTGCGGCTTCATTGGCGATTACGAAAATTCGTGATAAACGAAATATCGTAGCTGGATTACGAATTTTCGGAGTCGATCAAATGGATCTGGCCTTGGGTTCCACGGCCGTGCCACAGGACGCCAGCCTTCACACCGCCGCGTTCGAGTTCGCAGTCGAGCCGGCGCTGCTGCTCGATCCCCATGCCGACCTGATCCTCGACGCCAATCCGGCCGCCTGCGCCCTGCTCGGCTACGACCGCGCGCTGCTGCGGCAGACCAAAGTCAGCACGCTGCATGCAGGCCAACTCCCCTCGTTGATCGTGTTCACCCAGGCCGTCCTCGACAAGGGCGCGTACTGGACCAACGCACTGACGCCGCGTCACGCGACGGGGCAAACGCTCAGGCTCGAATATGCCGGCTCGCTTGTGCCGGGTGACGGCCGCGCGCTGGTGCTGCTCACCATGAGCGATCTCGACGCGCGCCGCCGCCGCTATGTCGATGCGGCGGCCGAGGACCACATGCGCGGCGGGATCGCGACCTGGCAACGGGTCGAGCGCGTGTTCCAGGACATCGAGCGCGAAAACCAGTTGATCCTGCGCGCCGCCGGCGAAGGCATTTACGGCGTCAACGCCGAGGGCAAGACCACCTTCGTCAATCCGGCGGCCGAGCGCATGCTGGGCTGGGCGGCGGAAGAACTGGTCGGCAAGGAAATCCACCCGATCGTTCATCACACCCATCATGACGGGCGGCACTATCCCGATCACGACTGCCCGATCTACGCGGCGTTTCGGGACGGCGCCGTGCATCAGGTCGAGGGCGAGGTGTTCTGGCGCAAGGACGGCACGCCGGTCTGGGTCGAATACACCTCGACGCCGATCCGCGACCGCGGCGTCGTCGTTGGCGCGGTCATCGTGTTCCGCGATGTCAGCCAGCGCCGCGAGGCCGACGAAAAGCTGCATGCGGCACTCGCCGAAGTCGATCGCCTGCGCGAGCGGTTGGAGCTGGAAAACGCTTACCTGCAGGAAGAAATCCGCATCGAGACCAATCCGCGCGGCATCATCGGCCAGAGCGAGGCGATCCAGAAGACGCTGCGCCAGGTCAAGCTGGTGGCGCCGACCTCGGCGGCCGTGATGATCACGGGCGAATCCGGCACCGGCAAGGAACTGATCGCGCGCGCGATCCATGAGGCAAGCAGCCGCCGCGACCGGCCGCTGATCCGGGTCAATTGCGCGGCGATCCCGCGCGAACTGTTCGAGAGCGAGTTCTTCGGCCACGTCCGCGGCGCCTTCACCGGCGCGATGCGCGATCGCATCGGGCGGTTTGAGCTCGCCGACGGCGGCACGCTGTTTCTCGACGAGGTCGGTGAAATTCCGCTGGAGCTTCAAGGCAAGCTGTTGCGCGTGCTGCAGGAGGGCAATTTCGAACGCGTCGGCGAAGAGCGCACCCGCGCGGTCGACGTCCGCCTGATCGCCGCCACCAACCGCGACCTCAAGCAGGAGGTGCAGCGCGGCCGGTTTCGCGAGGATCTTTATTTCCGCCTCAACGTGTTTCCGGTGGAGTCAGTGCCGCTGCGCGAGCGGCGCGAGGACATCCCGCTCTTGGCGCAGCACTTCCTCAACAGCGAGAGCAAGGCGCTGAAATCCGATCTGCGATTGTCGGAGGGAGATGCGCGCAGGCTCTCGCGCTACGACTGGCCGGGCAATGTCCGCGAACTGCAGAACGTCATCGAGCGCGCGGCGATCCTGGCGCAGAACGGCCGGCTGCGCATCGACCTGCCTGATTCATCCGGCGCTCAACCCGCCCCCGGCTCGGCGCGCGTGAAGGCCGATGCCCACCCCGTTGTTATGACGGCATCCGAAATGCGCGCGCACGAGCGCGCCAATATTCTCGCCGCGCTTGCGGCCTGCTCCGGCAAGGTGTTCGGGCCCGGGGGTGCTGCGGAAATGCTCGACATCAAGCCGACCACGCTGGCCTCGCGCATCAAGGCGCTGGGGATTGCAAATGCGCGCGGCTTGACCGGCTAATTAGGGCGTGTGCTCGTCAACGTCGGCTTCCCAAGGCAAAGCGGAAGCCACCAGGCTTGACCGTGATCGGCGGCTTGTGAACCCATAGTGGACGTTGCATCTAGACTTTGGTCGGCGGCTCCAGTTGAGCAAGTTCCTCTTTCAAAGGGGTCCAGCCGTGAGCCATCACAACGGTGCTCAAGATTCCACGAAGAGAAAAACTTACCTCAAAAATCTCGCCAGTTTCGGCCTCAAGCTCGAACGTGACTTTGGGGTCCTCCTCCGTCGAAGCGTCGCCTCTCATGCTTCGGCCCATCACTATCGTCGCCAGCCGTGTTCGCTTCGTCATTAGAATCCGCGCTCCCTTCCAATATTTCACCAACTCGGCAGCTTACCTGAGGCGCAGCTGTGGCACTGATCCATTCAATCGCGTTAGCGGCGCACAAGAACGCAGCTTGCTTCAATCCAAATAGAGTGCATGTAGCTCTCTTCGCCGACGATCTCGCCTACGTGCAGCTCCAAAAATCCGTTGTCGATCCCCGCAATAGGGAAGACGCGACCCACGCAAGCTTCAAATAGTGCCTGTGTGCCCATTCCAGACGGAAGCGATCCCGGTACCGCAACGATTTCTATATTAAGCCAAGCAGGTGACGTGTCCTGCTGGCAAGGCGACATGCATCAATGCTGGCTCGATAATCGCCTTCCGAGAACAAAGCGAACCCGACTTGATGACGAGTCCGCGCCCTAGTAGCGGCGGCCGCCCACCGAGAACGACGAAGCGCCGGGCAGCGAATTGATCTCGCTGTCGATCCGCCCCGTCTGCTGGACGACGCCGACCCCGAGCGACAGGCTGAGATTGGACGTCGGCTGGAATTCGACGCCGGCATACGCGCTGCTGACGGGCAGCGTGCCCGACTTGGAGTCGAACGGCGCGAACGCGTTGCCACCGATGCCGGTATTGTATTTCAGCGTGTCGAACCCGGCATAGAAGGTGACGGGCAAGCCGCTATTCTTCAGGCTGTAGCCGAACTGCACGCCTTCGCTATAGAGCGAGCCGAAGCTGCCGAACGCACTCTGGCTGAGGCTGCCGAAGCCCATGCCGCTGCGCTGGCTGCCGACAAAAAAGCCGTTCGAAAAATTGTAGCGCGCATAGGACGAGCCGTTTCCGACATCGCGGAAGTCGAAGCTCGGAAAGGTGCCGTACGCGTCAGGGCTCTCACCCGCAGCACCGCTGAATCCCATCGGCCAGCCCGGAATCCAGTAGTTTACCGGCGAGGCCTGCGCGTGGGCCGCTGGCGCGCCCAGGCACAGCATCGCTGCGACCATTGCAAGACCAAATCTGCGTGAGAACATCGACATCCGCGCGACCACCTGACTGCGTCGCGATTATACGCAGCGGAGATCAGGAACGCCAGAGTGGCGCGATGGCGCGGTTCCATTGGTTCGCGCCATCACTTCAGGAATCGCCGGCCGCCTTGTTGCCGTCCAATTCCATGGAATAAGACTGCAACACCGGACGCGCCGTTAGGCCGCCTTGGTGGTGAGCTTGGCCTCCGTCGGCAGCCCCTCCTCGATCGGCAGCGCGGGGTCGCGCGACCATTCGTTCCAGGAGCCGAAATACATCCGGACATCCTTCACGCCGGCGTTCTTCAGTGCGAGGAACGTGTTCGAGGCGCGTGCGCCCTTGAAGCAGTAGAGATAGACCGGCGTATTCTCTGTGATGCCGACGGTGGCGCATTCCGCCAAAATTTCGTTCTTCGACTTGAAGCGCGGCCCTTCCGCGGTCGGCTTCATCATCCGGTACCATTCGAGCCAGACCGCGCCGGGGATGCGTCCCTTGCGCGGGCAGAAATCCTTCCCGTACGGCGACGAGCTTTCGCCGATCCACTCGTCGATATCGCGCACGTCGAGCAGCGCGATGCCGGGCTTGCCGACGGCGGCGAGCATGGTCTTGGCGTCGATCAGGATATCGCCGGCCTCCGGCACGACCGTGAACGATGCCTTCACCGGCGACGGCACGTCCGTGGTGACCGGCAGCCCCGCCGCCGCCCAGGCGTCGTAACCGCCGTGCAGCACCTTGATCTTGGGATAGCCGAGCATGGTCAGCAGGTAATAGCCGCGGCAGGACTGGCCGAAGCCGGAATTCATCGACTGTTCGTAGATGACCGCGGTTTCTTTGCCCGAAAGCCCGGCAGCGCCGAACGCGTCGGCGAATTTCGTCTTCAGCTCCTGCATGCCTTCCGGCGTCGAGGTCGCCAGATAGGTGAAGATTTCATGGACATTGACGGCGCCGGGGAGATGCCCCGCGCCGTAGGCTTCGGGATTGCGGGTGTCGATGATGACACACGGCTCTTTCTTGAGGAATTCCGCGAGTTCGCCGGCAGTAATCAGAACGTCCGTCATGGCAGGCCTCTCCTGTTGTGTGGTTGCTGGTTGGGTCGGTCGGAAATCCCTTTAGTGCTCGTCGCCGGCCAGCATCTTGCGAAGCTGCTTGGTGGCGGGGGTGACGACGGCAACAAAATAGGCCTCGCGAAGCCGGCGCTGGGCGCGGTGGCTCTTCAGGTAGCCGCGCGCGCCGCAATGGAGCATCGCGGCATGCGCGGCCGCGACGCTTGCGTCACCGGCGCGCAGCCGCAGCGCCACCACGCGCCGCCAATAGCTGTCGTCGGAATTGTAGGGATCGCGCGCCAGCGCCATGGTCTCCTTCTCGAACTCGGCATGGAGTTCGCGGAACTGCAGCGGCTGCTGCGGCAGATAGCGATTGACGTGACCGAGCGGCGCCTCGACCTCGTCCATGATCTGGATGCAGTCCTTGATGAGACCGAGCGCCATGCCGGCCTGCAGCAGGATAAAGCCGGCGCGGATTTTTTTGACAAAGGGTCCTGCCGGCTCGGCCAGAATCAACTCGTCCGGCACGAAGACATCACGGAACTGCACGCCATAGGTGCCGGTGCCGTCCATCGCGAGGAACGGCTTGCACGGCTGCAACGTGATCGCGGGATTGGAGCAATCGGCAAGGAACATCACGATGCCCGGCCCGCCGTTTGCGGTGCCGCCGGGCCCGTCCTCGCGCTCGAAGATCGTGCCGAAGAAATGCTCGGCGCCCAAATTTGACACCCAGGGCAGCGCGCCGCGCACGACGTAACCGCCCTCGACCTTGCGTCCTCTGAGTTTCAACTTCTCGATGCCGAAAAAACTCTTCATCGGGTTGGACAGCCCGGTGCCGCCGAGAATTTCGCCGCTGGCGAACTTATCGGCGAATTTGGCGACGAGTTTTGGATTGCCCGAATTCGAGGCGTACCAGACCAGCGTGTTCTGGCACCACGCCATGAAGGCGGTGGCGCCGCAGACTTCGCCGAGCGCTGCGATCGATTGAATGGCGCAGCGCAGATCGGCCGCGCCATTCACCGGTTGGTGGCTGCCCCAGGCGCCGGCTTCGCCAAGCCGCCGGAGCAACGCATCGGGGTAGAGCGTGCCTTCGTCGATCGCCAGCGCCTGGGGTGCGAGTTCTTTGCGCGCAATCACTGCTACCTGATCGGCGATCGACGCCGATGGCAGAGTTGCGTCAATCGCGAGCCGGGATACCGCCAGTGAACCCATCAAACCCTCCACACCCCATTGGCCTGCCGTGGCCGCCTACGCGCTGACTTCGAGATTGACCGGGCGGGTAAAGGTGTTGGCGACCGGCGACCACTGCTTGACGTGGGCCACCAGCGCGTCGATCTCGGCCTTCGGAATGCCCTCGCATTCCATGTCGACCTTGACCCGCACGTCGGTGAAGCCGACCGGCTTCTCGCTGACATCGCCGGTGCCCCACACCGCCGTGATGTTGAGATCGCCCTCGAGCTCGAGTTCGAGCTTGTTGACGATCCAGCCGCGGTGAACGGCGTTGGCGTGCAGGCCCACCGCAAGGCACGACCCGAGCGCGGCCAATGACGCCTCCGACGGGTTGGGCGCGGTGTCGTCGCCGAGCAGGCCCGGCGGCTCGTCGACGATGTAAGGCGCGAGGTTGCGGATGTAGTTGGCATGGCGGAACTTGCCTTCCGCCACCGTCTTGCACTTCAAGGTCTTGATGACCTTCGGATTGGCCTTGCCGTTGGCGATGAGCTGCTCGAGCCCATTTTTGTCGATCGGCGCCAGGCAGCCTGTAAGCACCGTTTTTTGAGCGACCGCGGTCATCATTTCTCTCCCTAGGGTAGGATACCGAACGTTCTGTTTCCTGCATTAAGCGTGCCAGAGCAGGCCAAAACCAAAAGGCGAAGCTCTCCCGCCGCTTAGCGATCGCTGCCCGGAAATTGGTCAGCGCCGCGCTGCACAGGCGCGAAGCAATTGCCGCGTGCCTGCGATTAATTTCGGCGCAAAGATGCGACTTGATGATTGCGCGGCGCTCCGATTAACTGCGGCGCATGGGCAAATCGGTTTCAAAGAGGAAAGCTGTCGCGGCACGCGCCGCAGGCGATGAGGAATCCGCGCGCGGGCGCCTGCTTAGCGCGGCGACGCATCTGTTCTGCAAGAACGGCATCAACGCCACCGGGATCGATGCCATCATCGACGAGGCCGGCACCGCCAAGACCACGCTCTACAAATTGTTCGGATCGAAGACCAACCTAGTCAACGCCGTGCTGGAGAGCGAAGGCAAGGCGTGGCGCGAATGGTTCATCGGCGCGATGGAGGATGGCGGCGGCGACGCGCAGGCGAAGCTGACGCGGATCTTTCCTGCGCTGAAGCGCTGGTTCGCCGAGGAACGTTTCTACGGCTGCCCTTTCATCAACGCGGTCGCCGAACACGACAAGGACGCCAAGCAGTTCCGCAACATCGCGCTACGGCACAAGAAGGTGGTGCTGGCGCATATCGAAAAGCTCGCCGCTGAAATGGGCGCCGCCGAGCCGCAAATGCTTGCCCATCAACTCGCATTGTTGATCGACGGCGCCATCGTCGCCGCCATGGTCTCGCGCGATCCCGGCGTCGCCGACACGGCCGGCCTTGCTGCAGGCAATCTGTTCGGGCCGTCGAAGGTGAAGAAGCCGAAGCGGGCCGGTAGTCCTGCGGAACTCGTCGCCGTCTGAGGCAAGCTACAGCGACGCGGCAGCCGTGACGATCAGGCCTCGCGCAAGCACCGCTCCGCCCACTACGATCAGGCCGACGCCTACGGCGCGGCTGAGCCATGGGCTACGCGCCTGCAGCTTCTCCAACCCGACATAGATCGCGACCGCCGCGACCCAGGCCAGGTTCATGACGCCGACCACGAAGAGCAGCGCCATCAGGAACCAGCAGCAGCCGACGCAATAGCCGCCGTGGCGGAAGCCCATGCGCAGCGCCCCGATGGCGCCCGGTTGCCAGTGTCGGCTCAGGAAGAACACCGGGCTCTGGCAGTAGCGCAGACAGGCGCGCTTGATCGGGGTGAACTGGTAGAGCCCGGCCGCAAGCAGGATGATCCCGGCGAGCAAATTGCTGGTGCTCGCCATCATGCCGGACAGCAATCCAGACTGTTCAAGTGCCCACTGCACCGAGACAGCGACGAGACTAAAGCCTGCCCATATCACGAGATAGCCGGCGAGAAACAGCCAGCTTGAAATCACGGGACTGTCCGCGGTCGCCTGCCGGCGCTTGATGGCTGCGAACAGCAGGATGGTGGGCGCGGCGCTGGGCACCATCATCGCGATCATCATCACCCACCACATCGCGAACATGAGCCATGCCTGGGCCGGCGACCACGGCTCAGGGTCCATCGGCATGTCGGCCATGCTCATGTCGATGCCGGCGCCGGCAAGCAGATAGCCCCAGGAGAACGCAACGACGACGGCTATTCCGATGGCCACGATCAGGCGATCGTGCCGCAGGGTCTGTTCGAGCGCCGAGGTCGCCATCATAAACCCCACCCCCGACTGGGCGTGTAGAGATTAGGGCGCAGCGCTAGGCCGCAACGCCCTGCGGCGTCTGAACGACATTGGCGAGCGAACTATGCGTGCCCTTGGTGTCGAACTTGATGGCGCCGCTCGAGCGGATGTTGGCCGAAGCAACCTCGGCCGCCCTGTGCTCGAAGCCCTCGGGCATCACGACCTGAATGCGGTGAGGCTCTCCTGTCACCGGATTCTTGATCGGCTCGACCTCGGTCTCCAGCACGCCCGTCGCCACCATACGCGCTACGCGCCCGTCCTTGTCGAATTCGAATTCGATCGGTACGAACAACGGTTCATGCATCTTGGTCACGATCAGGCTGAGAATCTGGAATAGCGTGCCTTCGGCAGAGTTCTGACCCGACATGATATTGAAAAGTGCTTCGCGTTGTTCCGGTGTGGCGCGCTCGTCGATGATCGGTTGCAGCTGGCCATTGCCCTCATGCAGCGCACCGGGAAAATGAACGGTTGCCGCGAAAACCAGGCCGTCGAGTTTGGTCTTCTCGAAATGTCCCTTGGTGATCCGCATGCCGACCGTGCCCTTGCAATAACCCTGGGTCGGCAGGGCATTGAAATCGCACGGGCAGCCAAATGCGCAATTGCAGTTCTTGATCCATTCGCCTTCGAGACGCCAGTCAGATGTAGCCATCGCACACCTCCGTTTGCGTATTCGATTGAACTGCAGGGGTAAGCTTATCCCGTTTGCGCGCCCGGGGACAGGGAGCGTCGGCCGGCTTGCCCGATAGGCCCGCCTAGCTGCGCTCGCGCAGCTTCGCCTCGAGCCGAGCGAGTTCCGCGACCAGATCGCGCTCGACTTCGGCGACCTTCATCTCGATCACACGGTAGTCGCGTGCTTCCAGCCACGTCTTGCGGCCGGCGCGGTCGGCGACGATGGCCTCCGACTCGTTCGGATTGACCAGCTCGATCGCGAGCCGGTGCACGAAGGAGACGAAATCCGGAATGTGGCGCCCCACCGGAGTCTGGCGCTTGAACTGGCCGGCGAAGCGCCGGTCGCGGGTCAGCGCCTGCCACAGGACCCGCTCGGCGTCGGTCGGGTTCCGCCGCAGCAGCCGGGCCAGCCCGCGCACGGTAGAACTGTCGCCCGGCACCGCCGGCCCCTGCCCGTGCTCGGCCAGCAAAGCGCGCAGCCGCGTCGCCTGTTCGCCGTCGAGCACGCCGCCCTTGGCCGGCCCCTTGCGGCCTTCCGCGATCGCCATCACCACGCCGTGCAAAGTGTGCATGTCCTGCTTGGTCGGGTTCATGCGGGTAAAGATGTTGCGCAGGTTCACCAGCATGGTCTCGCGCTTCTCGCGCGGGCGGAGGAATTCGACCTTGTCGAGTTCCCGGACCAGATTGTCGAAGAAGGCTTGCATCTGGTGCTGCGAGGCCGGCTCGGAGCGTTCGGGCATCGCGAACGGCAAGGCGCCGCCCGTCGACAGCTTGAACCACTCATAGCCGATCAGCAGCACCGCCTGCGCCAGATTGAGCGAGGCAAAACCCGGATTGACCGGAAAGGTGATGATCCGGTTGGCGAGCGCCACTTCCTCGTTCTGCAGGCCGTAGCGCTCGCGGCCGAACATGATGCCAGCCCCGCCGCCGCTGCCGACATGCGCCACGATCTCGGCCGCCGCTTCCCCGGGTGCGACCACCGGCTTGGCCTGGTCGTGGGCCCGGGCGGTGGTGGCGAACAGCAGTGTCAGGTCGGCGACCGCCTGCTCGACGGTGTCGAACAACTGGGCCTGTTCCAGAATCTGGTCGGCGCCGGCCGCCGCCCGCTGCGCGGCGATGTTCGGCCAACCGTCGCGCGGATTGACGATTCTTAGACGGGAAAGCGCGAAATTGCCCATCGCGCGCGCGGCCATGCCGATATTCTCGCCGAGCTGCGGCTCGACGAGGATCACAACAGGTCCGGCTAAGTCCCAACCAGACTTGGTTTTATCGGTGCCCGAACCGGACATTCGTTACTTCACTTTCTGATTCAACTTCTGAAGTTGATTCAACCTCTGAAGAGTTTGAACGGCCGCGCGTTTTTGGATGGCGGAATTCGAGAAGCCTGCTGCGCGGCTTAGTAACCTCTCCGAACGCTCGATCAAAGCCTCAAGGAAGCTTGATTCCCGCCCCGCCGCTTGCGCGCGTTAGACTTTCGGATAGGCTAACAATCACAAACAAAGCGAAGCTGCAAACAGCCCGAAATCCGGTTCAACGGTGAGGGGGAATCAAGGGGAGGCGTCCATGCGCGGCAGGTGGTCGTTGGCGATACTGGGCGTGGTTCTGATCCTGGCGGGCGGCCTGCTCGCCCATTTCACGCAGACCGCTGGCGGCATCCGGATCCAGGACATCCGCTTCAAGGGCGCCAAGGGCAACACCATGAGCGCCCTGCTCTACATCCCAGCGAACGCCACGCCGCAGATTCCGGCCCCCGGCATCCTCGCGGTCCACGGCTACATCAATTCGCGCGAAACCCAGGACGGCTTCGCCATCGAGTTCGCCCGCCGCGGCTATGTGGTCCTCGCGCTCGATCAGACCGGCCATGGCTATAGCGACCCGCCCGCTTTCGCCAACGGGTTCGGCGGGCCCGATGGCCTCGCCTATCTGCGCAGCCTCGAAATCGTCGACAAGAACAATATCGGGCTCGAGGGGCACTCGATGGGCGGCTGGACCGTGCTGGCGGCGGCCACCGCCGCGCCCAATGATTACAAGTCGATGGTGCTGGAGGGCTCGTCGACCGGCAAGCCGTTCGCCGCCGAAGGGACTCCAAGCTGGCCGCGAAACGTGGCGCTGGTGTTCGCCCAATATGAAGAGTTCTCGACCCTGATGTGGGGCGTCGACAAGGCCCGCGACGTCACCCAGAGCCCGAAGCTGTGGGCGCTGTTCGGCACGCAAGGGCCTGTGGAACCCGGCAAGGTCTATGGCGACATCGCGCAAGGCACGGCGCGGGTGCTCTACACCCCAGCCATCACCCACCCGGCCGAGCACATCTCCCACGAGGCCATCGGCCACAGCCTCGACTGGTTCGCAAAGACCCTGCAGGGCGGCACGTCCCGCCCGGTTGACGACCAGATATGGCTCGCTAAGGAGATCGGCACGCTGATCGCGCTGCTCGGTTTTGTGGCGCTTTTGATCGGCGCCTTCGATGCGCTGCTGGAAGCGCCGATGTATTCCCGGCTGCGGCTGCCGGAGATTGCCGACGGCACCATGCCCGAGCACACCGCAGCGAGCGGCCGGCGCTGGACTGCGGCCTTCATCCTGTCCGCCTTCATCCCCGCGCTGACTTATTATCCGGCGTTTGCACTGGGCGGCACGTTCCTAACACCCTCCGCCTTCCTGCCGCAGGGCATCACCAACCAGATCCTGGTCTGGGCCGTCATCAACGGCCTGATCACGTTGGCCCTGATGCGGTTCGCGCCCAAGCGCGCCAGCCGGAGCGGCATCGTCCTGCAGTCGGTTGTGATCGCGATCGCGTCAGTTGCGATCGGCTATGCGGCGCTGTTGCTTGCCGACCTCGCCTTCAAGATCGACTTCCGGTTCTGGATCGTCGCGCTGAAGCTGATGAGCGCGAAGCAGTTTTTGATCTTCCTGATCTATCTCGTGCCGTTCACGGCGTTTTTCGTGATCGCGCTGCATGTCCTGCACCGCAATTTCTCGACCATGGCCGCGCCCCGCGGGGCGCTTTATTTAACCAATATCCTGGCGCTGACGCTGGGCTTCATCGTGCTCGTGGGCGGGCAATACGCCATTCTCTGGCTCACCGGAAAACTGTTCAACCCGCTGCCCGACCCCGGCTTCGTGCCGCTCTCGACCATCGTCGCCATCCAGTTCGTGCCGCTGCTGGCGATCTGTGCCGTGATCGCGACCTTCACCTGGCGGCGGACCGGCTCCAGCCTGCCCGGCGCCCTGATCTGCGGCCTGTTCGTGACCTGGTACGTGGTCGCGGGGACGGCGACCCAGGCAGCAATATAATCTAAAGGATGGGCAGAAAGTGCATAACGGCTTGGCTTTCGCCGGCCGGTTTGCAGTGCTATAGGCCGCCTATAATCACTCCACCCCGCCCAAATGCGCGGTTTTCCGAGAAAAGGCCCCCTCCATCATGGCAAAAATCAAGGTGACCAACCCCGTCGTCGAACTCGATGGCGACGAGATGACCCGGATCATCTGGCAGTACATCAAGGACAAGCTGATCACCCCCTTCCTCGATGTCGAGCTTTTGTATTTTGACCTCGGAATGGAGTACCGCGACCAGACCAACGACCAGGTCACGATCGACGCCGCCAACGCCATCAAGAAGGTCGGCGTCGGCGTCAAATGCGCCACCATCACCCCCGACGAGGCCCGGGTGAAGGAATTCGGCCTGAAGGAAATGTGGAAGTCGCCGAACGGCACCATCCGCAACATCCTCGGCGGCGTGATCTTCCGCGAGCCGATCATCTGCAAGAACGTGCCGCGCCTGGTCCCCGGCTGGACCAAGCCGATCATCATCGGCCGCCATGCCTATGGCGACCAGTACCGCGCCACCGACTTCAAGTTCCCTGGCGCAGGCACCCTGTCGATGAAGTTCGTCGGCGCAGACGGCACCGTGATCGAGAGGGAAGTGTTCAAGTCCCCCGACGCCGGCGTCGCGATGGGCATGTACAACCTCGATGATTCCATCATCGACTTCGCCCGCGCCTCGCTGAACTACGGCCTCTTGCGCGGCTACCCGGTCTACCTCTCGACCAAGAACACGATTCTCAAGGTCTATGACGGCCGCTTCAAGGACATCTTCCAGGACATCTACGACCGCGAATTCAAGAAGGAATTCGAGGCCAAGCGGCTCACTTACGAACACCGCCTGATCGACGACATGGTCGCTTCCGCGCTGAAATGGTCCGGCGGCTACGTCTGGGCCTGCAAGAACTACGACGGCGACGTGCAGTCGGATACGGTGGCGCAAGGCTACGGCTCGCTCGGCCTGATGACCTCGGTGCTGCTGACGCCCGACGGCAAGACGGTGGAAGCCGAAGCCGCCCACGGCACGGTGACCCGGCACTACCGCGAGCACCAGAAGGGCAAGGAGACCTCGACCAATTCGATCGCGTCGATCTTCGCCTGGACCCGCGGCCTGTCACACCGCGCCAAGCTCGACAACAACCCGCAGCTCGCAAAATTCGCCGAGACGCTGGAAAAGGTCTGCGTCGCGACCGTTGAGGAAGGCTACATGACCAAGGACCTCGCGCTTTTGGTCGGCGCCGACCAGCGCTGGCTGTCCACGACCGGCTTCCTCGACAAGGTCTCGGATAACCTTGCCAAGGCGATGGCGGCGTAAGCCGCCTTATCGCAAGTCCCTCCACATCATCGCGAGGGGCAGAGCGACGAACAATCCATGCCTCAGCTTGGGGTACGATGGATTGCTCGGAGCCTGTCGTCGGTCGCGCATTCGCGCGGCCGTTGGCTCGCAGTGATAAAAAAACCAACGACGGAGCAATACCGTGTCGTTCCCTAAGAACGCCGTACTCACTGCCATCTTTCTCACCGGGTCGCTCGTCAGCGCATCCGCCCAGAAATCGCTTCCCGAGGCCATCGCAGCACCGGGTGAAACCGTGATGCTCACGCTGCATGCCGAAGGCGCGCAGGTCTACGAGTGCAAGACCGGCGCCGACGGCGCACTCGCCTGGGTGTTTCGCGAGCCGATCGCGACGCTTTTCCTGGACGGAAAGACGGTCGGCCGGCACTATGCCGGACCGAACTGGGAGTACAGCGACGGCAGCGCGGTGGTCGGCCAGGTCGTCGGCACCGCCCCAGGGCAGGTCGCGATGGACATTCCCTGGCTGAAGCTCGGAGTGGCTTCCCGGCGCGGCAGCGGTGTTCTCAGTCCGGTGACGACAGTGCAACGGATCAACACGTCGGGTGGAAAGCTCAATGGCGCCTGCTACAAGGCAGGCGCCTATGAAAGCGTCCCCTACTCGGCCGATTACGTGTTCCTGCGCAAGGGCTGATACGACGCTGCCGTCGAGGAAGGCTACATGACCAAGGAGCTCGGCGCTCCTGGTCGGCGCCGACCAGCGCTGGCTTCCTCGGCAAGGTTTCGGACAACCTCGCCAAGCCGATGGCATAATTGGCTGATAATGGTGTTGGTCCTTCGGGGCCCACACCATGGATTCATGATGCCGATTGTCCGGAATACCGCACTCGCTCTGCTTCTGTCGTCGGCGTCAGTTTTGAGCGCCTCCGCCCAGACGCCGCTTCCCGACGCCATCGCCGCGCCCGGCGAAGCGATCGTGCTCACCCTTCACGCTGAAGGCGCGCAGGTCTACGAGTGCAAGGCTGCCAGCGACGGCAAACTGGCCTGGGCATTCCGCGAGCCGACCGCAACCCTGCTGCTCGACGGCAAGACCGTCGGCCGGCACTATGCAGGGCCGAACTGGGAACACATCGACTCTAGCGCCGTCGTCGGCAAGGCGGTCGGCAACGCGCCCGGTGCTACGCCGAACGATATTCCCTGGCTGAAACTGACCGTGACCTTCGGGCGCGGCACCGGCATCCTCTCCGGCGTCACGACGGTGCAGCGGATCAACACGGCGGGCGGCAAACTCGAGGGCGAGTGCGAAAAGCCCGGCAGCTATCGCAACGCGCCCTACTCCGCGGACTACGTGTTCCTGCGCAAGGGCTGACGTCGCGCCCCATCCGGAGTTGCCGATGCTGTTCATGGTGATCGAGCGCTTCAAGAACCAGGACCCAATCCCGGTCTACCGGCGCGTCCGCGATCCCGGGATCAAATTCCCGGATGGACTGAGATATGTCGGGAGCTGGATCGAGCCGAATTTCGACCGCTGCTTCCAGCTCATGGAATGCGACGATTTGCGGCTGCTGCAGGAATGGGTGCTGGCCAACAACCGCGATCTCGGCATGACGTTCGAGATTGTCCCGGTGGTGCCGAGCAAGGAGACGCGGGAAGTCGTTGCGCCGTTCCTCGACGAGCAGTAGCCGAGACCAGCGCGGATCGCGCTCATCGAGCGCGACCCGACTGATCCCCTACGCGCTCGCCATCGCCTGTTCGATCGTCGTTGGCGCTTGCTTTCCATTGCGACTCGCGACCGAGTACATTTTCTGAGTTGGACACTCGGAAAATGCTTCACCATCCCGGCAGGCTTGTCCTGATATGAACGAGGCCGCCAACCAAGGCGGCCCTGGGGATGACCGGTGCGCGGAGCGGTGCCGGGCGATACCGGCCCGCTCTGCAACACCAGGAATTAGCGACCTTTAGAAGCGGCCTCTACAAGTCTCGCGATACCTGCGGCAGTTTCCTTCGCCTCGTTCGCCCAACTCGTCCTTGTTGAGGCAGGCTTGTCTCAATTCGCCGCACACATCCCTCCGAACTGGCCTTTGGCAAGTCTCACGGTATCTGCGGCAATTTCCTTCGCCCCGCTCCCCCAGCGCGTCCTTGTTTTCGCAGGCACGCCGCAATTGCTCGCATTGTCCCCCTCGACCGTCGTACACTCGGACGCCTCCCGGTCCAACTTCAATGGATTGGGAAAAGGCCGAGATCGGAATTACAAAAAGAGCAGCTGCCGCTGCGGCGCCGAACGCATAGTTGCGCATTGCTTTCAACATTTCCTGGTCCTCCAGTTGCTATGTGCCCGTGAATAGAGAGGCCGCTTCGGCGGCCTCTCTCTTGTCGATGGGAACGGACGGAGCTGGCGTTATTGCTTCTCGCCATCGCCAACCTTAGTGCGCGCAGACCTTGATGGTCTTCATCCCGGTTTCAGCTGCGGTGCGCGTCTTGAACACCTTGCCGTCGCCAACAACCACAGTGGTGGTCGTGGTCGGCTTCTTGTCCACGATGGTGCATTTCTTCGTGGAGGTGTCTTGCACTACATAAAATTCCGTCTGAGCGTAGGCAGCGCCGGTCATGATTGCTGCGGCTGCCGCCGAAACAAGAAACTTCTTCATGATGTCTCCTCCATTGGATAACTGAGCGGCGTAGAGTCGGTTCCAGGGCTGGGAACTCCGTCTACGGGTACTAGCTTTCAGTTCCTGGATGGAGACTCTAAAAGGGTTGACGTGAACGCCGGTCGAACGAGCAGTTCAGAGACTGTTTATTTCGAGCTTACTTTCGCCTATGAGCGCGACTTCCGCTTCGGGTCAGAACGATTTTCGATTGCTAGCGCCAGTTCGAAACTAGGCCGGCGCGAGATCGATCTGCTCAAGCCGATTTCTTTCCGCATCATAAACTCTGACCTGAAGGTTGGGAAAACGCCTCTTCAAGTCTTTCGCTGCTTGATTGGCAGAGTCCTGGGTTTTGAACTCTCGCTTCGCTTGGCCGTCCACGACAAGTGCATAACCACTTGTCGGAAGGTCGGTCGGCGCCCTGCTGGTCGTCGCCCGCGCAGCCACAGGCGCGCCCTGCGTGCGTTCTTGGCGCATGAGAAAACTCCTTTTGGGGGATTGCTTCTATAACGCCCCACCGGCCCAACGGTTCCTGGAGCAGCGACGGATTTCTCTCAGAATGAAGTGCCCCCCTCAATCAATATTCGATCGCCGCCGCTGCACGCCGGGAAATTTGTGATGGGTGCGACAAAAAGGCTTTTGCAACACCATCAACCATGAGCGGACGTAGCCGCTTCGTTCGATCTCCTCACCGGCGAGCAGGAACGGCCTGGCAAGCGTCGCTCCGCAGGTTGTGACCGTCTATCCACGCTCATCAGCAACGGCACCTCGCGCTGCCGCTAACCCATCGCCACCTTGTCGCCCGCGGCCCCGTGCTGGCGTTGGTCGAACCACATCGTGCCGAGCGCGAACGCCAGCCACCCGAAATTGTAGGCAAGGCCTGCCATCAGAACGATCCAGCCGGGGATCGGCCCGACAGCGGCGCGATCGGCAAATTCCGACAAGGTCGACGCAGGCGTCGGATGGATCGCTATCTTGCCGTAATAGGCAATCACCTGGACGGCGAGAATCCAGACGTAGTTGCGACGCAGCCGCCGCCCCGCCGCGCGGACAAACGAAATGTGGTGGCGGGGCGCCGTGTAGTCGCGCCCGAGAATCATCTGCCAGCTATCGTCGCGGGCTTCACCGGTGAATATTGGCGCGTAGAAATTCATTTCCATCCATCGAGCTCGGGCGCGCCAGACATTGAAGTAACGATAACGTCGTGCCTCCATGCCGAGAAACACGGCAATGAGCAGGCCTACGAGCAGGAGTGGCAGGGGGGAAGCCTCCGGGCTCGAAAAGGTCGTCGACAGAGCGATGCCCATCGTGACGATCGCCCAGTTGGTCGTGTTGTCGAGCCGCGTTCTCCAGATCGTCGAACGGTAGACTTCGCCCCGGTAGAGATGAGCGATGGCGCCCATCTCAGCAGGATTGAAGGTGTGTTGGAGGTGTGTTTCGCTGGAAGCCGTAACAGACATGGCAGGACTCCGGTTGTCCGAACCGCAGATCACCGGCGTTGACCGGGAGAGTCCGCATCATCGACGCCGACGAACCTATCCGGAATTGTGACGTCGCAACTATGCTCGCCCCGGGGCCGAATTGCCAGCAACAGATCCAGCAATAGAACGGTGCACCACACCATCCTGAGCCGCGGCCGCATCAGGTCGCACCCTCTAAGTTCCCGCAACAGAGTCAGGATGGCGAAAGCGGCACTGCATACCGCGCAGCGGGATCGTCTGAGCGCAGGAGAACAGCGGCATCAGAACTGGCGCAGGACCATGGTTCGATCGATTGGGAGATGGCCCTGGCTGAGACCGGCAGATCGCGGCGTCCCTACCTCTTGGCCCCGAGATACGTCGTCCATACGGCGCTGGCTAAAGTCTGGGATGCTTTCCGAGCGCATGTCTTTTCGACTTCCGCCACGATCGACGACACACTGATCTTCGGCTGTGTTTGGCCACTCGCCGCGGCAACATAATTAAGTCCCGTCCAGAAACCGTGGATCCAGACCGTCCCCTCCAGCCGGTGCTCTTCCGCGGACCGCCAGTGCGCGCAACTCATGCTCCCGACGCCAATCATTTCGACTGAAACCTTGGCGTCCTGCGCTGAGGCCACGCAGACGGAAGCGCCAAAGACGATTGACGCAAATAGAGATCGCTTCACCATCCACCAGATCATCCTGGCACCTCTCGCCTGAACGCCAAAAGTCGGCTGTCGCGTAAGTCCAGCGATCGGGTTGTCCACCGGAATGCCGCTACCAAATGATGCCCGCAAGGTTCGCGGCACCATCGAGAGTTCGATCAACGTGGATTCTCTGCAGCATCACCACGAATTAGGCTGCAGCGTGACGAATGAAGGTGGCGTCAGCCCTTCTGCCGCTCCCACTTGTAGGGGCGATGGATAGCGCCAGGATCACATCCTGCTCGGCAAAGTTGGTCCATCAGCCATTGCAATCGCAGCGACAGCGCTAGCGATCAAGAGGTCTATGAGTCCACGCCCGAGCTTGCCTGCGCTTCAGGCGCCGGCCATCGCCTCTTCGATCGCCGAGAGCGCCGCATTCGCCTTGGCGCCATCAGGCCCGCCAGCCTGCGCCATGTCAGGCCGCCCGCCGCCGCCCTTGCCGCCGAGCGCCTCGGAACCCTTGCGCACCAGTTCGACCGCGTTGAAGCGCGAGGTGAGATCGCTCGTGACGCCGACGACGAGACCCGCCTTGCCATCCTCGGTAACGCCGACGATCGCGACGACGCCGGAGCCGATCTGCTTCTTGCCGTCGTCGACCAGGCTCTTGAGGTCCTTGGTCTCGACGCCCTCAACCGCGCGGGCCAGGAGCTTGACGCCGCCCGCTTCGCGCACGCCGCCGGCCGCCGCGCCGCCATTGGTGGCGCCACCGCCCATCGCCAGCTTCTTGCGCGCGTCCGAAACGTCACGCTCGAGCTTCTTGCGCTCTTCCATCAAGGCCGCGATACGCGCCGGCATGTCGTGGACTGTCGTGCGGAGTTCCGATGCCGCGGTCTTGGCAATCGCCATTGTATCGTTGGCATGCTTGCGCGCATGACGCCCGGTCAGCGCCTCGATGCGCCGCACGCCGGAGGCCACCGCGCTTTCGCCGGTCACGGTAATCAGCCCGATATCGCCGGTGCGGCGCACATGGGTGCCGCCGCACAGTTCGACCGACCAGCCGAGTGCGTTCTGCCCCTGTTCGCGCGGGCCCTTGCCCATCGAGACGACACGGACCTCGTCGCCGTATTTTTCACCGAACAGGGCGCGCGCGCCAGCTTCGCGGGCATCATCGACCGCCATCAGCCGCGTTGTCACCTCGTCGTTTTCGAGCACGACTTCGTTGGCGATGTCCTCGACGCAGGCGAGTTCTTCCGCCGTGATCGGCTTCGGATGCACGAAGTCGAAGCGGAGCCGATCCGGCGCCACCAGCGAGCCGCGCTGGGCAATGTGATCGCCGAGCACCTGGCGCAGCGCCTCGTGCAACAAATGCGTCGCCGAGTGATGCGCGCGGATCGAGGAGCGCCTGCCATGGTCGACTTCGAGCTGCAGCGCTGTACCCACCTTCAGCGTACCCTGCTCCACCGTGCCGATATGCACGAAAAGATCGCCGGCCTTCTTCTGCATGTCGGTAACGCGGAACTTGACGCCCTCGCCGGTCAACAGGCCGGTATCGCCGACCTGGCCGCCGGACTCCGCGTAGAACGGCGTCTGGTTCAGCACGATTGCGCCGCTCTCGCCAGTGTTCAGGCTGTCGGCGTCCTTGCCGTCCTTCACCAGCGCGGTGACCACGCCTTCGGCGCTCTCGGTGTCGTAGCCGAGGAATTCGGTGGCACCGAGCTTTTCACGTAGCGGAAACCAGACGTTCTCGCTGGCGGTATCGCCCGAGCCTGACCACGACGCGCGCGCCTTGGCTTTCTGCTTTTCCATCGCATCGGTGAACGAAGCCTGATCAACGCTGATGCCGCGCGACTTCAGCGCGTCCTGGGTGAGATCGAGCGGGAAGCCGTAGGTGTCGTACAGCGTGAACGCGGTATCGCCGTCGAACATGTCGCCCTTTTTCAGGCCGGCGCTCTTCTCGTCGAGAATGGCGAGGCCCCTCGCGAGAGTCTTGCGGAAGCGGGTCTCTTCCAGCCGCAGCGTCTCCTCGATCAGCTTCTCCGCGCGCACCAGGTCCGGATAGGCCTGCCCCATCTCGCGGACCAGCGCCCAGACCAGGCGATGCATCAATGGCTCATGCGCACCGAGGAGCTGCGCGTGGCGCATCGCGCGGCGCATGATCCGGCGCAGCACATAGCCGCGGCCTTCGTTCGACGGCAGCACGCCGTCCGAAATCAGGAAGGCCGAGGAGCGCAGATGGTCCGCAATGACCCGGAACGACGCAGCGGTCTGTTCCTTCGGTCCGGTCCCTAGCGCCGAAGCAGTCGCGTCGATCAGGTTACGGAAAAGATCGGTTTCGAAGACGCTCTCAACGCCCTGCAGGATGCAGGCCATGCGCTCCAGCCCCAAGCCGGTGTCGATCGAGGGGCGCGGCAGCGGCTGGCGCTCCTCCTTCGTCACCTGCTCGAACTGCATGAAGACGAGGTTCCAGAATTCGAGGAAGCGATCGCCGTCCTCTTCCGGGCTGCCCGGAGGCCCACCCCAGATGTGCTCGCCGCGGTCGATGAAGATTTCCGAGCACGGCCCACAGGGCCCCGTGTCGCCCATCGCCCAGAAATTGTCCGAGGTCGCGATGCGGATGATGCGGTCGTCCGAAAAGCCGGCGATCTTCTTCCAGTGGCCCGCCGCCTCATCGTCGTCGTGGTAGACGGTGACGAGCAGCTTGTCCTTCTTGAGCCCGAACTCCTTTGTGATCAGCTTCCACGCAAGCTCGATCGCGCGCTCCTTGAAGTAATCGCCGAATGAGAAATTGCCGAGCATCTCGAAGAAGGTGAGATGCCGCGCGGTGTAGCCGACATTGTCGAGGTCGTTGTGCTTGCCGCCGGCGCGCACGCATTTCTGCGAGGTGGTGGCGCGCTGGTAGGGCCGCTTCTCGACGCCGGTGAAGACGTTCTTGAACTGCACCATGCCGGCATTGGTGAACATCAGGGTCGGGTCGTTGCGCGGCACGAGCGGCGACGACGGCACGATCTCGTGGCCGTTCTCCGCAAAGAAATCCAAGAATTTCGACCTGATCTCGTTGACGCCGCTCATGTTCATCCAATCGGAAGTATGCCCGGGTCGGGCCGCAAATAGCCCAATCTTCCGGCGGTACGCTTTTAGACAAGGGCCGCCGTGCTGTCCAGAAACTGTGCAGGCGGATCATGGGCTTGCCGCAGCACACAAGATAGGCGCGCAAGTCCCGTTGATAATGCTGCGGCTGCGTTGACAGGCTTGGCAGGGCTGTGTTTCCCTCCTATCTGTAAGACGTCACGTCGGGAGAGATCGGCTTTAGCGCCGGCGCCGAAGGAGCAACCGCCCCGGAAACTCTCAGGCAAACGAACCGCGTGACGAACTAGCATCTGGAAAGTGACGCCGGGCGGCTTTGGCCCAGGGCGTCCGCCGACGGGATAATACTCTCAGGCACAGCGACAGATGGGGCTTTCTTTCGGGTTTTCGGGGGCTGGTCCCCGGAACCCCTGAGGGTCCCTGGATGCTGGCACGCGACGAATCTCACCTGAAACGCACCCCGTTGCACGCGCTCCATGTTGCGCGCGGCGGTAAGATGGTTCCCTTCGCGGGCTATGAGATGCCGGTGCAATACGCCTCCGGCGTGCTCAGGGAGCATCTGCATACACGCGCGAGCGCCGGCCTGTTCGATGTCTCGCATATGGGCCAGCTCGCGCTGCGTCCCAAATCAGGCCAGGTCGCCGATGCGGCGCTGGCGCTGGAGCGGTTGGTGCCGCAGGACATCGTGGCGGTTGCACCGGGACGGCAGCGCTACGCGCAGTTCACCAATGAAGACGGCGGCCTCCTCGACGATCTGATGGTGGCGAATTTCGGCGACCATCTGTTTCTGGTCGTCAACGCCGCCTGCAAGGCCGAGGACGAAGCGCATCTGCGCGCGCATCTCTCCGAGACCTGCGTCGTCGATTCGCTGGCCGACCGCGGCCTGATCGCGCTGCAGGGGCCGAAAGCGGAATCGGTGCTGGCCAAATTTTGTGCAGACGTGACCGCGATGCGGTTCATGGATACCGGGCCGCGGAAGGTCTTAGGCTTCGACTGCTTCGTCTCGCGCTCCGGTTATACCGGCGAGGACGGGTTTGAGATTTCGGTTCCGGCCGAGCACGCCGAGACGCTGGTCGCGGCGCTGCTGGATAATCAGGACGTGCTGCCGATTGGCCTTGGCGCGCGCGACAGCCTGCGGCTGGAAGCCGGGCTTTGTCTTTATGGCCACGACATCGACACCACGACGACGCCGGTCGAGGGCGCGCTGGAATGGTCGGTGCAGAAGAGCCGTCGCACCGGCGGCGCCCGCGCCGGCGGATTCCCCGGCGCCGAAAAAATCCTTTCGCAATTTGAAAAAGGCGCGTCGCGCCGCCGCGTCGGCTTGCGGCCCGAGGGCCGCGCGCCGGTGCGCGAAGGTGCGCTGCTGTTTGCCGACGCCGCCTCAAGCGACCCGATCGGCAAGGTCACGTCGGGCGGTTTTGGCCCAAGCCTCAATGCGCCGGTTGCGATGGGCTACCTGCCGACATCGTTGTCCGCCGACGGCACGCAGGTTTTCGCCGAAGTGCGCGGCCAGCGCCTGCCGCTGCAGGTCGCGGCCATGCCTTTCGTTCCCAACACCTACAAACGCTAGTTCTGCAAACGCTGATTCAAACGCCAGAGGAAGTTTCATGACGACGTTGTTCACCTCAGACCACGAATGGCTCCGCATCGAGGGCGATGTCGCCACCATCGGGGTCACCGACTATGCGCAGTCGCAGCTCGGCGACGTCGTGTTCGTCGAACTGCCCAAGGTCGGCCGCGCCCTGAAAAAGGCCGAAGCCGCCGCCGTGGTCGAATCGGTCAAGGCCGCCTCCGACGTCTATGCGCCGATCTCGGGCGAAGTGCTCGAAGTCAACGAGGCGCTCGCCGCCGAACCCGCGCTGGTGAATTCCGACGCCGCCGGCAAGGCGTGGTTCTTCAAGCTCAGGATTGCGGACAAGAGCGAACTCGGCGGCCTGATGGATGAGGCCGCTTACAAGGCACATACGGCTTAAGGAAAGCACGCCATGAACGCGCCGCTGAAAACGACCGCCGAAGCCGCCACCGATTTCGTGCGCCGGCATATCGGCCCCTCGCCCCGCGACATCAGTGCGATGCTGGAGACCGTCGGCGCGAAAAGCCTTAACGAGCTGATGAGCCAAACGCTACCGGCGTCGATCCGGCAGAAGGCGCCGCTCGATCTCGGCCCGGCGTTCAGCGAAACCGAGGTGCTTTCGCATATGCGCGAGCTCGCCGCGCAAAACCAGGTGTTCACCTCGCTGATCGGCCAAGGCTATTCCGGCACCATCCTGCCCGCGGTGATCCAGCGCAACATTCTGGAGAACCCGGCCTGGTACACGGCCTACACGCCGTATCAGCCGGAGATCAGCCAGGGCCGGCTGGAAGCGCTGTTCAATTTCCAGACCATGATCTGCGACCTCACCGGGCTCGACGTCGCCAACGCCTCGCTGCTCGATGAGGCCACCGCCGCGGCCGAAGCGATGGCGCTCGCCGAACGCGCCGCGCAGGCCAAAGCAAAATCATTCTTCGTCGACGCGGAAGTGCATCCGCAGACGCTCGCCGTGCTGCGCACCCGCGCCGAGCCCTTGGGGTGGAATCTGATCGTCGGCGATCCCCTCACCGATCTCGACAAGGCCGAGGTGTTCGGCGGCCTCTTGCAGTATCCGGGGACGTCAGGCGCGGTGCGCGACCTCAGGCCGGCGATCAATACGCTGCGCGTCAAGGGCGCGCTTGCCGTCGTCGCCGCCGACCTGCTGGCGCTGACGCTGATCGCCTCGCCCGGCGAACTCGGCGCCGACATCGCCATCGGATCGGCGCAGCGCTTTGGCGTGCCGATGGGCTATGGCGGCCCGCACGCGGCCTATATGTCGGTGCGCGACGCGCTGAAGCGTTCGCTGCCCGGCCGCATCGTCGGCCTGTCGGTGGATTCGAGGGGGCTGCCGGCCTATCGGCTGGCGCTGCAGACCCGCGAGCAGCACATCCGCCGCGAAAAGGCCACCTCCAACATCTGCACCGCGCAGGTGCTGCTGGCGGTGATCGCCTCGATGTACGCGGTTTATCATGGCCCCGAAGGGCTGACGCATATCGCGCGCAATGTGCACCGGCGCGCGGCGGTGCTGGCGGCGGGCTTGCGCAAGCTTGGCTTTGCATTGAAGAGCGAGGCGTTCTTCGACACCGTGACGGTGGATGTGGGTAGCCGACAGGGCGAGATCGTCGTCCGGGCGCATACTGAAGCGATCAATCTGCGCATCGGTGAAGGCCGGCTCGGCATCGCGCTGGACGAGACTACGACACAGGCGACCGTCGAGGCGGTGTGGCGCGCGTTCGGCGGCAAGCTGAGCTATGCCGACATCGAGGTCGGCGCGCGCGAGACGCTGCCGGCGGGACTGAAGCGCGACAGCGCGTTCCTTGTCCATCCCGTGTTCCATGCGCACCGCTCCGAGACCGAGCTGTTGCGCTACATGCGCAAGCTCAGTGACCGCGACCTCGCGCTCGACCGCGCGATGATCCCGCTGGGCTCGTGCACCATGAAGCTGAACGCGACCACGGAGATGATTCCGTTGACGTGGCCCGAGTTCGGCAGTCTGCATCCGTTCGCGCCATCCGAGCAGGCCAAAGGCTATCATGTGTTGTTCAGACGGCTGGAGAAAGCGCTGTGCGACATCACCGGCTATGACGCGGTCTCGCTGCAGCCGAATTCCGGCGCGCAGGGCGAATATGCCGGGCTGCTCGCGATCCGCGCCTATCATGTCGCGCGCGGCGAGCCGCACCGCAAGGTGTGCCTGATCCCCTCCTCTGCACACGGCACCAACCCTGCCTCCGCACATATGGTCGGCATGGAGGTGGTGGTGACCGCGTGCGACGCGCGCGGCGACGTCGACGTCGACGACCTCCGCGCCAAGGCGGAGAAGCATTCCAAAAATCTCGCCGCCGTGATGATCACCTATCCCTCGACGCATGGCGTGTTCGAGGAGCATATCCGCGATATCTGCGAGATCGTTCACGGCCACGGCGGCCAGGTCTATCTCGACGGCGCCAACATGAACGCGCAGGTCGGTCTCTCGCGCCCCGGCGATTACGGCGCCGACGTCTCGCATCTCAACCTGCACAAGACCTTCTGCATCCCGCATGGCGGCGGCGGCCCCGGCATGGGCCCGATCGGCGTGAAGGCGCACCTTGCGCCGTATCTGCCCGGCCATCCCGCCACCGACGGCGCGGTGGCGGCTTCCGTAGGACCGGTGTCGGCGGCGCCGGCAGGCTCAGCGTCGATCCTGACCATCTCCTACATCTACATTTTGTTGATGGGCGGCGAAGGCCTCACGCGCGCCACCGAGATCGCAATCCTGAACGCCAACTACATCGCAAGCCGGCTCGATCCGCATTTCCCGGTGCTCTACAAGAATGCCAAGGGTCGCGTCGCGCATGAATGCATCGTCGATCCGCGCCCGCTCAAGACCACGAGCGGTGTCACCGTCGACGACATCGCCAAACGCCTGATCGACTACGGCTTCCATGCGCCCACCATGAGTTTTCCGGTGCCGGGCACGCTGATGATCGAGCCGACCGAATCGGAATCCAAGGCGGAGCTGGATCGTTTTTGCGATGCCATGATCGCGATCCGAAGCGAGATCACGGAGATCGAGGCTGGCCGCTGGAAGGTCGAAGCCTCGCCGCTGCGCCATGCCCCGCACACCGTGCACGACATCGCCGATGATGCATGGAGCCGCGCCTATAGCCGAGCCAAGGGTTGTTTCCCCGACGGCGTCTCGCGCACGGACAAATATTGGAGCCCGGTCGGCCGCGTCGACAACGTCTATGGCGACCGCAACCTGGTGTGTTCGTGCCCGCCGGTGGCGGACTACGCGCAGGCCGCGGAGTGATGCTCTTGTAGGATGGGTAGCGCGAAGCGAAACCCATCATGGTCATCACCGCGGGTGCGCCACGATGATGGGTTTCGCTGCGCTCTACCCATCCTACGGCCACGCCGCTACGGCACGAGCAATACAGGGTCCCAGCGCCACAGCCGGTCGTTGGTCAGGTGCGTGCCGCCCCACCAGCGATCGATCGGGTTATGCTGGCTGAAATCTTCGTTGCCGGCCAAAATTGCCTTGCCGAGCGCGGTGAGCGATAGCCGGCTTTCCTTATATCGCTCGTATCGCTCATGCTCATCGTGCATCTCCAGCGTGAACGGCCATTCCGCGAGGCCTGACACGGCCGGCACCGGGGCCAGCGCAAGCCTTTCCAGGAGAGCACCAGCTTCCCAATAGCCGAACACGCGGCGCTGAAAGCGCTGCTTGAAATGAGGAAATACCTCGAACGGATGCACGTAACCGGCCGCGATCAATTCCAGAATTCGCAGTTCGGACGCGCCAAGCCCGGTTGCGCGACCGGGAAGCTCATCGAGCATTTCCAGAACGCATCGCCGAAGCTGCGGCAAGATGCTCAGATCCTTGCTCAGCAGGTTGAACCACGCGCGTGGCGTGGGTGCCCGGAAGGCCTGCCACGCAAGGCTTGCGATCTCGATATGATGGTCGTTGATCGCAACACCCGGAAACCTCAATTCGGCGAGACGCGCCGGTTCTGTCTCGCCGAGAGAGGCATCCAAATGTCGCAAGATAATGTTTAATGTTTTCGCCTGTGGGCCGAGATAATTCAGCAGCCAGATCAGGACTAGTTGGGCATTCGGCTCGGTTTCCATCCAGAGCTCGACCGTTTCGCAACGTTCGCAAGCCTCGATCAACCCGAGATCCTTGAAGCCGGATTTCTGACGGCGCTGCCGGGGCAAAGAATAGAGCCAATGCGAGTCCGGCCCTTGCGTTGTCCTTGCCTCCAAAAATGCTGCAAGCTCCGCATCGGAACGCGGCGCCCCCCAAACCATCCGAAGCTCGATGGCGACAGCCAGATCGGCAAGACCGGCCGTTACAACGCAGCCCGCACTTGAGGAATCTGACGTCAGGATCAAACGCGTCACGGTACGCCTCGTTCAGACTGCCTGCAGAAGGGCTTGGTCAGCGCCGGATTCCAGCGCCACAGATTATCGTTGGTCAAATGCGTGCCGCCCCACCAGCGGTCGATTGGATTGTGCCGGCTGAAGTCTTCCTTGTGGGCGACAACAGCCTTGCCGAACTCGGTAAGCGACAGGCGGCTGCGTAAGTAGGCCTCATGGCGATCCCTGAGGTTTTCCCGCAAAAGTGTGCGCAGCCCCTCGTCAAGGCCCGCCACGGCCGGTTTGCGCCCGAACGCCAGCCCATCGAGCAAATAGCCGCATTCCCATTCGCCGAAGATGCGCGTGCCGCGGATAGTCCGCAGATGAAACAGCGGATTGGTATTCGCAAATCCCCACGCCAACATCTCCAGTATCCGCATTTCAGTTGCGCCGAGCCCGGTCACGCCGGAGGGCAGCTCTTCGAGCAGTTCGACCATGGCCGGTCTTAGCAGCGGCAAGGCGCTCAGATTGCTGGAAAGCAGATCGAAGCAGGCTTCGGGCGTCGGCGAACAATACGCCTGCCAGCTCCGGCTTGCCGTGTTCAATTCCGCCTCCGTAACGGACAAATCGAACACCTCAAGCCTGCGAAACTCCTCCGCGCGCACGCCAAGCAAATCAAAGTCAACAAGGCGAAAAACCAGCTTCGCTGCAATCTCCGGATGAGACTGGAAGTAATCGAGCAGCCAGACCAGTTGCAACTGGTCGTTAGGATGCGGGTCGAACCACAGTTCGATCGTGTCGTAGGCCTCGCAGAATTCGACAAGGCTGAGGTCTTGTCTTTCCTCGTCGTCGGCAGGCCCCCGGCGGCCATAGTCCGACCAGTGATCCCCCGAACGCTGTTCCTCCGAACGCGTTCCGAGATAGGACGAAAGCTCGTCCGGGGACGGCAACTGCCCCCACGCGAAGCGATAGCAAAAGTGGATGACAAATTCGGCAAGGCCCGAACCAAGAAGACCAAATCCGGACGAACTGGTTAGGATCAGACGCCTCATGAGCCAATCACCTGCGCACGCAGAATTACCAAACAAAACGGGCGCTGAAGACGTCGGCAACTCAACGTCCGCAGCACCCGTCTGTCGCGTTTCAAACCTTATCGGCCTGAAGCGTCGGAAACTTACTCTTCCGCCGGCTCTTCGCCGTCGGCGTCGCGCTCAGCGGGACCGGCGAGGATCTGCTCGGCGATCAGGCCGGAGTTCTGGCGGATCGCCATCTCGATCTTGGCGACCATGTCGGGATTGGCCTTGAGGAAGGTTTTCGAGTTCTCGCGTCCCTGGCCCAGCCGCTGGCTGTCATAGGAGAACCAGGCGCCGGACTTTTCTACGATGCCGGCCTTGACGCCGAGATCGAGAATTTCGCCCATCTTGGAGACGCCCTCGCCATACATGATGTCGAACTCGACCTGCTTGAAGGGCGGCGCCAGCTTGTTCTTCACCACCTTGACGCGGGTGGTGTTGCCGACCACTTCGTCGCGCTCCTTGATCGCGCCGATGCGGCGGATGTCGAGGCGGACGGAGGCGTAAAATTTCAGCGCATTGCCGCCGGTGGTGGTTTCCGGCGAGCCGTACATCACCCCGATCTTCATGCGGATCTGGTTGATGAAGATCACCATGGTGTTGGACTTGTTGATCGAGGCGGTGAGCTTGCGCAGCGCCTGGCTCATCAGCCGCGCCTGCAACCCCGGCAGCGCGTCGCCCATCTCGCCCTCGAGTTCGGCCTTCGGCACCAGCGCCGCCACCGAATCCACCACCAGCACGTCAACCGCGCCGGAGCGCACCAGCGTGTCGCAGATTTCCAGCGCCTGCTCGCCGGTATCGGGCTGCGAGATCAAGAGCTCGTCGATGTTGACGCCGAGCTTGCGCGCATAGACCGGATCGAGCGCGTGTTCGGCGTCGATGAAGGCGCAGATGCCGCCCTTCTTCTGCCCTTCCGCCACCGTGTGCAGCGCCAGCGTGGTCTTGCCTGAAGATTCCGGCCCGTAGATCTCGACCACGCGCCCCTTTGGCAACCCGCCTACGCCGAGCGCGATATCGAGCCCGAGCGAGCCCGATGAAATGGTCTCGATATCCATCGAGCGGTCGTTCTTGCCCAGCTTCATCACCGAGCCCTTGCCGAACTGGCGCTCGATCTGGGAGAGCGCGGCAGACAGGGCCTTGGTCTTATCCATGGAGGATCCTTCAACGATACGCAGGGCAGTGGCGGACATAATACGTGCTCCTTATGGCGGGGATTCGCGAGCGGGACAAACGGGCGATGGAAGGTTTTAGGATTCGATTTCTGGATTCGTTGGCGTATAGGAATTTCGTACCACGTTTGTTCTATGTTCGCAATATGTTCTTTTCCCGGAGATGGCAATGGCCTGTTTCAACCGCTGGTGGCCGGTTTTGAAGTTAACAGTGGCCTAATTTGATTTTGAGCTTAGCCTTCACTGCCTCACAGCAAGATAGAGGCAACGCCCGTGAAGTCTCTCCATTGCAGGTTCAGCAATCTGTATGGCTTTCGCAGCTTCGAATGGAGCCGCTCTGGCGGAGTCGCAGGGATATCAATGCCGCTCCGCCGTCCGCGCGGAAATGAAGGGGCCTGATTGCCGGATGGCGCTCCCGCTTAGCCCGACCAGTCACTGCAATATACCTGCTAACGCCGAGGTCGAAGTTATGGACAATAAAATCAATGAGTGCGTCAAGCGGGGACAAGCAAAAACTAGATCATGATGGAGGTCTAGAGGCCGCCAACTGAGGCGGCCTTTTTCGTTCAGGCCTGTCTTTGCGAGCGGGCCTATTTCAGCCGGTACCTTGGACACGTGAAATTTGGCCCCTGGTGCCCCAAGCAAACTTGCCAGCTTCCCAACTTTCATAATTCCGTAATTTTACGGGCAGCGGACCTTCCCGCGGTCCGCGGGCTTAAGTATCATCGAGCCTTGGGGTCAATCGACGGGGTGCGTAAATGACGGGACACACTCAATTGGCAATAACACCACGCGACCGTTTTCTTGAGACGGCGCAAAAGGAACTGGCCGCCTTCGAGCAGCGCGAGCGTGAATTTTCCAGGAAGGAACGGCAGGAGCGGGCAGCAGAATTACAAATTCCCGTCTACAAGGGCGGACTTCACAGTTAGGCAGGGCCTGTAACAAGACTGTCATCGATCGCTAATAGCCGTAGCGGACCATCCTTCGAGATGGATCATCAAAATGGTTAGACTAATAAAGCCGCCCAACAGGGCGGCTTATTTTTTGATGTTTTTCCAGCCGCACGGCTCCAGCTACGTAACCATACGGAAGTGACCCGGCGCGCAGGGCTCGGCATATTTCCGCGGATGGGCCGACACGATGCCGAAATCGGCAGCTCGGCTCGGAACGCCCGCCCTTCAAGGCCCGGCGCGAACATGGCGAGCGCTCCATATCCCCGCCGTCTTGAGTCCATTTTTGTACTTTTCCGCCGGAACGGATTCCGCCGCAGTGCGTAATCGCATCAGGAGCGACGACGGGTAGTTTAACGGGGAACCAGAATTGTGCCGGGTAAAAAATATCTAACGGAACAAGCGGCAACCTTTTTGAAATTTGCAATGGCCACCACGGATCCGGACGTCGCCGCGGGCTTTCTCGACAAGGCCGCCGACCTTTCGGCCAGGAGTGAAGAGGCGCCGGACGCCAGCCCCCGGCCGCCTGACGTAGAGCAGCCGGAAAGCTAGCTCTCGCGATGAGGCCGCCGAACCGGCGGTCTCATCGTTTATTGGTCGATCTGCAAATCATGCCTTGCGACGTCTCATGCCTTGGACGCCCCTTCGGTGGCCCTTGGGCGACATCGCTTACAATTTTAGGCGTGCTTGCAGTTTCATTTGAACCGGCCGTCAAGACGCGCACGCTATGCCTTGCTGCATGCACATACAGGTTGCCTTCACCCCCGCCCCCACCCTGCCGATGGTTCAGCAGCATGGCGCCCATCTCCTCACACGGCGCTTGAGCCTCAGCCGCACCCCGGAGCCCTCGCGGGTGCCGCAGCCGGTCCGGCCGGACGCGCCCTCCAGACCCCATATGCCGCCGCGGCAGCCTTATCCGACGCGCCAGGAATAGGCGCCGGCAGCAGCGGCCTTTCCCTGCAAGCGCGGTCGCCCCAGCCAAACGACCCCGCCGCATGGGGCTATGCAGCGAGGTCGCCGACGGCGGGGAAAATCTGGAGGACCACCCCCGCCCTCGCGAGCAGATACGTCTGCCGCAAGGGCCCCGTTTCAGCGCGCAAATTGCTCGGCAAATTCGCCCCCAGCGCGTTGAACCTTTTTCTCACCATCCAGACAAAACCTTGCCTGGGACATTGCATCACTCGGGGAATAGGCCTGCGCCGCCAAGCGACCATACTCCGCTTGCGCGGCGCAGTGCTTTTTAGCGGCGCGCAAGCGGGGCCGGCGGGGGAATTCGGACGCGCCTGCGGGGTTGGAACGCATACAGCGCCAGGACTTCTGCCGCGCCGGAGCGCGGCAAATGTCAGCAGATGGAATATGGAACTTTGTGGTTCCGCTGCCGTTATCGCGGAGGAGTGCGGGAGATTTTCATGAACCACAAAGGCGTAGAATATACGCTCACCAAGTCGGAGACCCCGGGCTTCTGGAAATGGCAATTTCGGATTGGCGACCTGGTCAGGTCGGGTAAGATCGAGGCGAGCCTTGCCTTGCTGGCATGCGCCGCGTCGAGTTAAGAATCGATCGCGAACTGAAGCACGCGGCGCACCAACTGGTGTCCTGATCGGGGCCGTGGGGTTATTCCCGGCTCCTCTCCGTTTCTTCGCAGGCGTCTGGCTGGCGCCTGATCAAATCTCGTACAGTTGCATCGTTTATTTCTTGCAATTTTAGGTGATAAGTATGGATTTGAAGCGGTTGGGGCCGCGGCGGGATTTTTCTATGGTCTACAAGGGTGTTGAATTCACCGTGACGGCGGTCGCTCCGGGCATTTGGAAATGGCAATTCCGCATCGGCGACCAGGTCATCGCGGGCAAGACCGAAGCCAAGCTCAATCTGCTGGCCATCCGGCGGGTCCAGCTTCGGATCGATCGGGAGCTGAAAAAAGCCGAACGGGATTAGCCCGCTTCGTCGGATCCTTGCGTCAGCCGCCCGCCCGTGAAATCTTAAGTAATTACATAATGTTACAGATACATCATGATGTAGCGCATATGCACGGTAACAGGCATGGGCCCGTAAAAACCCGGAGTTGATCTTTCCGCGCGCCAGGAATCCACTCCGCCTGCACTTGCGCATTCTCAGGGCCAACGGCGGCCCATTTGACGTTTGGTCCATTGCCATGCCGATCTTCTTCTTCAGCGTTCGACATGGCGTGGATGCATGCGTCAACAACGACGGCGCGGAGTTTGCGGATCATAACGCCGCCTGGAAGGAAATGACCGGCGTCTGCGGCGACATGATCGCGGACATTTCCCGCCAACTCTCCGAAAACGCCGAGTGGCAGATGGAATTGCTGGATGAATCCAGGAAGCCGGTATTCCGGATTCGCCTGGTAGCGGAGACGCTGCAGGACGCCGATCAGGAAGCGAGCTAAATTCAGGCGTCCGCCTTCTTGGTAACGGCATCCGCTTCACCGGCCGGCGCGGCGCCCTTTCGCAGCTCCCGGGCGGAGATGAATCGGACGCCAACCATCTCGCCCCTGCGCCAGACCAACGTGCATACCCGAAGCACCCCGCCGCCCGCCGTGAGGGAAAGGCCGAACACTTTGGGAACAGCGAGGTCGCCCACATCCAGGCAGGCGCCGTTATCGGAAATGTCGAGGATGTAGCACTGGATCCATGGCGCATCCGGCGCCGGAATCAGGAATCCCGGCTTGCGCAAATCGACCCGAACGAACTTGCGGGCACCAAGGTCTTTGCGGTCTCTCGTCATGATTTCTCCTGCGCGGAGAAATCCTAGGCGGAATACCTGAATACCGAGTTATCGGAATTCGGCAAAAATCGAGGTGTTGGTGATTTCGTGGACCGATTGCTCTAATCGGCGCTGGCAAGCCGGCGCATCGTGAATTCGATGTCGCCATCGGGCAGCTCGCGCCAGCTTTCGACTGAGCTCATATAGGCCGCCTTGGGATAGCGGTCGAGAAAGTCGCGCGCCCGCGCTCTGGCCTTGTCGCGCGGCAGTGTAAAAGTCTCGCGCAAATAGCCGTCGTCCGGCTTGCGCCGGCCGCCCATCCGGCTCGCGAGATCGCGCGGACGAAAGACCATGTCGTAACTCCAGACACAGGACGACAGGTCGAATATAGGGGTTGCGGCGAACGAATCCTACTCGCCGCTGTCGCGAGACAGTTACTGGTTGTTGCTGCCGGTCTTGCTCTTCTTGGGCGCCGCTGCGGCCTTGGGCGTGTCCGTGCTGCGCACGGTGCCCCAGGGATCGGAAGAGGCCTTGGCGTCGGGTATCTTCTTCAAGGATTCCCGATAGGCTTTGTCCTTGATCGCATCCGCCTCCTTCTCCTCCGGCGATTTGGACTGGAATTCCGGCATCAGGTTGATGTTCGGGCTCTGCGCGTAGGCCGGCACCGTCAACAACACCACCACCGCGGCCGCGCTCAGCATTCTCATGAAGCTCTCCTTTGGGACGCTGACTTTGCGTTTCCGGCAAGGATACCACCGGCTCAACCGCCTCGCCAAGCATGGGGCCCCAGTCTCTGGTTCGACGCCGATTCGCAGGATTTCGTGCCGTATTTGTGGCCCACCGCGCCTGTTCCCTTGGCCGCAATGGCCACTACAATGCGCCGGCAACAAAATGTCGGGCGAGGAAACGGGCGTTCATGCAACAACAGCCACAAGCAACGGAATTCGGCATCGCGGAAGCCAGGCGGGTGCTTGGCGAGGTCTTTGCACCTTGGGTGATGGATCTCAATCTTGTGATCGAGCGCTTCGACAGTGCCCCACCAGGCGACGCCGCCGACTGGCAGCCGGGCGCGATCTTGCGCCTGCCGTTCTCGGAGCGGCTGTGCCGCAATGGCGGCACGGTCTCGGGCCAGGCGCTGATGGCCTTTGCCGACACCGCGAT